>DATCYF010000010.1:0-22506 GCA_036570425.1 Rhizorhapis sp. | reverse complement strand
AGCGGGTATCACATGGATGCAGCGCCTGACCAATACGTATCCGGCCGCAGCCTGGCTCAATCCCGTAAATGAGAACTATTGGGACTATACCCACAGCATCCGCATGATACGCGAAGTGATGCAGAATCGAATGTATCCGCTAACGCTTGAGGGGCTGGACGACGCCATGCGAGAGTTGACCCGGAAGCGGTGAGGATTACCGGCCTATGCCTTGGGGATCGGAAAATTCCATAGCTTGCCATATTGAACATCAAAACTCTTGGGTTCAAATCGTCGAAAGCCAGATCCAGGCGTAAACGTCATCTCTCCAAACAATGGATGTCCATCAATTTCGTACAAATCAACACGTACAAAGCAGAAATCCTTACCCAAAGCTTCAGCCATTTCTATCATCTGAGGAAGGCATTTTGGACGTGGTGGGATAGAATCTGGTGGATCGCGATAGTAGCGACAGTTTAGCTTGTTCCATTCGCGATCGAACATTTGGGCTCGCATATCGGTACCGCGACCAATATACATTATTATGAATTCTACGCGCCCACCAAAAACATGAAACTTATGGTCGCTAGGCAAGGTCCCTCCGCCGATGTAGGGTTCGATCAATAGCTGGCGGTCAATCTTATCGTAATGACGTTCATGTAAATGCGGGCGATAGCGTTGGCGCAGCCAACTGGAAGCTTCCTTCTCAATTGCTGGCCAATCCGGCGTATCTTTTTCTGTCACGAATATATTGCTACCACTGCCGTGGTTTGCCTTGATAACAAAAGGCTTCGGCCAGTTCCGATCTCTTATCGGTGGCAATTGTTTTCCACACCACAAGGTAGGAATCACATGATCCTTCCCGATCCGTTGCGCCACGAAATCCTTGACAAGGACTTTATCAGAGTAAATGGCAAACAGATCGTTATTGTCATGTATTTTACGGTACTGGACCTTTTCATTGAAGTTCTTCGGATTATTCAGGTCAGGCCAGACACCCATCTTCCACTTATATTGTAAATTTAAGCTCATCTTGGCAGGAAGAATTGCCATAAGCCTTTTTAGTGGAGTATTCTTTTTCGTCATTCGGTCCCCGTCTTCGCCCGATCCATCAGACGTGATAATTTTTCTGCAGGTATTTGGTGCTCTGTATAGATGATATCCGCTACTTTTCCCCTCACCCCAGCGTCCGGAAGCACTTAGCGCGACAGCTTTCGTGCGGGAATGAAAATTTTCAGACAGCAGCGCAGATCACACCGCCACACATCGGCTCCGGCACGCCGGTCGTGCCCGGAAAGCTGATCGGCAGGCCGCGCAGTGTTCTTACGGCCATGTAGGCGAAACCTTGCGCCTCCAGCGCATCGCCGTTCCAGCCCAGCTCGTTGACCGGGCGAATGCTGATGCCGGTACGTTCGGCCAGCATGTGCATCATGGTCGCATTGTGGCGCCCTCCCCCTGCGGTAAAGAGCGTGCGGGGGCGCATGGGTAATTGCCGCAGTCCCAGTTCGATGGCGTGGACCGTGAAAGCCGTCAGCGTCGCGGCTCCATCGGCCAATGAGAGGCCGCGAACCGGCTCAATCGTAAAATCCTCTCGATCAAGCGATTTCGGCGGCGGCAGGTCGAACCAATCATTATCGAGCATCGCCGCAAGGACGCCTTCATCGACTCGTCCCTGCGCCGCCACAGCGCCTCCCGCGTCGAAAGAGGCGTTCCCCTCCTCCTGCATCCAGTTATCGATAAGGGCGCTCGCCATGCCGGTATCAAAGGCGGTGAGTTCGCGGTCCTCACCAATATAGGTGATGTTCGCTACACCGCCGAGGTTCAGGATGGCAACCGGCTTCTCCAGCGGTTCCGCCAAAGCGCGATGATAGATAGGCAGGAGCGGCGCGCCCTGCCCTCCCGCCGCCACATCGGCGCTGCGTAGATCATTGACAACGGTGATGCCCGTCATCCGGGCCAGTGCTTCGCCATCGCCGACCTGCCAGGTCCATCGCCTGTCCGGCTTATGCGCCACTGTATGGCCGTGAAATCCGATCACGGCCACATCGCCGGCAGCTACTTCCGATTGCGCAAGAAGCGTTCGAACGGCGTCGGCATGCGCGCTCGTCAATTCCCCGGCCACCGCGTCGATCAGGGGATCAGGGCCCGGCTTCGCCATCGCCATGGCTTTCAGACAAGCCTCCGCCAGACGCGAGCGGAAACTGTAGTCATAAGGCATCGAAACGAAGGCGACGGGGTCCACCTCACCCTCGCCGTCCGTGCGGATGAGCGCGGCGTCGATGCCATCCCGTGAGGTGCCGGACATAAGGCCTATGGCGAGCGTCGGGTTCAACGGTTTTCCCCTGCGGACTGCATATCCATCTTCCTCTTCCACTGGAGCCGCTTTGGCAAGCGTCTCTTTCCCTACTTTGCGCAGGGCCCCGCCAGTGCTATGCGCGCTCGCATTATGAGCGAATTTCAGTCCGACCTTCTCCGCCTGCTCGAAACGCGCGGCTACATTCATCAGATCACCGATGCCGAAGGGCTGGACGCGTTAGCGGCGAAGCAAATTGTACCGGGATATATCGGCTTCGATCCGACTGCGCCGTCGCTGCACGTCGGCCATCTGGTATCCATCATGATGCTGCGCCAGTTGCAACGCGCAGGGCACAAGCCCATCGTGGTCATGGGCGGTGGCACCGGCAAGATCGGCGATCCCAGCTTCAAGGATGAGGCGCGCAAGCTTCTGACCGGAGACACGATTGCGCAGAATATCGCATCCATTCGCCGGGTGTTTGAGCGATTTCTTACCTTTGGCGATGGCCCAACCGATGCTATCATGGTCGATAATGCCGAGTGGCTGGAAAAGCTGGAATACATCCCCTTCCTGAGGGACATCGGCCAGCATTTTTCGGTGAACCGGATGCTGAGTTTCGACTCAGTAAAGCTGCGGCTGGACAGGGAGCAGTCGCTGAGCTTCCTTGAGTTCAACTACATGATACTGCAGGCCTATGACTTTCTGGAACTGTCGCGGCGCGCAGCCTGTCGCCTTCAAATGGGCGGTTCGGACCAGTGGGGCAATATCGTCAATGGCGTTGAGCTGGCTCGGCGGGTCGATGGGACGCAGGTTTTTGGGCTGACCACTCCGCTCCTTACCAATGCCGACGGGACCAAGATGGGCAAGACCGTTGGGGGGGCGGTGTGGCTGAATGAGGATCAGCTTTCCAGCTACGATTATTGGCAGTTCTGGCGCAATACAGATGACCGGGACGTGGCGACGCGATTAAGGCTGTTCACGGACTTGCCGGTGGATGAGATCGCTCGGCTTTCCTCGTTGCAGGGAAGCGAGATCAACGAGGCCAAGAAAGTCCTGGCCAATGAAGCAACGGCGCTGTGCCGGGGAACGGACGCGGCGCATATAGCGGCTGAAACCGCGCGGCGGACCTTTGAAGAAGGGGCAAGCGATGCCAACCTGCCGACGGTTACGTTTGCCGGGCCCGGCATGACAGTGATGCAGGCACTGACCGGTCTGGGCTTTGCATCCTCCAACAAGGAAGTGAAGCGCAAGGTGGCCGAAGGGGCGATCCGCATCAATGACGCATCCGTCACCGATCCGCTGACTCCAGTGGCAGCGGGCGACAAGGTGAGCTTCGGAAGCAAGCGGCACGGGCTGGTAGTTGCTTGATCGTAACGGGAATTTTGCAGCGTTAACCATAGGCTGCCATATTTGATTAGCGAAATCCGCTATAGCTCTAAGCCGGGGTAGAGCGGAGATTATCATGAAGAACTTGCGTTCGCTTGGCGAGCCAGCCAGTTCGGCCCATTTGCGTCGAACGGGACGGGATCTGGTCGATTTCAGGACGACCTTTTCCTGTCATACCGGACCGGGCGATATTCACGTCATCAATATTTCGCGCCTTGGCCTGATGGCGCGGACGAAGGCGGTGGTCAGCAAAGGCGAAAGGCTGATTATCCGACTGCCGGTTTGCGGCGATGTCGAGGCGATGGTCCGTTGGACAGAAGATGGCCGCATCGGCACCGAGTTCATCACTCCAGTGAATGAGGATGAATATGCCCAGATGTTGACGATGCTACCGAGCCGGGAGCGGAATTGGTAACAGAGCCCCTGACAAAGATTTAACCGACTTCCTCCAGTCGTTCCTGCGACAGGGCCACAGGTTTGCCGGCGGCGGTTCCTGCCACCAGATGCCGGCCGCGCGGTAGCGCTTCGGGCATTTCGTCGCGGAGGAAATTCATTACTGCCTCGCGCACGTCGCAGCGCAGGTCGAAGGCAAGGCCCGCATTGCTGGCGCTGAGCAGGGCGCGCAATTCCAGCGCTTCGGGGCGATGCTCCGTCACTTGCAGGATCGCCACACGCTTGTCCCAGCGCGGATTAGAGGCGGCGCTTTCCTCCACCTTTTTCCGGATACGAGCGATATCAGCGCCCGGATCTACGTGGAAGAACACCGTCCCCAGCAAATCGCTGGTCTCCCGGGTCCAGTTCTGGAAAGGCTTTTCGAGGAAATAGGAAACCGGAACGACCAGACGGCGGTCATCCCAGACGCGCACCACGACATAAGTGAGGCGGATATCCTCTATGCGGCCCCATTCGCCCTCGATAATCACGACATCGTCAAGGCGGATGGGTTCGGTAAAGGCCATCTGAATACCGGCAATGAGGTTTTTAAGCGCCGGCTGCGCGGCGGCACCGAGGACGAGGCCAGCGATACCGGCCGAGGCCATCAGCGTGACTCCAACGGCACGCACCCCCGGTATCGCCACCAGCATCACGGAAACGGTAATGAAGCCAATGACAAATTGGGCGATCCGATGAAGGATTCGCACCCGAGTGCGACGGCGGCGCGCGCGCAGATTATCGGCAACGCTGATGTCGCTCCGCAGCTCCACGATGTGCCTCAGTGCGCCGACCAGGCTGAGAGCCATCCAGCCGACCAGCGCAGCAAACAGAATGCGCCCGCCGATCGTCCAATAGCCGCTGAGCGTCGGTCCCAACCGGATGGGAGCAAGCGCCGCACCAAAGCCGATCAACGCAATCAGCCAGCGAGCGGGCTGATAGAGTGCGGCAAGGATGGCATCATCCGCTTCCCGCCGGGTCCGCCGGACAACCCGTTGCGCAAACCAGAAGAACAGCCAATGGACAAGCAACGCAATGACGATGCCTGCCGCAAGCATGGCGATCGCGCCCAGCGAGGTCGCTGGTGACGAAAGAGTATAATCCGCTCGATTCATGGGGGTGGAACGCGAGAGGGCAGCAGAGGTTTCGAGAACCGGAAGCAGAAGAGATAGCGCGCGCTGTTGCAACGCCGAATTCAAGGCGCTTTAACTTGACATAATTGACACTGAGGAGCGTTGAAATTTAAGGAGAAATTCGGGCCTCTGTTGGAGATTTGAAATCCTACAAGGCGTGCCGGCAATGAGAAAGAGCCGTTGCGCACTTTAGCGTAAGGACGGGGTTGTAGGACAGCCCCTTTTTGTATGTCCGCCTTTGACGGCACGATGGCAAGCAGCGCGGCTCATCCGCTCCGGAGAAGCCCGACGGCGGCATCGCGTTCGAAAAGATAAAGACAGACGCGGGCCACCTCTCCGCGAGGACTGTTCAGGCCACCGTCGCGGTCGACCAACAGGCGCGCATCGTCGCGGGCAATGGGCACCAGCATGTCGATCTGTTCGGGTGTGGCAAGACGGAATTGCGCCTCTCCCGATTGACGCGTGCCCAATATTTCGCCGGCCCCGCGCAAGCGCAGATCCTCTTCGGCTATGCGGAAGCCATCATTGGTTTCCCGCAGGAGGGCGAGACGAGCGCGGGCGGTTTCGCTGAGAGCGTTTCCGCGCAAGAGAAGGCAAACGGACTTCTTGTCGCCGCGCCCTACCCTGCCCCTTAGCTGGTGAAGCTGGGCAAGGCCGAAGCGGTCGGCCCCTTCGATAATCATGAGCGTGGCGTTAGGCACGTCCACGCCGACCTCAATGACGGTAGTGGCGACCAGCACCTTTATCTCGCCACGCTGAAACCGATCCATGACGGCATCCTTTTCCGGCCCCTTCATCCGTCCATGGACAAGGCCGATGGCATCGCCGAACCGGAGCTTCAGCGCTTCGGCGCGAGCCTCGGCAGCGGCGAGATCAATCTTTTCGCTTTCCTCCACCAGCGGACACACCCAATAGGCTTGCCCGCCCCCCGCCATATGGCGGCCAAGCGCTTCGGCAATTTCGGGCAGGCGTTCAGCGGACATGACGCGGGTTTCGATCGGCTGACGGCCCGGCGGCATCTCGTCCAGCCGCGAAACGTCCATCTCCCCATAATAAGTGAGCGTCAGCGTGCGCGGGATGGGCGTGGCCGTCATGGCGAGCAGATGAGGCGTGTGGTCCGCCTTGGCTGTCAGCATCATGCGCTGCGCAACGCCGAAGCGGTGCTGTTCATCAACGACGGCAAGGGCGAGGTTTTTGTATTTTACCGCCTCCTGAAAAATGGCGTGCGTGCCGACAAGAATGTTTATGGAACCGTCCGCCAGCCCCATGAGCGTGGACTCGCGCGCGCGTCCCTTCTCCCGGCCCGTCAGGATGGCGATGTTGACCGGGACCCCTGCAAGCATCCGCTGGAGTGTCGCAAAATGCTGGCGAGCGAGAATTTCGGTGGGTGCCAGCATCGCCCCCTGCGCGCCCGCCTCCACCGCGTTAAGCAGCGCCATGAGCGCCACCAGCGTCTTGCCCGCGCCCACGTCCCCCTGAAGCAGGCGGAGCATGGGCTGGCCCTGCGCCATGTCCCCAGCAATCTCTTCGTTGGCGCGGCGCTGAGCGCCCGTGGGCGCGAAGGGCAGCTTCAGCCTTGCCCGCAGATGGCCGTCCCCTTGTATGGAAATACCGCGCCTGCGTCTTGCCGATGCACGGACCAGCATCAAGGCAAGCTGCCCCGCGAAGATTTCATCATAGGCAAGTCGCTCACGCGCCTTGGCATGGGCAGGATCGCCATGGACGGCATGCAGCGCCTCCCGCCACGCAGGCCAGCCTTTCCGCGCAAGAACGCTGGGCTCGATCCATTCAGGGAGTTCCGGCGCGCGTTCCAGGGCCTGAGCCGCGAGCTGCCGCAGGCGGTTGTTGGTGAGGCCTTCGGACAGGCCGTAGACCGGCTCCCGCTCGGGAACGTCGCCTGCCTCTTCGGGCGGCAGGACATAGTCAGGATGAATGATCTGGAGTTCCTGGCCATAGGATTCCAGCTTGCCGGAGATGAAGCGCTTTTCATGGAGCGGCAGCAGCTTACGCGCCCAGCCCGAGTTCCTGCCGAAATAAACCAGCGAGACATAATTGCCTTGAGCATCCGTCGCATGGATGCGGAAAGGCGCACGAGCGCTGCCGCTCGCGTTGTAATCGACGGGCGTAAGCTCAATGGAAATGACGCGGCCCGCATCGGCCATATCAAGCTCCGTCACACGCTTCCTGTCGATCCAGCTCGTCGGGAGGTGGAAGGCCAGATCGACGGCGCGACCAAGGCCAAGGCGCTCCAGTGGCTTTGTGAGCGTCGGACCGACGCCTTTCAGAACCGAGATTTCGGTAAAGAGCGGATTGAGAATATCGGGTCGCATGGCTAAGAGCGCTTATATCCAAGCTGGCTGGCCATGAAAGCGCCTGCCAGCCATTTATTGTTGTGCCCGAGCAATGGCTACCCGACCAAAGGGTTGAGAGAAAGACCTGTGCCCCATGGAAAATGACATTCGCCTTCGCCGCCTGCAATTCCGTGCCTGGCATCGTGGCACGCGAGAGGCGGACATGATGATCGGCGGTTTTTTCGATCGCTATGGAAAGCAATGGTTGGGCAGCGAGTTGAACTGGTTCGAGCGACTGCTGGAAGAGGACGATGTGGACATCATGGCCTGGGCCATTGGTAAACAGCCCGTACCGGACGACTTTGCCGGAGCACAGATGGAAGCGATGCAGAAGCTTGATTTTATTGATATACCTGACTGATTCCTTTCCCATCCCAACCCGTTTGTCCCACGTGAAGTCGAGGGACCTTGATGCGGATGTTCCCTGGCCCTGCGCGGGACAAACGGAAGTTCTTCTGACCCGATGACCGATCTTCAAAAGATTCTGAAAGCCTCATCACCGCTCACTCTCGCGGGGGTGCCGCAGGGATTCCAACCCTGGTTGCTTGCTGATCTTGCCCGGGGAGCGAAAGGCCGGGCCGTGTATATCGCACCGGATGAAAGCGCGATGCGGGCGGTGGCGGACACGGCGTCCTATTTCGCGCCAGAGCTTCAGATCATCCGCATCCCCGCTTGGGACTGCCTGCCTTATGACCGATCCTCTCCGTCTTTAAGGTCGATGTCGGAGCGGCTGGCGGGGCTGCATGCGCTTCAGCAGAAAAGCCAGAAGCCGCAACTGGTGCTCACCACCGTCAATGCCATCACGCAGCGGACCATGACTCCCTTCCGTGTCCGTCAGCTGGTGGCGACCCTCTCCCCCGGCGAATGCATTCCGATCGATAAACTGGCCGAGTTGCTGCAATCCAACGGCTATGTGCGTGTGGAAACAGTGACCGACGCGGGCGAGTTCGCTGTGCGCGGCGGGATCGTAGACCTTTTCCCTTCGGGCGAGGAACAGGCGCTGCGGCTCGATTTCTTCGGCGACGAAATCGAGAGTGTCCGCCGCTTCGATCCGACAGACCAGAGGACAACGGGCAGAATCGACGGCTTCACCTTGCTGCCTGCATCCGAAGCCTTGCTGGACGCAGAGAGCATCAAGCGTTTCCGAAGCCGCTATCGTGAAATCTTCGGCGCGACCGCCACCGGCGATCCGCTCTATCAGGCGATCAGCGACGGGCGACGGCTCGCCGGAATGGAACATTGGCTGCCGCTTTTCGAAGAGAAGCTGGTGACGCTTTTCGATCATCTGGGCGAGGATGCTGTCTATGTGCGTGACAGTGGCGTTGCCGGTGCAGCGGATGCACGGTTCGAAGCCATTCGAGATTATTATGCCAACCGCAAGCAGGCGGGTTCGGCGGACCCCGGCAGCTATCGGCCAGTGGAACCGGCGCAGCTCTATCTGAACGCTGAAGAATGGGATGCGCGGATCGGATCGCATGCCGCTCATCTGACGACGCCTTTCCACGAGCCCGAAAGCGAACAAGTGGTCGATTTCGGCGTGGACAACGCCCGCGACTTTGCGCCGGAGCGGGCGCAAAACGCCAATGTCTATGAGGCCGTTGGGAAGCATATCGCCTCTCTCCAGCGTGCGGACAAAAAGGTGATCATCGCCAGCTATTCCGTGGGCGCGCGGGAACGGTTGCAGGGACTGCTCGCCGATCATGGCGTCAAGCGCATGGCGCAGGCCGACGACTGGCAGGAGGCCCTGGGCCGGGCATCGGGCGGAACGGTAGCGCTGTCCGTACTGCCGCTTGACCACGGTTTTACCGCGCCTGATGTCGCGGTGCTGACGGAACAGGATATGCTGGGCGACCGGCTGGTGCGGCGGCACAAGCGCAAGAAGAGCGCCGATGCTTTCCTGCAGGAACTGGCGACGCTGACGCCCGGCGATCTGTTCGTGCATGCCGATCACGGCATTGGACGCTATGAGGGGCTGACCTCCATCCCGGTAGGCAACAGCCCGCACGATTGCGTCGCTCTGGAATATGCGGGCGGCGACAAGCTGTATGTGCCCGTCGAAAATATCGACGTGCTGTCCCGCTATGGCAGCGACCATGAAGGCGCGAGCCTCGACAAATTGGGCGGCGAAGCATGGCAGCGGCGCAAGGCGAAGATGAAGGAGCGCATCCGCGAAATCGCGGGCGAGCTTCTGAAAACTGCGGCGGAGCGGGCGCTGCGCCCCGGACAAGTGGCGGAGCCGGATGCGGGCGGCTATCCTGCCTTTGTCGACCGCTTCCCCTATGAGGAAACCGACGATCAGGACCGCGCCATCAATGATGTGATCGAGGATCTGGCGGCGGGAAGGCCCATGGATCGCCTCGTCTGCGGCGATGTCGGCTTTGGCAAGACGGAAGTGGCGCTGCGGGCTGCTTTCGTTGCCGCGATGGCGGGGATGCAGGTGGCATTGATCTGCCCCACTACCCTGCTCGCGCGGCAGCACCACATGAACTTTGAGGAACGGTTCAAGGGCTTTCCGCTGAAGATCGGCCACCTGTCGCGACTGGTGACCGCGAGTGAGGCCAAGGCGGTGAAGGAAGGCCTGACGGACGGCACGACCGACATCGTGGTGGGTACACATGCGCTGCTGGCCAAAGGCATAGAATTCAAACGGCTGGGCCTTGTCATCGTGGACGAGGAGCAGCGCTTCGGGGTCACCCACAAGGAACGGCTAAAGCAGCTCAAGAGCGATGTGCATGTCCTGACGCTGACGGCAACGCCCATCCCCCGTACACTGCAGATGGCGATGTCAGGCCTGCGCGAATTGTCAGTCATACAGACGCCGCCAGTGGATCGGCTGGCGGTCCGTACCTATGTCATGCCCTGGGACCCCGTGGTCGTGCGGGAGGCATTGCTGCGCGAGCATTATCGCGGTGGCCAAAGCTTCTTCGTCGCCCCGCGCATCGCTGACCTGACCGAGATCGAGGAATTCCTGCGCAAGGAAGTGCCAGAGGTCCGCTATGTCGTCGCACATGGACAGATGGCGCCAACCCAGGTCGAAGAGCGCATGTCGGCCTTTTACGACAAGCGCTATGATGTGCTGCTTTCCACGACCATCGTGGAGAGCGGGCTTGATATTCCAAGCGCCAATACGCTTATCATTCATCGGGCGGACCGCTTTGGGCTGGCGCAGCTTTACCAGCTTCGCGGGCGTGTGGGGCGGGCCAAGACCCGCGCTTATGCTTATCTGACCACGCCCGCCGACCGGCTGATTACGGAGACGGCGGAGAAGCGGCTGAAGGTGCTTTCCGATCTCGACACGCTTGGCGCGGGTTTTCAGCTTGCCAGCCATGACCTCGACATTCGCGGCGCGGGCAATCTGGTCGGTGACGAGCAATCCGGGCATATCAAGGAAGTCGGGTTCGAACTTTACCAGTCCATGCTGGAAGAGGCGATCATGGAAGCCAAGGCAGGCGGCGCGGGCCTGGCTCCGCCGCGCGAAAGCTTCTCTCCGCAGATCACCGTCGATGCGCCTATCATGATCCCCGAGGAGTATGTTCCTGACCTGGACCTGCGCATGGGCCTCTACCGGCGCATGAATGAGTTGGAGGACCGGGGGGCTATAGAATCATTCGCGGCTGAACTTATCGACCGATTCGGGAAACTGCCTGCCGCTACGGAGAATCTGCTGCGGCTGATCGAAATCAAGATGTACTGCATGAAGGCAGGCATTGCGAAGATCGACGTAGGGCCACGCGGCGCGCTGGTCAGCTTCCATAATGATAGCTGTCCCAATCTGCCGGGGCTCCTTGCCTATGTGGAGCGGCTGAACGGCGTCGCCAAGCTGCGGCCTGACAGCAAGCTGGTCATCAACCGGACGTGGAAAGATCCGCATGCCCGGATCAACGGGGCGTTGCAACTGTCCAAGGGCCTGGCAAAGGCGGCGGCGTAGCGGCAGGCGTTCCGCTCAGGAGCCCTGCTTCATACAAGCTTCGCCAGTTCCTCGCTTGCCACCGCGCCGGAGCGGAGGAAGCCTTGATAAAAATCGCAGCCGCTGCGGGCGAGGAGTGCAAGTTGCTGCTCGCTTTCCACGCCCTCGGCAATGACATCCAGTCCCAGCGATTTCGCCATGTCGATAACGCCGCGCACGATGATGCTGTCCCGTTCCGAACCTGCAATGTCCTTGGCAAGGCCGCTGTCGATCTTGAGATAATCGAGCGGCAGGGATTTCAGATAGGCGAGACTGGAATAGCCCGTACCGAAATCGTCTATGGCGACACGCAGCCCCGCCTCCCGCCATTGGGCGAGTAAAGTTGAGGCGGCGGCAAGATCTTCGATAAGGCCGCTCTCGGTTATCTCTATGGTGAGCCGATGGCGCGGAAAGCCACTTTCCGCCAGCCGCTTCATGAAGCTGTCGAAGAAATTGGCCTGGGTGATGTCGGAGGCGGTGACATTGATGGCCAGCCGAATATGAGCCAGCTTATCCGGCCAGGCCGAGGCGATCTCCAGCGCGCGCTGCTGAATATGCGAAGAGAGCGGCAACAGATAATCCGATCGCTCCGCCGCCGCGAATAGCGCAGCCGCCCCCAGGAGCCCCAGTTTGGGATGGTTCCAGCGGGCAAGCGCCTCCACACCTGTCAGCCGATCGTCGGTCATGGCGTATTGCGGCTGAAACACAATGCCGATCTCGCCCCGATGAAGCGCAAGGCGGAGATCCGTTTCAAGCTGCTCCTCATCGATTGCAAGATTGCTGTCTTCGCGGAAGCGGATTTGCCCGCTCTTGCTGTCGGACGCCTTGGCATCGGCAAGCGCCGCCCCCGCCCGGCGAAGCAGGCGCCCCGCATCATCGCCGGGAAGCGATCGGGCTATTCCACAGCGTGCGGTCAGGCGGATAAGATGGTCACCCGCGCTGAACGGCCGCGCCACCTCATCGATCAAGCGATGGGCAATGAAGGCCGCACGGGCAGTCGCTGTGTCCGATCCCAGACCAATCAGGAACTCGGTGCCCGCCATCCGCGCGAGCATAACGCCGCCACCGCCCTGCTCTTCCTCAATCAGCCTGCCGATCCGGCGGCCTATTCGCCCCAGAAGCGCATTGCCCGCCAACTGGCCGTAAGCCGCGTTGATCCGGTCGAACTGGCTGATCGAAAGGAGAATGAGGACGGTCCCCTCTTGGCCTTCCAACCTCTGCGCAATCCACTTCTGCGCTGCACGGCGATTGGACAGGCCCGTTAAATAATCCCGTTCCTGGGGTAGCCGCATTTCCCCTTGAGGCAAGATCTCGATTTCGCCCGATATGTCGCCATCTTCGGCATAGAGATGGTGCGCGACACGCCTTTGCGGCTCACCCGGCAAGACATGAGCGAAAGCTGCGCCCACTCTGCTCCAACCCACCTGCCGTACAATAGCCAAGGCCGTGCGGCGCTCTGCGGATGGCAGATAGCGAAGCAGGGCCGCCGGTCGAAGATGACGTGGCGTCCCTTCGCCCAGAAGAATGGCCAGTGCGGAACTGAGCGTCACCCGCCCCTCAGCAGGATCATAGCGCCAGAAAAGCGCGTCGCTGCGCTGGATGGCATTCTGGTTGCTGAGGTCGGCCCGGCCCCCGCCCAGACGTTCGACATGACGGCCGGCAAAGGCGAGCGCCGTGGCAAAGCGGGCAGCGGTTATGTCTTCGGCGAGATAGTGAGTCGCCCCGGCAGCCAGGACATCGGGCAAACGCGCTGAATCCACCGGATCGACGAGCACCAGCAGCGCTCCGCCTACGGCTTCAACCGCTTCGGACAAGGCCGATATATGCGGCAGGGATCGATCGAACCGCTGGCGCGCATCGACCACCGCAACCTGCGCCTGACTACCCAGGAAACGCTGCTCCGCGTCAGTAGCGCGCCGTGCGGCTACGGGACGCCAGCCCGCCTGCATTGCGTAGCCGGACAGCATGTCGCGATCATGCGAGGAGAGAATAAAAAGCGGCAGCCGTGATGGCGCCGAAAGAGCGGCACCATCCCCGTTGTCCGATCCCCTGGATGTGTGTGCCTGCGTCAATTCCGCTCTCTTGCCCATGCCTTCGCCCATTATGGCAAGACTTTATTTAAATGCCGTTGTCCCCACAACAGTTGCACCCTTCTTCGCCATAGCCTAGCTTGTTCTCATGGTGATCGCGCGTGATGCATCAGCGCCGGGCATGGTCGATGGGTTCGGCCGCCACATCGAATATCTGCGGATTTCGGTGACAGACCGCTGCGATTTGCGCTGCCGCTACTGCATGGCGGAAAAAATGACCTTCCTCCCTCGTGACCAGATTCTTACGCTGGAGGAAATCGCCATCATTGCAGACCGTTTCATTGCGCGCGGCGTCAGGAAAATTCGCCTGAGCGGCGGGGAGCCGCTCGTGCGGCGCGATTTTGGCGAGTTGGTGCGGAGGATCGGTCGTCATCTGAAGAGCGGGACGCTTCAGGAACTGACGCTGACCACGAACGGCACGCAGCTTGCTCACCATGCGGAAATGCTGGCTGACGCAGGTGTGCGGCGGATCAATGTCAGTCTGGACACGCTCGACCCCGATCTATTCACCCGCATCACCCGTCGCGGCAATATCGACACAGTGCTTCAGGGCATTGGCGCCGCCCGGGATGCGGGCCTTAAGGTCAAGATCAACATGGTCGCGCTGAAGGGTCTCAACGACCGTGCGTTCCTGCCCATGCTGCGCTGGTGCGATGCCCAAGGGCATGACCTGACGCTGATTGAAACCATGCCATTGGGCATGATCGATGAGGATCGGACGGACCGTTACCTGCCCCTTGCGGAGGCGTTGGACCAGATCAGCGCCGAACATAAGGTTACGCCCCTCGCCTATCGTACCGGAGGACCGGCCCGCTATTTCGAAGTAGAAGGCCTGACCGCCCGTCTGGGACTCATCACGCCTTTAAGCAACAATTTCTGTGAAGGCTGCAACCGCATGCGTTTGACTTGCGAGGGCAAGATCTTCATGTGCCTGGGCCATGAGGATCATGTGGACCTGAAGGCCGCCTTTCGTGCAGGCGGGGCGGAAGCTATTGATGCGTTGCTCGACACCGCCCTGCGGCTAAAGCCAAAGGCGCACGATTTCCAGATCGGCCCCAACGCCAAACGCATGGCCGTTTCCCGGCATATGAGCGTGACAGGCGGATGAGCGGCCAACAGCGCCGGGCACTAGTGGCTTCGCCAGCCGATTACGCACGCGAGGCGGAGAATTTATTGCGCCAGCAATATGAATTCGTGCCTCTGGAAGAAGCGGACATGGTGATTGCCCTGGGCGGCGATGGTTTCATGCTCCAGACGCTGCATCATATGCTGGAGAGCCGGCGGATATTGCCTGTATTCGGAATGAATCGGGGAACGGTCGGCTTCCTCATGAACGAGTGGCGGTATGAATCGCTGGACGAGCGGCTGGAACGGGCAAAGTCTTTTCAGGTCAATCCGCTACGCATGACCGTCGACACAGTAGACGGCGAGCGTTTTTCCATTCCGGCGATCAATGAGGTGTCCCTGCTGCGCGAAACGCGCCAGACGGCGAAGCTCGCCGTTCAGGTCAACGGCCGGACCATGCTGCCCGAATTGGTATGCGACGGTGTCCTGGTGGCGACCCCCGCAGGTTCGACGGCCTACAACCTGTCGGCTCAGGGACCGATTCTGCCGCTAGGATCAGGAATGATCGCGCTGACGCCCATCAGCCCCTTTCGCCCTCGACGCTGGCGCGGAGCGATCCTGCCGGAAAAAATGGTTGTCCGATTTGAAGTGCTCGACCCGGTAAAGCGGCCTGTCAGCGCGGTCGGAGATCAGCGGGAAGTGCGGGATGTGGCCTGCGTGGACGTAGCGATCGACCGCAGCACTCCGCTAACGCTTCTGTTCGACCCGGAGCACGCCCTGGACGATCGTATCGCCATGGAACAATTTATCTCCTGATCCCTCTTGCAATCTAACGAATCCCGCTGCTATAGGCGCGCTTCGCCTGTTGAGAGACAGGCTGCTCCCCGGTAGCTCAGCGGTAGAGCAACCGGCTGTTAACCGGTTGGTCGATGGTTCGAATCCGTCCCGGGGAGCCACGCTTTTCAAAGCGAAGAATGCACCTTATCAACAGGTTAGCATTCGACCCCATACAATCTTGAACATATGTTCTCATAATTTTGCGGGTGGCATAGACACTTAAGTGTCCAATGGCTCACTTGGGTGGTGTCAGGTGCACTCCAGTCTGCAGCACATCTTTTCTAATACAAACACATTATTTTGATTGCCCGACAGTTTCGTTTCTGGAAGGAACCGGCTCAATCCGACACCATGCAGGGCATGGGGAAAGAATGGGAGGGTACGATAGCGAAACGTGGGCGAGCCGTATTCAAGGAAACAGGGCGCTATTCCTATGTCGCGCTGCTGCTACTTTCTGGAGCGGCATTCGGGTGGCTGGGAACGCTGCTGCTGCTGGTCGGCGGATCGTCTTATTATGTTTTCGGCGCTTTGGCGCTGTTCGCTACGGCGGCGCTTTTTGCGCGGCGGGATCGTCGCGCCGCATATGTCTATGGCCTTTTTCTATTGGGCACATTGCTTTGGTCGATAGCCGAGATAGGCTTCGACGGGTGGGCATTGGCTCCCCGACTGGGCTTACTGGTGCTCGTCGGTATTCCGTTGATCGGCCCTCGCGCACGACGCGGGCTTGCATGGTCTGCTGCCGTTGCGGTTCTCTTGGCCGTGGCCAGCATTGTCTTTCTGGGCGAGCACGGGGCGACGCCTCAGCAGGGTGCTTTGCCGCCGGCGGGTGCTGAAACACGATCTGGCGAATGGCTGCATTATGGCAATGACGCAGGGGGATCGCGTTTCTCACCCTTGCGCCAGATCGATGCCACCAATCTGGCGCGCCTCCAACCCGCCTGGGTCTTCCGGACGGGAAAAGCGCAAGGCGCGACTCCGGTTACGTTCGAAGCAACGCCGATCATGGCCAAAGGCCGCTTGTATATTTGCACTGGCCGGAATGAGGTCATCGCGATCGACGCGGAAAGCGGCCGTTCGCTATGGCGTTATGATGCCCGGCCGGATGCAACTGGCGTGCCCGTAGCGACCTGTCGCGGTGTCGCTTACTACAAAGTGCCGGACGCCGCTGGATTGTGCGCCGAACGCATCATCACGGCGACTATCGACGCACGCCTGCTGGCTTTGGATGCGATTACGGGCCGTCCTTGCCCGGGATTCGGCCACAATGGCGCGGTCGACCTCCGCGTGGACATGGGGCGCGTCGATCCGGGCTATTATTTCGTGACGTCGGCGCCACAAATCGTACGCGGGCGAATCATCCTTGGGGGTTGGGTGACTGACGGGCAGTTTGTCGGCGAACCCTCTGGCGTGGTGCGGGCCTTTGATGCTGTCTCTGGCCGGCTGTCATGGGCCTTCGACATCGGCCATCCCCACCGTCGCGGCGCACCTCCCGAGGGAGAGAGTTATACGCCCGGCAGCCCCAACAGTTGGGCACCGATGAGCGCGGACGAGGATAGAGGCCTCGTCTTCGTACCGACGGGAAATGCTACACCTGACTATTATGGCGGTCATCGATCCGCACTGGACGATCGCTATTCGAGTTCGGTAATTGCGCTGGATGCGGAAAGCGGGTCCGTGCGCTGGTCCTTTCAGACGACGCACCATGATCTGTGGGACTATGATGTCCCCTCTCAGCCAACGCTGGTGGATTTGCCGGGACCAAAAGGCACCATTCCCGCACTGCTCCAAGCGACCAAACGCGGTGAGATATTCGTATTGGATCGGCGCAACGGACAGCCGATCACGCCCGTCATGGAACGGCGCGTGCCTCGCAGCACTGTTCCGGGCGAGCGCGCGGCCGCGACTCAACCCTTTTCGACCGGCATGCCCAGCTTTGCCGGGCCCCCTCTGCGCGAACGGGACATGTGGGGATTGACGCCCTTCGATCAGGCTTGGTGCCGCATCGCCTTCCGGCGCATGCGCTATGAAGGGACGCTCACTCCGCCCGGCCTCGATCGGCCAGCGCTCATTTATCCCGGCTACGGTGGCGGCATCAACTGGGGCGGCGTATCGGTAGACCGAAGGCGCGGGATCATGGTGGTCAACAGCAATCGTTTTGCCAACAGCGTGCGCCTGATCTCGCGTGATGAAGCGCGGCGCCGGAATATTGTGCCGCTGTCCACCAACAGCCATGCGGGGGCAGCCGGGGCGGTCGCGCAGGAAGGCGTGCCCTATGCGGCGGATTTGCGGCCATTCATGTCGCCTTTAGGTGTCCCCTGCCAGAGACCGCCCTGGGGCATGATCGCGGGTGTGGATCTCAAAACGCGGGCGCTTTTATGGAGCCGACCATTTGGCACAGCCCGCGACAGCGGACCTCTGGGCATTCCATCAATGCTACCGATCGCCATCGGCGTGCCGAATACGGGCGGATCGGTTGTCACGGCATCGGGCCTGACCTTCATCGCCGCCAGCCATGATCGGTATCTGCGCGTGATCGATACGCGTACCGGTCGCGAGCTACGAAAGTTTCGCCTGCCTGCGGGAGGCCAAGCGACGCCGATGACCTTCTGGTCCGCCGTCAGCAAGAGGCAATTCGTGGTCATTGCGGCAGGTGGCAATCCCGGCCTGGACACGAAGCTCGGAGATTACCTGATTGCTTACGCCCTGCCCTTGACGAAATAATTCGGCGGCAACCCGGCTGGATTCTGCTTGGGACCGCCAATGAAAGCCATGAGCTGGGGACAGCGTTCTATATTCCGTCCCGGCGATCAGTCCTGATCATACCATTCGATCATGACATCGCCGCCGAGGAATGTTGCGGCACGAACTATATGCTTCAATGCAGGCCTTCGGCACGACTTTTGAAAGAAGCGCCGCGTCCCGGCCCGCTCGTCCAGTTCGGCAAGCAGCAAGCCCATCTCCACAGAGCGGGCACGAATCGCATCAAGGGCAGGAATGTCGAAGGTTACAAGGGGTGCCTTCCGACGCACCGCCCCCACGTGGCTGGCCTTGCTCTCGATCTGACAAAGCCTCAGCGCCGGGAAAAGCCGCTGCAGTTCCACGTTCGTCGCGCGATTTTCATAGGCTTCAAAAAGCCGACGGACTTCCCTGTTGGTCCACACGTGCCGACGTACCACGATTCCCATGACACGGACGCGATGCTTCAAAGCCGCCAAGGACCGATGCGGCATACGGGCAAGAAGAGCATCGTAGGACGGATAGAGGGTACGCAGCAGATCATTTTCCTCCTCAGTCCAGCGAAGGCATATCCTCGATCGCTGCCGCTCGATCTTCATCCATTACGCCAGCACACGACCGGCCGGCCGCCTAGAATCCTTATCGCCCGCTGCAACGCCCGCCAGTCAATATAACGAGGCCCAGCGAAATAATGCTTTTTGCCCACGAAAGCATCGAGATCACGCATGGAAAGACGACATTCAAAGGCACGCTGACGAACGCTATCGACAAGCAGCATCCCGGTCTGCTTTGGCGCGCGCCGTGGACGGCGGCAACGCATATGAGAGGCCTTGCTCCAGATCTGCCTCCTGCTCCTTCCCGGAAACATCTCCACAAGTGCGTCAACGGATATGCCTGTCCTATAGGCTCTCCGAAGCTGTGCAGCTTCCTCATTCGACCAGATCCGCAATGGCGGCACCAATCCGATTTCGCGAGCCTTGCTAGCGATGGCGACACGCGTTCGGCGTGGCAATGCGCGTGCGAGTGCGCTTCGATCGGGATAGAGATTGCGCAGGAGATCGAGCTCAGTCCTTGTCCAGATCGGCAGTCCAGCGATGGTGTGTCCGGTTCTTTTGATATAACCAAGGATAACGGCCGTGCCATGCAGACCACGGGGCTGGGAATTAGTGAGAATCATGTCGTCGTTCCGTAAGCGAGGTCTGACGGCCGCCTTGCGCATCCAGGGTCCGACGGGTTGATTGCCGCTCTTTGAGCGGGGTGGCCAGTGTCGGACGAGATCGAGGATTCAGCGAGCGGCGCAGCGACTACTCATATGAGTGGTCGTATGAGTAGTCGGATTGAGATCGTTAGCCGAGTGTCGGGCCGTCGCCGTTGGACGGTGGAGCAGAAGCTGGCCGCGCTGCGGGATGCATTTGGTCCGGAAGGTTGCGTGCGCACGGCCTGTGAACGCCATGAGGTCGGCAGCGGCTCGATCTACACATGGCGGCGACAGGCGATGTCCGGCGAGCTGACCGGGGTGCGCAAGCCGATCGAGCCTGCATTTGCGCAGGTGCAGATCAGCGAGCAGCGAGCCTTGCCCGCCCCAACGGTTGCGGCGCGCAGCGACGGCGTGATCGGTATCGAGCTGCCATCGGGCATCAAAGTGAGTGTGGACGCCACGGTCGATGCCGATGCGCTGTCGCGGGTGATCGGCGTTCTGGCGCGATGATCCCGCTGCCGCCATCGACGCGGATATTCCTGGCTTGCGGCGCGACGGACATGCGCAAGGGCTTCGACGGCCTGGCGGTGATGACGCAGCAGGTTCTGGAGGAGAGCCCGCATTCCGGCGCGCTGTTCGCCTTTCGGGGCAAGCGGGGCGATCTGGTCAAGCTGCTCTGGTATGACGGCCAGGGCATGTGCCTGTTTTCCAAGCGGATGGATCGCGGCCGGTTCGTGTGGCCCTCGACCAAGACGGGTTCGGTGGTGATGACGGCGGCCCAGCTTTCGATGCTATTGGAAGGCATCGACTGGCGGCGGCCGGAGCGTACATTTACCCCGTCACTGGCAGGATAAAACGCCCGGATTATGGCGCTTTTTCTGGCATAAAGGCGGTCCACCTGCTATACGATCGCGGTGTCGGATGCAGGCCTTTCCACCCCTGATAAAGATGCTCGGATCGCCGAGCTTGAATCCGCATTGGCAGCTGCCCGCGCCGATATTTCTGCCCGTGATATCCTGATCGACACGCTGCGCGTGCAGATTGCACGCCTCAAGCGGATGCAGTTCGGCAAGTCGTCGGAGAAGCTCGATACCCAGATTGCCCAGCTTGAGCTGGCGCTGGAAGAACTCGAAGGCGAGGCCATCGTCGCCGCCGCGCGTCGGGCCGATCCAGTCCAGGCAGATCGGCCATCACCGGTTCGGGCGCTGCCCGCCCATCTGCCGCGTGAGGAGCAGCGGATCGAGCCCGAGCAGGGCAGTTGCACCTGTCCGGACTGCGGCGGCGCGCTGCGGCCGTTGGGGCAGGATAGCGACGAGATGCTCGATGCCGTGCTGGTGCAGTGGCGCGTCGTTCGGACCATCCGCCCCAAGTATAGCTGCCGATCCTGCGAGAAGATCGTGCAGGCGTCCGCGCCGGTAAAGGCCATTGCGCGGGGCAAGGCGACCTTCGGCACGCTGGCCCATATCGTCGTCTCCAAGTTCGACCATCATCTGCCGCTTTACCGCCAGGCCGAGATAATGGCTGCGCAGGGCATCGAGATCGACCGCTCGACGCTGGCAGGGTGGGTCGGGCAAGCATCCGTGCTGCTCGACCCGATCATCAGTCGCATCCGCGAGGTCGGCCTGACCGCCTCGAAGATCCATACCGACGATACGCCGGTCCCCATGCTCGATCCGGGACGTGGCAAGACGGCGACTGGCAGGCTCTGGGCTTACGCCGTCGACGATCGCGGCTGCGGCGCCACCACGCCGCCGCTGGTCTGGTACGAGTTCACCACCGATCGGACCGGTGCACATCCCCAGAGGCAGTTGGCCAGTTTCACCGGCTATCTGCAGGCCGATGGCTATGCCGGCTATGACAAGCTCTACGACACCAACCGTGTCACCGAGGTTGCTTGCTGGGCGCATTTCCGGCGCAAGGTATTCGACATTCATGCGACCAAGCCGACCCCGCTCACCACCGATCTGCTGGAGCGTATCGGTCAGCTCTATGAGATCGAGGCAGAGGTTCGCGGCCATCAGCCCGATATCCGACGACGAAGCCGGCAGGACCGCACCAAGCCATTGATCGACGATCTCCGCCAGGCACTCGACGATGCCCTACGCCGGCTCTCGCCCAAGTCCGAGATGGCCAAGGCGATCGCCTATGGTCGCAAGCGATGGGTCGCGCTGACACGCTTCCTCGACGATGGCCGTCTGGAGATCGATAATAATATTGCGGAACGCGCCATGCGCTGCGTGGCCCTGGGAAGGAAAAATTGGTTATTCGCCGGATCAAAGGCTGGAGGTGACCGGGCCGCTGCCATCTATTCCGTCATCGAGAGCGCCAAGCTCAACGGTCTCGAACCGCAGGCCTATATCGCCGATGTCATGGCCAAGATCGCTGGCAACTGGCCCGCTGCCCGCTGGGATGAACTCATGCCGTGGAACTGGCAGCCAGATAATCAGGTAATCGCCGAAGCCGCCTGAACCGGGTCTTCAGGCCACGCTTACGTCGTTCCCGCCTTTCATCCCAAGCAAAATAGCGCCAAATTATGCATCGTGATGACAAAGCCGTGATTGAACGTCGGACCGCGATCTTGAGCCCGCTCACTGCGGGCAAGCCGAAGATAGAACCGGTTGGGAACCGGCTTTTCGGGGCGATGATCGTACCCATTTTCGTGATTTGATCGATATCTTAAAACGGGCCAGTCAAATCCACGCGGTTCCAGAAGTCGATGTCATCGAGATACCATCCCATACGCGCCAACCACGAACAGGCATGGCCGTTTTGGAGGAGCATCTTTTGGCGAGGATGTGACCGGGGCCGGGATGGTCTCTGCCTTCATCGGCGGGATGGTTATAGGCCGTCGGACAGGCGGATGGGCCTGCTGGAGGTTCAGCTGCGTCTGCGGAGGGTTTTGGGTGTGTTTGCCTGGAACGACAACGCCGCCTGGAGGGGCGGCGTGTGTAGTTTTATGGCGTTGGTTGCGGGAGCAGGATTTGAACCTGCGACCTTCAGGTTATGAGCCTGACGAGCTACCGGGCTGCTCCATCCCGCGTCAACCATGGTTGCTGG
>DATCYF010000009.1:0-230541 GCA_036570425.1 Rhizorhapis sp. | reverse complement strand
ATCGACGTCCCTCCCTCCAGCTTAGCGCCTCAGCAGGGTCTGCGCTGCGCTGTGGTGAGGGCTCCACGCAGCCCCTGCTGTCCTCGAGGTGTGACATTTCTAAATGGCGCAGATTGTGACTTCTCTAAATGGCAGGAACATGGAGAGGCTTGGGTGGATTCTAGACTGAAGTGCGAATTCCTTGGATTTTTGTGGGGTTTCCTCTCTTCAAGGAAGGCATGCGATGCGCGGATATCGGCATTTGGACTGGATGAACGTCGAACAGTTTACTGGCTGGTGCAGACCGGCCGCAGCGTCAAACAGGTTGCGATGGAACTGAACCGCCATCCATCGACGATCTATCGGGAACTCAAACGCAACCGGCATCTGGATGAGCACCCACAATTCCGTGGCTATTTTCCAACAGTCGCGCAGGACAAAGCTATGGGTCGCCGGGTGCGTGGCGCGAAAGTCGCTCGCAATCCCCAGTTGGCGAGATACATCGCGGACCGTTTGGCGGCCGCCTGGTCGCCCGAACAGATAGCTGGATACGTTCGTCGCCATCGCCTGGCTGGTCTCTCGATTTGCCACGAGACCATCTATCAATATGTCTATGGCGAAGGCCGTAGCCAAGGGCTTTGGCGCCATCTGCCTTGCGCCCGTCGATCGCGTCGACAGCGCTATGCCCGGAAGCCGCGCGGCGTACATATCCCGATGGCCAACACAATCAAGGCTCGGCCCGCTGAAATCGGCCATCGCAGCAGCTTTGGGCATTGGGAAGGCGATCTACTGGCCTTCAGACAGGAATTTGGCAAAGCGAACCTGACATCGCTGGTCGAACGGTGCAGCCGATTTACGATCCTGGCTCGTAATCCGAGCCCGCCATTCGGCCGGTGTCATGGCTGGCATCGACAGGCAGTTGAGAATCTTGCCCCCTTCCCTCCGGCAAAGCATCACCTTCGACCCTGGGACAGAATTTGCGGCTTTTCTGATCCTGCGAGAGAAGCTCGGCATGGCCAGTTATTTCTGCATGCCGTCAGCCCCATGGCAGAAGGGCAGCGTCGAAAATAACAATGGGCGGATACGGCGCTTCCTGCCGCTTGATACCGACATAGCGCTTGTGTCGGATAAAGAGCTTCAGGCGTTGGTCGACAAGATCAATAATACACCTCGCAAATGCCTCGACTACCGAACGCCGTACGAAGTTCTGGGAGAGCAGATCGCCCTACTCCAGGCTGGATAATTTTGATCAGCCGGGGGTGGGCTCGCCCACCCCCGGCTGAAGTGTTATGCAAGCAAACGGAAGTCGCACTTCAAATCGAAATCGCAATGCCAGATGGAACTCCTCCGGCGATTTCTCCAAGCCTCTCTCTCAGGAGACGAGCCGTAGGGGTTCTGCAGCTTTCAATTCATGATGAATGATCGCCGGGACTGCGCCAACGCGAGCGGCAAGTTCCGCATCAACTGCAAAGTCTCTCCCCAACCGGACCTTGACAACCTTGCCATCTTGCAGCCTGCCGCGCAGCAGGACTTCGCAGCGGCCGCCTTTCGCTTGTAAAAGAATTTCCGCAATCGCTTTAACCGCACTCGCATGTTGAACATCAATCTGAAGGACAAGACGGGAACTGTTGGAAAGGAAAGAAAAAGATTGGATATTCCGGATGGTTACGCGAGGCATATCCTCCCCTGGTTGACGCTCCAGCTCGACGGTTAACAGGCCACAATCACCGTCATTTCCCAATTCTTCGATTTGCTTGCAGATATCCTCATCAAAGCAACTTGCCTGAAACTGACCGCTGTTGTCGGAAAGTGTAGCAGAAACATAGCGTTTACCCCGTTTGGTGTCCCGCCACCGCACATCTTCGACAAGTGCAGCCATAATGGCCTGGCTTCGGCCGCCATCGTCATTTGCCGGTTGGCTGCAAATAAGACCGAAACTTTTCGCCCCATTCGCATCGGCGATATGACGAAAACGATCTACGGGATGGGCCGAGAAATAGAATCCAAAGGCCTCCTTTTCCTGTGCCATCCGCTCTGCAAGCGACCAATGAACACCAGCAGGAATTTGGATGTCGGGCTGCTTCACTTCGTCGAGGCCGAACAAACCACCCTGCCCGCTGTTGCGTGCGTCTGCAGCGCTGGCAGCAACGGCGAGCATGATCTCTGCCGCAGCGTGGACGCCCGCCCGATCGGGATTGATGCTATCGAATGCCCCGCCCGCCGCCAGGCTTTCGAGTTGTCGCCGGTTTAGCAGCCGGGGTTCAACGCGATTGGCAAAGTCATCGAGACTTTGGAAGGAACCTTGTCCATCCCGCTCGACAACAAGGATTTCCATTGCTTTTTCCCCCACCCCCTTCAAACCACCCAAGGCATAGCGCACTGCATGGGCATCCTCGTGTGGTTCGACCGAAAATTCGGCTTCGCTCGCATTAATGCAGGGCGGAAGACAAGTGATCCCCATTCGCCGCATGTCATCGACAAAGATACAGAGCTTATCCGTCTGGTGCATATCAAAACACATAGAGGCGGCATAGAATTCCGCAGGATAATGCGCCTTTAACCAGGCGGTCTGGTATGCGAGCAATGCATAGGCGGCCGCATGCGACTTGTTGAATCCATAGCCCGCAAATTTGTCGATCAAGTCGAATAATTCATTCGCTTTGGCTGCCGGTATATTGCTCTGTTCAGCGCAGCCCTTCACGAAACGCTCCCGCTGGGCATCCATCTCTGACTTGATCTTCTTGCCCATGGCTCGGCGTAGAAGGTCAGCATCGCCCAGAGAATAGCCGGCCAGAATCTGCGCGGCCTGCATCACCTGTTCCTGATAGACGAAAATGCCATAGGTTTCCGAAAGAATACCGGACAGCAATTCATGTGGATATTCAATGGCTTCCGTTCCATTTTTACGACGGCCAAACATCGGAATGTTGTCCATCGGTCCAGGACGGTAGAGGGAGACCAGCGCGATAATGTCACCAAAGTTTGTTGGCTTTACCTGAGCCAGCGTCTTGCGCATTCCTTCCGATTCCAACTGGAACACGCCGACCGTGTCGCCCCGTTTCAGAAGGTCGTATACCGCCCTATCGTCCCATTTGAGCAGATCGAGATCGACATCGACGCCACGTTTCTTCAACAGCTTCACGGCTTTCTGAAGTACCGAAAGGGTCTTGAGACCCAGAAAATCAAACTTTACCAATCCTGCCCCTTCAACATATTTCATGTCGAACTGAGTGACGGGCATATCGGAGCGTGGGTCGCGATAGAGTGGCACCAGGTGAGACAGTGGGCGGTCGCCGATGACTACGCCTGCCGCATGCGTGGAGCTATGGCGGGGGAGGCCCTCTAACTTTCGGGCAAGATCGATCAGACGTTTGACCTGCGGGTCGCGGTCATATTCCTGCTCCAGTTCCATCACGCCATTCATGGCGCGCTCCAGAGTCCAGGGATCGGTCGGGTGATTTGGGACGAGCTTTGCCAACCGGTCGACCTGACCATAGCTCATCTGCAACACGCGGCCGGTGTCTTTTAACACCGCCCGCGCCTTCAACTTTCCGAAGGTAATGATCTGAGCCACATGATCCGAACCATATTTGTTCTGTACGTACCGGATGACTTCTCCGCGCCGGGTTTCGCAGAAGTCGATATCGAAATCGGGCATCGACACGCGTTCCGGATTAAGGAAGCGCTCGAAAAGCAGACCCAAAGCGAGCGGGTCGAGATCGGTGATGGTGAGCGCCCAGGCAACTACCGAGCCCGCGCCCGACCCGCGGCCCGGGCCCACAGGAATATCATTGTCCTTTGCCCATTTGATGAAGTCAGCAACGATGAGGAAATAACCGGGAAAGCCCATCTGAATGATGATGTCGAGTTCGAAATCCAGCCGGTCGAAATAGGTCTTTCGCTCTTCCTCATCCTTGATATTGAGCTTCGTCAGCCGTTTTTCGAGACCGGCAATCGCATCAGCGCGAAGCTGCCGTTCCTCCCCTTCCCGATCGCCGGCAAGGCTGGGGAGGATGGGTTTGCGCTTGGGCGCCATGACGGCGCAACGCTGCGCCACAACCAGCGTGTTGGCTAGCGCTTCTGGTAAATCTTCGAACAAACGCCGCATTTCATCACCTGGCTTCATCCAGGCATCAGGCGAACTTTTTACCCGGTCGTCACTATCGACGTAAGATGATTGCGCGATGCATAACATCGTGTCGTGAGCGGAATGGAAATGCGGCTCCGCGTAGCAACAGGGGTTGGTGGCCACGATTGGAATATCTTGATCGTAGGCGAGATCAAGTAGATGCGGTTCCGCCTTCTCTTCAAGCGGCTCCAGACGGCGGACGATCTCGATATAAAACCTGCCAGGGAACAGTCTTTGAAGCCGGTTTGCATAGGCTCGCGCGGCTTCCGGTTGATCCTCTGCGAACAGTCGGGCCAGAGCGCCCTCGCCGCCTGCCGACAATGCTATCAGACCGTCAGTGCGACCTTCCAGCACGTCGAATACAACATGCGCCTGTTCCTCAATAGGGCGATCAAGATGAGCCATGGACACCAGCGCACAAAGATTGTCATAGCCCTTTGCATCCTGGGCATAAAGAGCGAGCCAATCATAGACCGGGCGAGTGCCGTCGGGTCGCCCCGGCCGCGCAACACACAGCATTGAACCAATGATGGGCTGCACCCCCTCGCTCTTGCAGGCATCGGAAAAAGCCATGGCGGCGTACAGGCCATTGCGGTCAGTGAGCGCCGCTGCCGGAAAGCCCAGATTTCGGGCGTGTTTTGCAATAGCCTTCGGCTCAATCGCTCCTTCGAGCATGGTGTAGGACGAAAAGACACGAAGTGGGACAAAGGGGGCATGAGGCATTGGATCAGCCTAGAAAATGAGGGCGATTCGGGGAAGGCCGATTGAGGTCCAGGGTGTTCGTTAATTCTCTGGAAGGCGGAAGAAAGTCTTAGCCTTTCAAGCAATGACCCGCTTCAGCGACGTGGCCGCATATTTCAAATACAACGGTGGCCGGATCTAGTGAAAGGGGGACAGCGGTTGCGGCCAGTTCCCTCGCCTGCTCCCAAGCTGAAATGGCAGATGGAGACACATCTGTTGCCTGGCGCTTGACCTTGGCAGCGATAAAGGCTGGGGCACGTTCCAGAAATGCCTCATAGCGCAGGCGAGCCGCCTTGGTCGAGAGCGCCTTGCTTAGCGCCAGCCGCAGTTCATTGTTGACGTCGCCATCCCGCGCAATGTCGTCAAAGCTCGCTTCCATTCCTGCAATATCCAACCCGGAGAGGCCCAGCGCACGACCGGGGGAGCCCTCACCTGCGGCAATCAGTGCAGCGATTTCGTGAACATCAGCGTCTGGCAGTTCAGCCCTGAGCACCGTTTCCATTTCATCATCGCTCAGCGGTGAAAAGCGCAACATCCGACATCGTGAACGAATGGTCGGAAGCAATCGGCCAGGTGCATGGCTGACCAGCAGAAACAGCGTTCCCGCCGGTGGCTCTTCCAGATTTTTGAGCAACGCATTAGCTGCTCCACGCTCCAGATCGTCCGCCGCATCAATGATGACGACCCGGCAATTCGATAACGAAGGCGCATTGCTAAACAGGCGTTGTAGACTGCGTATCTGATCGATGCTGATGTTCCGGGCCAGTTCGCCGGTTGTTTCGCGCTCCAGACGGGTAAGGCATATAAAATCGGGATGCGTCCCTGCCTCCATGAGCGATCGGATACGATGCCCGGCAGGTACATAAAAACCCTCTCCGCCCAGCGGCGGCCCGGCGGCCTCGGCGAGCAGATGAGTCGCGGCGGCACGAGCAAATCGTGCCTTCCCCAGTCCACGTATTCCCGCCAATATCCAGCCATGATGCATGCGTGCGCTGGCACTGGCAGCGAGAAACGCCTTCATTTGCGCCTCTTGTCCTACAAATGACGTCATGGCAGCAGGTCCGAAAGAGCATCGATCAGCCGAGGAGTGACGTCACCGGCGGCTCCCGAGGCATCAATCAGACGAAAGCGATCAGGTTCCTGTTTCGCATAGGATCGGAAAGCATTTGCCACCTTTCGATGAAACTCCCTATCCCGCGCACCAAAACGGTCAAATGCATCGCCATCACGCGCCGCTGCACGCTTTTCCGCGTCTTCTTCGGGAAGCATGAGCACAAGCGTCCGATCGGGTAGCAATCCCGCACTACCGAAGCGGTGCAACTCCCATATATCCGCATCGGAAAGACCGCTTGCCGCACTTTGGTAGGCGCGGCTGCTGTCCAGGAAGCGGTCGCTCAGAACCCATTTACCAGCAGCTAACGCTGGCCGAATGGTCTTTTCTACATGATCGGCCCGCGCGGCGGCAAAAAGCAGAGCTTCGGCGCGCGCGCTCCAGCGGTCCGATTGACCCGTCAACACCAACGAACGAATCGCCTCCGCTCCGGGACTACCTCCGGGTTCACGGGTCGTTATGACATCCAAGTCATGGCTTGAAAGCGCTCGCGCCAGAGCCTGCAACTGGGTTGACTTGCCCACGCCTTCCCCGCCCTCAAGCGTGATGAAGCGCCCGCTCACCCGAATAGCGATATCAGGCCGTTCCAGAGGCGGCCGAATATGCCAGCCTCCTCCACGCCATTTGCTGCAACCAGCGGCATAATCTGCGGGGCTGTATCAGGCGTGGAAACGACAAGCCGGGCGATTTCCTGCCCTTTGCTGATCGGCGCCTTGATTGGGCCGTCATAAACAAGCTTGACCGTTATATTGGCGCTGGCCGTGCGCGGCAGAGTAACGGCGAGATTCTTGGGCGCCACAAGAGCAATTTCTCTATCGCTTCCAAGTTGGACGGGCACCTTGTCAACCACCTGCCCCTTTTTGAACAGAGGCTGCGCCTTCCATGCCTTGAATCCCCAATCCATGAATCGGACAGATTCCCCGATACGGCCATTATAACTATTAAGCCCCGCCAGGACCATGATAAGCCGGCGACCATTCTGTTCAGCCGAACCAGTGAAACCATAGCCCGCTTCTGCGGTATGCCCCGTCTTCAGCCCGTCAGCTCCTGCAATCTTCCCCAGAATGGGATTGCGGTTCGCCTGAGTGATTGCCGATCCACCCATGGTTTGGCCCCAGGTAAATTCTGTCGTCGCGTAAAACCGCTTGTAAAGATCAGGAGTCTCTTCAATCGTTGCAGCCGCCAACCTGGTCAGATCGCGGGCCGTCACATAAGTGATGCCTTCATCCGGCCAGCCATTGCTGTTGCCGAAATGGCTGTTGGTCATCCCCAGCCGTTTTGCCTCGTCATTCATAAGCGCTACGAATGCCTGCTCCGTCCCTGCAATTCCCTCCGCCAGCACCACGCAAGCATCATTGCCCGAAAGCGTCACGATGCCGTGGAGGAGGTTTTCAACACTCACTTCCTCCCCAGGCGAGAGAAACATGGTGGATCCTGCGGAAGGGCCGTGCCACTGTTTCCAGGTTTCCGGTCGCACCGTAATTTTTTGATCGAGCTTCAATTCACCTTTCTGGATCAGGCGGAAAGCGACGTGCGCCGTCATCATCTTTGCCATGGAGGCAGGCGGTATGCGCGTGTCCGCATCCTTGGAATAAAGAATCGCGCCTGAGGAGAGATCCTTCATAAATGCAATGGGCGCTTCTGTACTGAACGGCGGTGCAGACGCGGCGACAGGATTGGCGACCAGAACCAAAGCAAGGGTAGCGAACAGGGAAATCTTCATTAAGTCTCTCTATCGAAATTCGCGGGACATCACACCCCGTCATTAATCAATATATGGGCCTCCGGATAGCCCCTCGCGGCAGCATGCTCAACGCTTTCCCGAGCTTCCAGCTGGCCTTGATAAGGTCCAAGGCGGACCTGCCAGAGACCATTTCCTCCAGCGACCCAGGCGCCGATCTTCTGCGCCAATGCATCCGCATTTGCTTTGCTCGTGAATGCACCCACCTGAACCACATAACGGCTGTCAGGCGATGGAACGGCCGATGCCTCCCGCACAGGCTTTTCCGGTTGGCCGCCATTTGCCAGGCGGGAACGAAGCGCCCTGAGCAGCCGTTCTGGCGCTTCACTGCGTTCAGCTACCGCTCTGCCCGCTCGCAGCATGGCGCGTTCCCGCTCGGGCGGATTGACACGGCGGACCCGAACAGCCGCAACACCCTTTCGCTTCATGCCAAGCTGCTCCGCAGCGGCGCTCGACAGGTCGATCACCCTACCACTGACAAAGGGACCCCGATCGTTGATCCGAACCAGAATTGTCCGGCCCGTTTCAAGCGACGTCACTTCCACATAGGAAGGCAAAGGGAGCGTCTTATGAGCAGCAGAAATGCCTTCCGGACGGAAATGCTCCCCATTGGCCGTTGGCTTTCCCTTGTGCGCCCCACCATACCAACTGGCGTAGCCAACCTCATCATAATCGGGTGCATCCGCAGGTGTATAGGTCACGCCGCCAATCTGATAGGGGCGCCCAATCTTTACGGGATAGTCTCGCACGGCCATAGGAGCGGGCAATCGACCGTCTCCGCGCCCATCAACCATTCCGCAACCCGCCAACAACATTATGGCCGCAGCGGCACCGGCCGTCTTAATTTTCAACAGCATCCGCGAGCAGCCCCACCGACAATCCATAAAAATTCGAGCAATTATAATCGAGAATGACGCGATAATTTCCGGTCAGCAGATAGGCGGTCTTGCCGATGCCATCCGGCTCCAGCAGAGTCGCCAAAACATGGTCGGCGGGCCACCCCTCACCCTGTGGGACCAGCCCAAGCTGCCGCCATTCGGCCATCGTTTTCCACATGCTGTGCCGCTCAAAAACGCGCGGACAGCGTGCGGCATTCGTTCGGTTCATAATGGCGTTCCGATCCAGATTTGATGGTACGGCCACGGGAACACCCCAAGGAACATCCTTGCGCCATCCCGCATCGACGAAATAATTTGCAATGGATGCCAGCGCGTCCGCCTCGCTGGTCCAGATATCGATCTTTCCATCCCCATTTCCATCGCGTGCTACCCGGAGATAAACGGAAGGAAGAAATTGCGGGTAGCCTGTTGCCCCTGCCCAACTCCCTACCAAGCGCGCGCGGGGCACCCCATTGTCCAGCATCTTGAGTGCAGCAATCAATTCGGGTTCGAACAACGCTCGGCGGCGGCCCTCAAATGCCAAGGTGGCCAGCGATCGGATAAGATCGAAATCGCCTGTGAACGAACCATAATTGGTTTCATGACCATAAATGGCCACCATGACTGCTTCCGGGACGCCGGTTTCCTGCTCTATGGCGCGTAATGTCTGACGATTTGCGTGATAGGCTACTCGTCCGCGGGAAATACGTGCGTTATCAACATGAGTCAGCCTGTAGGGCTCGAAAGGGGGAATGGGAGAATCGAAAGAACCGCCCGGCTGCGATTGGTCCAGTTCAATCACGCGCGGATTGAGTGTGAGCGATGGCAACACATTGTCGAGCGTTGCCGGACGAACGCCGCTCGCCATTGCCTTGGCTCGTATAATGGAGAGATAGTTCTGAAATCCGGCTTGGTCCTGCGCCATAGCGGATGATCCGCCCGATGCGGTCAGCAAAAGCGCCGCCGCCGCAAGAAGCCTGGTCGCCATGTTTCGATTTTTCTTCATTATTTTCAAGGATTCCCGATTAATCCTGACCCGCGTTGCACGTCCGTTTGTGACACATACGCGCCGGAAGGTGAATCCCTTTTGTCGGGAAATATGCGAATTGATGCCAAGCCGAAGCCGCACTAGCCACGACCAACGACAATTTAGCTCTTTTTCTTTGTGGATATCGCCGATAAGAGATCACGCCTCGCCAGCTTCTGCTGGCACGAAGCGGATGGGTGGCCGAGCGGTTTAAGGCACCGGTCTTGAAAACCGGCGTGGGTGCAAGCTCACCGTGGGTTCGAATCCCACCCCATCCGCCATTTCGCATTGCGCCGCCGTTTCCTGCTCGAAAGCCGTAGCGGCTACGCCAGCGTAGTGGATGGGATGATCAAGACGACGGATTGCTTTCGGACAGGAGACAGTATGCCGGTGGGATTTCAAATGGACGGCATCAACTTCACGCTCGATGGTCTGAAGGCGTTTCCAGCTCATGCGGCTGCGCTCGGAGAGATCGTCACGTCATTCAGCCTGATTGAAGGTGTGATTGGCGGAATTTACGGGATGCTCCGCCATCAAACGATCGAGCAAGGCATTGAATCGCTGCAGGCCCTGTCGACGAATGCCAAGCGCGTTCAAGCGGTCCGGAATGAGATTGCCGCCAATTCGTTATTGTCGGTCGACCAAACGCATGATGATCTAATGAAGCAAGTTCTCTCTTACGCAGAGAAGCGAAACAAAATCGCGCATGGCATTTGGGGAGCGCACCCCGCTCATACGGACCTTATATACCGCCTACCGGTGAAGAAATGGATCAACTTTATTGCGGCATCTGTCAGATCGGGCACAAATGGTACCATGATCGACGACATTGATGCGCTCAAGGCCCATCTTGAGGAATACGATCTAGCTACACTGGCAGCACTGAAGACCGAGGGTGATGAACTGCTGGTGGCGGTATTCAAGTTATTCAACGCGCTTGGCTTGGTGGCAGCCAAGGCCGAGGGTTGGATAGAAACTCCAGCGGCCAGGAGTTAAAGTCCGGCGCGAGCTTCCAGATCTGAGCTCTCGGACTTCTGACGGCTATGCAGCAATCGATGCCCGGAACGAACCGAAGGCAAATAGCCAGGATCAGCCTTTCGTTACCGTATCCAGACGAGGACCGAACCGCACCGCGACAGTCCTCATATGCGCTTCGCCTTGATTCTTTGCGCGAACGCCCCTATCGTAGCTCTACAGCGTAAGAGTAGTGCTCACCTTCATCGGGCGTGGCCCGCCAATGTCTCGGAATTAAAATGGATGATTCGCTGTGACCATGGCGTTGGGACAATGGCGCGGTCCCGACCGATCAGCGCTCCTTAGTCGCGGAGGCGTTCGCCGGATCCCGGATCGTTGGTGAGATCATCTGAACGGACGGAATGTTTTGTTCCTGGATATTCAGTTGACGGGCGCGGCGGGTCTCCTTCCGTTTTTGGAGAGCGCAGATTCTCATTTTCGACCTCCAGATTTGTGGATCGCTCCTCCGGCAGTATCCACGCGAGCTTCCGCCGCACGAAATTCCTGATCGCCATGTTATTACTCCTTCCTTGAGGTAACGTAGCGACAGGACACATGATCCATGGGCGATGCTCTTCCTGCTCAGGTTGCCTGATGCGCCTGAAGCTCAAGCACATCAGAATATCAAAAGCGCGAGTTCATAGAAACCTGCGCTCAGCACGGCGGCGGCAGGAAGCGTAACCACCCAGGCTACTACGATACTGCTGGCGACATTCCAGCGAACGGCGGATAGTCGCCGCGATGCTCCTACGCCGATGATTGCACCCGTTATGGTGTGGGTGGTCGAAACCGGCACGCCGAGCCAAGTCGCGCCAAACAAAGTCAATGCGCCACCCGTCTCCGCGCAAAAGCCTTGCTGAGGCGTCAGCCGGGTGATCTTTGAACCCATGGTGTTGACGATCCGCCATCCCCCGAACAGCGTTCCAAGCGCCATTGCCGTCTGGCAGGAAAGGACCACCCAAAAAGGCACATGGAAACCACCGTGTAGCTGTCCCTGCGAATAGAGCAGTACCGCTATGATCCCCATCGTCTTTTGCGCATCATTCCCCCCATGGCCCAGCGAATAGAGGGAGGCGGAGACAAGTTGAAGCTTGCGGAATCGCCGGTCAGCAACAAGCGGCGTAGAACGCACGAATAACCATGCGACTATCAGCACCAGCACAAGCGCGAGCACCAGCCCCAGCGCAGGGGAAAGAATGATGGCCGCGGCGGTCTTCAAGACCCCCTTCCACACGATTGCGCTAAACCCTGCCTTTGCGAACCCCGCCCCGATCAGCCCACCGATCAAAGCATGGCTGCTGCTGGAAGGGATGCCCAAGCCCCACGTAATGATGTTCCAGCTAATCGCGCCCATCAGTGCGCCGAATATGACGCTGGCATCCACGATGTCTGCTTCGACGATACCTTTACCCACCGTTTCAGCCACATGCAGGCCGAAAAAGAGAAAGGCTATGAAGTTGAAAAAGGCGGCCCAGGCAACGGCATAATGAGGCCTCAGCACCCGTGTGGATACCACAGTTGCAATGGAATTGGCGGCATCGTGCAGGCCATTCAGAAAATCGAACAGCAACGCTACGGCAATGAGGCCCAAGAGCAGGTGAAAAGATAGCATGCGTTTAGGCGTGATCGATCACGAGACCCTGGATCTCGTTAGCTACGTCCTCAAATCCATCGACCACTTTTTCAAGATGGTTCAAGATTTCACGCCGTACGACAAATTCCATCGGATGTTCGCCTGCACATCTTTGATACAGAGCTTTTAATCCGGCATCGTGAATGTCGTCGGCATGTCCTTCGATCTGAACCAGGCGTTCCGTCAACCCATGAAGGCGGTTGCTATTGTTCCCCAGCGAACGCAGCAGCGGCATGGCTTCGGCGGTGATGCGGGCGGCCTCCACAATAATGGCGCTCATATCCTGCATCTGGGGTTCGAATTCCCTGACATCGTATAGCAGAATGGACTTGGCCGTCTGATTCATCTGGTCGATGGCGTCGTCCATTGATCCGATTAGGCTGGTAATGGCGCTGCGATCGAACGGAGTGATGAACGTCCGCCGGACATCTAGCAATACTTCCCGGATAATGTCGTCGGCCTTATGCTCATGATCCTGTATCTGGCGGCAATATTCCGCGATATCCGGACCTCCCTGCAGCAATCTTGCCAAGGCATCCGCACCGTCGACCAAGGTTTGACCATGAGCTTCGAACTGTTCGAAGAAGCGGCCCTGTCTGGGCATAAGCGCTTGAAACCACCGCACTAATTTGATCCTTTCTGCGCTTTGCTCGCGAACCCATTGCAGCGCCCGTTGGCCAAGCCCCGCCATCGGCGGAGGCGCTGAAAAATCGGCGATGATCGCCTGAAGTTCCGGCTCATTCACCAATTTTGCCGCTTCATTCAACGAAAACCAGCGTGCCTGCCGTTGTTCACGCTCCGGCCAGTCATCGAATTGCCGGATGACGGCCAGAGGATAAACATCAACAAGCAGGTGCCGGTTGCCTTTGCGCTTGCGCTTTTCATAAGTATATTGACCTATCGCCGCAGGACAGGCGATCCCGGAAATGCCGGCCTCTTCAAATGCTTCCCGGGCGGCCGCCTGATGCGCTTCAAGACCGCGAATGGGATTGCCTTTCGGAATAATCCATCTTCGCGTCTCGCGAGACGTGATCAGCAATATCCGGGCGGCGCCGTCCGGTTCGATGCGGTAAGGAAGGGCGGCGACCTGTTTGATGATATGCTCCGCGGTGTAAGGTGCGGCCGCTATGGGTATCTCGCAGGACGTTGACAAGCCCAATCTATGGACGTCGACATTCAAAAATGATTACGCATATGGTCGCGCTCGAACAATCCAGCAACGCTGTAATGGGCTGATTGTCAGGTCTACGTTCCTCCCGACAACTCCTAAAGAACACCGGAATTATCGTTTAGCGAGCCGCTCCAGTTGGTCGCCGTCGCGTCCATAGGCATCCTCAAGAAAGGCGATGCCTCTATCGGTCGGCGCTACAGTTAAGTAGCTCAGGTAAACTGGTACTGGCTCGGGCAAAGGCACCTGTTGTTCCGCAACGTCGGACTCCAATTTCGGCTTTTTGCCAAACAGCCACTTCGCCAGCCGCGGGGCATCCTCCAATCGAACACAGCCAGAACTGAACTGACGCTCCTTTTCGCTAAAGAGGGATTTGTCTGGCGTGTCATGGAGATAAATCCCCAGATCGTTTGGGAACATGAACTTCATCCGCCCCATCGCATTATTTCTTCCCGGCAGCTGGCGCACGCGTACATTTTCGCGGCCCTGCGCAATGGCGGACCAATCGATGTTCGCAGGATCGAGAACGCTGGCGTTCGCTGTCCAATCCGATAGAGCCTCATAGCGCATCCCTTTTAACGTTGCGCCATCGAGTACCTTGGGAGCGATCCGGCGCTGGACGAGGTCAGAGGGGACATTCCAGTAAGGGTTGAAAATGGCATAGCGCATCATGCCTGCCAGCATGGGGGTCTGCTCCGTCGGTTTGCCGACGACGACGCGCATTGTCCCTTGCATCTTGCCACTGTTGTAAAGCCACAGCCGGGCAGTGACGGCGTCCACTATGACATGCCGTGTCCAAGGTCCCGGCAGAACGCGTGCGCGCTCCATATTGAGTTGAATGAGCCGCTCATAATAGGCCGAACCACGATTAAGAGCCGCGATTGTAGCTGACCCCGCAATCGCATCGTCGGGCAATCCGTGCTCGGCCTGAAAGGTGCGCAGCTTCTTGGCGAGCACTTTATCGAAGATTGCTCCCTCGGGCACTCCCAATCGCCGACGGAGCATTCGGACCCGTTCGCCCTTATCTCCGGTGCGCAGCAGGGCGCCATCCGAAATTTCGATCTTTGGCAAGCCATCCCAATGGTCGCGATATTTCCCGTAAGCATCGCGTAGCCGCATATAAATCGGGCTCATCCAGCCCGCATCATCCATATAATCAGCAAAGGAGGGGACGAGGGCAGCGGCCCGCAGGACTGCAGCCTCGGTCAAGCGCTCAGGCTCCAGTTCCCGGTCGAGGTAAGTGATCTTTATGGACGGCTTTCGACGCACGTCGCTTACATATCGGGCGAAAGTGCGGGAAAGTTTCAATTCTGCCTTGGCGAGTGCTTCGGACGATCCGCTCCGCGCTTTCTTCACCACCTCGCGAAGCTCGTCTGGATCATAATCGTCGGGATCCAGGCCGTCGAGTTCAGCGCTCGAGACAAGCTCGATCAGCCGGTCAGCGGACGGGCCCAACTCACCTTCATGGACCCAGAGAGGCCAATAACCTCTCGGACGATAAAATTTCTTGAGCTTACCGCTTGCCGAGGATTGCACTTCGGCCGCAACGCTATTCCCTGCCGGGGCCTGCGCTGCAACTGGCGGAGGAACAAGCATCGATACCATGACGATGGCGGGAAGACTGCGTAAAAGCAATCGTCCCGCCTGCATCGAGTGGTAGGTGGCGCGGCACCGTCGCCGCGCCTTATATAGAAATTTTATCAGCCTCGCTCCCCTGAAGGACTTGGCGGCGGCGGCGGAGGTGGTGGGCATGGGGGTGCCTGGAACGCGTGATAGATGCCGTCGGACGTATAATATCCATCAACCATCCCATCGCCGTCCCGGTCGGCAGCTACCGTACCGACTATGGCGCCTGCGCCGACCGGCGCCGCCGGTGCGACTTCTTCATCGCCGGACGTGGCACATGCTCCCAGAAGCATTGTGCCGGTGATTATGAGCGCTAGATATCTGCTCTTCATATATCCCTCTTTCATAAGATGGCGATGAACTTCAGATGAACCTCAAACGTCCATAGGCGTCCATGCACCGCGGGCAACGAAAACGTCAGTCCGGCAATTTCGTTCCACTCCAGAAACAGGAATCGGCCCTCGGCGTTGCAGCCATGATCCGCCTTGCCAGTTTAGCAGAGCAGGTCCTATAGCTGGAGCATGTCAGATGACCTCTTCGGATCAGTCCCAACCACCCCGATCGATTATGATGCTTCACACATTGAGGTACTGGAGGGCCTGGAGCCTGTCCGTCGCCGTCCGGGCATGTATATCGGCGGGACGGACGAGCGGGCGCTGCACCATCTGGCTTCCGAAGTGCTCGACAATAGCATGGACGAAGCGGTCGCGGGGCATGCCAGCCGTATCGAAGTCACGTTGGAAATTGGCAATCGCCTGACCGTCACTGACAACGGCCGGGGCATTCCGGTCGATCCGCATCCCAAATTTCCGGGCAAGTCCGCACTGGAGGTTATCCTCACAACGCTGCATTCGGGGGGTAAATTTTCGGACAAGGCCTATTCCACGTCAGGGGGTCTGCACGGCGTAGGCGTCAGTGTCGTTAACGCGCTCTCCAGCGATACGATCATTGAAGTCGCGCGTAGCAAGGAGCTCTATCGGCAACATTTTTCCAGAGGCCATCCCCTGGGCTCGCTGGAAAAGATCGGCGCTGCGCCCAACCGGCGCGGCACCTTGGTAGCCTTTACCCCGGACATCGAGATTTTTGGTGAGTTGAAGTTCAAACCTGCTCGTCTCTACCGTCTTGCCCGATCCAAGGCCTATCTGTTCGCGGGTGTCGAAATCCGCTGGAAATGCGCTCCTGAACTCATCACCGATGATACACCCGCCGAAGCTGTATTCCAGTTTCCCGGCGGCCTGTCTGACCATCTGCGCGAACAGATCGGCACGCGTGAATGCGCCACCGCCAATTTCTTCGACGGACGACAGGATTTCCCCGATGGCGCGGGACGAGTGGAATGGGCCGTCGCCTGGCCACTCTGGTCCGACGGCAGCTATAGCTGGTACTGCAACACCATTCCGACACCTGACGGCGGCACGCATGAAACGGGTTTGCGCGCTGCCCTTACAAAAGGCATCCGGGCGTTTGGCGAACTGGCGGGTCAGAAGCGGGCAGCGCAGATTCAGGCCGAAGACATCATGTCCGCTTGCGAGATCATGCTGTCGGTCTTTGTTCGCGATCCTCAATTTCAAAGTCAGACCAAGGATCGCCTGACCAGTCCCGAAGCCGCACGCCTGGTCGAAAATGCAGTGCGCGACCATTTCGATCATTTCCTTTCCGACAATATGGAACGTGGCAAAGCCCTGCTCAACTTTGTCCTGGACCGGATGGAAGACCGGCTGAAGCGCAGGGCGGAACGAGAAGTTAAGCGCAAGAATGCCACCAGCGCGCGAAAACTGCGCCTGCCGGGCAAACTCACCGACTGTTCGGCGGACGCGCCGGAGGGTACGGAAGTCTTCATTGTGGAGGGCGACAGCGCCGGCGGATCGGCCAAGCAGGCGCGTGACCGCAAGACGCAAGCTATTTTGCCCATCCGAGGCAAGATATTGAACGTGGCCTCCGCCAACACCGCCAAAATCTTTGCCAATCAGGAAATTGCCGATCTTATTCAGGCGCTAGGCTGCGGCATCCGGAAGGACTGCAACCCCGACAACCTGCGCTACGAACGGATCGTCATCATGACGGACGCCGATGTGGACGGCGCGCACATCGCCACACTGCTCATGACTTTCTTCTTTCAGGAAATGCCGGAGCTGGTGCGGCGTGGGCATCTGTATCTGGCGCAGCCGCCGCTTTACAGGCTCGTCTCCGGCGCCAAGAGCGTGTACGCCCGCGATGACGCGCATCGCGCGCAGTTGGAAAAGACGGAGTTCAAGGGCAAGAAGGTGGAGGTCAATCGGTTCAAGGGCCTTGGCGAAATGAACCCGCAGCAGCTCCGCGAAACCACCATGGACCCGAAGACCCGCAGTATGATCCGCATTACCCTGCCCCAGGAATATGAGGAACGCGCCGGGGTGCGCGATCTCGTCGAGCGGCTGATGGGCAAACATCCTGAGCACCGCTTTGCCTTCATTCAGGAGAATGCGGCTAATGTCGATGAAGAGGTGATTGACGCGTGAGCGCGCCGGAAATCATCCGGAGAAGCAGATCAGCAAATCGTCTTTACTCGGCCGTAAGCGCTTCCACCAACGCCTTCACTTTTTTCTGCCGCCACTGCGGCAAGGGCGCGATCAACCAATAGGCGCGTGAAGATTTGCGGCGTTCACCGATTTGCCGAACGCGGCCTTCCGCAATGTCTTTTTCGGCAAGCAGCAGTGGCACGCTGGCACGGCCAAAACCGTTAGCAGCCGCTTCGATAGCAAGGCCAGCATCGGCAACCCGCATGATCGCCATGCCGTCGTCTGCCGGGCACCCTGGCCAGTCGATCTTGTGTTCCGGTCCGCCGCCCGCCGCTTCGACTGTGACGAAGACCGCCTCTCCAAGTCGAACACCTTCATGCTCTCCCGGGCCATCAAGAAGACGTACCGCGAGGTCCAGATTGGCCTCGGTAAAATCCAACGGCTCATCTGCCGCCATCATGGAGAAGCGCAACTCCCCGTCACTTGCGGAATAGCGGGCAAGCCGCGCATTGAGCCATTTCGCAGTGAAATCACGCGGCGCTGCTATCGTCAGCGATTTGGACGTCTGTCCGGCCTGCATGGCGCGGACGGCTTCCTCGAACTGCAGAAAACCTGAGCGCAGAGCCTCCAGCCCCGCCTCTGTTTCTGGCGTCAGTTCCAAACCCTTGGGCGTGCGGCGGAAGAGGACAACACCCAGCATTTCCTCCAGCGCCCGAATCTGCTGGCCAACGGCAGCGGGCGTGACCGCCAGTTCATCAGCGGCGCGTGTGAAGCTCAAATGGCGCGCGGCGGCATCCAGCACGCGCAGGCCATTCAGCGGCAAATGGGTGCGCTTCATTCCGTCACCGCTGGGGCTATCAGGGAAAAGCGCGGAATTTGGGCATCGAACGTTTCGCCGCTGGCCCAAAGCATATGATAGCTGCCCTGCATCGCTCCCGTAGGGGTCGACAGGGGGCAGCCCGACACATAATCATAAGCGCTGCCGGGTTCGATCATCGGCTGCTCGCCCACCACGCCTTCACCTTCGACACGATGTTGCGCGCCGCGGCCATCAGTAATGGTCCAGCTACGGGTCAGCAGTTGCACCGCTTCCGTTCCACCATTTTCGATGCGAATATGATATGCCCAGAACCAGCGTCCTCGGTTCGGCTCCGACTGTTCAGGCAGGAAGCTGACCGAAACGCGGACGGTGACGTCGCGGGTCGTCTGATGGAAGGGGAAAAGCGCCAGCACAGTTGTCAAAATCACCTATCTACCAATAGCCGTCAATGCCTGATCCAGATCATCGATCACGTCCTGCGGATCTTCAAGACCAACGCTGATGCGCAGCATGTCCTCTGTAATGTCGATCTCAAGCCGTGCAGCCTCTCCCATGCCATAATGGGTGGTGGAAGCCGGGTGCGTCATCAGCGATCGGCTGTCGCCAATATTATTGCTGATGTCGATCAACTTCAGCGCATTCAGCAGGCCATGCGCTTCCTTGCGCCCCCCGCCCACATAGAAGGAGAAGATCGGGCCGCATCCGCTCATCTGCCGCATGGCCAGTTCATGCTGCGGATGACTGGCGAGACCGGGATGCAGTATTTTTTTTACACGGCCTTCAAGGAATTTCCCCACGGCAAGCGCATTCTCGCTTTGCTGCTGCGCACGCAAGGGGAGCGTTTCCATCCCCTTCAGCACGACCCAGGCATTAAAGGCGCTGAGTGTCGGGCCAGTGTTGCGATGAAATGGCAGCAGCACATCTTTGATGAAATTTTCCGAACCGCACACGGCTCCGGCAAGCACCCTGCCCTGCCCATCCATCAGCTTGGTGGCGCTGTAGGCGACCACGTCCGCGCCAAAGTCCATGGGCCGCTGTAGCACGGGCGTGGCAAAGGCATTATCGACGACAGAGACAATACCATGTTCCTTCGCCAGACTGCAGACTGCTTGCAGATCGACCACGTCCATAGTGGGATTGGCGGGCGTTTCGAAGAAAAAAACCTTTGTGTTCGGCTTGATTGCCGCTTTCCACGCGTCATTGTCGCGCGCGTCGACACAGGTCGTTTCGATACCGAATTTAGGGAGCAATGTATCCGTCAGCCAGCGGCAGGAGCCGAACAGCGCCCGCCCGGCGACGACGTGATCTCCGGCCTGAAGCTGACACAGCAACGCCGCCGTCATAGCCGCCATGCCGCTCGCGGTGCAGCGCGCCGCCTCAGCCCCTTCCAGCAACGCGATGCGCTGCTCCAGCATCTCCACAGTGGGGTTTTGGAGGCGACTATATGTCATGCCCTGCTGCTCGCCCGTAAAGCGCGCCGCCGCATCCTCCGCACAGTCATAGGCATAGCCCGACGTCAGGAAAATTGCCTCTGACGTTTCCCCAAATTCGGACCGCGCGGTGCCGCCCCGGATCGCCTGAGTCGTCGGACGCCACTGAGAGGTGACGCTACGATCCTGTCCCGTTTTTCTTTTCATCACCAAGCCTTTATTCAAAATCTATAGTGCTGCCAAAACCGCATCGCCCATCTGGCGAGTGCTCATGGTTCCGCCAAGATCGTGACTTCTTGCGCCCTTTGCCAGCGCCTGAGCCACCGCTGTCTCGATACGGTCGGCGGCATCGGAGAGGCCGAGAGAATAACGCAGCATCATGGCGGCAGATAATACTGTCGCCAACGGATTGGCCTTGCCTTGACCCGCAATGTCCGGGGCGCTGCCGTGAATGGGCTCGTACAGCCCCTTGCCGTTCGCATCGAGCGACGCTGACGCCAGAAGCCCGATCGATCCCACGCACATGCTGGCCTGATCGGACAGAATGTCACCAAACAGATTGCCTGTGACGATTACATCGAACTGGCCGGGATTGCGCACAAGCTGCATTGCCGCATTGTCCACATACATGTGACTGAGTTCAACGTCCGGATATTCCGCCGAAATCTCGATCACCACGTCGCGCCAGAGCTGCGACGTTTCAAGCACATTGGCCTTGTCCACTGAACATAGCTTGCCGCGCCGGGCGCGTGCCGTGCGGAATGCGCTATGAGCGATCCGCGTCACCTCGGCTTCGTTGTAGGACATGATGTCATAGCCCTCGCGCAGGCCTTCCGCCGTCTTGCGCATGCCCTTCTCACCGAAATACACGTCGCCGTTCAGCTCACGCACGATCATAAGGTCGATGACTCCGGCCACCTCGGGCCGGAGCGCCGACGCGTCGGCAAGCTCGGGAAACATTTTTGCCGGGCGCAGGTTCGAAAACAGCGCCAGTTCCTTGCGCAGGCCAAGGATTGCCTGTTCCGGCCGCAATGCCCGCTCCAGAGAATCGCAAGCTGGATCGCCCACCGCGCCGAATAAAATAGCATCGGCCCGTTTCGCCAGATCCAGCGTTTCGGGTGGCAAAGGATGCCCCTTCATTTTGTAGGCCGCACCGCCAACCTGCGCTTCTTCATAGCTCAGGCCTTCAAGCCCAAGCGCATCCAGCACTCGCCGCGCCTCGGCGATGACTTCCGGCCCAATTCCATCACCCGGCAACAGCGCAATCAACATATTTTATTAACTCCAATAATAAATGCGAATGGCTGAAGCATCGGGGCGTTAATCAGTCCACCGCGCATGAGTTCCTTCTGACGCCCGATACTTCCGATTCCAAAGCGCCCTTTGATCGGGCACATATCCCCCGCCCTTGTCGCGAGCAAGGCCGCGCTCAGATAGTGGCAAAATCTATCGCGAAGCCGATCCACATAGACAGCAGCACCACACAGGAAAGGAGATAGACACGGAAACGCCAGGCAACGGAGCCTTTTCTTACATGAATGATACTGTGCACGATGCGCAACGCGACAAAAATCCACGCCATGCCTACCTGGATGTCGCTCGCCATTTGCGTGATGAGCAGCAGCGGCACCAGCGCGAGGAAGAGTACCGGCATTTCAAACAAGTTGCGCAGGTTGTTGGCGGGCATTTCCACCGGCTCGAAGTAGTGCAGGGCCGCCGAACCTGTGGCAAAGTCAGCCGCTTTGGGCGGATTGTTTTTTAGATGCCGGATACGTTGGAAAAACAGCGTGAGCCATACCGCATAAATGAGCGCCACCAATACGAAAACCGGCCAGAGAATCGCAAGCGGTCCCATGGTTCACCTTTCTTTTTGTTCAAATGTGGAGCGCACGTCCATAAGCGCTGAGCACGCTTTCGTGCATCATCTCCGACAGCGTCGGATGCGGGAAGACGGTGTGCATCAATTCCTGCTCCGTCGTCTCAAGCGTCTTGCCAACGGCATAGCCCTGGATCAATTCGGTGACTTCCGCGCCCACCATATGCGCGCCCAGCAATTCGCCCGTCGTCTCGTCGAACACCGTTTTGATAAAGCCTTCCGCTTCGCCCAGCGCTATGGCCTTGCCGTTGCCGATGAAGGGGAATTTGCCGACCTTGACCTTATATCCGGCTTCCTTTGCCTTGGCTTCCGTCAGGCCGACGCTGGCGACCTGGGGATGGCAATAAGTGCAGCCCGGGATGTTGTTCCGATCCATCGGATGGGGATGCGCGCCAGCGATATGTTCGACCGCAATAACGCCTTCATGGCTCGCCTTGTGCGCCAGCCAGGGCCCCTCCGTGCAGTCGCCGATCGCATAGATGCCGGGAACATTGCTACGGCAATATTCGTCGGTCTTGATATGGGAACGCTGGTCGCGTTCGATCCCCAGTTCCTCCAAACCGATATGCTCCAGATTGGGCACGATACCCACCGCCACGATGACATGGCTGAATTCCTCGGTCGTGACCTTGCCGTCCTTGCTCTTGATCTCCGCGGTTACGCCTTTGCCTCCCGTCGTGATCTTCTGAACACCGGTTGAAGGCATGATCTTCATGCCCTGTTTGGTGAGCGCCTTGCTCATGAATTCGCTGACGTCGGCATCTTCGACCGGCAAAATTCGATCAAGCATTTCGACGATGGTCACGTCCGCGCCCATGTCATTGTAGAAGCTGGCGAACTCAATTCCGATGGCGCCCGATCCGATAACCAGCAGCTTACTGGGCATTTCCGGCGGAGTCATGGCATGGCGATAGGTCCAGATGCGCTTTCCATCCGCCTGCGCGAAAGGAAGCTCCCGCGCGCGGGCGCCGGTGGCGACAATGATGTTCTTCGCCTCAATATCCGTTGCCTTACCGTCCTTGGTGACACTGAGCTTGCCTTTGCCCGTCAGCTTGCCGTCGCCAAAATAGACAGTGACCTTGTTCTTCTTCATCAGGCCCGTGACGCCCTGGTTCAGTTGCTTTGCAACACCGCGCGAACGTTGAATGACCTTATCAAGATCGAAGGAGGGCTTTTCCACAGACAGGCCGTATTTTTCGGCCTGCTTCATATAATGATATATTTCGCTCGTGCGAAGCAGCGCCTTCGTAGGGATGCACCCCCAGTTCAGGCAGATGCCGCCCAGATTCTCGCGCTCAACAATCGCAGTCTTCAATCCGAGCTGACTCGCACGGATCGCCGCGACATAGCCTCCCGGTCCAGAGCCAAGGACGATAAGGTCGAAAGTGTCAGCCATTAAAACTCTCCTGCCGGCGCAAAGCCGTTGTTTCAACGGCGCACCCGTTCCTTGACAACTCGATTAGGCAAGCATTCCCAGCGGATTCTCGACCAGTTTCTTGAACACCTGCATCAGCCTCGCTCCATCCGCGCCATCGATGGCACGGTGATCGAAGCTTCCGGTGGCGCTCATGACGGTTGCGATCTGCAAGGCGTCGTCGATCACATAGGGGCGTTTTTCGCCTGCGCCGATCGCCATAATCATGCCTTGGGGCGGATTGATGACCGCATCGAACTGCTTGATCCCGAACATGCCCATGTTGGATAGCGAGGCCGTGCCGCCCTGATATTCTTCCGGCTTCAGCTTGCCATCCTTAGCCCGGTGGCCCAGATCCTTCATCTCGCTCGAAATAGCAGCAACGCCCTTGCTCGCCGCGTCCTTGATTATGGGAGTAATAAGCCCGCCGGGGATGGACACGGCCACCGAGATATCGACGCGGGAGAATTTAAGCATCTGGTCGCCTGCGAATTGCACATTGCATTCCGGCACCTGCATGAGAGATACGGCCAACGCCTTGATCAGCAGGTCATTAACGGAAAGTTTGACGCCACGGCCCGTAAGCCCGGCATTAAGTTCGCTCCGCAATTTCAACAATTTGTCGAGCTGCACGTCCATCGTAAGATAGATATGCGGCACAGTCTGCTTGGACTCCGTAAGCCTGCGCGCGATCGTTTTCCGCATGCTGCTGAGCTGGACGGCTTCGTGGGGAATGCCGAAATCCTGCGCTGCAACCGTAGTTGCGGGGCCAGGCGCAGCTTGGGCCGAGGGCGCGGGCGCCGCCGCTTTTCCTGCATCAATATCGGATTTAACAATGCGGCCGCCTGGACCTGAACCCTTTATGGAGGAGAGGTCGAGTCCCTTCTGCTCCGCCAACCGGCGCGCGAGTGGACTTGCCTTGACCCTGTCGCCCGCCAGCGCTTCCGATTTGGAAGGAGCAGATTCCTGACGCGGTGCAGGGGCAGGTTCGCTTTCCTTGGCCGGCGCCTTTTCTGATTTGGGCGTTGCCTTAGGCTCGGGCGCTGCATCGGGCGTGCTTATATCCCCGGGATTCTCGCCCTCTTCCGCCAGCACGGCAATGACCGTGCCGACCTTCACATTGCCTGCGCCTTCCGGAACGACGATCCTGGCAATGGTGCCTTCGTCAACCGCCTCAAATTCCATCGTCGCCTTATCGGTCTCGATTTCCGCCAGCAGGTCGCCAGCGGAGACGGTATCGCCCTCTTTGACGAGCCACTTTGCAAGCGTCCCTTCCTCCATGGTCGGTGAAAGTGCGGGCATTTGGATGTTGATGGCCATTGCGTTCTGCTGCCTTCTTCTGATTCCGCAAGGATGAGCCCGTTACTTGACAGTTTGGCGCGGTTGGTCAAGGCCGGGGTTGAATAGAAGACATTCCCGGTGCAGATTTCTGCCTCCGGGACCGGAGTTTACCGAAATGCGTACATATCTGGTGGTAATCGACGAAACCAAGGAAGCAGGCGTGGCGCTGCGGTTCGCCGCACGCCGCGCCGCAAAGACCGGAGGTGCTATCCACATCCTGGCCCTTATTCCTCCGGCCGAATTTGTTCAATGGGGTGGCGTGCAGGCCACCATAGAGGAGGAAGCGCACCAACGCGCTGAGGCACTGCTGGCGGGTGCGGCGGGATCGCTGATGGAAGAAACCGGCATTCGTCCTCAAATCACCGTCCGCGCAGGCGAACCTGTTCAAATCGTTCGAAAGATACTGGCGGAGAATGATGACGTCGCCGCGCTGGTTCTGGGCGCGGCCGCTGTTGGCGCGCCGGGACCGCTGGTCAGCCATTTCGCAGGACTGGACGCCGGCTCCCTGCCCTGCCCGGTGATGGTCATTCCGGGATCCCTCAGCCGTGAAGCGATTGATCGGCTGAGCTAGACCATCACTGAAGGGGACTCACCGTCTCTTGCCCTTCGGATTGCTCATATGCCGGATATTGGCTGGACGCCCACGCCGCTTGATCGGACGCGGGCGGCCTTGGGGCCTGTCCCGCATTGGCAGATGGTTAACGCCCTCCAGCAATTCAAAGCGCAATGCGCCGCTGACCGGGTTTGCCTCCGCCAACCGCAATTTCAGCCTTTGGCCTAGTTCGTAGCGGTCGCCGCTCTGCTCGCCTTCCAGAGCATGTCCGGCTTCGTCGAAAATGAAGCGCTCCGCGCCAAGGGTCGAGACAGGCACCAGCCCATCTCCGCCCAATCCCTCCACCGTGGCGAAAAAACCGAAATTCTGTACGCCGGTAATGCGTGCATCTATGATCTCTCCGGTCTTTTCGGCCAGGTAAGCGGCGACATAGCGATCAACCGTTTCGCGCTCCGCCTCCATGGCCCGGCGTTCATATCGGCTGATAAGTTCGCCTATGCGGCTCATGTCCTCCGCGTCGTCGCGCCCGAGCGTTGTCGCAGGCAAGATGGAGCCGTCCTTGGGCTTTGGCATTTCCAGCTCGTAAGCGCCGACCAACGCACGATGGACCAAAAGGTCCGCATAGCGCCGGATGGGAGAAGTGAAATGGCCGTAGCTTCCAAGCGCCAGACCGAAATGGCCCAGATTGCGGGGGCTGTAATAGGCCTGCGTTTGCGTTCGGAGAATTTGCTCCATAACCTGCGGCCGGTGCGCGACATCACCCACCCGCTCTAGAAGCCGGTTGAAAGTGCCCGGCTTGATGACCTGCCCCAGCGTGAATTCGATGTCGAAGGTGCCGAGATATTCCTTGAGCGCCGCCAGCTTCTCCCGCGAAGGTGGCTCATGGATGCGGTACATGATGGGGGATTTCTTCGCCTCCAGCGCCTTTGCCGCCGCGACATTGGCCGCAATCATGAAATCCTCGATCAGGCGATGCGCGTCCAGCCGTTCGCGGGCCGCGACACTGAGGATGCGGCCTTCCTCGTCCAGCACTACTCGCCGTTCGGGCAGATCAAGCTCCAGCGGTTCACGTTTGCCTCGCGCTTTCGCCAACAGCGCCCAGCAGGCCCACAATGGCTTTAATGCATTGTCGACCAGATCGATTCCATCAGCCTCAAACCGGCCATCGCTTTTACCAGACTCAGCCGCATCAATGGCTGCCTGCGCCTGCTCATACGGTATATTGGCGGCGACCCTGATCAGGGCTCTGGTGAAGCGCCACGCTTTCACCTTTCCCGCCTTGTCGATAGTGAGATGGCAAGCCATTGCCGCACGGTCCTGCCCCGCCTTCAGCGAGCACATGTCCGATGACAGGCTGTGCGGCAGCATGGGGACGACCCGGTCCGGGAAATAGACGCTGTTGCCGCGCTTGCGCGCCTGCTTGTCCAGTGCGCTGCCAGGCCGGACATAATAGGAGACGTCGGCTATAGCGACTATCGCCTGATATCCGCCGGAGTTGTCGCCGCTCTCATCGGGGGCGGCCCAGACGGCATCGTCGAAATCGCGCGCGTCCACTGGATCAATGGCCACAATCGGCAAGTGACGCAGGTCTTCCCGTTTATCTGGATGCAGCGGCAGCGCCGCGACCCGTGCCGCCTCCTCCTCCACCTCTTCGGGAAAGGCGAAAGGAATTCCGTATTTGTGAATGGCGATCAAACTGAAACTTCTGGGGGCGAAGGGGTCACCCAGGACATCCGTGACTCGCGCGGAGATGCGCGGCAGCCGCCCTGCCGGCTCGGCAAGCACCAGATCGCCCGGCTTGGCTTGGCCAATGTCGCTGATGGGTGTGTCGCGGCGGACCTTCTTGTCCACGGCACGCAACCATAATTTTCCGTCTTCGCCCTGATCCACCACGCCCATGAGCAGTTCCGCAGCACGGGCGAGCTTCTTCATCGGATGGGCGAGCCAGCCATTCCCCTTTTCCTCGGTGCGGGCGAGAATGCGGTCACCAAGACCAAGTGCGCTCCTTTTTCCGCGCTCAACAACACGCAGGCGCGGCGGTGGCTTGCCCTCAGCTTCCCAGCGCTCGGGAACGGCGATGACGTTCTTCCCGTCCACATCGACGATGCGCAGAACCGTCACTTTCGGCACGCCGCCCATTTTGTGAAAGGCCCGCCCCGGCGCACTGTCGATCAGGCCCTCGTCCGCCATATCCTTGAGCAGCGCCTTCAACGCAATTTTCTCCGCGCCGTGTAAACCGAATGCGCGGGCGATTTCACGTTTGCCCGTGGGCTGATCCGAAGATGTGATGAAATCCATGACCTGCTCCCGCGTGGGGAGACTTCCAGGTCTGGATTCAGCGGCTTTGCGAGCGCGAGTTGACATGCATAGGCTATAGGGATTGAGATGGACCTGCGCCAGTCATGACGGTGCAATTTCAACAAGGTCGTGCCATAACTATATGATGATCCATGATCTGCTCATTATTGGCGGCGGAATAAACGGCGCCGCTCTCGCGCGGGAGGCCGCGATCAATGGCCTCTCAGTATTGCTTGTCGAACGTGGAGATTTAGGGGGAGAGACGTCGTCCGCCTCCACAAAACTTATCCACGGGGGTCTTCGCTATCTGGAACAGCGCGAATTCCGTCTGGTGCGGGAGGCGTTACAGGAACGCGAAAGGCTGCTAGCCGCCGCTCCGCACATGATATACCCCATGCGGTTCGTGCTGCCGCACGTACGTGGCATTCGTCCGTGGTGGGTCGTGCGGCTGGGCCTTCTTCTCTATGACCGGATCGGCGGGAAAAGTCGCATGCCCGGCTCCCGGGGCCTGCGCCCCTGGGACCGGCGGTTTCAGGCTCCCCTGAAGCGTACCAGGGCCGGTTTCGTCTATAGCGATTGCGTGGTAGATGATAGCCGACTGACGCTGCTCAATGCCATGGACGCTGCACAGCGTGGTGCGGACATCAGGCCCCGAACAGAGCTGATCTCGGCCCGCCGCGAAGGCAACATCTGGCACGCGGAATTATCGAACGGGGTAACAGCCAAAGCCCGGGTGCTTGCCAATGCGGCAGGGCCTTGGGTGACTGAAACGCTGGCGCGCATCGGGGCTGGCAGCAAGGCACGCGTCAGGCTGGTAAAGGGTAGCCATATCATCGTGCCTCGGCTCTATGACGGCGACCATGCTTATATCCTGCAACAGCCGGATCGCCGGATCATATTCGCCATTCCCCATGAGGACTGCTTTACATTGATCGGCACTACGGAGGAGCAGGCCGGATCGCCCCAGGCCCCTCCGGTAACGGAAGAAGAGACCGCTTATCTCTGTGCTGCTGCCAATCGCTTCTTCGAAAAGATGATTTCACCGGCCGATGTGGTGCACAGCTACAGCGGCGTTCGTCCGCTTTATGATGATGGAGCCGCAGAGAGCACGGCCATCACACGCGGCTATGTGCTGGAACTGGACAAGGGCGAACCGCCCCTGCTCTCCATTTTCGGCGGCAAGATCACTACAGCCCGTCATATGGCCGAAGAAGCGCTGGCGCGGATAGCGGAGGCCTGCAAATGGGAATGCTACCGCAGCAGCCGCGCGCTCATCTTTCCCGGCGGCGCAATCGCTCATTTCGAAGAATTCCTTACGCATGTACGAATGTTCTGGCCTTTCCTGAGTGAGGCACAGGCACGCCGGATGGCGCGTGCCTACGGGGTCATGTTGCATGAGATGCTGGGGCAGGTGCGCAACGAAGCTGATATGGGCCGCTCCTTCGGCGCGGGTTTCACGGAAATAGAGGCGCGATGGATGCGTGAGCATGAATGGGCTCAGACACCCGAGGATTGCCTGTGGCGACGCAGCAAATTGGGCTTGCACATGACGAAAGAGGAACGGGCGGATTTCGCTCAATGGTGGCAAAGCAACTCTGGATAAATGCAGCCTCTCGTCAGTGTACCGGCCAGAACCATAAAATCAGCGGCACACCCAGAATGATTACCAGAAGGCTCAGCGGCGCTCCAAGGCGCGCGTAATCGCCGAACCGATAACCGCCCGGACCCATGACCAGCGTATTGCATTGATGACCAATGGGCGTCAGGAAATCGCAGCCTGCACCCACCGCTACAGCCATCAGGAAAGCGTCGGGCCGCAAATGCAGGCCACTTGCAAACATGGCTGCAATAGGTGCCATGACAAGCACTGTCGCAGCATTGTTGAGAAATGGCGTCACCGCCATTGCCGAGACAAGTATGAGGGCGAGCGCCCCCCAGACAGGCAACACGGCTGCCACGGACGTAAGCCACCCTGCGATCAGCTCCGTTCCACCCGTCGTCTGCAAGGCTTCGCTGACGGGGATAAGCGCGCCGAGCATGATGAGGATGGGCCATTCCACATGCTCATAAGCCTCTCGCATTGGCAGTGCGCCCGTCAGCATCACGAGGGCCGCCGCGCCAAAGAACGCCACCGCCACCGGAATGAGCCCAAAGGCTGTCAAACCCATTGCCAACGCCAATATGGCGACTGGCAGCACACGCTGGCGGACGCTCCCGAGCCCGAGCGGGCGCTCCGCCAATGGAAGACATCCCAACTCACGCAAATGCTCGGGCAGAAATTCCAGCACGCCCTGAAGCACGACCACGTCTCCGGGACGCAGGATAGTATCGCCCAGCCCTTTGACCAGCCGCTCACCAGAACGGGAGATCGCCAGAAGATTAAGGCCATATCGCTCATGTATCCTCAGCCTTCCGGCCGCTCGCCCAACCAGCATGGATTCCGCGGTGACGACCGCCTCGATCACGCCCACATCCTCCGAATGGGTTTTTGTGACCACCTCCCGATGCTGTCCGGCCAGCAGGAGCCCGTGAGATGCAATAGCTCGCTCCAGGGCATCGGGCTGCCCCTTCAGCATCAAGGTATCCCCATCTTTAAGCAGCGTCTGGCCCGCCACTTTTTTGCGGTGTTCTCCGTCCCGTTCCAATCCGGTCAGCTCAACGTCTTCAAGATCGGCTTTAAACGCGGCGACAGTAGTTCCCTCCAGGGAGGACTCAGGCCCGATTGAGGCTTCGGTCGTGTAATCCCGCACATCGAGCGCCTCTCCCAATGTGGGCGCTGCCCGCCGGTCGCGAGGAAGCAGACGATAGCCAAACCGGAGGAATATAATGCCCATGATGGCGAGACCAAGGCCAACCGGCGTATAGTCGAACATGCCGAACGGCTCTCCCGTAAGTTGTTCGCGCACCCGTGAGACAATGATATTGGGAGAAGTCCCGACCAGGGTCATCAATCCTCCCAGCAGGGAACCAAATGACATGGGCATCAGGAACACCGATGGCGATGCGCCCGATTTTCGGGCCATTCTGAGCGCCGATGGAATCAGGATGGCAAGCGCACCGATATTCTTGACGAGCGCCGACAGGACGGTCACAGAGGATACCAATATGGTAAGCTGCCAGCGCACCCGCGTAACGGACGCCGTAAGGCGAGCCAGCATGGATTCGATGATTCCCGATCGGGCTACAGCAGCGCTGAGGACCAGCGCACTACCGATAATGATGATGATGTCGTCGCTGAACCCCGAAAAAGCATGCTTCGCCGGGACGGTTCCCGCAAGGATTGAAACCAGCAATGCTAGAATTGCAACCAGATCGTAGCGAAGCCGTCCCCAAATGAAGAGTATCATCGTGCCGCCGATGATAGCGAAGGCGAGCATTTGCGGTTGCGTCATCCAAGCTCCCATAATGGCTCCGCCGCTTGACGGCGGCAGCATTCAACAGACGTCCGCAACCGGGTTATCCAGGCAACATATTTTTGGGCAATGAGGTATAGGCAAGAACAGCCCGCGCGCGCCGATCATGTTAACCGCCATATTGAAAGGCAGCGGAAATCTCTTCGATCCGGTCAGCGGCATTCTCCCTGATGATGCTTTCGCGCGTATTCCGCCGGATCCGTTCCACCCGCGCCATTGTATCAGGCTCAATCGTTGCAACAGGCTTATCATTAAGTGCGTCATCCTTGTGAAGGACCATTTCCTGCGGTTGCTCCTGGGCCTTATATGTCGGTTCCAATAATGGCTCGGCCGCATTGAATGCGGCGTCAGACCCGTAAGGTGACTCATACTCATACGGAGCATATTCCTCGGGAGGCGCGATTTCGCCATAGACGTCATAGGCATGGCGGCTCCACATACGCTCTTGGATGCCTGGCCCGCAGCCCTTGCAATATACAGCATAACCAGGCGGACTATGCTCATCCTCTGCGCTGGCCATGAAATCAGCCTCGCGCGCGTTGGGATTGCCCAGAAAAGCGGTTATGGACTGCGGCTCATGCTGCAGAAGCCGGTCCTGCAGCCCTCCGGTGGCAAAGGCAGCCAGTGCCATGCCCGCGAAGACGCCGGCCAATATGGCACCCCCTGCGATGCCTAATGCAGGAAACCACTTCCATCCATCCAACATATGTTTGGCGTCCATGCCGTTTTAACGCCCACCGGAAATCAGCGTTCCCCAATCAGAGCATAACCGGAAACGCAGCGTCTTCAATGGCCCGTATCCCGTGCCTGAAGTAGGCTCCGTTCCAGCATTTTACCTGCGCGCGCCTTCCCCTCGTCATTCCGTTCCGGTGAAATCCGGCCGCCGTCCCCCAAGGAAAGCGGCCATGCCTTCGCTTCCTTCCAATCCTCCGGAAGCCGTTGCAATGCTTTTCGCTTCACATTCCAACTGCCGTTCAAGATCGTTAGCGAAGCTGCCCAGAAGCAACCTTCGGCTTCCGCCGATGGCTCCAGTCGCCGCATGGGCAAGCCGAAGCGCTATTTTGGACGATTCTGCCGCTAATTCGTCATCGTCAACCATACGAGTCACGAGGCCGATGGCTTCTCCCTCCTCTGCGCTGACGCGCTTGTTGAGAACGATCATCTCCTGCGCGCGCCGGAGGCCGATGAGCCGGGGCAGCAGCCAGGTCATGCCGCCGTCCGGCGTAAGGCCGATCGCACCATAAGCGGTCGTGAAATGGGCCGACTTCGCAGCCAACACAACATCACCCAGGATCGCAAGGCTAAGGCCCATACCCGCCGCCGGACCATTGACGACACAGAGCAACGGCTTGTTCATACGCGCCAGCCGCGCCACCGCCACATGCAATGTGCGTGCAAATTGGCCTATGGCTGCTCCGCCATTGTCGCTGGCAGTCTGCATCACGCCAATGTCTCCGCCCACGCAGAACAGTCGTCCCGCGCCGGTCAGTACCACGCAGCGGATCGACGCGTCACGTTCACATTGAGCCGAAGCCTGCGCCAGAGCCTCAATGAGGGCGGTGTTTATGGCGTTGCCAACGTCCGGACGGTTGAGGGTCAGAGTGGCGATGCCGTCTCTTTTGGCAAACAATAGCGGCTCAGCCATCGACACTCCCCATTCCTTCCCGCCAATATCAGGTGACCAGTCTTATTTAGGCGCCATACGAATGGCCCCATCGAGACGGATCACATCGCCGTTCAGCATTGGGTTGGCAATGATGCTTTCCACCAATTGCGCATATTCCTCAGGTTTGCCCAGGCGGCTGGGATGTGGCACCTGCGTGCCAAGGCTGTCCTGCGCAGCCTGCGGCAGACCCAGCAGCATTGGCGTCAGGAAGATGCCGGGCGCTATAGTCATAACCCTTATCTTGTGCTGGGCGAGATCACGGGCCACGGGTAAGGTCATGCTCACGACGCCACCCTTGGACGACGCATAGGCCGCTTGTCCTATCTGCCCATCATAGGCCGCGACGGAGGCTGTGTTGATAATTACCCCGCGCTCCTCCCCGATGGGATCAGCAGCGACCAGTTTCGCCGCGAATCTGGAGATCATGGTGAATGTACCGATCAGATTGACCTCAACCACCTTGCGGTAGACATCCATCGGATGCGGCGTATTGTCCCGCCCGACCGTCTTGATTGCCGGAGCCAATCCCGCGCAGTTGACCAATATGCGGGCCACGCCATGCGCCGCTTCGGCGGCGGCCAATCCGGCCTCTACGCTGGCCTCGTCGGATACATTCACCCTGACGAAAAGACCGCCAATAGACTCTGCATGGGCCTTGCCCACTTCTTCGTTGAGATCGAAGATCGCGACCTTCGCGCCTCGGTCCGCAAGCATCTTCGCGGTTGCGCCTCCAAGACCCGAGGCTCCGCCCGTGACAATCACACCTACGCCGTTCATCTCCATATTCTTCTTTCTCCCTGTTCAATCAACTTCGACTGCCATCGCCGTCGCCTCTCCACCCCCAATGCAGAGGCTGGCGATGCCGCGTTTTAATCCGCGCGTCTCCAGTGCGCCAAGCAATGTTGCCAGAATGCGTGCGCCGCTTGCACCGATAGGATGACCAAGCGCGGTCGCGCCACCATTTACGTTCAGCCTGTTCTCCGGAATAGCCAGTTCTTGCGCGGCTATCATGGCAACTACCGCAAAGGCTTCGTTCACTTCAAACAAATCGACGTCGTCCACCGACCACCCCGCCTTCTGCAGAACCTTGCGGATCGCGGGCACCGGCGCCGTGGTAAAAAGGCCGGGCTCCCGTGCATGAGCGGCATGTGCAACAACCTTGGCCACAATGGGCAGGTCCAGCTTCTTTGCCACGCTCGCACGAGTCATGACGAGCGCCGCAGCGCCATCCGATATGGACGATGCATTGGCCGCTGTAATCGTTCCGGCCTCCGCGAAGGCGGGCTTTAACAAAGCGATCTTTTCCGGTCTGGCTTTTCCGGGTTGCTCATCGGTGTCCACCAGCATATCGCCGCCGCGACCGGGCACGATCACCGGCACGATCTCGCGAGCAAAAGCCCCGCTCGAAATCGCCATATTGGCACGGGCGAGCGAGCGAATGGCGTATTCATCCTGCTGATCGCGCGTAAACTGATAGATGCGGGCTGCATCCTCTGCAAATACACCCATCGCCTTGCCCGGTTCATAGGCATCCTCAAGTCCGTCCATCATCATTGTATCAATGACACGGTCATGCCCTATACGCGCGCCCGATCGATGCTTTGGCAATGCATAGGGCGCATTGGTCATGCTCTCCATGCCCCCAGCGACAATGATGTCCGCCGATCCGGCAACGATCGCATCGTGCGCCATGATTGCGGCTTGCATACCGGAACCGCACATCTTGTTTACGGTCGTGGCCTCCACCGACTGGGGCAAGCCAGCACCAAGCGCCGCCTGACGCGCCGGAGCCTGACCCAGGCCCGCGGGAAGGACGCAGCCCATAAAAATCTTTTCAATCGCCTCCCCATCCACACCAGCGCGCTCGACCGCCGCCCTGACCGCGCTCGCGCCAAGCTGTGTGGCCTTCAACCCGGCCAAATCCCCCTGAAACCCACCTATCGGAGTCCGGGCATAGCTGGCGATGACGACGGCATCTTCTGTCATGGCAATCCCTGCTTCAGCTCACACAATCCTGTGACGCAGCAGTCCCGGACAGTCGGAACGTCCGGTTTATGCTCCGTGGCGACTATGTCCCATCATCACAATGCGCCATGACTGAAATCATGCTCAGCGCCTGATGATCTCCCGACATCAGTCACCTGATTAAAAGTCAGTAGCTGATCGTCTGGGGCTGGTCGAGTGCCTCCGCTTGGCGCTTGCATCCGAAATCAACCCAAGGAACTGACGTCACGGATAAGGAGCCAGCTCCCTGCGGTAACGGCAGCTTATGTATCGCTCGCTGCCGTTTCGCTGCGTTTCCTGTCATCTGGGGACGGATCCTCGCCGCGTCGACGAACATTTCCGCCGATGGACGCCTCCTCTCCGCTTGGCTGGCGGACCGGCTTGTGGCCGCCTTCAGCCTCATGCTCCTTGAGCGTTGGATCACGGTTGTTATTCTTCGCTTTCCCGCTTCCACTATTGTCGCGCATCATCCTTCTCCTGATTTGCCATTAAACCGACAACAAGATGCGAGATGAACGCCGGAGAGACGGTTTGGCTTCAGCGCGCCTGGAAAATACGACAGTAATGCGCAGGAAGGACTTTTTCCATTTAAGGCTTGGAAATGGTGCGCCCGACAGGATTCGAACCTGTGGCCCCCAGATTAGGAATCTGGTGCTCTATCCTGCTGAGCTACGGGCGCCGAAGGAAATTTTCAATTGGCCGCCTGCGATACTGTCGCAGCCCGTTCGCGTCAATGAAAAGACGGGCGATATCCGCCTTGGTTCCTTGCACGAAATGCGCCAGCGAGTACTGAATTCAATTCTGGACTTCAGGCGGAACGAAGGGAAGGGGCAAAGGCGCTACTTCAATGCCTTCTTCCAACAGCTCGCGCGCTTCGTCGGCGGGCACTTCTCCGTGAATCTGCTTTTGGCTCTCCTCGCCATAATGCATGGCGCGGGCGCGGTCCGCGAAGTCCCGGCCGACCCATTCCGATTTTTCCAGTATCTTTGCCTGCGTTTCGGCAAGCGCTGAGATCAGCGCGCGCATTCGGACCATTTCCGCGGCGGACGAGTTGCTGAGCGCAATTCCACGCCCCTCAACAACCGGAGCGCTGGCGGGCACCTGGCGTTCAGAGGTTGGAATCGAAGCGCCCGTATCTCGCTGGTTCGATTTGGCTGAAACGGCAGGGCTCATCACCGCCTTGCGGACCTGCGTATCGCCGCAAACGGGACAAGCTATCATTCCGCTCGCCCGTTGTTTTTCATAATCAGCGCTTGATCCGAACCAACCTTCAAAAACATGGCCACGATCATAGCATTTCAAGTCAAATACGATCATTTTACATCAACTTCATTGGCTATGCTGCGTCGGTTTGCCAGCGCCGGAACGCGCGAACGCACGTCGGGCACCCTTTCCAACTCTATATCGGTCAGCGCAAGCCCCATTTCAGCGCCCATATCCAATAAAATATCACCCCATGGATCAACCGCGCATGAATGACCATAAGTTTCCCGCCCGTCCTCGTGCCTGCCTGTCTGGGCGGCAGCGATAACGAAGCAGCCAGCCTCTATGGCTCTTGCGCGCAAAAGGACATGCCAATGTGCCTGGCCCGTCGGGACGGTGAAGGCTGATGGCACCAGCAATATAGTTGCTCCGGCATTGGTAAGCGCGCGATAAAGATCAGGAAAACGCAGGTCATAACAAATGCTAAGGCCCATGCGTCCCCATGGCGTATCAACCGCTACGGGATGCTGACCGGCATCATAAATGGATGATTCGCGCCAGCTTTCGCTCTCAAGATCGACGTCAAACAAATGCATCTTGTCATAGCGGGCGCGGATAGCCCCAGCGCCATCGATGATGAAGCTGCGGTTACGCCACCGTTTGCCGCCTTCGTCCTTGAGCCCGAGCGAGCCTATATGAACCCAAAGCCCGGCCGCGGCGGCAGCCTCCCGCACTTGCGCCAGAACGATGTTCTCCGACTCTGGAGCCAGAGCCGTCGCAGCGCGCGGGCGATCGCGGTCAAGCTGGCCAGCCATTTCGGGCGTGAAGAGCATATCCGCGCCGCGCGCCTTTGCAGTGTGGATCGCCTGCACCATCGCCTGCGCATTGCGCTCAGGATCGATCCCGCTCGTCATCTGGAAAATTGCGGTGCGCATCAACGGATCAGGGCTTGAGGAGCAAATCCAGCTTGCCCTCACGATCCAGCGCGGCGAGATCGTCGGACCCACCAACATGTCGCCCGTTTATGAATATCTGCGGCACAGTGTACCCGCCATTCGCCCGCTCCATCATCTCAGCGCGCTTCGGCCCGCCCAGAGTGATATCATATTCTTCATACTCCACGCCTTTTTCGCTGAGCAGCCGCTTGGCACGCACGCAATAGGGGCACATCATCTTGGTATAAATTTCCACACGGGGCATAATGGTTGTTCACTCCTTTTCGCGGAGATTGGCATCGGGGCGCCGAATGTCAATCGACCTGGTCCCGTAGGACCCGTGCCCAGCACAGCAAATGCACCTGCGCCGCCCCGGCGCGTTTCAGCACCCGTGCGCAGCCATTCGCCGTCGCGCCGCTGGTATATACATCATCGATCAGCAGAACGGTCCTGTCAGTGAAGCGGGCACGATCCTTCGGTTCAATGCGAAAGGCGCCGCTCACCGTTTTTGCTCTCTGTGATGGGTTGAGGCCCCGAAGCGCAGGCGTCCGTTTCACCCGGCGCAGCAATTCCAACTCCACCGGCAGCTCAAGCGATGCGCCCAGAGCGCGAGCGATTAGCGCCGCCTGATTGAAGCCACGCGACCAGAGCCGCCAGCGATGCAGGGGCACCGGAACGACAAGCATGTCGGCCCTGCCCTCCTGCGGCACGTGCCGCTCCATATGTCCCGCGATCAACCGGGCGAGACCCTGCTTTCGCGCATATTTGAGTTTGAGCGCGACAGTGCGCGCAATGTCCCCATAAGCCAGCACCGCCCGCGCGCGATCATGCGCCGGAGGGTTGGCGAGGCAGGCGCCGCAATGGCTTGGCCCGGCCTGTTCGAAGGGGAAAGGCAAAGCACAACTCTCACAGCAGGGCGAACCGAGAAAATCCATCTTCGCCCAGCACTCAAGGCAAAAGCGGTGGTTCTCGCTAACAATAACGCCACAAGCGGGGCAGCGCGGGGGCAGCGCGAAATCGATGAGTGGGACCGCCAACGTGCGCAAAATATTCATAAGGCCTTGTCCTATCTCCACGCGCGTTGCACAAGTCCGGCGGTGACCGATGCTGCAGAAAACACCCACGAAATCTTTGACCGTCGCCTGCGCAGAATGCGCCGTGATCGGGCGGCGCGGAATTTTGCCGCCCATGATTTCCTTTACCGCTATGTGGCGGATGAGTTGTTCGACCGGCTTGGGGATGTCACCCGGCAGTTCACGCGTGCCTTGCTGATCGGCTGTCCTGACGAGTATATGCGCGACGGGCTGGCCGCTAAGGGAATGAAGGTTGTCTGTGCCGATCCGGGTTTTGCCAATGCCCGCGAAATGAAGGGTGTTCAGGCTGATGAGGACGCCCTTCCCTTTGCCGACGCCAGCTTTGATCTGATCATAGCCTGCGGCACGTTGGAAAGCGTGAATGATTTGCCCGGCGCTCTGATTTTGATCCGGCGCATCCTGCGACCCGACGGGCTGTTTCTAGCTGCCTTTGCCGGTGCGGGCAGCTTGCCGGTGTTGCGGAGTGCGCTATTGGCCGGTGATGCCGATCGGCCTGCCCAGCACATTCATCCGCAGATTGACGTCCGATCGGCTGGCGACCTGCTGAGCCGCGCGGGATTCGCCATGCCTGTGGCAGACGGAGACAGCCTGACGGTGCGCTATTCCAGCTTGTTTTCGCTGATGGCCGATCTGCGCGGCATGGGCGCATCAAACATGCTGATGTCCCAGCCGCCGAAAATGTTGCGAGGGACGCTGGCGCGCGCGGCGGAGGCTTTTGCAGCAGCGGCCGAGCCTGATGGCAAAACGGCTGAGGTTTTCTCCATCATTTACCTCAGTGGCTGGGCGCCTGATGTAAGCCAGCCGCGCCCGGCACGAAGAGGAAGCGCTACAGTCTCGCTTGCGGACGCATTGAAGCGGAAAGATTAGCTGGCGCGACTACAGCAGTGCATCCAGCAGGCCGATGAGCGGCTTGTCGGCGGGTGGCATGGGCAGAGCATGCATTTGAACAGGCTTGACCCAGCGGCTGTCACTGGCCTCGGTCGGCATGATCCTTCCGCTCCACTTCCGGCAAATATAAAGCAGCAATAGCAAATGACGATCGCCCAGCCGCTCGCTGGCAAAGGCAGCTGGGGCAAGGCAGCTTATGTGCGTGTCAATGCCAAGCTCTTCCTTCAACTCCCGGACCAGCGCCGCTTCCGGCGTTTCGCCTGCCTCCACCTTGCCTCCAGGGAATTCCCATAGCCCCGCCATGGGTTTTTCGGGGGGCCGCTGTTGCAGGAAAACACGCCCATCCGCATCCACAAGCGCAACGGCGACGACGTGGAGGAGCGAGGCATGAGAGCCATCTGGAGCAGGAATATCGTTCATAAATATTTGTTAAGGCTGTTCGCCCTAATAGTCACCTGACTGAACGCGCAAAAATGGGGCTTGCCGATGATCAGGCGATGCAAAGGGCTGTGGGGTTCGCAACGGGGTGCGACTGCGGTTGAATATGGCCTCATCTGCGCCTTGATTGTGCTGGCTGCCATGGGAGCCATTGTCGGCTTTGCCGGAAAAGTCGTCGCGATATGGGATGATGTGGCCGATCATGTAACAAACCGTTGATTATATTGGAAACAAAAATCCAGGCCAATTAAATCTTTATCAACCTTGATCTCCTATTTTTGGTTTTGCTGACCTGAAGTGCCAGGAAGGCCGGGTAAATTGAAGCTTGAAATCACGGAGACCAACAATGCAGCATATTCGCAAGATTTTTGCCGACAAGAAGGGCGCGACCGCCATTGAATATGGCCTGATCGCAGCCCTGATCGCTGTTGCCGCTATTACGGCGATGTCCACACTGGGCGATAATATCGAGGCAACATTCGACAAAGCAGGCACTGAGCTTGGTACCGCCAACACCAAGGCTGGCACTGTTGCGCCATAATCTTGCTGACGTGGCGGCGAATCAAAAAGGTTCGCCGCCATTTACTGGGAGCTGGGACCGTATTTAGTGAAGCTAAAATGCTCCCATCGTCAGAAACTTGTCCTGCCTTCCGGTCCTGAGCTGAACTGGGCTCTGCACTGATAGCTGATCGAGTTCTTCATTGATCGCCACGCTAAGCGATTTGATCGCCTTGATGGGATCGCGGTGCGCGCCACCTATCGGCTCCTCAACAATACCATCGATGACGCCCAGTCTCAGCAAATCGGCCGCCGTTACCTGCATGGCCGTTGCCGCCTCGCTCGCCTTCTCGGCGGTACGCCAAAGAATAGAGGCGCAGCCTTCCGGTGAAATGACGGAATAAACGGCATGTTCAAACATCAGCACGCGATTGGCCGCAGCCAATGCGATCGCGCCGCCTGAACCGCCCTCTCCTACAATCGCCGCCACCATTGGCACGCCGAGCGCAAGACACTGTTCCGTCGAGCGCGCGATGGCTTCGGCTTGGCCGCGTTCTTCCGCTTGCACGCCCGGGAACGCGCCGGACGTGTCCACCAGGGTGACGACAGGCAATCCGAAGCGGTCCGCCAACTGCATAAGCCGGATCGCTTTGCGATAGCCCTCGGGCTTGCCCATGCCGAAATTGTGCTTCAGGCGGCTGGCCGTATCGTCGCCCTTTTCATGGCCAATCACCATGACGCGGCGCTCACCCAGCCTAGCGAAGCCGCCGAGGATTGCCTGATCGTCGCCGAAAGCGCGATCACCCGCGAGCGGGATGAATTCGTCGAAAATACCAGCGACATAATGTTTGAAGTGAGGCCGCTCGGGATGGCGGGCGACCTGCGTCTTCTGCCAGGGCGTAAGCTTGGCATAGGTGTCGGCCAGCATCTTGTCCGACCGGGCCTGAAGCCGCTGAATTTCCGCGTCTATATCGAGCGCGCCCTCATCGGCGGTCTCACGCAATTCCGTGACGCGGGCCTGAAGCGCCGCTATCGGCTTTTCGAAATCGAGAAAACTTACCATGGCCCCGGCGTTAAGGCCGTCCGCGCTTCAGGTCAACGAGCGGATGACGCGCATTGACCAGTTCGACGAGGCGGCGGCTGTCTACATGAGTATAGATCTGCGTGGTGCCGATATCGGCATGCCCCAGCATGACCTGCAAAGCCCGCAAGTCCGCGCCGCCCTCCAGTAAATGCGTGGCGAAGGCGTGGCGCAGCACATGAGGGCTCACCCGTTCCGGCGTGATACCCGCAGCAGCAGCCAGTTCCTTCACCATCTGGTAAAGCCGGATGCGGCTCAAATGACTTTTGCCGGAGGGGAAAAGCCACGCCGATTCCGCTGCCACATGGACCGACCATTGGGCAATGGCAGCCCGCGCCCGATCCGATATCGGCGCCAGTCGCTCCTTGCCGCCCTTTCCTCGCAAGATCAGGAAAGGCCGGTCAGTTGCAATGGCCTTGCGGGGCAACGAAACAAGCTCACTGGCGCGGAGGCCCGATCCATAAAGTAATTCAATAAGAGCCGATAAACGCAGATCTTTTGCCGATGGTGGAGTCTGATTTGTACGGAGGGCGATTTCGGCGAAGAGCCGATCGACTTCCTCATGACTGAGAATTTTCGGCAGCGGACGGCGCTGGACCGGGCGGGGAAGGGCAGCGGATGGATCGTCGGCCCGGAACCCCTCTTCTTGCAGAAAGAAGAAAAAGCGCCGCAGCGCCGATGCCTTCCGCGCAGCGGTAGCAGTCGCAAGCGATGCCCAAGCATCACGGAGTTTCGTCAGATCGTTCCGGTCCACATGCTCAAGCCTGCCGCCCAAAACCACGGAAGCCTGAACCAGATCACTACGATAGGCGAGCAGCGTATTGGCCGCAGCGCCCTTCTCCGCTGCCATCATGTCAAGAAAACGGTCAATGAGGGCGCTGTCACCCATGTTTGTGACGCTTCCTTCTACCCGGTCAGAGACGCGCAATCGCCTCCGCAGCCATCATTCGCGCCTCCGGTTCAAGGCCGACCTGACGCAGGGCCGAGACGATGTGGAGGAGATGCTCGGGGGGAAGCTGCCGCCAATCCTGCCCCTGCATTCCAACAGCCGCAAGCAGCACGACCGTGCCGGCCTCCCCGCGCTGAGCGGCTTGGTCAATGGCTTTGGTCCAACGGGAGGTGTAGCCTGGGCGATAGCCAATATCGGGGGCAAGACGCTCCACATCGGCATCGCTCAGCCGGCCAAGTCCGGCAAGACCGGCAACAAGCATCCGGGTCTTGACGAAATTGGCGCTCGCGTCTTCATCCTTGTAGCCGCTGATGCGGCCAGTATCGATCTCGACCCCGGGCTGCGGCGACGCGAGTGCAAGCATGGCCCAGGCATCCTGCCCGGCCGAGCCAGAAATCTGGTCCGGAATATTGCTCCAGGCCACGGCATTGCGATCAAGGCCCGCGGCGAGCATGGAGCCAATCAGCGGAGCGATATTTTCACCCACCTCTGCCGTTACAGGCAATCGCGCGGCTGCCCGTGCCATGGCGACATATCCCGCATAATCTGGCCGATCCGCGCCCTCTTGAAACCAGAAGCGCTGCATCGCTTCCAACCGCTGCGCCACATCGTTTCCTACATAGGCCGTGCGCATCGCCTGCGCCTTTTCCGTGGCGGCTTCGGGCGCGCTTTCATCTTCAACCAACCGGCTATAAAAATCCACAAGCGCTTCATTCGAAAATACGCCAAGCCGCGCGGCTATGTTGGTCGCGGCAAGGCGAGACGCCATGGGGAGCAGCACAGCGCGCGCCTGCCATGCCCGAACATGGCGATCGACGCCCTCCCACAGATTTTCCGGGATTTCGACCGCGGTCGCCGTCGCCATTCCGAAGCGCCATGCCGTCAGCTTATCGACACCTGTCCATTCGATATTGACCGAGCGGCGGCTGTTGAATCCTGCGCCAACCACTTTTTCCGCCAGATGGAAATCAATGCCTCTGGCTACACCACGGCGCGCAGCCTGATTTAGAAAGGAGCTGGCCATTCCCTGATCGCCCGACAAGGAGGCGCAGATGGCGCGACTCATTTGCCAACCGGGCTCTTTACTGACACGCAAGGCAGGCGCAACGAGCGGGCAAAGACCAGCAGGATCAGCCGTCGCCAGATAGGTCTGCATGGCAACGGCATACATGCGCGGCGTAAAATCAGCTGTATCCACGCTCTGCACGAGCATGCGGGCCGCGTCTGCCTCCCCCATGCGCAGCAGCAACCAGGCGCGTTCCGCCGCCCAATCCGCACCATTCACATTGGCGGGCGTATTCACTTCCGACAGCAGTGTTCGCCGCAGCAGGATCGACGCCCAACGCGAAATGACGGGCGCCCGGGTCGCTTTCATTAAAATAGTGAGATATTGCCCGCCCGCCTGGCCGAAGGCATCCGGCTCCAGGCCATGAGTGCGGGGCGTCAGAATACCGATTCGACCAAGCGAACGCTTGGCATAAGGCGGCAGATCATATTTGAGCCGCGCCAGTTCTTCATCCTCTTCGCCTTCCTCGCCTTCTTTTCCGGTTTCCTCCCCTTCATCGTTGAGAAGCAATTCCGGGAGCGAAGCTGTCTTATCGGGCGTTGGCTGCGCGACGGGACCCTGAACAGGCCCTGGCTGCTGCGGCCGCGGCGCTTCTGCCGGAACCGGCTCCCCAAATCCAGGAGGCAGCAGCGATTCAGGCGCATTCTGACCTAACGCAGGAATGGCCAACGCCACGGTCGCCAATCCGGCGAGCAGCCAGTGCCTGGTACGACGGCGCATGGCCATGTTATTGAGCGAACCTGTCCGGACCGATGACCTTTTCAACCCGCGTTTGCGGCTGCTCCCCGCCCCGTGACCACAGGAACCAAAGCCCCCCGGCCACTATGGCGATGAGAATAATCCAAAGAAGGAGCGGACGGCTGCGGTTTGTTCTTCTGTTCCTCATATCCATTCCCTACCGCCAAAGATCGGTTGATTTCCAGTCTCGCTTGGCGGCGCAACCAAATAAAAAGACAATTTGCCGTATGGGCCGGGCGCTGTATAGCCGCGCCTGCCATGCAGCGAAACCTGAAATCCTTCAACCCCGCTATCAACTGCCCCATTGTTCTGGTGGGCATGATGGGTGTTGGCAAATCGACTGTGGGACGGCGGCTCGCTGCGCGGCTTGGCTTGCCTTTTGTCGATGCTGACGAAGAAATCGAGTTGGCGGCAAGCATGAGCGTAGCTGATATTTTCAAGCGCTTTGGGGAGGCGTATTTCCGGGATGGCGAGCGGCGGGTGATCGCTCGCCTGATGGACGGAGAGCCGAAGGTGATTGCAACAGGCGGCGGCGCTTTCGTGCAGGATGAAACGCGAGCGCAAATACTGGAGCAAGCCATCGCTATCTGGCTGGATGCTGAAATCGACGTGCTTGTCGACCGCGTCTCCCGCCGCGAGGGAAGACCGCTTCTGGCTGGCAAGGATCCGCGCACTGTATTGACCGAACTCGCGGAAAAGCGGAATCCGATCTATGCTCTGGCTCCCATTCATATCCAAAGCATGGCCGCGCCGCACGAAGCGACGGTGGACAAGATCATGAAGGCTCTTGAAGAATGGCGATAATATCCGTCGCGCTGGGTGAGCGCAGCTATGACATATTAGTGGCCGAAGGCTCCATTGAGCACTCAGCGGTTCACCTCGGCGGCTTTGTGCGGGACGGACGCTTCGTCGTTGTTACGGACGAAAATGTGGCTGTAGCGCAGCTTCCCCGGTTGACGAATGCCCTGGCTCAGGGCGGCATCAGGGTCGAGCCGATCGTTCTGCCGGTGGGGGAAGGCTCCAAGAGCTGGGAAGTGCTTGAGATCCTGATCGATCGGCTGCTGGAACTTGGCGTTGAGCGGAACGACCACATCGCAGCCTTGGGCGGCGGTGTCATCGGTGATCTTGTGGGCTTTGCTGCGGCCATATTGAAGCGTGGGTGCCATTTCGTACAGATTCCAACCACTTTGCTTGCACAGGTGGACAGTTCCGTGGGCGGAAAAACCGCGATCAACACCGGGGCAGGCAAGAATCTCGTCGGCGCCTTCCACCAACCGGCGTTCGTTCTGATCGATCCTTCTTCTCTCGACACCCTTCCTGCGAGGGAAGTAGGCGCAGGCTATGCGGAAGTCATCAAATATGGCCTGATTAACGACAGGGACTTCTTTGCCTGGTGTGAAGAGCAAGGCCCGGCTCTGATCGCTGGCGATATGGCCGCACGGACCGTCGCCATCGAAAAAAGTGTAAAGGCCAAGGCAGGGATCGTCGCCGACGATGAGCGGGAAACCAGCGGCCGCCGCGCGTTATTGAACCTGGGACATACATTCGGCCATGCGCTGGAGGCGGAAACAGGCTTTTCGGACACCCTGCTCCATGGCGAAGCCGTCGCAGCAGGCATGGCGTTGGCTTTCCGCTTTTCGGCGCGCCAGGGACTGTGTAGTCAGGAAGACGCCCAGCGCGTGACCAGGCACTTGAAGGCCGTAGGTTTACCCTATGATCTGACCAGTTCTCACGTCTCTGCAAACGGCGAAAAGCTGGTGGCCCACATGATGCACGACAAGAAAATGGAAGGAGGCAAGCTGCCTTTCCTGCTTGCCCGGGGGATTGGGCAAACTTTCCTCGCGAAAGACGTGGACCTCAGCGAAGTAGAGGCATTCCTGAACGAAGAACTGGGCTGATCAAAGACTGCCGCGAAGGCCCGCCCAGGCAGCCCAAAGCCAACCCACGATCAAAAGCGTGCCACCGATGGGCGTAATCGCGCCCAGCCAGCGCGGCGCACCCAGTGCCATGGCGTAGAGCGTTACCGCAAATATCGCCCCACCTACAAGGAGCAGGACAGCCGGGCCTCGTGCAAAGCTCATGATCGTCAGAGCCGCAACCGCGTGGATGAGCTGATACAATCCGCCCGTTTTCAACCATTCCGCAGCGTCGGGACTGGAGGCGCCATGTGCGCCAAAAGCACCGGCGCCAACGGCGAGAGCCGCGGACAAGGCAGCGAATATCGCAATCATTGAGCGTTCCCTTCGAATCTTCCATCGGCAGTGCGCATGCTGTGCCCTACGCGGTAGATTAAATCTTTTGCTGCGCCCAGATTTCCTTCGGCACCCTGAACGTCCAGGCGTTGCTTGTCATTTTCGCGAAAACGGCGTTCAATTTCCATGATCTCTCCATCGGACACACCCAGAATCTTTATTGCTTTCGTCCCCATGCAGATCGCCGATTCGAAGACTTCGCGCACCGTTCCGGCCAAATCCAGTGAACCAAGCCGCAACAGATGTCGCCGGTCATAAGCCCTGACAAATACGGCGGCCGGGGGGAAGGCTTCCAACACGGGACCAAGCGCCTGAGCATCAAGGCCGTCGCCATCAATACAGAAAGCGATGATCTGCGCCTTTTCCGCACCCGCGCGGCGCAGCAGGTCCACGCGCGTACCGTCGCCATAATAGACCTTCACGTCAAACTGGCTGCTGAATTCGATCTGGGCCGGTTTCTTGTCGATAATGGTCACGGCGCAACCATGACCCATCAACATTTGCGCCACCGTTTGACCAAAACGGCCATAGCCGATGACGAGCGCCGCGCCTTGAGGCGCCTGATCTGGCCCGTCGAACTCCTTTTCCCTTGAAGGCCGCGCAAATTCAAGTTTCTGCGCCAGCAACAACAGGAATGGCGTAGTCGCCATGGAAATCGTGACGATGGCGCTGAACAGACTGGCAGCGCTCGGTGCAATCAGCAGAGCGCCCTGCGCCTGATGAAAAAGCACGAATGCGAATTCACCGCCTTGACTGAGAAGGAGGCCAAGCGAAAAAGCCTGTTTCTTTTCCATTCCGAACAGGCAGGCCAGGCCGAAGATAATAGCAGCCTTTGTGACCACGAGCATCGCAGCGATCCCGAATACGAACAACGGCATCGAAAGCACGGCATGAACGTCCAGCACCATGCCAACGGCAAGGAAAAACAGCCCCAACAGGATGGAACGAAAAGGCTCAACATCTGCCTCGATTTCATGCCGATAGGGGGAGTCCGCCAACATTACGCCTGCCACGAAAGCGCCAAGCGCCGTCGAAAGATGGAGGTAATGCATCAAAGCCGCACTGGCGAGCACAGTGAAAAGCCCGACGACCACGAACAACTCACGCTCGCCAAGCCTGCCTGTCAGTCGGAGAAGAGGATTAAGGAGGAAGCGGCCCGCAAATACCAGGCCAGCTATGGCTCCGACAGTATATAGTGCGAGCTGCCATCCCGGAGGACCTAGCGCATCCGCCGGATTGCGCGAAAGCGCCGCGATGATGGTGATGAGGGGTACTATGGACAGGTCCTGAAACAGCAAAACCGAGAAAGCCTTCTCACCATAAGGCGAGTTGATGCGACCGCTGTTTTTCAAGCTCGGCAGCACCTGCGCGGTTGAGGACAGACTCAGCGGCAATCCCAGCGCGATCGCTGCGCCCCAGGTGAAAGAAGTCGAAAAATAAATGATTGCCGCCAATGCAGCGCCGCACAGGGCCACCTGCAGAAAACCCAAGGCAAATATGTCGCGTTTCAATCGCCATAATCGTTGCGGCTTCAATTCCAGCCCGACGAGAAAAAGCAGGAGCACAATACCGATTTCGGCGATAGCCAGTTTCGATTCAGCACCACCGACGAGGCCCAGACCCTGCGGGCCGACCAGCGCCCCCGCGATCAAATAGCCCAGCACCGCGCCAAGCCCCAATCGTCGGAACAATATAACGAAAGCCAAGGCGACGCCCAGCAATACGACGCCTTCAGTCAACAAAATATCAGTCGCGCTGGCTGCTTGTACCAGCTCGTGCTTCATCTTCCGTCCTGCTCACTGGCAATCGCCGCCGCTTCAGCAATGGCTTCAAAGCAAAGGCGGATCGATGGATGGCGGGCGGGATATTCGCGGGCCGGCGCAATGACATCATAACCCGGCCAGAAATCCGGACCGCCGCCCTTCCCGGCCAGCCAATCGGCAAGCGCGTCGCGCGCGACGATCAACTCCGCAACAGTTTTTCCCATAGCATGCGCCGCCATGAGTGAAGCCGACGCCTGCCCCAAGGCGCAGGCCCGTACCTCCAGGCCCAGATTGGCGACGCGCCCTTCGTTATCCAGGCACACATCTACAGTCACGCTGCTGCCGCACGTTGCGGAGCGTTTCTCCACGCTCGCTTGTGCATCCGTCAATCGACGATGGTAAGGGATCGACGCTGCCAGCCGCAAAATGTCCCTGTTGTAGAGCGGTGCATTCATTCCTTGATCATGCCTCGCCAGCAGGTAGTGCCCGCCGCTCTGCTACAAATTCGCTGATCGCTTTGCCGCTGGCGTTGAGCAGCGGATAGCTACGCGACGTCGTCATCCACTCGGGTCGCTTCGCACCGCCACCATATACGGTGTCATACAGCAAACTCGCCAACATGAAGAGCAACGTCGCACCAATCAAACCTTTCAGCGCTCCGAAGCCAAGACCCAGCACCCGATCCACAGGCCCCAGTATCGACTTACGTGTCCTGTCACCCAATGCACGGGCAAGAAATTTGCCTGCCAGGAAGGTGATGCCAAAAACCAGTGCAAAGGCCAGCACTGCCGCCCCCGATTGCGTCCCGACAGGTTTGGCCAGCCACTCGGTAACGGGCGCATGCAGCATGCGGATCGCGAAGATGGCCAACACCCAGGCAATCAGCGACAGAGTCTCCATGACGAAACCGCGCAGAAAACCAAAAATGGCTCCGCCGCCGATCAAGAGCAGGACGATGATGTCGAGAGCTGTCATGTCCGTTCGCTAATCGCGTCCAAGCATATGGTCAACAAATTGCGCCAGCGTCCTGAAACCGCTGGCGGAAATGCCGGACGCCTTATCCGTAACGGATGCGGGGACAAGCGCCCGCGTAAAGCCCAGCTTCGCCGATTCGCGGAGGCGAAGCGCCGCATGAGCAACTGGACGGATTTCACCGGATAACGCGACTTCTCCAAACAATATGGCATCGGCCGCGAGCGGCCTTTCGGAAAGCGCAGAGATGAGCGCTGCAGCCACCGCCAGATCCGCAGCCGGATCGGAGATGCGATAGCCGCCAGCAATGTTGAGATAGACTTCGCAGGCTGAGAAACTTAGGCCGCAACGCGCCTCCAGCACAGCAAGGATCATGGCCAATCGGCCACTATCCCAGCCCACCACGGCACGGCGCGGAGTCGCCCCGCTGGCCAGCCGAACCGTGAGCGCCTGAATTTCCACCAGAACGGGTCGCGTACCTTCCAGGGCCGGGAATACTGTCGCGCCCGTGACATTTTCGTCGCGATGGGTCAGGAACAGGGCCGAAGGATTTGCAACTTCCTCCAACCCCTCCGACTCCATTGAAAAGACGCCGATTTCGTCCGTTCCGCCGAAGCGATTCTTGATGGCGCGCAAGATGCGATATTGGTGACTGCGCTCGCCCTCGAAGCTCAATACCGTATCGACCATATGTTCCAGCACGCGAGGTCCTGCGATGCTGCCGTCTTTCGTGACGTGACCGACAAGGACCAAAGCGGTGCCGCGTTCCTTGGCAAAGCGAATCAGTTCCTGCGCTGACGCACGCACCTGGCTGACTGTGCCCGGAGCGCCTTCGATGAGATCACTATGCATGGTCTGGATCGAATCGATGACCAACAGCGCAGGCGGAGCCATCCGCCCCAGAGTCGTCAGTATGTCGCGAACCGAAGTCGCTGAGGCCAGTTGCACGGGAGACTGGCCCAAACCCAGCCGCTGCGCCCGCAATCGTACCTGATCGACGGCCTCCTCACCGCTAATATAGGCAATGGTCAAGCCACGCATCGCCATCTTCGCAGCCGCCTGAAGCAAAAGCGTCGACTTGCCGATGCCCGGATCGCCCCCGATCAACGTGGCTGAACCAGCAACCAGCCCCCCGCCCAGCGCACGGTCGAATTCGGCAATGCCCGTTTTTTCCCGCGAAGGCAGCGCGATGTCGCTGGCGAGCCCCTGCAGCGCGACAGCACGGCCACCCGATTGCAGGCTGTGCCGCGCGCTGAAAACGGTTTCACCCGCTTCTTCGACCAGGCTGTTCCATTCACCGCATTCCTCGCACTGTCCCTGCCAACGAAAGGACACCGATCCACATTGCTGGCAGACATATTTCTTCTTCACCTTCGCCATAGCCCCTGCTTTATCAGAACATATGCGGAACACTAGAGAGAATCTGGAAACCGAGCGAACGTCCGTTGCTCTGTTTGCTTCAGCCCGTTGCTGCAGATGGACCCTGTTGGGAGTGCTTGCGTTTTATCCAGGAAGAACGGAAAAGTGAGTCAATGATCAAGGTCGCCAGTTACAACATGCGCAAGGCCCTCGGCACTGACCGGCGCCGTAATCCCGAACGAATATTGGAAGTTTTGAATGAAATCGACGCGGACGTCATTGCCCTGCAGGAAGCGGATCGCCGCTTTGGGCCACGCATAGCCGCAATTCCGGCTCATCTGCTGGAATTACACAGCGACTACAAGCCAGTCCCGTTGGACGTGCAGGTGGACAGCCTTGGATGGCACGGGAACGCCATATTGGTGCGCAAGTCTGCTGAAATATTGCAACATGGCATATTGCATATTCCTTATCTGGAACCGCGCGGCGCGGTGTCGGCGCAGGTCACCATGAATGGTCAAACCATCCGGGTTTTCGGCATGCATCTTGATCTTTCGGGTTTATGGCGGCGCAGGCAGGCAGCGGCCATCATCGCATACGCAGGGCAACAGGAAGGCATGCCCACCGTCTTGATGGGCGATCTGAACGAGTGGAGCGCTCAAGGAGGCTGTCTGCGCGACTTTGCACATCATTTCCATTTCGCGGACTGCGGCAAAAGTTTTCATGCGCGGCGGCCCGTGGCCCGGCTCGATCGCATCATGCATTGCGCAAAACTCTATGCCCAAAACAGCGGAGTTCATGATAGCCCCTCTGCTCGCAAGGCCTCCGACCACCTACCTATCTGGGCAGAACTCGAGCATGCCTGAAGGTCATTTCCGTTTTCCTCGACAATATTCCGCTCGCCTGCCATTCCTGAACGCATGAGGGAAAAAGAACTCAGGCTGGCGTTGGTGTGTTATGGCGGAATCAGCCTCGCAATTTACATGCACGGCATCACCAAGGAAATCTGGCGACTGACCAGGGCGAGCCGGGATTTCCGGGATAACGCGCCTCCGTCGGGGGGAACGCAGGCAGTTTATCGACGGGTTCTGCAAGACATAGAGGCGCAAGCGAACCTGAAACTGCGGGTGATAACCGACATCATTGCAGGCGCGAGCGCAGGCGGTATTAACGGCATATTTCTGGCGCAAGCGGTGGAGACCGGGCAATCGCTCGACCCCCTCACGGATTTGTGGTTGGAAAATGCCGATGTGGATTTGTTGCTCGATCCAGACGCGCGGCCGATCAGCAAGTTCACCAAATTCTGGGCAGCGCCCCTGGTATGGATGGCGGCCCGACAGCCAGACGACACAGTAGCCCGCACCGTCGCGCCGGGGGCGCGAGAGGAAGTGCGCCACAAATTGTCCAATTTCATCCGCGCCCGCTGGTTCGCACCGCCTTTTGGCGGCGAGGGCTTCACCAATCTGCTGCTCGATGCATTGGAGGCGATGGAAACCAACACAGCGGGACCACCGCTGATACCGGAAGGCCATCCGCTCGACCTGTTCGTCACCGTAACCGATTTCGACGGGCACCCCGAGCGATTACGGCTCAATAATCCGCCTGAAGTCGTTGAAACCGAGCATCGGCTGACCATTGGCTTCCCTGCCAGGGGAATTACAGACCGAACTCTGGGCGACATCGCGGAGCTAACCTTCGCAGCGCGGGCAACAGCCAGCTTTCCCGGTGCTTTTCCGCCATTTACCGTGCGCGAGTTGGATAAGGTGCTGGAACAGCGAAACCGCCCATGGCCCAAGCGGGACACCTTCCTGAAGCGAATATTGCCCCGTCACGCTGCCATCGGCGCTACAGAAGATGCTGTTCTGATTGATGGATCAGTGCTCGCCAATGCGCCGTTCGCCCAGGCAATCGAAGCACTCCGCAACCGTCCTGCGCGCCGGGAGGTTGACCGACGCTTCGTTTACATCGATCCAACGCCCGGGCCGCCCACCATCCGCTTTCGTCGCCGCGAAAATGATGACGAGGGACAGGGGGATCCAAACCTTCCTGGCTTTTTTCACACCATCTTCGGCGCATTGTCGGACATTCCACGCGAACAGCCCATCCGCGACAATCTGGAGGCGATAGAAGAACGTTCGCGACGCATTGATCGGATGCTCCGGATTACGGCGGCGATTCGACCCGAGATTGAGGAATGTGTCGAAGCCTTGTTTGGCGGCACCTTCTTTCTAGATCGTCCCACTCCGGCGCGGTTGGCCGTATGGCGAGCCAAGGCGCAGGAAAGGGCTGCTCGCCAAGCAGGGTTTGCTTACGCTGCTTACGGCCATCTCAAGCTGTTCAGCATCGTCGAGGACACGATCTCTCTTCTTTCACGCCTCGGCGGGAATGACAGCCCCACGAAACGCGAGGCCTATCACACCGCAATCTGGAACATGTTGCATGAACAGGGCCTCGATCGCGTAGCCGAAAAGGCGAATGCAGGCGCGTCAGAAGCCATTGTCGCCTTCTTTCGCAATCATGACCTGGCTTTCCGCGTGCGCCGCCTGCGCTTCATGGCCCGCCAACTGGCGGAAACGCTGGAACATGACGACAAGACACCCAAAGAAGCAGTGTCCTCTATCCATGATGCCATCTATAACGGACTGGCACTCTATCTGGAGCGCGAGACACCAGAATTCTATGCTGCAGAACTCGGCGAGGCGGCGCGCTGCGCGGACAAGGACCCACAAACCGCAATCGAGATGCTGGCGGAAAAACGCAATTTGAGGGAAATGGACGGCCTGTCCGAAACAATGCTGGCCGAAGCGCTATGGCAACTGCCAAGGGAAGGGAGGCGATCAATGCTTCTCGCCTATCTGGGTTTCCCTTTCTATGACATCGCTATTCTGCCTATCCTCCAAGGGGAAGGCCTTGATGAATATAATCCCATCAAGGTGGACCGAATTGCGCCCGACGACGCTACCGCCATTCGCACGGGAGGCGCGGAGGCCACATTAAAAGGAATAGAATTCAATAGCTTTGGAGCTTTCTTTAGTAGAGCCTATAGGGAAAATGACTATTTATGGGGGCGGTTGCACGGTGCTGACCGGCTTATAGACATTGTTCTTTCCGCGTTGCCGCCGGGCCAGCATCTGGCCCCTGGCATGGCAGCGACATACAAGCGGCAGGCGTTTCATGCTATCCTGGACGAGGAAGAAGAAAGGCTGACCTTGGCCAGTGACTTGATCAGGAGCCTGCGAACCGAGATCGGGTGAAGCGGCGCTCAGCCGTCAGTTGCTCCCCAGATGTGATCGGCCTCGATAAAGCCCTTCTGTCCTCGCACGTCGATAAGGCACCATCCCTTATCACAATCCGAAATGCGGCCCACGACGCCCGGTTGCGCACGATAGAGAATGCGCGCGCCTGTTTCGGGAGCGGCACGCAAGGGATGCATGCCGCCCGTTATGATGGCCGTTGGCTGATCGCTGAGCAGGCGGACGTGCATCCATCCCTGCGTTCCATCTGGATCCTCTATCTTGCGCCAATGGGAATAGACGGCGACGACTTTCACTGGAAGATCGCGGCGGCGATAAATCCAGTTAGCAGGATAATCCATGCTGGGACCGGCCCGCATCCGGGCCTCATCCTTTGAAAGAGACGCCCAATATGGCGGTTTCTTTTCCTGGCCCTGAACGGGATCGGTGAAGACTGCGGCCACTGCGAAGAAAAAAAGGGTCAAGGCATACAGCCTGAATGCAGTCATGCCGATTTCTTCCCCATCATATCCATTCTCCGCCTCTGCCAAATCGGCACGCGTCCTTCAAGCCAATCATCGGTCCAGTCGCCCGTTCCATGATTGGAACTTGACGATATGGACGCCAAACGGATAGCGCCAGCTTATGCTGAAAAGACCGCGCCCCACTCATCCAAAGGTCATCGTCACCCGTCGGCTCCCGTCGGCGATGGAGGCTCGGATGCGTGAACTCTTTGACGTTTCCCTGAACAAGCATGATCGCCCCATGAACCAGGCGGATTTGCTTGAGGCCATGCGTCAATGCGATGTGCTGGTGCCAACGGTTACAGACCATATCGATGCCAGTTTAATCGCTGAAGCGGGGGATCGGCTGCAACTCATGGCGAATTTTGGCAATGGTGTTGATCACATCGACCTGAAGGCCGCACGCGCGAAGAATATCATGGTGACGAATACGCCTGGCGTCCTGACCGAAGACACGGCGGACATGACCATGGCGTTGATCCTTTCCGTGCCGCGTCGCCTTGCCGAAGGCGAGAAGCTGGTTCGCAGCGGACAATGGGCGGGATGGAGTCCCTCGGGCATGCTGGGCCACCGGATTGGCGGCAAGGTGTTGGGCATTATCGGCATGGGGCGCATTGGTCAGGCAGTGGCGCGTCGCGCGCGCGCCTTCGGATTATCGATTCTCTATCATAATCGCCGGCGACTGCCTCAAAGCGTGGAAGAAGCGCTGGAGGCACGCTTCATGCCGGAACTCGATTCGCTTCTGCAAGCGTCCGATATCATATCCATTCACTGCCCTCACAATCCGGAAACCCATGAGCTGATGGACGCACGACGCATCGGCCTTTTGGAGCCGTCCGCCTATGTGATCAACACATCCCGCGGCGTCATCGTCGACGAAGGCGCCTTGGTCGAGGCTCTGGAGGCGCAGAGGATCGCTGGCGCGGGGCTGGACGTGTACCGGCATGAACCCGAAATCGACCCACGCCTGCTTGCGCTCAGCAATGTCGTATTACTGCCCCATATGGGTTCCGCCACCTTTGAAGGCCGGGCCGCATCAGGGGATAAGGTCATCGCAAATATTCGCGTCTGGGCCGATGGCCATCGCCCACCCGATCAAGTGCTGGAAGGCTGGGCCTGATTTCCGCATGAACATTTGCGCCGCCATATTTGCGCATAATGAGGAAAGGCGGATCGGCTCTTGCCTGAAAAGCTTACCTTTGGATCGGATGGACATCGCATTTCATGTGCTGGTCAACGGTTCAAACGATCGAACGGCCGACCGGGCCCGGCTCGCCGCGGGCGGACGCGCCAATGTCCATATTCATGAGCTCCATCCCGGTGGCAAATCGCGGACGTGGAACCGGTTCGTGTTTGGCATGGAAGGCAAACGCCATGACGTCGTCATATTCATGGACGGCGATGCCGAGATAAAGACCGGATCGATCGATGCCTTGGCGGCAACCTTGGCGATGCATCCCCATGCCAATGCCGCGAGCGGCATGCCCCTCAGCGGACGCAATCATTTGGTTTATCAGGCCGAATTGAGAAAAGAGCGGGGTCTGTTTGGCGGTCTATACGCCGTGAGAGGCGATTTCCTGCGTCGAATGCATGAACGCAATATTCGTTTGCCTGAAGATCTGATCGGCGATGATGGCTTGATCGCGGCGTTAGCTGCGACGGACCTCCGGGGCGATGCCTATTGGGACAGGGAACGCGTCGAACCATGCGAGGCTGCGGGATTCTATTGCGAACCGGCCGAATTGCTGAATCCGGTCACGATGCGCATCCAATATCGCCGCATGATCAATTACAGTGTCCGCCGTTATCAGAACCAGATCATTTCGCGCGTCATGCAGAATGAGGGTCCGACCGGATTGCCTGCGCGACTTGCGCAGCTTTATTCGGCGCATCTGCCCTCTTTCACAATCAGGCCCTCCCCCGCCCTTGCCTGGTTCGATTATCAGGCGCTTCGAAGAATTCGGAGGGCGGCGGAATTTAGCCCGCCAGCGCCGCCTTTACCGCCTCAATAGCAGCAGCAGCTTTGGCGGCGTCAGGACCGCCCCCCTGAGCCATATCCGGCCGGCCGCCGCCACCCTTGCCTCCCAATGTCTCAACCCCGACACGAACGAGATCGACCGCACTTTGGTCAGGGATCAAATCATCCGTCACGCCCACCGCTATGGAAGCGCGACCATCAACCACCGCAACAAGCGCGCTGACTCCGCTGCCGAGTTTTTTCTTGTTCTCATCGATCAGCCCGCGCAGTTGTTTGGGATCCAGGCCCTCGATCACCTGACCCAGAAAGCTGACATTGCCAATCTGCTCCGGGCCAGCGGTATCAGCAGCCTTGCCGCCGCCGCCCAGGGCGAGCGCCTTTTTTGCTTCGGCTAATTCCCGCTCCAGCTTGCGCCGTTCCTCGACCAGCGCCGCGATACGCGCAGGCACTTCATCAGGCGAAGTCTTGAGTGTTGCGGCCGCGGTTTTGAGCTTGTCCTCACGATCCGACAACCAGAGACGCGCAGCCTCGCCCGTCAAGGCTTCAATCCGGCGGACCCCACTGGACACTGCGGATTCGCCGACGATCTTGAAAAGGCCTATGTCGCCGAGTGCAGAGACGTGCGTGCCGCCGCACAATTCAATGGAATAATGCTTATCCGTGGCCTTGCCCATGGAAAGCACGCGAACTTCATCGCCGTATTTTTCCCCGAACAAAGCCATCGCGCCCGCAGCAATGGCGTCATCAGGGGTCATAAGCCGTGTCGTTACCGCTTCATTACCCCGTATCTGACGGTTAACATCCGCTTCTATGGTCGCGATCTGGTCTGGCGTCAGCGGCTCGGTATGGGAGAAGTCGAAGCGCAGACGGTCAGGCGCAACGAGACTGCCCTTCTGCGTCACATGCCCCCCGAGACGCTGTCGAAGAGCGGCGTGAAGCAGGTGCGTGGCGCTGTGGTTCGCGCGGATGCGATCCCGGCGCTCAACATCGACGCTGAGGTGAACGGTGTCGCCGACAGCAATCTTGCCCGATGTGATTTTCGCCTGATGCGCGTGCAACCGGCCGAGCGGCTTGCCAGTGTCGAGAACGTCAGCGGCCAGACCTTCATTGGTCGTTATGGTCCCTGCATCGCCCATCTGGCCACCGCTTTCGCCATAGAAAGGCGTCTGATTAGTGATGACGATGACCTGTTCGCCCGCAGAGGCAGCATCGACTGCAGCACCGTCCCGGACGAGCGCAACCACCTCCCCCTCTCCTTCGGCGGATGTATAGCCGGTGAATTCAGTGCTTCCCGCATTTTCAGCAATGTCGAACCAGATTTCGTCCGACGCCTTTTCGCCGGACCCCTTCCACGCAGCCCGAGCGGCGGCCCTCTGCTGGGCCATGGCGGCATCGAATCCGGAGCGGTCGACGCCGAGGGATTGCGCCCGCAAGGCGTCTTCGGTCAAATCATAGGGGAAACCATAAGTGTCATAGAGCCGGAAAGCGGTTTCGCCCGGCAGCATGTCCCCTTCCTTCATTCCTGCCGTTGCTTCATCAAGCAAGCGAAGACCTTTTTCGAGTGTCTGACGAAAACGAGTCTCCTCCCGCAGCAGCGTTTCCTCAATGAGCGGTCGGGCCCGGATCAATTCCGGATAGGCCCCGCCCATTTCAGCGACCAGCCCGCCGACAAGCCGGTACATGAGCGGCTCGGATGCGCCCAGAAGATGCGCATGCCGCATGGCCCGGCGCATGATGCGACGCAGCACATAGCCGCGCCCTTCATTCGCGGGCAGCACGCCATCGGCTATAAGGAAGCCGGACGAGCGCAGATGGTCGGCAATCACGCGATGGCTGGCCTGCGTCAGTCCCGTCGTCGCCGTTTTCGTCAGTTCCCCGGATTCTGCGATAAGCGCTTTGAAGGTGTCAGTATCGTAATTGTCGTGGACCCCTTGCAGCACAGCCGCGATGCGTTCCAGCCCCATCCCCGTATCAATGCTTGGGCGCGGCAAATTGACGCGCGTTTCCGGATCCAACTGCTCATATTGCATGAACACAAGATTCCAGATTTCAACGAATCGGTCGCCATCTTCATCGGGGGAGCCAGGGGGGCCTCCTGGAATATGCGCGCCATGATCATAGAAGATTTCCGAACAGGGGCCACATGGACCCGTATCTCCCATCGACCAGAAATTATCCGACGTAGCGATGCGGATGATTCGTTCGCCGGGCAAGCCCGCAATTTTACGCCAAAACTCGAAAGCCTCTTCATCGTCGTGGTACACGGTGACGGTCAAACGATCGGGGGAGATGCCCCATTCCTTCGTCACCAGTGACCAGGCATGATGAATCGCCTGTTCCTTAAAATAATCGCCGAAGCTGAAATTGCCCAGCATTTCAAAGAAGGTATGGTGCCGGGCTGTATAACCGACATTGTCCAGGTCATTATGCTTGCCGCCAGCGCGCACGCATTTCTGGGAAGAAGCGGCCGTCGAATAATCGCGCTTTTCCAGACCGGTAAAGACATTCTTGAACGGCACCATTCCCGCATTCACGAACATCAGCGTGGGGTCGTTGTGCGGCACCAGCGGCGCGGATGGCACGGCCGTATGGCCCTGAGATACGAAATAGTCCAGGAAGGAGCGGCGAATGTCGTTTGTCGATGTCATGGGGGCGATTTAGGCGAGAGAAACCGGTCGCACAAGCATTACGCTTCGCCGCATTTCCAATGAGGCTGATCGATCCGGTTATGCATAGGCATAGGAACCCCCGGTCTTCAGCGCTTTTGCATATGCGGGACGGGCATGCATACGGTCGAGCCAGCCCGACAGTCCTGGATACGACAAATCCAGGCCAGCGCGAGAACGGCAGAGTTCCAGCGGAAAACTCATCATGATATCGGCGGCTGTAAAGCTGTCGCCCGCGAAATAGGGACGTTGAGTCAATTCGGATTCCAGCCAGTCCAGATGCTCATTCAGCATTGCCATCACCGGCTTCCTCGCAGGTCTCCCCAAGAGGCCCAGCCGGTGGACGATCAACAGGGCGAAAAGCAGCGGCATTATCGAACCTTCTGCATAATGAAGGAATTGCCGGTAACGCTGCACATTCTCCCGATGTGGCGGAGGCCCCAAACGTCCATCCCCTTGTTCCACCAGATATTCGACGATTGCCCCCGTTTCCATGAGGACCAGCGAACCATCCTCAATGACGGGCGACCTGCCAAGCGGATGCACCTGCCGCAACGCGGGTGGTGCCCGCATGGTAGCGGGATCGCGTTCATATCGCGTTATTTCATAGGGTAGCTCCAGTTCTTCAAGCAGCCAGAGAATGCGCTGAGAACGGCTGTTTTCAAGATGGTGAACCCTGATGGTCATCGGCTGATGCTCCACAGCCATGAGTGGCCGACATCTGGACAATGGGCTCGCAAACACAAGTTTTCAACATCTTCCCGGGGAGGTGCGGGTCCGGACCATCCCGGCGGTTGCTTCTATGCAACGCGCGGGACGCGGGAACGTTGAGACAGCAGGCCTATCCTGCAGGAGAATGCAACGTGAAAGATGCTGTCTACAAGGTGACCGAGGTGGTCGGCACCAGCACCAAAGGTATTGAAGATGCCATTCAGCGGGCCATTTCGCGGACCGCCAAAACCGTGCATCACATCAGATGGTTCGAAGTCGCTGAAATGCGCGGTCATGTCGCGGAGGGCAAGATTGAACGCTACCAGGTGACGCTGAAAATCGGCTTCACCCTGGACGAATAATCGCACAGTTTTCTCTGCTCGGTATCGCGCCATTCACCGGCTTTTGATCGCCTTGTCTGAACAGGTCCAGTGATGTCCGCACCACTGAAGACCTTTGGATAAGCGATCAAACCTCTGGTTTTACGAGCGAAGTTCGTGAAAAAGCCTTGGGAAGATTCAGCCCGAATCGCTTCATCGTTCACGACGGTAAGGAAGACTATTGGAAACCATCACGATCGTCCTGCTGCTCCTGCTGGCAGTGATCCTGAGTGGCATTCTGTCTCGCATGTTGCCCGTCGCTCTGCCCAGGCCTCTCGTCCAGATTACGTTGGGCGCCGTCATTGGACTGGTCGCTGATTGGAGAGTAACGCTCGATCCCGAGATATTTTTCCTTTTGTTCCTGCCGCCACTGCTATTCCTCGATGGCTGGCGCATTCCACGTGAGGAATTGTTCAAGGACGGCAAGACGATCCTGGGGCTTGCTCTCGGTCTCGTGGTGTTCACCGTCGTCGGCATGGGCCTTTTCATCCATTGGCTGGTCCCCGCCATGCCGCTCGCCGTGGCATTCGCATTGGCTGCGGTCGTGTCGCCCACCGATCCGATCGCGGTTTCCGCCATCGCTCAGCGCATCCCGATTCCGAAGCGGATGATGCACATCCTCGAAGGCGAATCATTACTGAATGATGCGTCGGGACTCGTGTGCCTGCGCTTCGCCATCGCAGCTGCCCTGACAGGAACCTTTTCGCTCGCAGACGCCGCGCTCAACTTCCTGTGGGTAGCTTTCGGGGGCATCGCGGTAGGCGTCGGTCTTACCTGGTCCATCGGGCGCGCCAAGGAATGGATCTCCCGGCGTTTCGGTGAGGAAGGAGGATCTCAGATACTCATCAGTCTCCTCATTCCCTTCGGCTCATATCTGATAGCAGAGCACCTGCACTGCTCTGGCATTCTCGCCGCCGTTGCAGCAGGTCTGACAATGGGTTTTGTCGAAGCGCGCGGCGAAATTCAGGCAAGCACCCGCATTCGGCGCAACACGGTCTGGGATACGATCCAATTTACCGCCAATGGCATCATCTTCGTTCTGTTGGGCGAACAGTTACCGATGATCCTTGCGGGTGCCACAGAAACAGTCCGCCTTACGGGACATCATGGACCCTGGTGGTTAGCTCTTTATGTATTCGCAATCACTCTTGGGCTCGCCGTGCTCCGGTTCACATGGGTTTGGATTTCGTTCCGGCTGACTCTGGCCAGGAGGGGGGGCTCCCGTTCGCTTCCTGATTGGAGAATCCTCGCGGCGATGTCCTTTGCCGGGGTGCGTGGCGCCATTACGCTGGCGGGCGTATTGACCCTCCCGCTCGTCATGAACGATGGGTCCGCGTTTCCGGCGCGCGACCTGGCGATCTTTCTCGCAATGGGAGTCATCATCACATCGCTTGTAGCCGCCAGTATTGGCTTACCGCTCCTTCTTCGCAACCTCCAAATGCCGGATGAACCATCCCCTCAGGCCGAGGAAGATGCTGCATGGATTGCGGCAGCGCACGCGGCAATCGGTGAAATCGAACGGGTGCAGCATGACCTGGCGGAGGGACGACAAGATGCCGATCTCTATGTGGCCGCAGGTGCACGGATCATGGACCTCTATCGCCAGCGCATCGAAAGCCGTCAAGACAGCGCGGCCGACCATACGAGCGGTCGACGGTCGGACATTATAGAACGCGATCTCCGGCTTGCGGCCCTGAAGGCCGAACGAGCCGAAATTTTCCGCAGAGTGCGCAGGCGACAACTAGGCACCGAAATCGCCCGCAAGCTCGTCCGTGAACTTGATTTGCTGGAGGCACGCTATGCTGGTTAAGCGTGGCGGTGGTTCTGTTTGATTGCAGATAATCGGCCACTCTTGCCACGGATACCCAAACTTGGGCCAATGCAACCAAAGCTATGCTTGACCGAATTATCTCTATGGATTAAGTAGAGTTATCGATCAGGAACGCAGTTTGGCCTTGCGTTCATTGGCTTTCGCCATTCGATAGGCCCGCGGCTTTTGACAGGGATGCAGCTTGCTCCGCGTAACCAATAGCTAAAGCGCGCGATGCTCAGGCGGCCACGTCAGGCACCGTGTTCCCCCAATGATTGGGAGAAAAACGATGCGAAATTCCATGATGTGTAGCCGATAAATTCCTGCGGACGAAAACCGGGCGCACTGCACCTTCGCCCGGCAAAAGCATTCAGCCGCTTTGTGGCGGTTATGACTCGCTTTCCCTCGATCCACCGGATCATCATCTTATCAATCTTCACATTAGGGCCGGACGTTTTGACGGTTCCGGCGAAGGATTTGCCATGCCTTTCATCACAGAAGCTGATCTTGCGGCGCTTGCCCGCTACCCGTTGTCACTTCAGCAAGCCGCGCGCGCGCTCTGGGCAACCGCCGAACTGAGGACCCCTTTCGGTCCCGCGCATCGCTCGGAAGCATTAATTCAAAGGACAGGAAGGAACGCACGTTAAAACTACCGGACGGCTCCCTCCAAGTCCGGTTCCTGTCGGGCCGCCCCGGATAGCCGGGCGCGGCCCGCTTTTTTTGGGGTCGAAGTTGGACCCATTCGGATCGATCGCTGATACGCGAAAATGAAAGATTGCCCTTGAGACAGCATTAGCAGTTTTTGGTTGCTCTTTCTATAGGACGCGAGTCTTACACATCCCGAAAAATGCAGGCCCCGTCATACTCTGGCCATTTTCTACCATAATAATCGAGAAATGCTTTCCCAACGCACTCGATACACGCTCAGAGCACTGCAATATCTTGCCGATCGGTTTGGAGAAGGTCCGGTCCAACTCAAGGAAATTGCTGAATCCCAGAATATTCCAGCGAAGTTCCTCACGGTAATCCTGTCGGAAATGTCACGTGAGGGGTTGGTGGGCACCCAGCGTGGGCGGGAAGGTGGCTATTGGCTGCTGCTGCCCCCCGTCGATGTTCGCTATGGAGACATCATCCGGCTGACCCGGGGATCGTTGGCGCTTGTTCCATGCGCAAGCCGCTTCGCGCATGAACGGTGCGACAACTGCCTCCCTGAGGAGGACTGCAAACTGCACAAAATCATGCTCAAGGTTCGTGACGAAACGGCTGCGATACTGGACAGCTTTACCTTGGCCGACCCTGTCGAGATCTAACGTTTCTCCAAAAGGCCTTCAACACACTGCCGCAATCCGGCCACATTTCGACAAAATCAATTTTCAACCTTAATAGTAGAGTTATAAAAAAGCATGACAGGGCGACTCGCCCCCTCAAAAGGAGAATTGTCATGGCTTCCCTCTACTCTTCCGGACGAGAGAGCCCGCTTGTGCTTACGGTTCCAGGCCTCAATAATTCAGGACCCGGACACTGGCAGACCATCTGGGAAACGACGCGCAATGACTGCGAGCGCGTGGACTTGGGCATGTGGGACCGGCCTCACCGCAATACATGGGTGAACAAGCTCAATGCGGCCATTCGCCAAGCTGATCGTCCGGTAATCCTGGTAGCGCACAGCCTTGGCTGCATCGCTGTGGCTTGGTGGGCAGCGCTTGAACGCCCGCCTTTTGGTTCTCCCGTGGCTGGAGCCCTGCTGGTTGCGCCCCCAGATGTCGATACGGTATCGATGGACGGTCGGTTAACCGCTTTTGGCCCTGCCCCAAAATATTGCTGCCTTTTCCCTCCATTGTAGCTGCAAGCCGCAACGATCCGTTCATTGATTTCGGCCGCGCTCATACTCTGGCCAAATTCTGGGGCGCCCATTGCGCCGATGCAGGCGAAGTTGGGCATATCAATGCTCAATCCCATTTGGGTGAGTGGGAATATGGCCAGTATTTGCTCAATCAACTGATCGCAATCGTCAGCGACAGCCAACCGCAACATCCGCGTCAGTCGATCGACAGCATGGCGCGGGCTCGATCAGTCGAGGATAAGGTCGTCCGCTTTCCCGGAACTGATCTATGATGCGGCCTGCCTTCATGACGACATCCCTTCTGATCCGTCCGGCCTGAAAGGCTCCGGATGCTGGGAAGCAGCCCCGCACTTCCCGTCGCTAACGGACGGACCAGAAGAATTCTTTCCCGAACGAAACTTTTCTTTTCTTGTCTATAAATAGAGTAGACATTCATGTGTAGGCCCACTCTTCTTCAGGGGGAAATATGAACAAACTGAAATCAACGCTTTCCATCCTTACTCTGGCAGGGCTGCTCGCCGCAACGGCATGCTCGGACAAAGAGGGGAACGACCAATCGGGCGGTGAGGGAACGGCAAAGACCGTGACGTTGCTCAACGTTTCCTACGATCCGACCCGTGAACTCTATAAGGAGGTTAATGCCGGCTTTGCCCGCAAGTGGGAGGCCGACACGGGTCACAAGATCAGGTTCAATATGAGCCATGGCGGTTCTGGCAAGCAGTCCCGGGCTGTTATTGACGGCCTGGAGGCAGACGTCGTCACCCTGGCGCTTGCCTACGACATCGATGCCATCGCGGACAAAGCCAAAGCGCTGCCCGAGAATTGGCAGAGCCGCCTGCCACACAATAGCGCGCCATACACATCCACCATTGTATTCCTCGTCCGCAAGGGCAATCCCAAGCACATCAAGGATTGGAACGACCTCATCAAACCCGGCGTGCAGGTCATTACACCCAACCCGAAGACCAGCGGCGGCGCGCGCTGGAACTTCCTTGCAGCATGGGCCTATGGCCGCAAGGCGGGCGGTTCGGAGGCTGCGGCCGAAAATTATGTGACGAAGCTTTTCGCCAATGTGCCGGTGCTTGACAGCGGCGCGCGCGGTTCAACGACCACTTTCGTCGAGCGCGGCATTGGCGACGTCCTGCTCGCCTGGGAAAACGAAGCTTTTCTAGCAGAGAAAGAACTTGGCGTCGGCAAGTTCGAAATCGTGGTTCCCTCGCTCTCCATTCTGGCTGAGCCGCCTGTGGCCGTCGTTGACGCAAATGCCAAAAAGCACGGGACGGAAAAGCTCGCGCAGGCCTATCTGCAATATCTTTATACTCCTGCCGCGCAGGATGCGATCGCCCGGAATTTCTATCGCCCCAGGGACCCCAAGGTGGCCGCTAAATATGCGGGCGTTTTCCCGCAGTTGAACCTTGTCACCATAGGCAAGGATTTCGGCAGCTGGAAAGCAGCGCAAGTCAAATATTTCAACGATGGCGGTGTGTTTGACAAGATCTTCGCAAAAGCGAAGCATTAAGGACATTCCGTCATGGACATAGCATTGAGCAGTCAACTGCAGATGACCAAAGCTTCAAACCCCCACAGGCGTTGGCGGCGGCAATCGATCATTCCTGGCTTTGGCCTCACGTTCGGCTTCAGCCTGATCTGGCTCACATTGATCGTGCTTATTCCATTGAGCACCATATTCATTCGTGCGGCTGGAATGGGTTGGGAAGAATTCGTGGCTGTCGGCCTTTCGGACAGGGCGATTGCCGCCTATCGCCTGAGCTTTGGTGCGGCTGCTGTTGCGGCCGCCATCAACGCCTTCTTCGGGTTGCTTATTGCCTGGGTGTTGGTGCGCTATGAATTTCCCGGAAAGCAGGTCGTCAACGCGCTGATCGACCTTCCCTTCGCTCTGCCAACCGCCGTGGCCGGCATTGCGCTCACTGTTCTTTACGCTCCGGGCGGCTGGGTGGGCGGGATCGTAGAGCCCTTCGGTCTGAAGGTCGCTTTCACGCCATTGGGCGTGGTCGTAGCCCTCATCTTCATCGGCCTGCCTTTCGTCGTGCGTTCCGTCGAACCCGTACTGGCGGACCTTGGCAAGGATGTGGAAGAAGCGGCGGCTACATTGGGGGCGAACCGGCTGCAGACTTTCCGCCATGTCATCCTGCCTGCCATCGCGCCGGCGCTCCTGACCGGGTTCGCCATGGCCTTTGCACGCGGCGTCGGTGAGTATGGCTCCGTTATCTTCATTGCGGGCAACATGCCCTACGTGTCGGAAATCGCGCCATTGTTGATCGTCACTCAGCTTGAACAATTCGCCTATGCCGGGGCAACGGCCATAGCCACGGTCATGCTGCTGGCATCCTTTTCGATCCTCCTTCTCATCAACCTGCTCCAATATTGGAGCCGCCGCAGGATGAATGGCTCATGACGACACATGCTCTACGAGAATCGCATATAGCGAGATCGGCCCTGATCGCGGTTGCCCTGCTGTTCATCGGCTTGTTCGTGCTGCTCCCCCTGGCAGCTGTGTTTGCCGAGGCGCTAAAGCACGGCATAGAGGCATTCGCCGCCGCGATCATCGAACCCGATGCGTTGGCCGCCGTCAGGCTCACCCTTCTGGTCGCGGCCATCAGCGTACCGCTCAACGTGCTTTTTGGCCTTGCCGCATCCTGGGCGATCGCCAAATTCGATTTTCCGGGCAAGAGTCTGCTCATAACCTTCATCGATTTGCCTTTCTCCGTATCGCCGGTCGTGTCGGGCCTGATTTTCGTGCTGCTCTTCGGGGCGCAAGGATGGTTCGGCGCCAGGCTTGCGCAACATGATCTGCAAATCATCTTCGCAGTCCCAGGGATCGTTCTGGCGACCGTTTTCATCACTTTCCCATTCGTTGCGCGGGAACTCATCCCCTTAATGCAGGAGCAGGGGCGGGATGATGAGGAAGCGGCTTTGTCATTAGGGGCTTCGGGTTGGCAGACCTTCTGGCATGTGACTTTACCCAACGTCCGCTGGGGGCTGCTCTACGGCGTGCTGCTCTGCAACGCGCGGGCAATGGGTGAGTTCGGTGCAGTATCGGTTGTTTCGGGCCACATCAGGGGCCTGACCAATACCCTGCCTCTGCATGTCGAGATTCTCTACAACGAGTATAATTTCGTCGGGGCCTTTGCCGTCGCCTCTCTGCTGGCATCGCTCGCCCTCGTGACGCTGGTGGCGAAGAGCATTCTGGAATGGCGGCTCGACTATCATAGAGGAACGGGACATTGATAAAACTTCAAGCCATTGCAAAGCGTTTTGGCGCTTTTACCGCGCTGAACGACATCAATCTGAACATCAACAAGGGAGAATTCCTGGCGCTCCTCGGGCCATCGGGGTCAGGTAAAACGACCCTGCTCCGCATCATTGCCGGACTTGAATTTCCGGATTCCGGCCAAGTGTCCTTCGATGGCGAAGACGTGACGGATCTCAAGGTCGCCGATCGGCACGTCGGCTTCGTTTTTCAACATTATGCGCTTTTCAAGCACATGACCGTGGCTGAAAATGTGGCCTTCGGGCTTTCCGTGCGGGATCGGCGAACCCGGCCCCACCGGGTGAAGATCAGGGAGCGTGCTCGGGAACTGCTGGAACTGGTGCAACTCGGGCAGGTCGCCGATCGCTATCCCGCGCAGCTTTCCGGGGGCCAGCGTCAGCGTGTCGCTCTGGCTCGCGCGCTTGCTGTCGATCCCAAGCTGCTGCTGCTCGACGAACCTTTCGGCGCACTCGATGCGAAGGTGCGGAAGGATCTGCGCCGTTGGTTGCGTGAGTTGCACGCCCAAATGGGCCTCACCTCGATCTTCGTGACGCACGATCAGGAGGAGGCGCTGGAATTGGCCGACCGGGTGGTGGTCATGGATCATGGCGTTATCGAGCAGATCGGCACGCCTGAGGAGATCTACATGGCTCCGCGTAGCACATTCGTTTCCGATTTCGTCGGAGAGACGAACAGCGTGCCCATCTCCGTGTCTGGAGGGCGGGCGTTGTTCTTCGACCGCGCCATCGCAGTGCCTTTCAGCCGTCTGACAGAGGGGCCTGCCAATCTGCACTTCAGGCCGCATGACGCCGAGCTTTGCGACGACGAAGCCGGATGCCTGCCGCTGCTTGTCACCAATGTATACCGCAAGGGTGGAAGCTGGCGAGTGGAGGGGCGGTTTGCGGGGCTCGATCAGCCGATAGAAGTGGATTTCTCGTCACAAACTGACGCGCCTGAACCCGGGCGCCGGATCGGGCTTCGCATTGCCCGCGGCATCGTATTTCCAGCACATGGAGGTCAGCATCATGGTCAATGACAAAATCGAGGCTGCCGCTTCCGAAAAGCAGCGGCATGTCGAAGAAAGCCTTCGAAGCATTCGGGAGGCGCTGATGCATCTGCGCTTCGGAACCATCTCGCTCACGGTCCACGAGGATCAGGTGGTGCAGATCGACGTGACGGAGAAAAAACGGCTTCGTCCCTCCTGATCAGCGATCATTTGAAACAAACGCTTTTATGCCGACCCCACAATCGGAGGCATTCTTCCAAAAAATAAACGACGGCCGACCGGTCAACCGGAGACGTCAGTCATCTAAAAAAGGGACTATCAAGATGATCAGACGTTTTCTTTTGCTGGCCGCCGTCTCGGCAGCGGGGATAACCGCACCGGCATGGGCCAAAAGCAACGATAAGGACAAGGACGCAGGCTGGTCTCTCCAGGAAGCGTTGGGAAAGCCCGAAGGTCTTACCATCTCCGGCAGCTTCCGCGTGCGATATGAAGCCCTCGACAATCAATTCAGGCCGGGACTGGACCGCAAGGACGATCTCATCAGCTTGCGCACCACTCTTGCGGCCGAATATGATGCCGGTCCCCTCCGCTTCGGGGCGGAAGTCATGGATTCGCGCGCTTATGATGCCGATCGGGGCAGTTCAGCAGGCAATGGCGACGTCAACGCGCTCGAATTGATCCAAGCTTATGTCGGAGCCGATCTGGATGACGCATTGGGCAACGGCACGGATACCAAGATCGACATAGGCCGTTTCACGATGGATCTTGGTTCGCGGCGCCTTGTCGGTCAGAATAATTTCCGTAACACTACAAATGCCTTCGCGGGTGGTCGGTTGCAATTCAATGGGCGCGACAAGGAAGCGCTGACGCTCTTCTATACTCTTCCTTTGCAACGACTGCCCGACGACAAGGAAAGCATCCTGGATAACGAAGTCAAATGGGACCGCGAAAGTTTCGACCTCGTCTTCTGGGGCGGCTTCCTCAACAAGCCGAATATCATAGGGAAATCCAGTCTCGATCTCTATTTTCTGGCGCTTGATGAGGATGATTCCGATACACGACTGACCCGCAACCGCCACATCTTCACGCCGGGCTTTCGCGTCTTCTCCGATCCAGAGCCAGGCCATGCGGATTATGAGCTGGAAGCAGCCTATCAGTTCGGTGACATCCGGGCGAGCAGCACCGCCGACGCTGCAAAACTCGACGTGTCCGCCTATTTCGTCCACGCGGAGGTCGGATATCAATTCAAGGCCCCCTGGAGTCCACGCGTCTCCGTTGAATACGACCTTGCAAGCGGCGACAAACGTGGCAGGAATTATGGCCGGTTCGACAGTCTCTATGGTCCGCGCCGTTCCGATTTCGGACCCACGGGCATTTATGGTCCGCTAGGTCGTAACAATATCAGTTCACCGGGCGTTCGCCTGGAGGTCAAGCCAGACAAGCGGTGGGATGGTTTTCTCGCCTATCGCGCCGCGTGGCTGGACAGCGGAACGGACAGTTTCGCGAGCACTCAGGTGCGCGACCCCGATGGATTATCGGGCAAATTTGCAGGCCATCAGATAGAAGCACGAGCGCGTTACTGGCTCGTGCCCAAGCTGCTGCGGCTTGATGTTGGCGGGGCCGTGCTCATCAACGGCCGCTTCCTGAAGGATGCCCCCAATGCCAATGGCTATGGAGATGTCAAATATGGCTATGCCGACATAACAGCGACATTCTAGAGGATTTCCTTTGACCAGGCTGTCACATGCGCTGCCTGTCCATTGATCCTTGCTCTGGGTCTGTACCAACAAAAGTAGGTGCAGACCGGAGGGGTTCCGGGCGATACAGTGGGAGTCGATCCGGGCAAGCGATGCGCCGCGGCAATTTGGCGCGACGTTGCGTTATCGCCCGGACGACCGCTGAGGAATGGGAGAGAGGAATGCCCGACATCGTCCAGAACACCGCCCGTGCAGGAAGCTATGGCCCTTATGGTCGCGATGTCCCGATACCCAGGCAACTGGAGGACGTAACGGCGGAATGGCTGGGCGGCCTTATGGCCAATCGCTATCCTGGCCTGGTCATCGAAGCGATGGAGACGGTGGATCTGCACAACTCCCACACCACGAATTTGCGCGTCGCGGTCGAATATAATGCGGTCGGAAAGGCCGCCGGATTGCCAGCCCACCTTTGCCTCAAGGCGAACTGGTCGGAACTGACCATCAATAACAATACCGATATCTGTGAACTCGAAGCGCGTTTCTATCACGAGTCCGCCAATATGCCCGCACTGCCTGCCGCCAGATGCTATTATGCCGACTGGGATGGCGATGGCAGCGGTCAGGGCGTCGTGGTGCTGGAAGACCTTGCTGATGCGGGTGGAAAATTTGGCCACAGCACCGACGTCATTGGCATTGATGGCGTAGCCAAAGCCTTGGAAGGATTGGCGACGCTCCATGGTGCATGGTGGGGCAATGAGCGGCTCGATCAGCTCACCTGGCTACCCCGCTCCATGGATACGCCGATAGACACCAACCAGATCGAACTGATGCGGCCCTACATCAACGCCAATCTCACCAGTGGCGCTTATTCCAGTATTCTGCCTGATTGGCTGGTCGAAGATCATTCGCGCCTTGATCGGGTTTACGCCAAGTTGAACGAATGGGAGCGCGCGCAGCCCGGTCCCTTTTGTCTGGTGCACGGCGACTCCCACATGGGCAATACCTACATCTATCCCGATGGCCATCGCATATGGTTCGACTGGCAATTGTGCCGGGTCGGCCACGGTTTGCGCGATGTCTGCTATTTCATGGTCGCAGCGCTGACGGTCGATGAACGCCGTCAAGCCGACCGGCGGCTGCTTGACCATTATCGTGAAGCTTTGCTGGCAACCGGCGCTGAAGGTGTTCCCGACCGGGAAACCATGTGGGACCATTTCCGGCGCTGGCCGGTCTATGGCATTCAGGCATGGCTCCAGGTGGAGGAGTGGTGGGGTCAGAATGGCCGCCCACCGACCGAACGCTTTTCGGCCGCACTCGTGGACTATGATACCGCGCGTCTGCTTGGCGGCTGATCGACATTGCGTGGCTCTGCCTTCATCTCGACGAGAAATCCGCCGTCCTTCATGGAAGCATCATAAAACGGCTGTCTTGAACGCCCTACCGTGGGGCAGGTGGCTTAGTGTCTCACGTCGCCATTCTTCCATTTGGCTATGAGACAGGCAGATCGGCGTACAAGATCGAGATGAGCCATGTTCCCATAGGAGCCAGGAGAGGATGACAATGGCGATGCCCCGACGGGCGGTGCGCCATCTGTAATAAGGCGAACTTCATGAAACTTGACGTTGCAATTCCGCACACCCTTGAAATTCCCGCGCTGAGCCAACCCTGGGAGCTGGCGCTCGGCCACAAGGAAGTCATAGGCGCGATGAAGCTGGCGGACGAGCTTGGCTTCCGTAAGTGCATGCTGGGCGAGCATTTTCTGATTCCGGAAGATCATTTGGCTGCGAGTGGCGCATATTGGCATCATGGCACCGTGTTCCTCGCCGGGGTCGCGGGCGCGACGGAGCAGATCGGCCTAGCCTCCTCTATCAACATCCTGCCCCTGCAACACGCGGTGGTGCAGGCAAAGGCCTGGTCCACGCTTGACTGGCTGAGCGGCGGTCGCGCCACGGCGGTCGTGGCGGTCGGATGGCTGAAGGAAGAGTTCGACCTGCTGGGCGTTCCCTTCCACGAACGCGGCGCAATGACCGACGAATACGTGCAGGCCATGCTTGCGCTCTGGACGCAGGAGAAGCCGGAGTTCGAGGGCAAATATGTCTCATTCCGCGATGTTGGCTATGAACCCAAGCCACAGAACCTGCCACTGTGGTTCGGTGGCGATGCTGAGGCGCCATTGAAACGCATCGCCAAATGGGGAGATGGCTGGAGCCCGTTCCTGACACCACCGGAGAAATTCCCCGAAGCGCTCGACTTCATTCATTCTCAACCAGACTATCACGGCCGCCCGATCGAGCTGTTCTTTCCCATCGAGGCAATGAAGCTTGGCGAAGGTCATGTCGAAAACACGGCCGCCGCCGAAACGATCGGGTCCTGGAATGTGCAGGCCACCATCGATCTGTGTGGCTGGCTGGCAGAGTTGGGCGTTACCGAGACGATCATCCCCCTCCCGCCGCTCGACAGCTATGACGCCTATCTCGAACGGCTGCGATGGGTGGCAGAGGAAATCATGCCCAAGGTGGCGTGAACCCTCTCAGCCCGGGGGAGATGAATGGTTCGGGCGGCAGCGGGCGGGCGCAAAGGATGCTTCTTGCCCGGTCCCGCCCGAACGAACGCTATACCGCCATGCGCGTCTTCTCTGGTTCGGCCGGTTCGATGGCGTTAAAGCAATTTTGCGCCAAATGGCTGCAGCTATATTCGCGAACTTCGCAAAATTTGCCATCCCGCAACCTGAACACAAAGTGATAGCGGTTATTGTATCGGCGGCCGTTCAACATCTCGCTGTCGGTTTCCGCTTCCACGGCGACATCATCGCCCTCCCCGATCATCCCGGCAATCGAAAGCTGGATCGGCGCTTTCATTACGCTCGACATCGCGGCTCGAGCTGCAGCAAACTGATACCGGTCCCATTTGTAAAGCATCCAGTCGGGCGCCCGCGCCATTGTTTCAAAGCGGAAATCTTCGGCAGTCATGGCAAGGACAGCCGCCTCATCGCCCCGGTTCACGGCATCGAACCAATCGCGGATAAGCTGCTTGTTGGCTTCTACGGTCATCATCGCTCTCCTCTATCGCGCGCGTGATCGCATCGTCACGCGCTGCGACGTTCTTTTACAAACGTCGCAGCGGCCGATCCAGCGTGACGCACCTTCCGCAGAGAAAATTCGATGTCAGACAGTCAATTCGACCAGGCTCAGATGTCCGGATTTTTTGATCGATCGTCCGGAACGGTAATTCAATTCAGCTTGAATGCGCAAATCTTGTTTCCGTCCAGATCGCGAACATAGGCCATATAGGCACCTGCCCCCTCCGGTCCGCGCTGGCCCGGAGCACCTTCATCCGTACCGCCCAGTTCAAGCGCCTTCTGATGAAACAAGTCGATCAATTCATGGCTAGGAAGCGCAAAGCCGAACATCGATCCGTTTCCGACACTTGCTGGCTTGCCGTCGAAAGGGCCAACGACGCCGAACATCGGGCCACCCGGCGCACCGTAAACCCGTCCGCCGGATCCATGATCGAACAGCGTGGAAATACCCACAGCAGCGAACAGTGCGTCATAAAAGGCCTTGGCCCGTTCCAGATCGTTGGAGCCGACGGTTGCATAGCCCAGCATCTTTTTCTCCTCTTATGGCCCGCATGAATCAGCGGCAGTGTACCGCCGGGATTTAGATCGCCTTCCATAAAGCGGTCCTTTCCAAAGGCAGGTCGGATTCATTCGCCCGCCAGAGCTTCCTATCCTGCGGCGGGTCAAGCGAGCGCCGAAGTCGCAATGCTAAGCCGAATGAACGGAAGCCTGACCCGGGCTTCGTCCCAGAGAACGGCGACTATAAAACAAGGCGCCATGGAGAGGATGGTGAGAGACATGACACCCAAACATCCCGCGTCAATGGACCAGAAGATTCATGACTGGCTGACGACCAATCTGGGCCATGTTGAATCGCTGGATCGACAGGCGCGCTGGCGGCCCGGTTGGGATGCGGTCGTCAATCGCGATGGCGAAAGGCTGTCGCTCTATGTGCGCGGCCCCAAAGGCGAGACGACCTATTTCTCGCCCGTCGACATGTATCAGGAATATGCCATTCATCAGGCGTTTCAGGCGAATGGCATTCCGGCTCCCCGCGTATATGGCATGATGGATGACCCGGTCGCCATCGTGATGGAAAAATTGCCCGGCCGGATCAACACCGGCGCGATCGAGGACAGCCAACGCCAACAGAGAGTGCGGGACGCTTTCATCGACATTGTTGCGAAGGTCCATCGCCTGCCACTATCCGCCTTCCATGAGGTCGGCTTGGCGGTGCCCAGTACGCCAGAAGAAATCGCGCTTTCCCTCTACGCCCCAGCGGAGGCCATTTTCGAACGTCTGATGGGAGAGCGCCCATTCCCCATCATGCGCTTCATTGCCCAGTGGCTCCGCCGCAATGTGCCACAGGACCGCACGCGCGCCACCTTCGTCAATTTCGACGCTGGCCAATTCCTGTACGAGGACGATCGCGTTACTGGACTCATTGACTTCGAGGTGTCCAGTTTCGGCGATCCGGCAGCGGAATTATCCGGCTTGCGCTTGCGCGATGCCGCAGAGCCGCTGGGCGATCTGTCCGCCATGATCGATCGTTACGAAATGCTGACGGGGGACCGCATCAGCAAGCAGTTACTCGAATACCACAGCGCAGGCTTCTGCGGAGTCAACGGCTTCCTCATGTGGGGGTTGGCCTATGACACGACGCTGGACCAGGATTATATTGCCTATATGCATTATTCGGTGGCTACTACCCGATGGGCGATAAAGGCCATAGCCGAGCACATGGGCCTGACGCTCACCGAGCCGGAGGAGCCGATGTTCCGGCCGCTCGGCTTTTCACGCGCTGGCAAGCATCTGGTGGAGCAGATCAGGGCAATGCCAGACGGTACGCCTGTTGAAGATTACGCCCGCGATTCCGCCGCCGCGCTGGCACGCTACATGAGTCGTTGCAACGATTACGGCCAAGACATCCTCGCCCGCGATCTGGCCGAAGCGTCGGCGCTGGTCGGCCATCGGCTCGATGACAAGGACGAGGCGCAAGCTGCCGTACAAGCCTATGTCCGCACAGCATCTCCACAGGAAGACGGCCGCTTGGCCCAGCATTTCCATAATTGGCTCCGTCGGCAGGAATTCCTTCTGCGCGATTGCGGCCAGGCATCTTTTCTGGTCGGCGTGGACCTCCAGCCGATCCCGCCACGTTGATATCTCCGCTGAAGGAGGCAGGAATGACTGATCGCAGAAAAATCGCCCTGCTCCCACGCCCTCCTTATGATAGGCCTGCCTTGGCATAGGACATGAAAGCATCAACTGTTTTCCATGATGATGACAGGCAAAAGCCGACTCATTCACGATCAACTCGGGCGCAGCCGATCCGCGACCCGCACTGGAGAGGACAAGAATGAGCGATAGCCCTGCGATAGATATAGTCGAAGACGAATCGACCCGCATTTCATTGGCAGGCCGCGCCGCGCTGCTGATGGTCGCAGCTCTCCCGGTGCTGGCGCTCTATGGCTTTGGCATCGCCCTGCCCCCGCTGGCTCGCGCCTTTGCCGATAATCCCAATGCCGTTCTCCTCAGCCAACTGGTGGGCGGAGTGGTTGGCTTCGCCCTCGCTCTCAGTTCTCCCATCGTCGGATGGCTGATCGATCGTTTCAGCTATCGCACGGTGCTGCTGTTTTCCTGCGCAGCATTCGCGCTTGCAGGCAGCGTGGGCGGAATACTCGACAATTTGTATCTGATCCTCGCCACGCGCTTGCTCCTCGGTGTCACGGTAGCTGGTGCGCTGATCGCGGCGTTGACGGGAATCGGCACGCTCCCGCCGCGACAACGGGCGCAGATGTTCGGGTTTCAGTCAGTAGCGGGCGCCATGCTCGCCATCGGCTGCTTTCCGCTGGTTGGGGCATTCGCTGCCATCGGCTGGCGCTGGCCCTTCGCTCTGCATCTGGTCGGGCTGTTGGTGATTCCCGTCGCGCTGACGTTGCCGCGCACGCGCTCGTCCGGAACCAAGACGGAGCGCACTGCTCCATCATCGCGGCTCGCCGGCCTTTCCGTGGGCTTCCTGCTCGTCGCAGCCTTCATGGGCATGGTGAGCATCCTCGGCTCCCTTTTCGCGCCCTTTTTCCTGATCGGTATCGGGATCAGCGATCCCAATGTTCAGGCCTATCCGTTGATGGCGATGGCCGCCGCGGGGATGGCCGCGAGCAGTTTCTACGGATTTCTGCATGGGCGCATTGGCACTGTCGGCATGTTCGCACTTGCCATCAGCACTGCCGGGCTCGGTTTTCTTGTGGGGGCTTTTGCGGGCACATTAGCGGCACTGACGCTTTCGCTGGTGATCACGGCCATGGGGGTCAGTCTCTGCACGCCCAATCTCAGCGCTGCATCAGTTGAATATGGGGGGCAGGACGCCGGCAAGGCCATAGGACTGATGAGCGCCGCCATGTATGGATCGCAGGCGCTGTTCCCCTTTGTCGCAGGCGTCATCAACAAGGCGGCCGGACCCAATGGTGTGTTCGCCCTTTTCGGACTTGCGGCCATCAGCGTCGGAGCCGTGTTCGGCTTGATGGTCATAAGGGGGCGCGCGGGGGCGCGAAGCATTCCGGCTTAAGCATTCAGTTCAGCACCTGATGTGCCGCGTCATTATGGCGCGTTTAATGCCTAGCTGGGCTCGTCTGGCCGCTTGAACAGCAAGCCCATGGCGATACCAAGTGCCAGGCCAATGCCTATGCCCATTGTCAGATTATCGATGATCAGACCGATGGCGACGCCCAACGCCAATCCAATAGCAATGCCAGTGGAGTCCCTGTTCTTCATGGCCATCATCTGGGCCTGGACCAGATGCAAACAATCATGGACACGACCAAACGTCTCCTAATCATGCTGAACTGGCGGAGGTCGGATTGGTTTCGGTCGGAACGGTCGTTCGAATGGTGCACAAGTTCCGGGTCGACATGACGGCCCATGCGATAGTAGGGAACGCAGGATGGAACAACAGGCCCTCGCAATCGCGCTGATCGGCGTTCTTGGTATCGGCGCGCAATGGGTCGCCTGGCGGACGGGATGGCCAGGTATCGCCCTGTTGCTGCTTGCAGGCGTAATCGCTGGACCGGTCACGGGCCTTATCGATCCCGAGCATGTGTTCGGGCCTCTGCTGGAACCGGCCCTGTCGATTGCCGTGGCCGTCATTCTGTTCGTGGGCGGTCTTAGCCTCGATTTCCGGGAATTGCGCAAGACAGAGGGCGCGGTGACGCGGCTTGTCGTGTTGGGCGTACCCATAGCCTGGATCATCGGTGCGCTGGCCTGCTATTATGTGGCGGGGCTTGTCTGGCCGGTGGCGATCCTGTTCGCGGGCATTCTGGTGGTCACCGGACCGACCGTGGTCATTCCACTGTTGCGTCAAAGCAGCATCGCCGCACGACCACGCGCCATCCTGAAATGGGAATCGATCGTCAACGACCCCATTGGCGCGCTCTGCGCCGTGATTACCTATGAATATCTGCGAAGGTCCGGTCATGGCGCTTCGGCACTGGACGTCGTCAGCGAGATGATCGCGGCCGCAATCATTGCCGCGCTGATCGGCTTTAGCATGGCCAAGGCCATCGCCTGGTCGTTTCCGCGGGGCCACGTCCCCGAATTTCTCAAAGCGCCCGTGCTGCTGGTGGTTGTCATTGGCACCTTCGTTCTGTCCAATCTGATCCAGCAGGAAACCGGTTTGCTGGCCGTGACGATCATGGGCATCGCGCTGGCTAATATGCGGCTCGACAGCCTGCGCGATGTTCATCCGTTCAAGGAGAATATCACAGTTCTCCTGGTGTCAGGCGTGTTCATCATCCTGTCCGCTTCGCTCAATCTGGACGTGCTGCGGCAGTTTGAATGGCGCTTTCTGGCGTTTCTGCTGGTCCTGCTGTTCATGGTGCGTCCAGCCACTGTGCTCATCAGCCTGGCTTTCAGCCGGGTGCCCTGGAACGAGCGGCTGATGATCGCATGGATAGCGCCGCGCGGCATCGTCGCGGTCGCGATTTCCGGCTTGTTTGCATTACGCCTTGGGGAACTGGGCTATAGCGACGGGGGGACGTTGATCGCCTTGTCCTTCAGCGTCGTCGTGGCTACCATTGTGGCGCACGGGTTCAGCATAAGTCATGTCGCGCGTTGGCTCGGTGTCACAGGCGCCAGTCGGCAAGGCATATTGATCGTTGGGAGCACTCATTGGAGCCTGTCGCTGGCGGATCACCTGCGGCAGCTTGGCATATCGGTTATGGTGAGCGATAGCAGTTGGGAAAGATTGAGCGCCGCACGGCAGCAAGGCATTCCCTCTTTCCACGGCGAGATTCTGGCGGAAGCAACCGAATACAGGCTGGACCTCAGCCAATTTCAGGTGCTCGCCGCCACGACCGACAACGAAGCCTATAACGCCCTCGTATGCAGTGAATTTGCGCCAAGCATCGGTCGCGACGCTGTGTATCAGCTCGGCGGCTCCAGCCCGGACGATAATCATAGTCTGTCTGAATTTTTACGCGGTCGGGCCTTGTTCGCATCCGGTCTGGGGGTGGAGGAAATCAATGCCCGTGAAGCCGCGGGCTGGACCTTTCGAAAGACGCGGATCAGCGAACAATTCGATTTTTCAGCGGCCAAAGCAGTCCTGCCTGAAGGAGCCGATCTTCTGCTCCTGCTGCGAAAGAACGGTACATTGCGGTTCTTTACCCATGCGTCGCGACCGACGCCGGAAGTGGATGATATCGTCATTTCCTATGCGCCGCCACAACCGTCACGTGGTTCGAAATCAGGAAACGAAACGCGTTCAAAGGAGCACGTCGCGGATCAGAGCACGCCCGCGCGGCACGAAAAGGATGAGGGGGCGGAGTCATGAAAAGCCATCAGAGCAGAACAGTCCGAATCGTGTCCATGGCGGTCGCAATTCCGCTATCGATGACCGCCTGCGACAGGAAAATGGTGGATACGCCGGACGACACCACAAATCTGGCCGCGAACGTTATGGAGCAGCCGGAGCCGGTTTCTCCGCCTACCTTGTCCATAATGCGACCCTCTGTTAGCGATGAGGCAAAACCCAAACCGGCCCAGCCAGCGGAGCCGCTGAACGAACAGATCAGTTTCGCCCAAGGCGGCACAGCGCTCGACGATGCGTCACGCGCACAACTCGATGCGCTCGCCCAGAACCCCGAAATGATTCATGGAGGCGCAATCACCGTTCGCGGGCACAGCGACTCCCGGGGAAGCGATTCCGACAATTTGCGCGTGTCCGAAGCCAGGGCAAAGGCCGTGGCCGATTATCTCGTGACGAAGGGCATTGCTGCCGACCGCATGACGGTGCTGGGAGTAGGCGAAACACGACCAATCGCGCCCAACGCTCACCTCGATGGCAGTGACGATGAACAAGGACGGGCAAAGAACCGGCGGGTCGATGTCGAGGTCGCGCCCGCGCCAGCTCCCGAACAGGAAAAGACGGAGCCCTGACTGTCAGGCGTGACCGCTTTGACTGGCGAGTAGACTGCTGTCTATGCCGTTGGCGGACCAGGCAGCGCTCCAGCGGTCCTGTGCGGACGTGCCGAATAGCAACTGATCGCTCACCGGAGCGACGAACCAGCCGTGACGAGTCATTTCCTCTTCCAGTTGCCCCTGACCCCAGCCGGCATAGCCCAGTGCTATCACATAACGGGAAGGGCCCCCTCCCTCCGATATGGCTCGCAGAACATCAAGCGACCCGCTCAAGCCCCATTGGTTGCCAACGTGCAGTATGTCCTGGCCACCCCAATCAAGCGTATGCAGAACGAAACCACGCTGAGGTTCGACCGGACCGCCGCGCAGGATCGGCACATCAGGCCTCTTGTCGCCGGAAAGGTCGAACTGGGTCAGCAGCTCACGGAGGGAAAGCCCAGGAATTTCCTGACCTATATTGATGCCCATCGCTCCATTCTCATCATGGGCGCAGAGCGCAATGACGGACTTCTCGAAATTGGGATCGCCTATGCCGGGCATGGCCAGCAGCAGGTTTCCGGAATAAAAGGGGGGCATATCCATAGTGCCAAGAATATAGGAGTTCGAGGGCTGGGTCCAACGATGCTTGGCGGCTCGCCCGCGATACGGCACAAGAGGGCGCGACATATTTTTTACGCAACCGCAACAGTCGGCTTGACTAAGCCGCGCCCAGACACGACTTCAGGCGCGCAATTCACACAGGAAAGGACTTTCCGACATGGCCATCAGCAAAGGCGATAAAATTCCGCAAGTGAGCTTCACCACCATGACCGCGAACGGACCTGAAGGGGTCGATAGCGATGCATTCTTCAAGGGCAAGAAGGTCGCTCTCTTTTCGGTGCCAGGCGCTTACACGCCCACTTGTTCTGCCAGGCATCTGCCCAGCTATATCGAAAAGGCTGACGCGCTTAAGGCGAAGGGTATTGACGAAATCGCCTGTACCGCCGTCAATGACATTTTTGTCCTGAGCGCATGGGCGAAGGCGAATGACGCCGAAGGCAAGGTTGCGATGCTCGCCGACGGCAATGGCAACTTCGCCAAGGCCGTGGGACTGGAAATGGACGGCAGCGGCTTCGGCCTGGGCACACGCGGCCAGCGTTTCTCCATGATCGTCAATGATGGCGTGGTTGAGGAACTGAATGTCGAAGCGCCTGGCGATTATAAGGTCTCTTCCGCCGAGCATATGCTGGAACAGCTTTGACGGCTTAGCATTCATCGTCATCCCCGCTCGGGTGGGGATGACGAAAAGCCCAAATCGACGGCCCAGAATTTTTAAGATCCTGCGCGGCACATCACGCTCTTCACGCCGTACCGGGAACACGCTACCAATCAATCCATGACCATAGTCGTTCATGGGAAAGACATCGTCGCGGAGTTGGACGCCATCTATCAGGATGCGCTCCAAAATCTCCGTTCCGCCATGTTGCGTTTCGCTGCCGATGGCACGGTGCCAGGCCCCGAAGCACTGGCACAACGGCTCTTCTGTTATCCCGAATTGCGCATCACTCATGCCGGCAGTTGGGACGCAGTTCCCCAGGTGCGATCCTTCGCGCGCCTTTCCGCGCCCGGCGTGTTTGTCAGCACGATCACCCGTCCCGCCATGTACGCCGATTATCTTGCCGAGCAGATCGATCTGCTTGTGCAGGATTATGGCGTGAAAGTGGAAGTGGGCAAGAGCGCGCAACAAATGCCCTTCCCCTATGTTCTGGAAGGTTTGGACATGTCGGCGCTGGATGGCATCGCGCCGAATGAACTGGCCCGCTATTTCCCGGCCACGGAACTGGCGGAAATCGGCGATGAGATCGCAGACGGACTGTTTCTGCCGAATGCCGAGGGAGTGCGGCCGCTGGCCCTGTTCGACGGTCTACGCACAGATTTTTCACTGGCCCGCCTCAAGCATTACACCGGCACCCCGCCAGAGCATGTGCAGCGTTTCGTGCTGTTCACCAACTACCATCGCTATGTCGACGAATTCGTGGCCTGGGCCTGCGGCGAATTGGAAAAGGGTGGCCGCTACCACGCACTTTCGGGTGCGGGTGGCGTTTATGTGACGCCCGGCACGGCTGATTCGGCGAAGATGATCGCGGACAGCGCATGGCGCAAACATCAAATGCCCGCCTATCACCTGATGGCGCCAGACCGGAGCGGGATCACGCTCGTCAATATCGGCGTGGGGCCTTCCAATGCCAAGACGATTACTGACCATCTGGCAGTGGTCCGGCCGGAAGCGTGGCTGATGATCGGGCATTGCGGCGGCCTGCGGCCCAGCCAGCGGATCGGCGATTATGTACTTGCCCACGCCTATCTGCGAGATGACCGCGTTCTTGACGAAATGCTGCCCCCGGAAATCCCCATTCCCGCCATTGCAGAAGTGCAGCTTGCCATGGCCAAGGCCGCGCATGATGTTCTCGGCGGTACGGAGGAGGAGTTCAAGCGGCGGCTGCGCACTGGCACCATCGTGACCACCGACGATCGCAACTGGGAACTGCGCCATTCGAAATCCGCGCTTCGCTTCAGCCAGTCGCGCGCGGTCGGCATAGACATGGAAAGCGCCACCATCGCAGCACAGGGATATCGCTTCCGCGTGCCTTATGGCACCTTGTTATGCGTGTCGGACAAGCCGATCCATGGTGAACTGAAGCTGCCGGGTCAGGCCAATCGCTTTTATGAGGAAGCGATCGCCAGCCATTTGCGCGTGGGCATCGAAACCTGCGAATTGTTGCGGCAGGAAGGCCCAAAGCTGCACAGCCGCAAATTACGCGCGTTCAACGAGCCGCCATTCCGGTGAAACTTCAGAATCGCCCTTGGCAATGCTGATGCAGTTGCGGCCCGCCAGCTTGGACCGGTAAAGTGCGCGGTCAGCGCGGCGGATCAGCGTATCGAATATCAGGTCGCTTTCCCGCAAACCCGCAATGCCAAAGCTGGCCGTCAAGCGGCAATGGGGCATTTCTTCATGCGTATGGCGTTCTATTTCACTGCGCGCGCGTTCCATCACATGGACGGCATCGGCGGCGCTGGTATCGAGCAGGATCATACAGAATTCATCGCCGCCCAATCGGCCCAGAACATCTCCATGCCGGATCGCAGCCTCCACATATTCCGTAAAGGCGATAAGAGCCCGGTCCCCCGCGCTATGTCCCAATTGGTCGTTAAGCGCCTTGAAATTGTCGATGTCGGCGACAACCACGGTCAAGTCCCGTCCATGCCTGCGCGCATTGGCGATGATCATGGCGGCCGCTTCCTCCAGACCACGCCGATTCAGCACGCCGGTCAGCGCGTCCCGCGCGACCAATCCACGCAATTGCTCAGCCAGATCGCCTGCCACCAGCAGGACCGCAGCAATGCCGGTCGCCACGAACAAGGGCGGAACGCCAATGGCCATCATTCCCCGCAGCAGCATAATCCCCGCCGCGTCGCCCTTTGGTCCGATAAACGCCAACGCCGTAATGCAGAGCATGACCTGGAAGATCGCCACGACCGCCAAAACGGCAATGAAAGCGATTTCCGGGGCCGTCAGTCGGCTCGCTTTCTCCATTTTACGGACTGTCTTTCTTCGCAGTGCGCTTATGGCCACAGCCATCATGACCGCAGAGTAAAGGCACGGCAGCACCGCGCGCATGGCGACATGGATGTCAGTAATCGAAACGGCGAGTATCGCTACGGCAGTCAAACCGGCCGCCAGAGCGAACCGGCCGAAATATTCGGGAAGCAATGACCGTTGGCGACAAGCCATCGCCACCAATGTGCTGGTGATTATGGTAAAAACCGTCGCCGTTCCGATAATTGCTGGATTGCCTGGGAACCAGAGCAAGCCGATGGCGTCGATCGACCAATGCACCAAGCCGCTCCCATAAGCGAAAGCGAGGGTGAGCGCATGGCGTTGTCTGCCGAAATGCGCCCAGGCGACGCCCATTGTCGCGCTCAGTATAGCGCTTGTTGACAGCAATATTGCGAGAGCCACGGCGGAAGGATTCATCTGACGTTAATTAAGCAGCTTCCGGCGCTATGGAAATTGCTTTTATCTGCAAAAGAAGAATATTATTTCACCAGCCGCATTGCTTTCCTTTGTTTTCCTGCTTCAACCATTCCTGAAGTGGCTTGAAATATTCAATCATGGCTTGTCCTGACATTTCGCGCTGACCAGTAAAGACCTCCAGCGCATCGGGCCAAGGCTTTGATGCGCCCATTTCCAGCATGGCGTTCAACCTCTTGCCGACTTCCTTGTTGCCGAAAAAGGAACAACGGTGGAGCGGCCCCTTCCAGCCCGCCTGATCGCACGCAGCCTTGTAGAACTGGAATTGCAGAATTCGGGCGAGGAAATAGCGGGTATAAGGTGTATTCCCGGGAATATGGAACTTAGCACCGGGATCGAAGGCATCCGCGGGACGATCAACCGGCGGTTTTATGCCCTGATATTGCAGTCGCAATGCCGTCCAGGCATTATTGTAATCCGCAGGTGTGATCGTACCATCGAAGACGCCCCAGCGCCACTTGTCGATCAGCAGACCGAAAGGCAAAAACGCCACCTTATCCATCGCCTGCCGCAGCAGCAGGCCAATGTCCTTGTCCTCGCTCGGTACCTTCGCCGGATCCAGCAGGCCGATGTCGACCAGATATTGCGGCGTGATCGATAGCGCTACGAAATCGCCGATCGCTTCATGAAAGCCGTCATTGGCTCCGTTCAGATAGAGATAAGGCTGCTGCTTATAGGCCCGCTGATAATAATTGTGGCCAAGCTCATGATGAATAGTAACGAAATCGTCGCTATTAACCTTGGTGCACATCTTGATACGGACATCGTCCTTGTTGTCGATATCCCAGGCACTGGCGTGGCAGACGACCTCCCGATCCTGGGGCTTTGTGATCATCGACCGGGCCCAAAAGGTTTCGGGCAGCGGCGCAAATCCCAGCGAGCTGTAAAAACCTTCACCGGTTTTCACCATTTTCAAGGGATCATAGCCCTTTGCGACAAGCAGGTCGCCAATGTCATATCCTAGGTCGCCTGCTCCTTCGGGTGCGACGACGTCATAGATGTTGCCCCATTCCTGTGCCCACATGTTGCCGAGCAGATCGGCACGGATGGGCCCCGTTCGGGGCTGCACCTTATCCCCATATTTTTCGTTCAGCTTGCTGCGCGTATAGCAGTGCAATTCGTCATAAAGCGGCTTTACCTGCTGCCATAGCCTGTCCGTCAAAGCGGCAAACTGATCGGCGGGCATGTCGTATTGCGAACGCCACATCGCGCCCACATCATCGTAGCCGAGTTCAACCGCCCCCTTATTGGCGATATCGACCATGCGGACGTAATCGGCCTTCATGGGCTTGCCCACATTATCATGCCAGCTTACCCACATTTCCTTGAGCTGTGCGGGGCTGCGGTTGGTTCCCATGGCCGCCTCGATATCGCTGCCGTTGATGGGCTGCCCATTCAGCGTTCCCTTGCCTTTGCCATAAGCGGACTGCAGCTTTGTCGCGATTTCGTTGAGTTCAGCCGCCGCGCCTGCTGTGGTCGGAGCAGGAAGAACCAGTGCGCCCCGAAGCACGTTCAGCTTCCGCTTCATGTCAGCGGAAAGGCCGGGCACATTCTGATATTTCGCAGCTTCCAGAGCGAAGCGAACCGCCATCTCCGTGCCCTTTGCACCTGATTGGGCGGCCAGGGCATCCGTGTCATCAGTTATATAGGTAGCATTCACCCACGCCACGCGGCTGGCGTCGACTGAATAGTCGAACAGTTCCTTTTCCGCCCGAGCTATGAAAGCTGCGGCATTCGCTGCGGTCGGCTTCGCGTTGGTGGTGCTGCTATCGGTTTTCGGGTCTTTGGCAAGTGCGGATGACGTCATCAGAACAACGGCGAGAGCGGCCAGGGAAACGGCGAGTTTCATAGGCTTACGTCCTTCCAGGCAGTGTGACGCCCGAGACAGTGCCGAGTCAAACCCTATGGGTCAAGCGTTCAGGAAATCAGCCATTGCGTTGCCGAGTTCCGGCATGGTCACACAGCTCATGTGCGTGCCCGGAATTTCGGCAAACCGGCCATTGGGAAGCAGGTCAGCCAGCGCCACCGGCGACCCATTATCGCGATCCTCCCGACCGCAGACGATCAGGGTTTCGGTGGCGACGCCTGCGATCTCATCAGGCTCCACATCGCCAAAAGTCTCCAGCAGCAGGGCGGCGGCTTCCGGGTCGATCTTCATCGTCTTCATGAACTGCACGGCCATCCAATGGGGATCGCCGCGCTTGACCGTGTCACGAGCGGCGATGGCTGTCAGGAAAAACTCCCGCCGCTTCGCCCAGCCTGAAAGCCCCTCCAGTCCCATGCCCGCCAATATGGCGCGGCGAGGCTGCAGTCCCTCCACGAGCAGCTTGGCGACCGTGCGCGCGCCCAGGGAAAAACCGCCTATGTCAAAATCAGACAGGTTCAGGTGCGCCATCAGTGCCCGTGCATCCTGCACCAGGATATCGGATGGATACGCTGCGGGATCATGCGGCGCGGCACTTTCCCCATGCGCGCGAAGGTCTGGCATGAACACCTGAAAACCCGCCTTGGCAAGATGCGCCGCAGTGCCGAATTTGATCCAGTTTACAAAGGCGCTGGAAAACAAACCGTGCAAAAGCACAAGCGGACGTCCTTCCCCGATGATGTGCAGGCAAAGCCGCGTGCCATCCTGGCCAGCGAACCAGTCGATCCTTGCGTCAGTTGAGGAATATTCCGACATTCGCTGTCCATTTATCTATTGGCGCCCGTTTCCCCACGGGTAGCGCGGAGGACCGATCATGTCGAGGCATGCGCGATCCCGGTCAATTCGCTCGCGCTATCCCACAGTACGGAATTCGTATCGAACGGCGCGGTCATTAGAACTATTCTTGCACATATTAAGCATGGACACTATGTGCGCGTTATGACTGAGAGCATTGGATATATCTTTGCGGGGATTGCGCGACTCATGCGGAGGCGGTTTGATGAAATGTCGCGCGACACCGGCATTACCAGCCCGCAATGGCGTGTGCTCGTGAGCGTCCATTGCAATCCCGGGATCAATCAGGGAACTCTGGCCGATATGCTGGACGTCGAACCGATCACGACCTGCCGCATGGTTGACCGACTGGAGCAGGCGGGGCTTGTTGAGCGCCGCCATGATCCGAACGATCGCCGGGCATGGCAAATTTTCCTCACTGACGCGGCCATGCCGCTGATTGACGGCATGAAGGACCGGGCATCCCTGTTGAATACAGCCGCCCTGGCTGGGTTAACCAAAAGCGATCAAAACAATCTCGTGCGGATGCTGGACACTATTCGCCAAAATCTCAACGGCATGGTCGTGGACACGAAGGAGGCGCGGCATGGCTGAAGCCGATCGCCCCGCATGGCAGGAGCAAACGGCTGCCCCTGTTCAAGAGGGCGCGCCCACTGCAGACGCTCCACCCGCCTCGCCTTGGCGCAGACGGATGTTGATGTTCTCCGCTCCTTTGCTGCTGGCCGTCGTAGGCGGCTATTTCTGGCTGACAGGCGGACGATATGTCAGCACTGACAATGCTTACGTGCAACAGGATAAGGTGGCTGTCGGCAGCGATGTGTCAGGCCGGATTGTCTCCGTCAACGTCCGTGAAAATCAGCATGTGAATGTTGGCGACATATTGTTCCGCATTGATCCTGAGCCTTATCAAGTCGCACTGGCGCAGGCGAAAGCCTCCATCGCGTCGGCGCAAGTCGATCTTCAGAAATTGCATACGGACTACAGCGCGACCGGCGTCGACATCAGCAGTGCTCAGGAAGACATCCGATATGCCACGGAGGACTATGAGCGGCAGCGCGCTTTGATGGCACGGGGTTTTACCACCCGGGCACGGCTTCAGGATGCGGAACATGCTCTTCAACAGGCACGCGAAAAATTGCGGGCAGCAAAGGCGGAAGCCGCAAAGGCGCGCGCGTCGCTTGCTACAGGTCCGGCAGTGCCTGGCGAAAATCCGGCCATCGCCGCGGCCAAGGCGCAACGGGACAAAGCAGCACTGGATCTCAGCCGCACAGTCGTTCGTGCGCCGGTGTCCGGTATGATCAGCCAGTCGGACCGATTGCAGGTCGGTCAGATGATGGTCACCGGCCTTCCCGCCGTCAGCATCGTGTCCGACCAGAAAAGCTGGGTCGAAGCGAATTTCAAGGAAACGCAGCTTAACCACATGCAAGTGAACCAGCCCGCGGAGATCGAGCTGGACGCCTATCCGGACCTGCAACTGAAGGGGCATGTCCAGAGCATTGGCGCAGGTACGGGATCCGAATTCTCGGTCATTCCGGCACAAAACGCCAATGGAAACTGGGTGAAGGTAACGCAGCGCATTCCTGTTCGCATCGCCATCGACAGCAAATCCTCACGCCCGCTCATTGCTGGCATGAGCGCTCAGGTGAAGGTCGATGTCCGCAACCCCCGCCGCTGATTTCGCGCCATTAAAAGTCAAGCATAAGGGACTGCTGACCATCGCGGTGATGGCCGGCACGCTGATGCAGGTGCTGGATTCCACTATCGCGAATGTCGCCTTGCCCCATATGCAGGCTACATTGGGCGCTACGCAGGACAGCATTACCTGGGTTCTCACCAGCTACATCATTGCATCAGCCATAGCTATTCCGGTTACTGGCTGGCTTGCGGACAGAGTGGGATCGCGCAACCTCTTTCTCTTTTCAGTTGTCCTGTTCGTCATTGCATCCATGTTGTGCGGCATCGCCACAACCCTGCCCGAGATGGTCGCGTTTCGGTTGTTCCAGGGCGTGGCCGGTGCATTCATCGTGCCATTGGCGCAAACGGTCATGCTGGACATAAACCCGCCTTCCGCTCATGGGCGGGCCATGGCGATCTATGGCATGGGGGTCATGATCGGGCCGGTATTGGGTCCAATTCTGGGGGGCTGGCTAACGGAGAATTTCTCCTGGCGCTGGGTCTTCTACGTTAACCTGCCTGTTGGCCTCATCTGCTTCGTCGGCCTGTGGGCCTTTCTGCCACCCAAGCCAGTGGTCCGGCGGGGCTTTGACCGATTGGGCTTCTTCTATCTGGCGCTGGCCTTATGCTCATTGCAATTGATGCTTGATCGCGGCGTTCATGTGGATTGGTTCGACGCGACGGAAATATGGATCGAAGCCGGGATTGCCATAGCCGGATTCTGGATATTCATCACGCATTTGCTGACAGGAAAGATGCCTCTTTTCCGGCCGCAAATGCTCGCGGATCGCAATTTGATGACCGGCACGCTGTTCCTCTTCATTCTGGGCCTTGTGATGATGGCCAGCATGGCCCTGCTGCCGCCGATGCTGCAGAATTTATATGGTTATCCAGTATTGGAAACGGGCATGTTATTGGCCGCCCGCGGATTGGGCGTAATGGTCGCGATGGCAGCATCCGGACGGATGATGGAAAAAATCGATCCCCGTCTGATGGTGTTTGCCGGATTTGTGATGATGGCTTTGTCATTATGGTACATGACAGGCTGGTCCCTGGAAATGGACTGGCATCCCGTGGTGTGGACGGGTTTGCTTCAGGGCGTGGGACTTGGGCTGGTTTTCGTGCCGCTGAATGTCATGTCCTTTGCTACCCTGCCATCGGAGTATCGCACGGATGGCGCGGGACTCCTCAGCCTTAGCCGCAACATTGGTGCGTCCCTTGGAATATCGGTGGTCAGTTTTCTGCTGGCACGCAACATTCAGATAAGCCACGCCGATCTTGCAGGGCATATCACCGCGTTCAACCTGCCGACCGATCCGAACACTGCCCTACGTTTCGGTCAAAGCGGGGATAGCGCCATGGCGATGCTGGATGGAGAGATCAATCGGCAGGCAGCGATGATCGCCTATCTTAATGATTTCCACTTCATGATGTGGGTAACGATCGCGATAATTCCCCTGGTCCTTTTGCTGCGCAAACCAACGCACAAGAAGGATAACGAAATGCATATGGTGATGGAATAAAAGCCCCTCCGGTGAAGGAGGGGCTTTTAGCTGCCTTATGCCTTCTTCAAATGCCGTCGGCCGAGCAGCTCCGCGATCTGCACGGCATTGAGCGCCGCGCCCTTGCGGAGATTATCGGATACGCACCACAGGGTCAGCCCGTTTTCGACCGTGGAATCTTCGCGGACGCGGCTGATATAAGTAGCGCTGTCGCCAACGCATTCTACCGGCGTGACGTAACCACCATCCTCACGCTTGTCGACGAGCATGATGCCCGGCGCTTCACGCAGGATGGATTGAGCCTTCTTCGCAGAAATCTCGTTTTCGAACTCGATATTGACCGCTTCGGAATGGCCAACGAAGACCGGCACGCGAACGCAGGTGGCGGTGAGCTTGATTGCCGGGTCCAGTATCTTCTTGGTTTCCACCACCATCTTCCATTCTTCCTTGGTCGATCCATCGTCCAGGAAGACGTCGATGTGGGGGATGACGTTGAAGGCAATCTGCTTGGTGAACTTCTTGGCCTCCGCCGGGTCGCCGACGAAAATGTTACGCGACTGTTCAAACAGTTCGTCCATGCCGACTTTGCCCGCGCCCGAAACCGACTGATAGGTCGAAACGACCACGCGCTTGATTTTTGCATAATCGTGTAGTGGCTTGAGCGCCACGACCAACTGCGCCGTAGAGCAGTTCGGGTTGGCGATGATATTCCGCTTCTTGTATTCATCGATGGCGTCCGGATTTACTTCGGGCACGATCAGCGGAACGTCGGGGTCCATCCGATAAAGCGAGCTATTATCGATGACGACGCAGCCCGCCTCGGCTGCCTTGGGCGCATAGATCTTCGTGGGACCGGAGCCTGCCGAAAACAGCGCAATGTCCCACCCGGTGAAATCGAAATGCTCGATATTCTTGACCTTCAGCTTGCGGCCGGTTTCGCCAAAGTCAATTTCCATACCCTGCGACCGAGGCGAAGCAACGGCTGCGATTTCGTCTGCCGGAAATTCGCGCTCGGCAAGGATGTTCAGCATTTCACGGCCTACATTGCCCGTGGCGCCGACGACGACTACCCGATAACCCATTTTGGTGCATTCCCTTCGATTGATAGCAAAACAGCCGGCTTCCTGCGAAACCGGCTGTCTTTGAAACCTGTTGTCTTTGGGGTCTGGTGGACTTGTCGTCCCGCCTTATTCCCCGGTTTCCGGCCGGTTGTCCCTGCGCTCTGCAATACGCGCACGTTTACCAGTGCGGCCGCGCAGATAATAAAGTTTCGCCCGCCGCACGACACCGCGACGGACGACGGTAATCGAATCGATATTGGGCGAATAGAGCGGGAAAACACGCTCAACGCCTTCACCGAAGCTGATCTTCCGCACGGTGAAGCTGGAGCCAAGGGCCCTGTTGGAACGGGCGATACAAACGCCTTCATAATTCTGAATACGGGTACGCTCACCTTCGACGACGCGCACGCCGACGCGGAGCGTGTCGCCCGCGCGGAAATCCGGAATGGACTTTTTGGACTTGAATTCCTCGATGGCTTCAGCCTCGAGCGTCTGGATGAGATTCATGACCCATCTTCCTTCTTCTTTTTTCGTTGCGCACCAGAGGGCGACTGGTCCCGAGCACCGATATGGCGCTCCCAAAGGTCCGGCCGCCTTAGCCGTGTATCATCCTCCGCCCTTTGTTTCCGCCAGGCAGCGATTTTCGCGTGATCCCCCGATCGCAACACTTCAGGGATCGCACGCCCTTCCCACATCTGGGGTCGAGTGTAATGCGGATATTCAAGAAGGCCCGTTTCGAAGCTTTCCTCATCTCCGCTAGAAGCCGCGCCCATTACCCCGGGGAGCAAACGAATGCAAGCGTCAAGTAGCACAATGGCCGCGGTTTCGCCGCCCGAAAGAATATAGTCGCCAATGGATATGGGTTCGATCGGCCGCGCCTCGAAAAGACGCTCGTCAATGCCCTCAAACCGGCCGCAAATTATGGTAAGACCGGGGCCAGAGGCCAATTCCCGCACGCGCCGCTGCGTCAGCGGCCTGCCTCGGGGCGTCATCGCCAGCACTGGCGCCTCCGGCCGTTGTTCGAGCGCATGATCGACAGCAGCCGCCAGCACATCCGACCGCATCACCATACCCGCCCCGCCACCGGCCGGCGTATCGTCCACGGAACGATGCTTATCGGCTGCAAAGTCCCGGATCTGAATGGGATCGCAGGACCATTTGCCGTCCATCAAGGCGCGCCCCGCAAGCGATTGACCGAGCGGACCGGGGAACATCTCCGGGTAGAGAGTGAGGATTTGAGCAGCAAAAGTCATCAACTGTCCATGACCTTGCTCCATCCCCTTTGCAATATGTCGGGCGTACGCCTTGATCAGGCACGCGAAAAAGGGAACGCTTCTATTCCACGAATGCAGCGTCAACGATCACCCGATCACCCCATTCAGGCACAGCCTCGGGCCGCATTGGCACCATGAAGCGCTTGCCGGTGGGACGCTCGATTTCCAATATGTCGCCTGCGCCAAAATTTTCCACGGCGACGACTGAGCCCAGTTCCTCGCCACTCGTGGACACGCATGGCAGGCCGATCAGATCGGCGTGATAATATTCGCCTTCCGCCAGCAACGGCAAAGCTGAACGGGGAACGCAAAGTTCCGTCCCGCGCAAAGCTTCAGCAGTATTGCGATCCGTAATCTCCGCAAATCGGGCAATCGCGCCATTGTTGCCTGCGCGAATATTCTTGAGCGTGAGCGTGCGGCCTGCGGCAGCGAAAACCTTATATTGCTTCAGACGGGCAGGATCATCGCTGAAAAGCTTCAGGCGCACCTCTCCAGTGACGCCATGTGCGCCAATGATGACGGCGAGGGTGACTGCGCGATCCTGTGACATGAGGCAATCCCGATCGGCCTCGACCAGACGGGGACTGAATGAGGCTCAAAAGCCCATTCAGTCCTAGCGAAGCCGAGGCACGCTGGCTGAGATCAAGCTTCGGTCGACGCTTCAACAGCCTCAGCGACAACTTCAACCGTTTCAGTTTCGGCTGCATTCTTCGCTGCTTCGGCTTCGGCCAGCTTGGTAGCACGCTCTTCAGCACGCTCCTTGGCCTTTTCGCCGGGTTCAGCCTTCTTCGGATTATTCCGGGCAGCACGTTCCTTCACGCCGGCGGCATCCAGGAAGCGAGCGACGCGGTCGGTCGGCTGTGCGCCAATGGTGATCCAGTGCTTGGCGCGCTCGACGTCCAGAACAACGCGCTTCTCATCATCCTTGGTGAGCAGCGGATTGTAGCTGCCGATACGCTCGATGAAACGGCCATCGCGGGGCGAACGGCTGTCGGCGACGACGATCTTGTAATAGGGACGCTTCTTGGAGCCGCCGCGTGACAGACGAATTGCAGTTGCCATGTACTTAACCTTTCTTGATATAATTCAGTTGGATAAAATCACTTCTTCAGAAATTTCTCGAATCCAGGGGGCAGCTTCGGCGCATCTCCGCCCGGCAGACCCGGCAGGCCGCCTGCTGGCATCCCCCCTGCCCCGCCGCCGCCCAGCATACCGCCGAGGCCACCCATTCCGCCTTTTGCGAACATGGCGCCAAGGCCTTTCAATCCGCCCATTTTGCGGATCTTCTTCATCGCGCCTTCCATTTCCTGATGCATTTTCAGGAGCCGGTTGACCTCCTGCACTGTCGTGCCGGAACCTTTGGCGACGCGGATCTTGCGTTTGGCATTGAGCAGCGCGGGCTTGGCGCGCTCCTGCGGAGTCATTGAGCCGATCATGGCATCAAGATGGACCAGCGTTTTGTCACCCATGCCGCTGTTCGCCATGGCCGCCTGGGCTTTTTTAAGGCCTGGCATCATCGCTGCAAGCGCACCCAGGCCACCCATACGGCGCATCTGGTTAAGCTGCGCGCGCAGGTCGTTCATGTCGAACTGACCCTTGGCGAGCTTCTTCGCCATTGCCTCGGCCTCATCGACCTGAATGGTTTCGGCAGCCTTTTCAACCAGGCTGACCACATCGCCCATGCCGAGAATACGGCCAGCCACGCGCCCCGGATGGAAGGGCTCCAGAGCGTCCAGCTTTTCGCCCACGCCTGCAAACTTGATCGGGCGGCCCGTGACAGCGCGCATTGACAGCGCCGCGCCGCCCCGTGCATCGCCATCCATGCGCGTGAGAACCACGCCGGTGAGCGGCACCTGCTCCGTAAAGCTCTTGGCAACGTTGACCGCATCCTGACCAGTTAGCGAGTCAACAACCAGCAGGATTTCCTGCGGGCTGGCGACATCGGCAACGGCCTTCATCTCGTCCATCAAAGCCTGGTCGACATGCAGGCGGCCTGCCGTGTCGAGCATCAGCACGTCATAACCCTGAAGCTTCGCGGCCTGCATCGCGCGGCGGGCGATTTCGACTGGTTGCTGACCCTGCACGATGGGAAGCGTCGCTACATCCGTCTGCGTCCCGAGCGTCGCAAGCTGCTCCTGCGCCGCCGGGCGATTAACGTCGAGCGACGCCATCAGAACCTTTTTGCGTTCCTTTTCCTTCAGGCGCTTGGCGATCTTGGCAGTGGTCGTGGTCTTACCGGAACCCTGCAAACCCACCATCATCACAATGGCTGGCGGGGTCACGTCGATCATCAGTTCCGACGTTTCCGAACCCAGCATTTCGGTGAGACCGTCATTGACAATCTTCACCACCTGCTGCCCAGGGGTCACTGATTTAAGGACGTTCTGCCCGACCGCCTTTTCAGTGATGTTTTCAATGAAGTCGCGAACGACGGGCAAGGCAACATCGGCTTCGAGCAGCGCAATACGCACTTCGCGCATTGCAGCCCGGACTTCGGATTCGTTCAGCGCGCCACGGCCCCGCAGCTTGTCGAAGACACCACCAAGGCGTTCGCTAAGAGAATCGAACATTGCCATTCCTTATGTGGGGTAAAGCCCCGTTTTCCGTCATATCCCGCACAACCGGCACACCGAAACGCAAATACGCCGGCGGACGAAACCTCGCCGACCAGCGTCTATTCCTGGGCAGTCAAATGACCAGAACAATTTCAGCTTACCGGTCCGCAAAGACCGATTAGACGGCGCTATTATACGAGCTTTGATCACGATGCAAGCAGCCGCGCTCAGCTCTCGTTAACGGTTTGTAATCCTGCTTATGTCATTGTATGGATCATGCAAGTCAATCGGGGCGTGGGGCAGCGATAACATATATATGAGCGGGCAAGCTAATATTCCGGACATGCAGTCCGCTCGTCGAGATATGGTCACAGGCAGCGTCGTCGTTGCCGCAATCGTTATGTTTATCTGGACCGGCGGTTCGGCTATGTCCGCCGTGGTCCGGCGCCTGACCGGGCTTGGCGCTGGCGTCGAGCAGATCATGATGACGGCCCTGCTGCTTAACATCGCGCTTATTCTCTTTGGCTGGAGACGTTACCGCGACCTTCAGATAGAAGTGCAGCAACGCAAGGAGGCCGAGGAGCGCGCAAGTCTTTTGGCGGCGACCGATCCGCTGACAGGTTTTCTCAACCGCCGTTCCATTGCCGAAGCAGGTATTGCGTTGCTTGAGCGCGCCGCGAGTAAACATAAAAGCGTGGCGCTGTTGATGCTCGATCTGGACAATTTCAAGAATGTGAATGACGTGCATGGTCATGCCGCAGGCGACCTTGTGCTGCAGACCGCAGCGAAACGCATTGAAAGTCTGATGCCGCCGTCGGCGCTCACCGCACGGTTGGGAGGCGATGAATTTGCCTGCGCGTTCATTTTCGACCCCAATTCCCCTGAGATCGTCGACCGCATTGCCGAAGAACTGGTGTCCGCCATGACCAGCCCGATCGTGGAAAACAGCCTTCATCTCACGATCAGCACATCCGTGGGCATCGCCCGATCCGATTATGACTGTGACAGCGTGGAATCGCTGATGCGCCGCGCTGATATCGCCATGTATTGCGCAAAAAATCAGGGACGTAATCGTCATTCCTGGTTCGATGCATCAATGGAGCGCGAGCTTAACGTGCGCAACAGCCTGGAAGCGGGCATGCGTGAAGGTATTCCGCTTGGTCAGTTCGTGCCTTATTATGAGCAGCAGGTCGACCTTGGGACAGGCCGCCTCAATGGCTTTGAAATGCTGGCGCGCTGGGAACATCCGACCGAGGGCCTGATTTCGCCGGAAATCTTCATTCCCATTGCCGAGGACACAGGGTTAATCGCTGATCTGTCACTTTCGATCATGCGTCAGGCATTCGAGGAAGTGAAGAACTGGGATCCTTCGCTAACGCTGTCGGTCAACATCTCACCAGGCCAGCTCAAGGATCCCTGGCTCAGTCAGAAAATCCTGAAGCTGCTGGTTGAAACGGGCTTCCCGCCTAACAGGTTGGAAGTAGAGATTACCGAAAGCTCCTTGTTCGAGAATCTGAGCCTTGCCCAATCCATCGTCGGGTCGCTGAAGAATCAGGGCATACGCATCGCGCTTGACGATTTCGGCACCGGTTATAGCTCGCTTGCGCATCTGCGTGCCCTGCCCTTTGATCGGATCAAGATTGATCGCAGCTTCGTCTCGTCCATCAATCAGAACAGCGAAAGCGCGGCTATTGTCAGCGCGATAGCGCGGCTGGGCGACAGTCTGGGCCTGCCCATCACGGCTGAGGGGATCGAAGACAAGGACATCGAGCGACGGCTTCGTCGCCTCGGTTGCACCAAAGGCCAAGGATGGTATTTCGGCAAGCCCTTGTCAGTGGAACAGACGCGCAAGATGCTGGCCGAGCGGAATTTGCTCCCCACTCGCGTCAACGACAGTGACGCGCCGGGAAACGGTGAATTTTTTCATCTTCGCAGCGGGTGATAATGGATGTAAGGCAGGGCCGCAGGCGGCCTTGCTCCTGACCGCGATCCAAGGCCGAGACTTCATACGAGAACGCATCTCCCGACGTCGGATCACCCGAACAGGCCTGGATCGTGACCCCGGTCTCTACGGGATCACGATCTGACAAGCGATAATATCCGGGCCTATTCGGGCTTTTTCGCCACGGCCACCAGCGCGGGCCGGAGCAGCCGGTCCTTGATCATATAGCCAGCCTGCATTTCCTGCACGATCGTGCCGGGCTCCGCATCGCTCGGCATTTCGATCATGGCCTGGTGACGGTTCGGATCGAGGGGCAGGCCCAAGGTTTCGACCTTCTCAATGCCATGCTTCCGGAAGACGCTTTCCAGTTCCTTGCCGGTCGCCTCAACGCCGATGACAATACCCTTCACCTTCTCGTCCTCGCGCAATTCCTCTGGAATTGCCGCCAGCGCACGACCCAGGTTGTCGGCGATAGACAATATGTCGCGTGCGAAGCCCGTCGCAGCATAGGCGCGCGCGTCCTGAATTTCTTTTTCCATCCGGCGACGCACATTCTGGGTATCGGCCTGAGCATAGAGAATGTCCTGCCGCGCCCGCTCAAGATCCGCCTCCAACTCGGCCAGCCGGTCGATCTCTGAGGGCGCAGCGGTCTCCTCTGTCCCGTCTTTGCGCAAATCTTCAGCGATTTCGGTGTCTTGGGGCATTTTTCTATCTTCTGTCATCTCATCAATCTCGATAAAGTCTGTGCAGTGAAATCCACCATGGGTACAACCCGCGCATAGTTCAAGCGCGTTGGGCCAATAACACCGACCACCCCGACCACGCGCCCGTCGCCACTGCGATAGGGGGCTGCTATCACGGATGAGCCGGAAAGCGAAAAAAGCTTGTTTTCCGAACCAATGAATATCTTCGTAGCGCTGCCACGCCGCGCATTGTCGAGCAGGCGGAAGATTTCTTCCTTATCCTCCAATTCGTCGAGCAGTTGCCGCACCCGGTCCAGATGTTCAGCCGCGCTTTCATCGATAAGGTTCGCCTGCCCGCGCACGATGAGGACCGGCCGATGTTCGCTGTCAGCCGACCATATGGCAAGGCCACGCTCGACTAATTGCCGGCTTGCGCTATCCAGAGCCGCGCGGCCAGCGTCAATGTCCTGCTGCAAGGACAGGTGCGCCTCCGCCAAGGTCAAACCAGCAAATTGGCGGCTGACATAATTGGCGGCTTCGGTAAGGCTGGAGAGGCCAATCCCCGGCGGCAGGTCGACCACGCGATTTTCAACGCTGCCATCATCACCCACAAGCACGGCCAGTGCCTGACGCTCCGACAGCGGCACAAAACCGAATTGCCGCAGCACGGGCTCCCGCTTTGGCACCAATACGATTCCAGCACAGGCCGAGAGCCCGGACAGCACAGCCGTCGCCGCGGACAAAGCTTCTTCGATCGGCCCCCCTTCGGAAAGCTGCGATTCGATCGCCCTTCTTTCTTCCGCCGAAGGTTCGGTCGCCTGCATCATGCCATCGACAAACAATCGCAGCCCGCTTTCAGTAGGCATCCGCCCCGCCGATGTATGAGGCGCGGCAAGCAAACCCAGTTCCTCCAGGTCCTGCATCACATTCCGGATCGATGCGGACGACAAATTGAGGCCGGACAATTTGCTGATGGTGCGCGATCCGACCGGAACCCCGGTGCCAAGATAGCTCTCCACGACAACACGGAAAACATCGCGCGCGCGGTCGTTGAGTTCGCTGATGGGGGTGATCGCCATACCGCCTATTTAGGCAATGCGGGATCGCGGCTCAATATCTCAAATAAGCGGCTTCCCCGACATATTTGATTGCGGCGCACTGGCAACGGGGCAAGACTGCGTCTAAGGGAAGCAGTGACAGCCACAGGAGAATATCACATGCGCCCATCCGGCCGCGCCCCCGATGAAATGCGAGTCATCACCATGGAACCCGGTTTCACGATCCATGCTGAGGGAAGCTGCCTTGTAAGCTTCGGCAACACTCGGGTGCTTTGCACCGCATCAGTCGAGGAGCGCGTTCCTCCTTTCCTTCGTGGCAGAGGAGAAGGATGGGTCACGGGCGAATATGGCATGCTCCCACGTGCTACCCACACGCGCGGCAATCGTGAGGCGGCCAAAGGCAAGCAGTCTGGAAGAACGCAAGAGATTCAGCGGCTTATCGGCCGTTCTTTACGTTCTGTCGTGGACTTGAAGAAGCTGGGTGAGCGGCAGATCACATTGGATTGCGACGTTATTCAAGCCGATGGTGGCACGCGTACTGCGTCAATCAGTGGCGCATGGGTAGCCCTGCGCCTGGCGGTCAACACGTTGGTGGCCAAGGAACTGATTTCCGAGGACCCCATCGTGCAGAAGGTGGCGGCAATCAGTTGCGGCATCTATAACGGGACGCCAGTGCTCGACCTTGATTATGACGAGGATAGCAATGCCGGAGCGGACGCCAATTTCGTGCTGACCAGCGATGGTAATATAGCCGAGGCGCAGGCAACGGCCGAAGGCGAATGCTTCGATGAGGAAAATTTGCTACGCCTGCTGCGCTTGGCCCGGATAGGCTGCAACCAGATTTTCGCAGCGCAGGATGCTGCAGTAACGGGAGCGGTTGGCCGATGAACAAAGCGGAGAGCAAGGAACAGGCGATCCGAAAGCTCCAACCCGGCAAGCTGGTGATCGCCAGTCACAATGCCGGCAAGGTCCGCGAGATCAGGAAACTTCTCGGCCCCTTTGGCATAAAGCCCGTATCGGCGGCGGAACTCGGTCTGCCTGAGCCGGAAGAAACCGGCACCAGCTTCATCGCCAATGCCGAATTGAAGGCGCTTCAGGCGGCGGATCTTTCCGGCCTGCCCGCGCTGGCCGACGACAGCGGCCTGTGTGTCGAGGCATTAGGCAACGAACCGGGTATCTTCTCGGCGCGTTGGGCCGGTCCGGACCGCGACTTTGGCCTGGCGATGCAACTTGTCTGGGACAATCTGACTGCCAAAGGCCCCGAAGCGGGGCATGACGCCCATTTCGTCTGCGCCCTCGCCCTCGCTTGGCCCGATGGGCATGTCGAGGCATTCGAGGGTCGTGTCGATGGCCTCATCATCTGGCCTCCGCGCGGCGCCAACGGTTTTGGCTATGATCCGATCTTTGAACCCAAAGGCCACAACATCAGCTTCGGCGAGATGGAACCGGACAGGAAGCACGCCATGAGCCACCGTGCCGATGCCTTTGCCAAGCTGGTCGCAGCGGCATTTTGAACACGACGTCTACGAACGCTGGCAGTCTTCTGCCCAGCCGAGTTGATGGGGAATTCGGCACTCCGGAAGGAGCATAATCCTCTCACGCCGCCGCTATTTCAGTTTTGCCTCGCTAAGTCTCGCTCTGCACATGGAGCAAGCGCAGAGCCGAAAGCCTGCTCTCTTCTTATCGGAAATTGTCCGCATAAGCCTGAATCTTCAGCGTCCGTTGCGGCGCGGGGACGACGTGATACGTAATCCCTTCCCGCTCGGCATAGGCCTTGGCCGCTTCCAGCGTGGGAAACATCAGCTTCACCTGCCGCCGCGTATCGGCGGAACCAGCCCAGCCAGTGAGCGGATCGGGCCTTTGTGCGTCCGCGGGTTCGAATTCCAACACCCATTTATCCGTTTGGGCGCGACCTGACTGCATCGCATTTTTTGGCTTCTGAAAAATCCGTGCTGACATGATGGCTCCGCTCAGAACAATGCCCCGCTCCGTGCCCAAATCGGCCGGAGTCGTCAAGGGTTCCGGCGAGCGTCCGTCTTTTTGGTTCGCAGGGTCGCATTGGCAGACGCCGGATCATCAGGCCAAGGATGTCTGGGATAGCGCCCGCGCATTTCCTTCGCCACCGCTGCCCAGCTCCCGGCCCAGAAGCCCGGCAGATCCCGGGTGGTCTGGATTGGACGGCCAGCGGGTGAAGTGAGGCTGAGCACCAGCGGGGTACGGCCGCTCCCGATGCAGGGATGTTCGGAAAGTCCGAACAACGCCTGGACCCGCAATTCCACTCTCGGGCCGCCTTCCGCGCTATAATCGATGGCGTGGTGACTGCCAGCGGGCGACACGAAGTCGGGGGGAGCCAGGCGATCAATCTGCTGCTTGGCATCCCAGCCGACGAGACTAGCCAGCACAGCCGAAAGTGCAGCAGGGTCGACCGCCGACAAGCGCCGTTTTCCGGCCAGCAGAGGCGGAAGCCAATCATCGATCTGCGCCATCAGCGCTTGGTCGCTCAATTCTTCGCGCCCGGCAAACACTGCGCGAACACGGAGCGACCGGGCACCTTCGGACCAGGGAAGAAGGTTCAACCCTCCTGCCCTCACACCCTCCAGCAGCGCAGCCGCAACTGCTTCCGGGTCGGGGCTGTCGTCGGGTCCACTGGCAAGACGAATGGCGCCGATTCGCCTTTCACGCAATGTCTCCACTCCGCCGGTATCCGGCCGGAAACGGACAGTGCGCATATCCTTGATCCGATCCGGGAACAGCGCCTGCACTGCGGCCGCGTCTATTGGAGCGGCAGAGAGTATCCGCGCACCTGCCGCACGCCCCTGCACCTCACCGACCGCCAGCCATTCCTCTCGGGCGAGGGGAGAGAGCGGATCAAGACGAAAGGCGCGTCCCCCGGCGCTGATCCAATCCTCCCCATCGGCATTGCGGCGTCTGGATATCCGGTCAGGAAAGGCAAGGGCGAGGCAGATGCCGATATCTCGTGTATCGTCATTCCCCCGATGCGCAGAGTTCCGGCTCACAAGACCGGTCCACCTCTTTACCAGCGCCCTGCTCGCTTCGGCACGCTTGCCCGTCTCGCGCCGCCAACGCTGAAGACGTTGCGTAAGATCGGCATCATTGCCGCCAAGGCCTCGCTCGGTAACAAGCACCGCAACTTCGGCCGCCATCCAGCCCAAGTCCCTATCGCCCGCTCGTACCAACATATGCGCCAGTCGGGGCTCAAGCGGGAGGCGGGAAATCGCCTTGCCATGCGCGGTGATCCGATCATCGTCGTCCAATGCCTCCAGCGATTGCAAACGGACGCGAGCCTCCTGCACGGCAGCGGCGGGCGGCGGATCGATCCATTTAAGCTGCGCTGGATCAGCCACGCCCCACTGCGCGCAATCCAGGAGCAGCGTGGAAAGGTCGCGCTCCAATATCTCAGGCGGATCATAGGGAGGCATGCCGCTGGTGGCCGCTGCTTCCCATAAGCGGTAAGCCACGCCGGGGGCCTGCCGCGCCGCGCGGCCCGCACGCTGGGCAGCGGCGGCCTGACTGGCCTTTTCCGTGACAAGCCGGGTCAGGCCGGCTGCGCGGTCATAGCGCGGACGACGAGCGAGACCGCTATCGATGACGATGCGAACGCCGTCTATGGTAAGGCTGGTTTCCGCAATGCTGGTGGCGAGAATAACCTTGCGCATGCCAGCTTCAGCGGCGCGAATGGCAGCGCGCTGGTCCGCAGGGTCGAGAGAACCGTGCAGCTTGTGAACGACGATAGTAGGTGGCAGTCCATCCAGCCGCTCGGCAGTACGTTCTATCTCGGCCACGCCTGGCAGAAAAGCGAGCAGATCGCCGCACTCCTCCTCCAGCGCGTGCCGGATGGCGGCGGCCATATCGTCCTCTATCCGCTTTTCCGCCGCTCGACCGATATGACGCAAGTCCAATGGCCAGGAGCGTCCTTCACTCTCGATAACCGGTGCATCGTGCATCAAGGCAGAAAAGCGCGCGCCATCCAGCGTGGCCGACATGGCCAGCAGCCGGAGATCGGAGCGAAGCGCCTCTTGCGCATCAAGCGCCAGAGCCAAGCCAAAATCGCTATCAAGGCTGCGCTCATGAACCTCATCGAAGAGGACGGCGGATATGCCGGACAGTTCCGGATCGTCCTGAATCCGGTTGCGGAAAATACCTTCCGTTAAAACCAGAATACGAGTGCGAGCAGACTGCCTGCTGTCCATGCGCGTTGCATAGCCAATCGTCTGCCCTACCGGCTCCCCCGCCAGGACCGCCATACGCTCCGCGGCAGCGCGAGCGGCCAGACGGCGTGGGGAAAGGAGCAGGATTTGCCCAGTGCACCAGGGCTGATCAAGCAAAGCGGGAGCGACCGCCGTTGTCTTGCCTGCACCGGGCGGAGCCACCAGAACGGCATTGCTGCCTGCAGACAAGGTGGCGAGCAGATCGGGAAGCACCGCTCCGATGGGGAGGGCTTCACTCATTCTCCGACCTTATATGATGCTGGCATGGTGCCGGTGCATTCAAGGCGTCGCCGTTCACCTTAGCCGCTCAGCGCTTCTGCCATTTCAGCCAGTTCGAGCCAGCGCTCTTCAGCAGCATCCTTGTCCGCGCGCGCTTTCTCCACCGCCTTGCTGAGCGCGGCAAACCGTTCTGGCTCCTTGACATAAAGGTCCGGATCGCTGAGCGCCTGCTCATCCCGCACGATTTGCGCTTCCAGTTCTTCGACGCGTCGGGGCAGCAATTCGTAATCCCGCTGATCCTTGTAGCTGAGCTTGGTCTGCTGCTTCGGCGGTGGTGGCGAACTCGCGTCCTTCCTGGCAGTCGTTTTCCCTGCGTTCCGAGGCCGGCGTTTCGCCTCCCAATCCTCATAGCCGCCAGCGACGACGTCCACATGACCACTGCCGTCCAGACCCAGCGTCACTGTCACCGTGCGATCCAGAAAGTCCCGGTCATGGCTGACGATCAGCACCGTGCCATCATAATCGGCAATCACTTCCTGCAATAGATCAAGGGTTTCAAGGTCAAGGTCATTGGTCGGTTCGTCCAGCACCAGCAAGTTGGACGCTCGCGCGAATTCCCGGGCCAGCAGCAGCCGCGACCGCTCGCCACCCGATAGGGTGCCTACCTTGACATCCACCAGAGTGGGCTCGAACAGAAAGTCCTTCAAATAGCCCTGCACATGCTTCCTGACGCCACGAACATCGATCCAGTCGCCGCCATCGGCAAGAACGTCGCGCACCCGCTTGTCAGCCGCCATCAGGCTGCGCTGCTGGTCAATGATGACTCCGTCCAGCGTCTTGGCCAGCGTTACTGCGCCACTGTCAGGGGCAATCTCACCAGTCAGGAGTTTCAGGAGTGTCGTCTTGCCCGCACCATTTGCGCCCACGATGCCAATGCGGTCGCCGCGCTGGATACGGAGCGAGAAATCCTTGATGACCGTCCGTTCGCCGAATGCCTTCGTTACCTGTTCGGCCACAATGACGCTCTTGGTTTTCACATCATCGGAGGCCACCGCCAGCTTCGCGGTGCCGGCGGGGCCCATCATGGCTGCGCGTTGCGCCCGCATTTCGTGCAGCTTGCCGAGGCGACCCTGATTACGCTTGCGCCGGGCAGTGACACCGCGCTCCAGCCAATGTGCTTCGATCTTCAGCTTTGCGTCAAGCTTGTCCGCCGCGCGCGCATCATCGGCATAGACTTTCTCCATCCATGCTTCGAAGCCGCCGAATCCAATCTCATTGCGACGCAAGCTGCCCCGATCGAGCCACAGCGTCTGCCGCGTCAGCCGCGTAAGGAAGGTGCGATCATGGCTGATGACGATGAATGCCCCCGTATAACGATTGAGCCAGCTTTCCAGCCAGTCAATCGCGGCAAGATCAAGATGGTTCGTCGGCTCATCGAGCAACAACAGATCAGGCTGACTCGCCAGCGCACGGCAAATGGCCGCTCGGCGGCGCTCACCGCCCGATGCGGTTTTGGCCAGACGCGAAAGATCAATGCCAAGCTGATCCGCGATTGCCTCCACCTCATGCCGGGGCGGCGCATTCTCGCCACCGCAGGCGAAATCATGAAGGGTTTCGAAATGGGTGAGGTCCGGGTCCTGCTCCAGCATGACCACATGCGTGCCCGGCACGATGCTGCGCAACCCTTTGTCCGGTTCCACGCTCCCTGCAATCAGCTTCAGCAGCGTCGTCTTGCCAGCGCCATTGCGCCCGATGAGCGCCAGACGATCGCGTTCACCGATGTAGAGGTCAAGGCCCTGGAACAACCAGCCGCTGCCCTGAATAAGGCCAAGGTCTTCATAGGAGAGAATAGGTGCCAACATAGGGCGGGAGTTAGGAGGGATGACAGGAAAGGGCAAGCGCAAGCATGGCAGGCTTGTTGCGCCGATACCCCCAATCCGTGTTTTCCTGTCGGCGTGCTTTCTGAACCATTCACCACCTGTTCAATCCTTCTGGCCTATGCCATGTAGCCATGATGGAGTGGAAACCCGTTCTTCTGCCAGTTTTCCTGGCTGCTGGACTTGTCATTACCGGACTGTCGACGCCTGCCTCCGCGGATCAGGGGCGCGGCGGATGGGGCCGGAACGATCAGCCGCGTGGGGACATCAAGCCCCGGCGCTTTGAGCAGGACGCCGCGCGCCGTGCCATGCTCGATGGTCAGGTCATGCCCTTTTCGATCATCAAGCGTCGTGTAGAGCGCGAAATGGACGGAGCAAACTACCTCGGCAGCGAATTCGACAACCGCAGGGGCGAGTACCGCTTGAAATATATGCGGGAAGGCCGTGTTGTATGGGTTGATGTCGACGGCCGTTCAGGCGATATCGTCAGGCGCTCGCGTTGATTTTGCGCTAGTTGAGCTAAACAGGGTGAAGGTCCGGTATGCGGCTGTTGATTGTTGAGGACGAGCCCCATCTGGGCCAGCAACTGAAAAACACTTTGGAAGGGGTAGGCTACGCCGTCGACCTCGCCACCGATGGCGAAGAGGGGCATTTTCTTGGCTCTACGGAGAGCTATGACGCGGTTGTCCTGGATCTTGGTCTGCCGGAGATTGACGGGCTGACAGTGCTGGATCGCTGGCGCAAGGAAGGACTGGCTTTCCCGGTGCTTGTCCTCACGGCGCGCGATAGCTGGTCGGACAAGGTGGCGGGGCTGGACGCGGGCGCCGACGATTACCTCGCCAAGCCGTTCCAGAGCGAGGAGTTGATCGCCCGCCTGCGCGCGCTCATCCGTCGCGCTTCGGGCAATGCGTCAAGCGAGCTCAAGGCTGGCGACGTGCGCCTCGACACCCGATCGGGCAAGGTGACGCTGAAAGGCGAGCCGGTGAAATTGACCGCGCAGGAATATAAGCTGCTCTCTTATCTCCTGCATCACAAAGGTAAGGTCGTATCCCGCACCGAACTGATCGAACATATTTACGATCAGGATTTTGACCGCGATTCCAATACCATAGAAGTGTTTGTTACGCGCATTCGGAAGAAGCTTGGACCTGACGTCATCACCACGATCAGGGGTCTTGGCTACAGCCTGGAAGAGCAGGCGTAAAAGCGCCGTCATCCATCAGTGTCGCGCATGATCGAGACATGCTGTCTGGTGGGGTGCCCGCGATCAGGATGAACGCGAGATAAATGGATCCGACGGAAGAAAGCCCCCAAATAGGCGCCACTGGTTCGCTAAGCCGCCGCATGATCGGCATAGCGGCGCTATGGATCACGCTGCTGCTGATCGGCGGCGGCGTGGCCCTCGACCGGGTGCTTACGGATGCAGTGACTCGCAGTTTCGACGAGGGTCTCAATTATGTGCTGACCGCGATGATCAGCTCGGCCGAGATCGGCCCCGATGGCGAAGTGCGACTTATCCGGCCACTTGCTGACCAGCGCTTTCTGGAACCCAATAGCGGCATTTATTTTCAGATCAGCGGCAAGGGCTTTGACGATTTCCGCTCCCGCTCCCTGTGGGACCGTGCTCTGCAGGCCGATGACGAGCATCAGGACCTGCGGCCTCACGTCTACGACAGCAAGCAGTTTCCCGGCGAACCTTTGCGCCTCATGGAGCGGACCGTGCGCCTGCCAGGGTCCAACGTCGCCTGGAGATTCATGGTCGCTCAGGCACGCGCCAGCCTTGATCAACAGATTGCGGTTCTCCGTTCGACCCTGATCAAAAGCTTTGCCATACTCGGCCTGGGTCTCATCATCATGGCGACATTACAGACCTTTTATGGCCTGCGCCCCCTGCGCAGCGTGCGCCTGGAAATTTCCAGGATGCGCACGGGGGACAAGAATCGCGTCACTGCGCCCTTGCCGGACGAAATCATGCCAATGGTCGAGGAATTGAACGAATTGCTCGCCCATAATGAAAGGCAGGCGGAGGAGGCGCGGCGGCATGCAGGCAATCTTGCCCACGCCCTGAAAACGCCGCTCACCGTCATCATGAACGCCGCCACCGCCAAGGCGCCCGATCTATCCGACACAGTAATTCGGGAGGCCGCGACCATGCGGCGTCAGGTTGACCATCACCTCGCCCGCGCGCGCGCGGTGGGTCGGCGAGGGTCGGCGCATTGCCGGGCCGAAGTCTGGCCTAGCCTGGTCGCTGTGGAGCGGGCGGTAGGCAGGCTCTATCCTGATGTGCGACTGGACATTGACGGAGACAAGACAGCCGTAGTTCGCGTGGAACGGCAGGACCTGGATGAAATGCTGGGCAATCTGGTCGAGAACGCCGCCAAATATGGCGGGGGCAGCGTCTTTGTGACCGTCATGAAGAACGACAATATGGTCGAGCTTGTTGTGGAGGATGACGGAACGGGCATCCCCGAACGTGACCGCATCCGCATTTTCGATCGGGGTGCTCGACTGGATTCCGGCAAGCCCGGTACTGGCCTGGGGTTAGCCATTGTTCGCGATGTGGCCGAAATCTATGATGGCAGCGTTGCGCTGGAGGAAAGTGAAGACCTTGGCGGTTTACTCGCGCGGCTGAGCCTGCCGGAGGCGGCTTAGGAACTGAACCTCCGCTATTTCGCCTGCATTCCTTCATGGTGCCGAATCACTTCATCGATAATGAAGCGAAGGAATTTCTCGCTGAATTCCGGATCGAGATGCGCGTCGGCCGCCAATTGCCGTAGACGGGCGATCTGACGATCTTCGCGCCCGGGATCAGCGGCAGGAAGAGCATGTTCGGCCTTGTAGCGGCCGACAGCCTGCGTGATCTTGAATCGCTCTGCCAGCATGAAGACAAGCGCTGCATCGATATTGTCGATGCTTTCGCGATATCGTTTCAGCGTCTCGTCCATGACCGAATCCCTTCTCAAGCGGCTTTTTGCGAAGATTGACCCTGCAAGCAAGCTATTATGCTTGCCTTATTCTTCCGGCATCGCCACATCGCCCCACATATGACTGCCACCGTTCATAACCTGAATCGCGGCGCGCCGCCGTCGCTTGAACCCATGATGTCGCTGGTCGCCGATAACATGAACGCCGTCAACAGCGTCATTCTGGAACGGATGCAGTCCAAAATCCCGCTGATTCCGGAATTGGCCGGCCATCTGATCGCCGGTGGCGGCAAGCGGCTGCGGCCGATGCTGACCCTCGCTTGCGCCGAATTGCTGGAATATCAAGGCGCCCGTCATCACAAGCTGGCCGCCGCCGTCGAATTCATCCACACGGCAACGCTGCTCCACGACGACGTGGTCGATGGATCCGGTATGCGGCGCGGCCGCAAGACGGCGAACATCATCTGGGGCAACAGTGCCAGCGTGCTCGTAGGCGACTTCCTGTTCAGCCGCTCGTTTGAATTGATGGTCGAGGATGGATCGCTCAAGGTTCTGCGCATCCTATCCAACGCATCGGCCGTGATCGCGGAGGGAGAGGTCAATCAACTCACTGCCCAACGCCGCATTGACACGGACGAAGAGCATTATCTGGAGATCATTGGCGCAAAGACGGCTGCTCTCTTCGCAGCGGCCTGCCGTATTGCAGCGGTCGTTGCTGAACGCGACGATGCTCAGGAAATGGCGCTCGACACCTATGGGCGCAACCTTGGTATCGCCTTTCAACTCGTGGACGACGCCATCGACTATGCGTCGGATGAAAAGACCATGGGCAAGGATGCAGGCGACGATTTCCGCGACGGCAAGGTGACGCTACCGGTCATCCTTGCCTATGCTCGCGGAAATGAAGAGGAAAAGCAGTTCTGGCGCAAAGCTATCGCCGGACACCTTACCAGTGACGACGATCTGTCCCATGCTACGGCGCTCTTGCAGAAAAGCGGTGCAATAGCCGATACGCTGGCCCGCGCCCGTCATTATGGCCAACGCGCCATTGATGCGCTGGGCGCCTTTGCAGGCGGCAAGGCGAAGGCTGCACTTACAGAGGCGGTGGAATTCGCCATTGCACGGGCTTATTGAACAAGGCCATCATGGTGGCCCGGCTCATTCGCGAGGATCGCGCCAACGCCTTCAACCGATGCGGTAAAACGCTGCCACGCGGTCGAGTGCGAGGGTCAGCACCAGCTTGCCGGCTCGTGCTGGCCATCGCAGCGCTTTTTCCGCATGGCTAATTCCCTCCCCCGCGCACACCACGCGCCATAATATATCGGCTAGACCCGCCCCTGCCTCTTCTATCGCCCCGTCGAAGCGTTGCCGGGCGGAAAGCTGAGTTATAGCGGGGTCCGGTGCCCCTGGCGCCCCACGGCTGTAGCCAGAGGAAGGCGCTTCATCCCATCGCATTGTGACACGCGGACCCAATCCCGCCAATTCCCAGTCGCGTCGAAGCGCCTCTCCGGCCAGGAATTGCCTGTCCGTCAGCATTCCCCGTGATCTGAGCCATACAAGGGGCGATTCGCCCAAATGCACCTTAACCCTGCGGCCAACGCCATCTGCATCCTCAATGCATTGCTCTGCATATTGCACGCGTGCGGCAGCCTCGGAATATGTGTTCATATGGCCTCCTATGGTGAAAATATACTCAGGGCCTTGCCACAGCGGCGAATATGTAGGAAAGACTAAAACCACATTGGTTATACGGAAAATGACATGATCACCTGCATCCGCGAAATCCGCAAAGCCAAGGGGCTGACGTTGGACGACGTCGCAAAACGCTGCGATCCGCCTACTACGGCGCAGACTATTGGCCGTTTGGAGACTGGAACGCGAACCGTTTCGGTTGGCTGGCTAAATCGTATCGCGAAAGCTTTGGGAGTTCAATCCGCCGATCTCGTTCGTATGCCGGATCAGGAAAGCATTCCTGTTGCTGCGTTGCTGAACCATAATGGCGCGCACGCACCCGCGAAGCCCGCCACTGCAATTCCGCCCCTCGCCTCCCCGGGCCTCATCGCGGTGCGTGTAACGGCTGGCGTCGGCGATTATCGCAGTGGCGATGAAATTTGGTGCGAACGGCTGATGCCCGCCGCATTTTCCGGTGCGCTCAATCGCGACGTCCTCCTTCCCCGCCCCGCGGGCCGCTTCCTGTTCGGCCGCCTCGTCGGCCGCGAAGATGGCAAGCTGCACATATTGCCGCTGGGCACGGGCATGCGACAGCAGGTGATCGCTGATCCCGCATGGATGGGCGTAGCTGTGAAACTGGTGCGGAATCTATGAGGAGAACAAGACGGGCATTCGCAATTTGTGCATCTTTGATCGCTATAGCCGTACCCCATGTCCCTACGCGTCCTGACCCTTTCCACATTATTTCCTGACGCCAGCCGACCCAATTTCGGAATATTTGTGGAGCGGCAGACGCGTGAATTAGCATGCCGCCCAAACGTCGAAGTCACGGTGATTGCGCCGCGCGGCATACCGCCATGGCCGCTTTCAGGCACAGGCAGATATCGGACCCTGGCAGCGCTGCCACAGGTAGAGGAATGGCGCGGTCTTTCCGTTTTTCGCCCCCGCTTTCCTATCATTCCTGCACTGGGTGGACGCTTTCATCCCGCAAACATCGCGCGCGCCGTGCTGCCGCTGGCAAACCGTCTGCATACCGAAAAGCCATTTGACGTGATCGATGCCAGTTTCTTCTATCCGGATGGCCCGGCAGCAATGCGGATTGCCCGACGCCTCGCCATCCCCTTCTCCATAAAGGCGCGGGGGGCGGATATACACCATTGGGCAAGGCAGAGAGCCACTGGACCGCAAATCACGCGCGCCGCAAATGCCGCTTCAGGGCTTCTCGCCGTATCGGCCGCGATGCGGGAGGATATGATCGCTCTAGGCATCGAAGGCGACAAGATCAGGGTGCATTATACCGGGGTCGATTTTGACCGTTTCCGGCCTGCGCCAGATCGCACTGTTGCCAAGGCGGCACTTGGGCTCTCGGGGCCAGTAATCATCAGCACGGGCGCGCTCATCCCACGAAAAGGACAAGATCTGCTGATCCGGGCCTTGCCCGCCCTTCCGAACGTCACCCTGCTATTGGCGGGTGAGGGATCCGAGCGAGCCGGCTATGTGCGGTTGGCAAAGGAATTGGGCGTCACGCGGCGCGTACGCCTGCTGGGGAGCGTGGTCCATGAGGCCCTTCCCGCGTTTGTTGCTGCGGCTGATGTGATGGCGCTGCCTTCTGCTTCGGAGGGTCTTGCCAATGCCTGGATCGAAGCGCTTGCCTGCGGGACCCCCATTGTCATCAGCGATGCAGGCGGTGCGCGCGAGGTGGTCGATCGAGCGGAGGCCGGACGGATTGTCGCACGGGAGCCGCTGGCCATCGCCACGGCCATCCGCGATCTCCTCTCTAATCCGCCGTCGGCAGAGAGCGTGCGGGACACGGTTCGACGATTTAGCTGGAAGGCCAATGGTGATGCGTTGCTCGCCCATTTGAGCGAAATCGCCGGGAAATAGCGCTCGCGATCAGAGCGGCAGAAACGCCCCAACGATCCATCGTTCTTCGGCGCGCAGCACGCCCCATGCGCGAGCGGCGGCGCGACTATCCATCGATTCCACGCCTATACCGCGCCCTTCCAACGCCCTGACAAAAGCGCGGGGTGGCTGGATCAGCGTATCGCCCGTACCCAGCAGCAGGAACTCTGGTAATGGATGAAGCGCCAGCAATGGTGCGATTTCCGCCACATCCAGATGTTGGATGGACGGCGCCTCCCAAGGTGCGGCCTCTTGCGGAGTGAGCAATAGACCATTGGGAAACACCGTATCCTGGATGCGAAAGCCCAGGCCGGAAAAACCGCTAATGACCGGCCCTGCCCCATTAGGATCGCGACGCATTTCGAACATTGCTATTTGATACGCTCCGAACCACCCATCCGTTCCGCGCCAGCCACAGGGCCAGTTTCATTGGGGACGAAACTGTGCGGCCCCACCTTTGCCCACACCAGAATCGGCGCGGCCATGTAGACGGAAGAATAGGTGCCCACAAAAATGCCGAGCAGCATCGCGGCAGTGAATCCGAAGATCACCTCAGGTCCCCAGATCAAGAGAGAACCCAACGCAACGATCATCGTAAGCGATGTCATGATGGTCCGCGAGAGCGTTTCATTGATCGAAAGATCGAGAATTGGAATGATTTGCATCTTCCGGTATTTTCGCAGATTTTCTCGAATTCGATCATAAATGACAATGGTATCGTTAAGCGAATAGCCAATGATGGTCAGTATCGCAGCCACGATGTTGAGATCGAATTCAAACTGTGTCAGCGCGAAAAATCCGAAGGTCAGCGCCACGTCATGGACAAGGGCGAACAAGGCACCGATACCGAACTGCCATTCAAACCGGAACCAGATATAGATCGAAATGGCGATCATCGCGAACAGCATTGCATAGCTGCCCGTTCGGAACAGTTCACCGGACACTTTGCCGGACACGGCATCCACGCTACCGAAACGCGCGTCTGGATAGCCAGCCATCACCGTTTGCTTCAACGCCGTTGCAGCCCGGTTCGAAGCACCTTCGCCGCCTTCTGGCAAAGGTGTGCGGATTGTCACTTCGTGCGGGCCGCCAAATTGCTGGATCGTGACGTCGCCAAAACCAAGCGCATCAACTCTCTTACGTAGGTCATCCAGATCAGGGGTATCGCTGAAAGTCACGCGAACCATCTGCCCGCCGACGAAATCCACGCCCAGGTTCAAACCTCTGACAGACACCAGCACGATAGATGCTATGATCGACAGAAGGCTGATCGTCATGGCGACGTTCCGCCATTTCAGGAAATGGATATTCGTATTTTCCGGGACGAGTTTCAAAAGGCGCATAAATTTTCTCCCCGCCCGCTAGATCGTCAGTTTCGTCGGCCGCTTGCGCAGCCAGAAGCTGGCAAGCAGGCGCGACACTGTAACGGCGGTGAAAACACTGGTGATCACACCGATGACCAGCACGACCGCAAAGCCGCGGATCGGACCTGATCCGAAATAGAACATCAGTGCGGCGGCAATGACATTTGTGATGTTGGCGTCAAAAATGGCGCGGCTCGCCTCCTTATATCCGACTTCGACGGTATGGAGAATAGATCGCCCACGTCGCTGCTCTTCCCGGATACGCTCGTTGATTAGGACGTTGGCATCGACAGCCGCACCGATCGTAAGCACGAAACCGCCAATGCCGGGCAGTGTCAGAGTCGCATTGAACAGTGCCATAATCCCGACGATCAGGAAGATATTGATGACGAGCGCGATATTCGCATAGAGGCCGAAGCGTCCATATGTCACGATCATGAACCCAAGCACCGCGACGGTCGCAATCACGCTCGCCAGAATGCCCTTGCGGATGGAGTCAGCGCCCAGGTCCGGTCCTACGGTGCGCTCCTCCACTACCGTCAACGCGACGGGCAGCTTGCCCGAGCGGAGCGCGATGGAGAGCTCATTGGCGCTGGCAACGGTGAAACTGCCGGAAATCTGCGCCGAACCGCCCAGAATTGGTTCATTGATGTTGGGCGCTGAAAGGACAACGCCGTCAAGGATGATAGCAAACGGTCGATTGACATTTTCAGTCGTCACCCGCGCGAACTTGCGGCCGCCCGCTCCGTCAAACCGGATGTTGACCACCGGCTGATTGTTTTGCTGATCAAAGCCCTGCTGCGCATCGATGAGCTGATCGCCGCTGATCATCACCTGCCGCTTGACGGCAATATAAGGTACGCCGGAAGGATTGGTGGGATAAGGCAGGATTTCACTGCCCACAGGCGCGCGACCATTCGCCAGATCGGCGGGATCAGCGGTAAAATCGACCAGCTTGAATTCCAACTTGGCCGTTTTGCCCAGCAGGGATTTCAACGCTTCGGGATCCTGAAGGCCCGGCACCTGCACAACGATCCGGTTCGCGCCTTGACGAATAATCGTGGGCTCCTTGGTGCCCATTTCGTCGATACGCTTGCGGATGACTTCGGTCGCCACTTCCATGGCGCTATCCACCGCCGCATTAAGGCCGGAGGATGTGGGCGTGAGAACAATAGTGCTGCTGTCGACGACTTCGACATTCCAGTCGCGCTGGCCGCTCATGCCCGCACCTTGCGTCAGCGAGCGGATACGCTCCACCGCCGCATCAACCTGGCTCCCGTCCCGGACCATGAAAGAGAGCTTGTTGTTACGGCGGGAAATATCACCGATGGAAATCTTGGGATCGCCCCGTCGTAATTCGGTGCGAACCGTTTCTTCCATGGTTGCAAGGCGCTGCTTGGCAATGTCCTTCGTATCGGCTTCCAGCAGAATGTGGCTTCCGCCCGACAGGTCAAGGCCAAGATTGATCCGCGGCCGCAGCGAGGCCGGCCATTGCTCGGTTATCCTTTCCGGCAGGAAGCTGGGAATGGAAAGGAGAACGCCGACAATAACAGTCAGACTTACGAGCCAGATTTTCCAGCGGGGGAAGTCAAGCATGGACCGTTCAGTCGTTTGCAGGTTTCACGCTGTCCGGCTGGACAACGTTGGAAAGCGTCGCTTTGACCACTTTGACTTTCACGCCCTGAGCGATTTCCACGTCCACATAATTGTCATCGACCCGAACCACCTTACCCACAAGACCGCCGCCCGTGATGACCTGGTCGCCCTTCTTCACGGCTTCGATAGCGGTGCGATGCTCCTTCATTTTCTTCTGCTGCGGACGAATGAGAAGAAAGTAGAAGACCACGAATATCAGAAGCAGCGGAAGAAGCTGGACGATAAAGCTAGCACCGCCGGAAGCGGCCGCTCCGCTGGTCTGGGCAAAGGCAGAAGTGGTAAGCATGGTGAAGATTCTCGTTTCCTGAAGGGAGCGCAGAATTATGATGAGTTCGCCCCATAGCAACGGCGGGCGGCTATCACAAATAGGAACGGCAACGCAACCGGATAAGAACCGCGCCATAAAAATCCGCAGGGCGCGCCAACACTCTTGCAACGCTGCGAAGATGAGCTTAAGAGCCGCCGCTCTGGTCGGGGCGTAGCGCAGCCTGGTAGCGCATCACACTGGGGGTGTGGGGGTCGGAGGTTCGAATCCTCTCGCCCCGACCAAAAAAATGGGATAGCCGCATCCCTATATAATGGTTGCGATGAAAATCCGGCCACTGCGGGTCAAGAGGGACCCCGGCCAATCGAAGATATGGTTGAATCCTCGCGCGCCTTCCAACATCCGTCATGATCGTCATCTGTCGCTGCTTGCGTGAAGCGTTCTTGCGATTGCGCTCTGTCTGGCTCAAAGAGGGCGTAAATCGCTGACAAGCCCGGGATTGAAAACCATGACCTACCGCCAGCCAGCCGAATGGGCCCAGCATGATTGGGCATGGATCGGCTTTCCAAGCAATCCCGCCGAATGGCCAAACGCATTTGAGGGCGCGCGGATGCAGGCCGCCGCCTTCGCCAATGCCGTGCATGCGAACGGCAAAGGAGAGGAAGTGCGGCTGGTAGCGGCAGACGCTGCCTCGGCGGATGCCGCACGCGTGCTGGTTCACGCCGGCGTGACCGTTCAGACTCTTCCTTTTGGCGACATCTGGCTGCGCGACACTGGTCCCATCGCTGTCAGCAATGGCCAAATGCGCGCACTGGTGGATTTTGAATTCAATGGCTGGGGCGGCAGTTATGATATGCCCGGCGATAAGGATATTGGCGCATTGCTCGCTGCCCAGGTGGAGATGCCCTGCGCGAAGGGACACTGGATTTTCGAAGGCGGTGCGGTGGACACTGATGGCACCGGCCTTGCCGTCACCACTGAGCAATGCCTGCTCAATCCCAACCGTAATCCGGACCTTGACCGGCGCAAGATCGAAACGCTGCTGGCAGGTAGCCTTGGCTATAACTCTATATTGTGGCTGGGTGACGGATTGCTCAACGATCATACGGACGGGCATGTAGACAATCTGGCGCGTTTCGTGGGGGAAAGCCTGCTGGCCATTCCGGTGCCTTCCGGTGAGGATGACCCCAACGCGGCTATCTATGCCGACGCTAAATCGCGGGCGCGTTCCTTTGGCCTGGACGTCGTTCCCATGCCCTCCCCCGGTCTGGTGCGGCGCGACGGGCAGATTGTTCCCGCCAGCTATATGAACTTCTACATTGGCAATGCAGCCGTAGTAGTGCCGGTTTACGGCCAACCCAACGATCAGGCGGCGCTGGAAGCTCTGAAACCGTTTTTTCCCGGGCGGGATATTGTCGGATTGATGAGCGATGCCATATTGACCGGCGGTGGCAGTTTTCACTGCATCAGCCAGCAAATGCCGAGTGCCTGAGCAGTTGCATCGGGCACGCCTGATATAGGCAAATATGCACATGTTGCCGTCCCTGGACTTCGATCGGGACGAACGGAGTAAAGGATGACCCAGGTTACTGTTGCCGCCCTGCAACTCGCCTTTTCCAATGATATGGACGAGAATATTGCCGCCGTGTCAGCTCAGGTACGGCAGGCGGCCGCGCGGGGCGCGAAAATCATCCTTCCGCCCGAATTGTTCGAAGGGCATTACTTCTGCAAGGTCGAGGAAGAAGCGATCTTCGCTCAAGCGTGTCCGGTGGGAGAGCATCCCGCTGTGCTGGCCATGCAGCGATTGGCGGCCGAGCTCAACATCTATATCCCGACCAGCTTCTTCGAGCGTGACGGGCAGCATCATTATAACTCGCTGGCCATGATCGATGATGCCGGCGAAATCATGGGCGTCTATCGCAAAAGTCATATTCCCGACGGGCCAGGCTATGAAGAAAAATACTATTTCCGCCCCGGCAATAGCGGCTTCAAGGTGTGGGAAACCCGCTACGGAACGATTGGCGTCGGCATATGCTGGGACCAGTGGTATCCGGAAACTGCGCGCATCATGGCGTTGATGGGCGCGGAAATGCTGTTCTTTCCAACGGCCATAGGATCGGAGCCCTATGATGCCGATCTGGACACCAGCCGGATGTGGCGCCGCGCCATGCTGGGCCACGCCGTGTCGAACGTCATGCCGGTCATCGCCGCCAACCGTATTGGCGAGGAGGATGGGCAGATCTTCTACGGTCACAGCTTCATCACTGATGAATGGGGCGACTTCGTTGCCGAAGCCGGTTCGAAGGAACCGGGAGCATTGGTAGCAACGCTCGATCTGGACCGCGCGCGCAAACACCGCGCGGGAATGGGCTTTTTCCGTGATCGGCGGCCGGAACTTTATGGCCGTCTGGTGCAGGATATTTGAGGAAAGCGCCGGTCCTGCGGGCCAGCTATTCCTTGTCTGTCCTCAGCAACTTGCCAAACTCCAGCGGAACAGGGAAAACAATAGTGGAGTTCTTTTCCCCCGCAATGACATTCAGCGAACTCAGATAGCGTAGCTGCATCGCTTCCGGCTGGCCACTCAATATCCGCGCTGCTTCAAGCAGTTTCTGCGCGGCCTGCTGCTCACCCTCTGCATTGATGATCTTGGCGCGGCGCTCACGTTCAGCCTCCGCCTGGCGCGCGATGGCTCGGATCATCGTCTCGTTCAAGTCGACATGCTTGATTTCGACATTGGCAACCTTGATCCCCCAACTGTCCGTCTGGGCGTCAAGAATCTCCTGTATGTCGTTGTTGAGCTTATCCCGATCCGCCAGCATCTCGTCCAGTTCATGCTTGCCAAGAACGGAACGAAGTGTCGTTTGTGCGAGCTGACTTGTCGCCTGCATGAAGTCTTCCACCTGAATGATCGCCTTTTCCGGATCGATGACGCGGAAATAGATAACGGCGTTCACCTGCACTGAAACATTGTCGTGACTGATGACATCCTGCGTCGGCACATCGAGCACCAGCGTGCGAAGATCGGTGCGAACCATCTGTTGGATCAAAGGGATGAGGAGGATAAGGCCCGGCCCCTTGACCCCCGTGAATCGGCCGAGAGTGAAGACAACGCCGCGCTCATATTCCCTCAATATCTTGATCGTCGCTGAAAGGAACAGCAGCAGCAATATCAATGCCGGAACATAATAGACCAAGCCGTTCATCATCGCTCCAAACTCCTTATGTAATCCGGATCGCCGAGGACGACGCGGAGTGTCAGACCGTCAAGCGCAATGATCTGAACGCGCTCACCGGTATCTAGGGGGGTGGCGCTGACGGCGTTCCAGCGCTCACCATGCACGAAGACGTGGCCCTGTCCGTCGCTCCAGTCCTGCACCACGGCGATTGAGCCAATCATTTCTTCCCTTCCGCTGACCACGCGGCTGCGACGGGTGGAAAGCGCAAGTCGGCCTGCAAACAGCACCAGCCCCAGGCTGACCACCGCGAGACCTCCAATCACTGGCCAGGCGAGACGGAACTGAGGCATGTCGGTATCGAAAAGAATGGCCGCGCCCAGCACAAAGGCGATCACCCCGCCAATGCCCAATATGCCAAGAGACGGTGTGAATAGCTCAGCCACCATAAGGCCAATGCCAAGCATCAATAGCGCCAGCCCCGCATAATTCATTGGCAAGGCCGCGAAGGCATAAAGGCCGACGAGCAGGCAGATCGCCCCCACCATTCCAGGATAGACCGCGCCGGGATTCATGAATTCGAAGATCAGGCCGTAAACGCCCACCATCATCAATATCATGGCGACATTGGGATCTGTAATGGCGCTCAGCAATCCGGTCCGCCAGTCAGGAGTCACCTGCTCGACATCCAGTCCGCGGGTTGCCAGCGTGATCCTGTTGCCATTCACGATCATCGCGCGGCCATCGGCGCGCGTCAGAAGTTCATCGACAGATCGCACCTCCATATCAATGACGCCCTGCTCCAACGCAGCGCTAGCGGACAGGCTGGCTGCTTCCCGCACGGCCTTTTCCGCCCAATCAGCATTGCGGCCGCGCAGCTCGGCGAGCGAGCGGATATAAGCGACGGCGTCATTTACTGCCTTGGCATGCATTGGATTACCCGAATTCTTGTCGTTCGGTTCAGTCTTTTGATCGCCCTCACCGCCACCCAAGGGTGACCCGCCAATCTGCACCGGCGTCGCGGCGCCGACATTGGTGCCCGGCGCCATGGCGGCAAGGTGGCTCGCATAAAGAAGAAAGGTGCCCGCACTTGCCGCCCGGGCACCGCTGGGGCTGACATAGGTGGCGACCGGCACCGGCGATGCCAGTATGTCGCGGATGATCTGCCTCATGGACGTATCAAGGCCGCCGGGTGTATCAAGCCGCAGGATTATCAATGGTGCACCCCGTTCGGCAGCGTCCCGCAATCCGTGGGCAATGTAGGACGCGCTCGCAGGCCCGATCGCGCCGTTTACATCAAGAACAACCGCAGGCGGACGCGGCTGGGCAGCAAGCAGGAGGACACCCGCGAACAGTACCGCAATGATCCGAAGCAGCCGGTTCCGGCCACGTCGTCCCGGAGAAGCTGCGCCACGTCTTGCCATCGGACTTGTCCTCCGTCAGCGCTTCGGCACAGGCCCAGGCAAGCGGCCCGTTGTCCCATTTTGCGCTGCCATACCCCTATAGCACAGGCCCGGTGAAAGCCGAATGGATCGATCTGCTCCCATTGTCAGGTAAAATCGGCGCGGCATGACAAATGGCGCTTTCCATCATGGCGGCGCGAAGATAGGCGCAGCAGCATGTCCAAGGCATGCTACGCCGTGGCGCTCGGCTCCAACCGATCGCATCATCTTCATGGGCCGCCCCGCCGCGTGCTTGAGGCGGCCTTTTCCGAGTTGAACAAGGGCGGGCTTCACCTGTGCGCCCGATCCAAAATCATCGCGTCCCCTCCCCTCGGACCATCCCGGCGTACCTTTGCCAACGCCGCGGCTCTTGTGGAAACCGGATTGCCTCCCCCTGCTCTGCTCAAACGCCTGAAGGAAATAGAGGCCGATTTCGGCAAGCGCGCCGGTCAGCGCTGGGGTGCCAGAACGCTCGACCTGGATATTGTCTTATGGTCGGGGGGCCTCTGGTCCGACCGCAGCCTCACCATCCCGCACCCCTCCTTTCGCGAACGCAATTTCGTTCTTGCCCCCCTGACGCAGATCGCCCCGCGCTGGCGTGATCCAGTGACATCGCTGACCATTTGGCAACTTCATATGCGCTTAAAAAAGCCAAAGCCTGTTGACCGCCGCCCAAAGCCTGATTAGGGGATGCGCCTCACCCCGCCGCACCGAGCGGCCACAGGGGCCCTTAGCTCAGTCGGTAGAGCAACTGACTTTTAATCAGTAGGTCGCTGGTTCGAATCCAGCAGGGCTCACCATTTTTCCTTTCAAAAACATAGACTTAATCCGATGTGAGGATCATGCTAACGCTGATGCTTCAGACAGGTACCGGATAAGCACCGCAACCACGACATGCCGCGAAGCAATGTCGCATATAGGGCATCCGCTGTCAGGACCTTCCAAAGAACGAAATTGGCCGTTCATCCGGCCTGAAGGCCCTGGATACAAGTTGAAATGGCAGTGCGTCGGCACCCCCGCGACGTGTGTGCCTTGCGGCCCGAACTAGGCCTCCGACGCATCCCAAGGATGCAGAATCCAAGTGCGTTGTCATCAGACGAACTGATGCTGGCGGGAATGCCGACATCCGGAACTAACCCCATGCATAGACAGGGCGCAACTCCTTTTTCGCGAGCAAGTGATAGACGCTGAGGCCACTCCAATCGACGAATCCGGTCCATCTACCGAGTTCCTGTGTGGCGTTCTTTCCGAACACCTCTTCGCCGAAGATTTGATTTAAAACATCACGCTTTTTCGGTGCAGAAAGATCCGGAGACGATATCCACTCGTTCAGAAGGAGAAACTCCTCTGTGTCTCTCATGAAATCCACTGATGGATCGGTGATGCGAGCTTCGACCAGATCGTTGATCGCTGTCAGTTCTGAGGTGAAGCGAGGCGCGTCTCGAAGGTAGCAAAACTTGAGCGTTATGAACGCAAAATAAGAGATGCGTTCATTAGCGCAGAATGCCTGCAGAACCTCCTTGACCTCACTGGAGCGCATGAACTCTGGGCCGACGAACAAAGCGCCGACAATGAGCAGATTGAAGACCTCCACCGAATCTCGCCGCCCGAACCTTTCCCCCTCCCGTGATCGCATGGCGCGGAGGATGGCAAGGCTCTGATCCATAATTACGTGTGCGACGAGATCCTGCTGCTCCTCGGAAAACAGCGATATATTTTCACGCAGCGATAAGCAAAGCTGTGCGATTGAATATGTGGAGCGCACCCGAGTGTCGATCGCGCAGATGTAGAACATCTGCTCCACAATCGTGACAACAACGTCGCCGATCAGCGCCTGCATGCCTTCTGGTAGTTCGCCCTTCATCGAACTCATCGCTACGCGACTCAACCGTTTCAATCGCGACATCACCCAACCGCTGATGTTCGCAAAGGCAATCTCATGCTTGGAAACCACCAGTCGGATCTCAGCCATCAAGGCCTTCAGGTGCCGATGATGTCGGCGAGCATCTTTTGGCTCTGCCGATTTCCGCATATCATGCAAGGCTGAACGGATGCTGCGTAATAGGCTTCCTACTTCCTGCCGGGCAAGAGAAAGCTTTGACACGAACGGCCGGACGAATGTCTCGACCTTCTTCTCGTTCACATAAAGCTTGTAAAATTCAAGCTGAACGCGAATCTCGCTTTCGACCTTGTCAAGTATTTCGGTCGCGTTTGAGAACACAAAGAAATCATCGACGTAGCGCCGGATTTCATAATCTCTGTTAAACACTAGGCCATTAACAGCGAGATTCGCTATCACCTTTTGGTCTACGCGTTGCAGGATGATCTCCGCAAATACCCGTGAGAATTCCGGGCCAACAACGATGCCGTTCGTCTCGTTGTAATTCGCGCGCTGCATGAGCTTGTCAAATTGCGCCTCGAACGAATATGCCGACTTGAATTCTTTTGCGAGCAGCTTGTCCTTAACCGCCCAAGTGATCGTGTGGGAGTAGACATTATAGAAGCATTTTGAAATATCGAGTGTGCGGTATCGCAGGTATCGGCCCTCCAGCCGTATGAACTCGCGCGATCCGATAAACTTACCCAACAGGTTGTATTTTCCGTAGGCAAAATAAGACGGAAGATGGGAAACGTCCGGCTGTTCCTCATCGACCAGAAGTTGCGCTACACCAAGGCGCAGTCGCCCTTCCACATCGACGGTCTGACTGGAGACATAGGGCGAAGCGAGATTAACCGGCCGCCTAAGCGAGATTCTGCCATCGGCGCAGTGACTGAGAAGACTAGAGTTGTGCGCCTCGTAAAACGCCGCCATCTCTTCCTGTATGCGGGGATGAATGATACTGAGCGTCGTGGTCCTGTTGTCGTCCTTAGCAATCTCGTAGTTGTAGGGAATAGTGTAGTCCTTGCGGCCCGAACGCATCTTCTCCCACAATCTCGCGACCTGGTCGGGCATTGTCGCCGACAATGCCGCATGTAGCTTGTCGTTGGAAAAGATAACCGGAACCTCGTATGGCAGCGTGTCCGTCAGAAGGCTTCGTGCCAGAAGTGATCGCGAAACATCAAACATTGCGCCAAATCGCCTTCAGTTTTGAAAATCGTGAGAAGGCCACACGCACCATTCGGCGCCCCACAAAGCCTCGCTCGAAAGATAGACTGTCAAGCGTCTGCCGCTGTATCGGGGTTAGGCGAAGTTCGAGGGACCTCCTAAACCTACTCCCCCTCGACTTCATGTGGCCATGCAAGAAATTATCGATTTCACGCAGGCTAATCGGCGCCGACGGATGGTGCTTTCCGTGGATATATTCGCCGCAGCGCCAATAGTTATAGTAAACCCCTGCATAGATATACCTCGACCGCCGTACTGCATTTATGCCACGCCGATTAATGCGATAGTTGCCTGCCAGAACGCGGAGTCGGTCTACTAGCATCGCGCCGTCACCGTCCTTCATGAAAGCCTTAAGGGACAAATAGATGCGCGTCTTCATGAGACGAGTCTTTCTATCGGCAATAGCCAGCCAGACCCTTCGCGGTCGTTCGCGGTGAACCCGCTGTTCCGCGGTAAACTTGTAGCCGAGAAAATCGAAGCTCGCAGTCGATGGTACAGCCGGTCGGGGCTCTATGGGTTCACGAGCGAAATGTCGGACTTCTGACTTTTCCTTGTTGAAGGACATGCCGGGCAACTTACGGAGCGCATCATTGATTTGCTCGGCGACCTCGTCCGGATTTTTGTATGCGAAGATCAGCATGTCGTCGGAATAGCGGAAGTAGCGGTAGACGCCGGGGATGGCGCGAATGGCATCGTCAAATTGCTGCATCGACAGTTCGACGAGAATGGTGGTCAGGCCGATGCCCCGCGGCAAGCCTGCGACGCGCACGCCACAATGATGTTCATAAAACTGGTGCAGATAGTGCCGGACAGACCGCGGTATCGCGGTGTCATAGAGCAGGCGGCTGCGCACAGGTTCAAGTGGGATAGTTTCGTAGAATGAAGAAAGATCTCGTCGTATCACATGGATGGGGGTTTGATCGAACATGGCCTCTAGTACGCCGCGCACGATCCTGTCGCGACTGCTGGCGACGACACGAAACCGACGCGCAACGTAGTTTGCAACCGCGCGAAGGACAATATTTTCTGGGTAGTCGTTGTAGGCGACGCACTGCTTCCGCTTCACCTTGGCAAGAACAAAGCTGGTCAGGGGTACGATTCTAAGAGCGGCATCCGCAGCAATCTGCGCAATGATTGTTTCGCCGTCCCTATCCAACTCAAGGCCGAATCGCCGACTGTCGCCCGAACGTACCAAACGCGACAAACGACGCGCCGAAAATATGCTTTCCAACACAGGTGATCCCCCTCTGTTGAACTGTCGCTTAAAGAAGGCGTTCAATCAAGGGATCGAATAGGAGGACTAGCTGCCGCTGATGTAATCCCGATATCGGTAAAGGGCGTTCCGAAGGACGCTCCATGAGTTCGGATCATCTACTATCTCACCGAGGCGCTTTACGAGATGCTCAATATCGCTCCCTTGAGAAAGGTCCACATTGAAAGCTGCTTCGATGCGCCTGCACCGGGAAATGACATCACCGACGGCCTTAGCGCTGAGCGATCCTGAATAGTCATTTTCCAAATAGTGACGAAAGCCTTCATCGTCCATTGGCGCGCTCCCGGCTAGAATGTGCCGAATGCTCAAATAGTTCTCGCACGTGCACGTCAAGCGTCAAAGCTAATCGCCCGAGCACGCTGACAGATGGATTGCGCCGCCCGGCCTCGATGCCGCGCAGGTAGGTCACGTCGATCTCAGCACTCAACGCTGCGGGAGAAGGTCGTTGAGCACCTATTCTTGGCTGAACTGTCCAAAGAGATGCTGCTGCGCGCCAAAACACCGTTTGAGGTGCTGCGATCGGAGTTCGATGGCCATGGCTACGACATCGTCGTGGAAGCAAAAGGCGTTCTGCGGCACATTCAATTCAAACACAGCCGTGCAGACTCGAAGGTCCGCCGCCAGAAGGTAAATGTGGCTTTGACCCAGAAACCGGGTGGATGCGTGATCTGGTCGATGGTCGATCGGAGCACCATGGGTGTAGGGCCCTTCTTCTGGCTGGGAGGGAAGCCGGGCCAAGCGTTGAGCAACATCGGCAACAAGGTTGCCAGGCACACTAAAGGGGACCAGACCGGTCACAAGGCCCCGCGTGAAGCGATCCGCATTGTAAACCAAGGGCAATTCCAACGGATCGAGTCGATGGCGGCGCTCGCGATATGTCTGTTCGGCGACATATATGGGCCGATGGCAAACATTTCCGAAAAAGAAAAGGATTTCTGGCTGAGCCTTCCACCGCCGGAGCGGCGCTGGGCTCAGAAGACCTATTTTCCGGTAGGAATCCCGTCATCACAGACGACACCGAACATGTGCATTGAACGGCGAGATGGATTACTGACAAGCCATTTCTGGTTTGCGGATGGAACGCTAGTTCGACAATCAGAGCCCGAGACAGCTATCGATTTCCCGATGATCCGCGATGGCTGGTATGATTTAGGGGGAGGCTATTTGGGTGAGAACCCGCCTGCCTCGGCGGCGGGTTCTCTGCCATCAGTTCCTCTCGCCTTTAGTGATGATGTCGAGCCCCGATCAGCGCCAGCCTGAACTGTCCTGATCTCTACCTAGATAAATGAAATAGTTCGATTGCCCGGAGCGCACTTTCATTTCAGGTTTCATGTCAAACTCCCGGGAGTCTATCGCCGCCGCGGGTGATGGTGGGCCAAACATCCTGACTCCTGGCGCCAACCGGACGGAATCCTTCGACTGTGAAGGCTGGGAAGGACGCACTAATGTCCACCACCGCGAACTTGGCAAGCGCGCCAGGTGAGCCGAGCAGCGCTTCACCGATCAACCGCGCGGCATTGGCATCCGCCCCTTCTGCAATAACAGTGTTGCGGCCATCAGCACGCATTTTATGTTGCTGATCGGCGTAAAAGACAAACGTGCTCATGCTTGATTTCCTTCATTGAATGTGGCGCCATCCTCTTCAGCGGCGTCATTCTCTTCGTCGTTTTCGTCTTCGGACTCATCCTGATACATCAGGGCGATCTCTAAGCTGCGATGGAGGTCACCGGTCTTTCCGGTCTCGAAAGCAGTGTCGTCAGCCACAGCCTCAAGGGCCAGCCGATCCATTTCCTTGATGGCCTGGCCGATTTCACGGAACTCCTCGCCCACGAGCGCATCAGCCAACTCAACGGCGGCAAACGGCCGCTTGGCTGGGTCGATTTCAGAAAGACGGGAACAGAGAGCGGCCCCGAGTTCCCGGTCACTCGTGGCAGCAGCTAATTCGGCAAGCGAGGACAACTCGGCAGGGCCTGAAGCAGCAATCTGCTGGATAATCCGGGATCGGCGTTCGGAGCCGAGCGTATAGCGGGCGAGCATCTGAACACTGGACCGATAATGACTGGCCGCAGCCCGCGCCATCTCACGAAACCGTCCTGCCTCCTTAACATAGGCGAGGCGGGTATCCTCACTCCCCCGACGCAGTTCGCGCCGATACCCGGATATCGCCTTGTTTATCAGATTGGTTTTTTGCGGCGCTGGTATGTCCGCGAGTGAGCAAGCGATATCGGCCCGGCGGGCACCGACCTTTTGCTCTAAAGAGGCCAGCAGGCGCTTCTGCGCCTGCCGGTTAGTTCTTGCCTGTTCCCGAAATGCCCGAACGTCGGCAGCGGATAGCCACCTTGTTCCAAGCTTCAGTTGATGTTTAGCCATATATCCATTCCTCTACCGGTGTTGCATCGCGCGCTGCCTGAGGAGTCGATTGAAGGCGCGGCCCAGCCGCTTATCGTTCCCGCCAACGCGGAGAATCCGCCCAAGTGGCGGATCGCACGAAAGGATTGATGCTATGAACGAGGCTATAAGCGGACCATTGTCCGCAGCCGATCAGGGCTGATCGGCTGCGGATAAGGTCAGGCGGCCTTGAGGTATTGTTGAAAGAAGCGAACAACCTGTTCGCGGGGCAGGCCATGGACAAGCGCCGCAAGCGTTTTGTCACTGCAACCGGTTTCCGCGAATAGCGCTCTAGCACTGGCGCGGGCGATGGCGGCATGCTCTGCCTCAGCTTCGTTGAAGCCCAACGCCTTATTCGACATCAGCTTCCGGTCATCAGCGCTAACCGAAACGCGGGATATCCGTTTTCTACGAATAGTCATGCCGACACACTCCCGCGGTTCCACTCTGAGCTAGAACGATCCGCCTCCTCGATATAGTCGCGCATAGCTTTCTCGCCCTCCGGCCATCGACTTATCCAGCGTACAATATGTGCAGGTTTCATTCTTGATTTATTATAGATATTTATAAATGCTGCTAATATAAGTATCTGTTTAGCAGCATCTGAATACGGGTTAGTTTCAATACAAATGTCGTACATATCGATTAATGCATCTCTCGCATCTCGTGTACTTACATATACATTCTCAACGTATCCCTCCAATGTGTACTTCAGGATCTGACCGTCTGCTGTATTAAAGTTAATATAACAGTCAGTTTCTTCTTTAGATTTATTACTCATGAAATTTACTCCGCAGCGGACTTGCTGCTGGAGAACCACATCTGCGCATCTTTGCTTGAGTCCAACCACTATTTGCCCTAAGGTGTCAAATAATGATCAAAAGTGTCTACCAAAGGACAGCATATGGAAGATGCTGAATCTAAACGACAAAATGGTGATTTTGGTCTTGACCAAAAGCCGAAAGAGCCGAACCGCAAGATCGCGATCCAAAGGCATGCTCTTGCCATGATTGAGAGGGGCGAGAGGGTAACAATGCAAGCAATCCGAGTCTTTTTAGCGAGTCGCAGCAAGCCCTACAGCCTGAAGGCCGACCAGATTTCGTTCGCTCTCAAGCCGTTGCGTGACCAAAAGAAGGTTGATTCTTTCACCAATGGCAAACGGGTCAAAGTGGACAAGAAAACATATCACAGCATCCGCCAAGCAGCCCGCGAAGAGGGTGTGGCCATTGAAACCGTCCGTAAGCGGATCAGATCAGAATCGCCAGAGTTCAAGCTGTGGCATTACGCCGATTAGAATGAGCGGCATGTCCATCGCGGCGGCTCGAAGATAATGCCATACCGGATAGCATCGGCAGCATGATCTGGCGCATCGCTGTCCACGTCCTCAACGTCGCGGGCATCACGAGGCAGCGTTGGAAGAGTATCCCATGCATAGCGGCAGCGCGTCGATATATACAGCCCAGGCCGATCTGGCGATCCTGCCTGTGATAGTAGCGTACGCATGCGCTCCCAGCCAGCCTTGCGGGTACCCTTGCCGGCAGGCCAGAACGTAACGCCCTGCTGCGAAAATTCATCGGCTATCGTGGCGGCCTCAATACCCCGTGAACGTGCGAAGATGGCGTCATCTGCCGCGCCACTTGGTGGAATATCCCAGCGGCCACACATCTGCGTAATTGCTTCGGCAAGGCGCGGCACAGTCCAGCCAAGTCCCTCGGTAGGACGGTTCGGTCGCGAGGTGGCCAGTTCATCCAGAACCACGATTGATCCGTGGGGATAGAATAAACCGTCAGGCCCGGTTGCACCCGGCGACCGCGCCAGAACATAGGTGGCGGACGGCGAAGATGTTCCGAAATCATGGGCAAGCCAGCTCTCCCAGTCCGGCGGAATGGCTTTCCAGGGATCGACGGCGCAGCGTTCCGGTGACAGGCACCCCGCAAAAAATGCGCCGCGCGCGACAGACCAGTCGCCTTCGGTCCATGCGCGAAACAGTTCTTCATCTCCGGCGCAAGCGGCTTTGAGCTGGCGCCGGTAATCCTCGGCATCGAGATGCGGATTATCCAGGTAAGTAGAGGGAGCATGGACGCAACGCCCGCCCGCCGCAGTAGTAAATGGCACCCATGCACGGGCAGGCAAGACATAGCGGGACGATACCCACTGGTGCCCCACGCCCCCTGGATTTCCAGCGTACACAGTGCGCAGCGGCATGTCCTTTGGTCCGCGCAGGTTGGATCGGAGCATATCGATAACGAACGGATCACCCCATTGCGTGACCTCGTCCACCATGATCAGTGTAAAGCTTCTGCCCTGCACTTTGTCGTATGCGCCTGGGTTATCGACCTGCGCCAATTCCACGTATCCATATGGCAACCTGAAAACGTGCTCGGTGGCATTGTAGGAAGCAGCAGCGCCATAGGCCGCCGAAAAGAGCGTGCGCAGCACGAGTTCGAAATCGGCAAGACCTTTATAGGTCCGACGCACATAAAGAACACGCGCCTTTTCCTTGTGCTGCTCGACATGGCGCAGGATGAGCAGTGCCTTGCAATGAGACTTTCCGCCACCGCGTCCACCGCCTAGAAATAGGTCTACGTCCTCAGGTACGCTAAGAACACGCGATTGATAGGAGGTGGGCTCCATCACCTCGTTCATGACGCTGTTCCATCAATGGACTTCATATAAGCATCCATGCTGGGTTGGGCGGCCGGGAGGTTGATCTGGATGTTAACGCGCTGCTCGCCGCCGCCTTGCGGTGCTCCCTGATCCCGATATCCGTGGCGGCCCTTGAGGGCAAAGATGATGGATGTGGTGTCACCAGCTCGCGCCTTGTCCATCAGAAGCGTTACAAGTTCGTCTTCTTCAAGTTTCCGGCTCTCTGCCAAAGCCGCGGCTACGCGCTCATCTTCGGTTCGCACACGGCACCAGGTGCGGTAATTGATGTGCAGGGCGCGGGCAATGGAGACCTCGGAAGCCCCCTTGCGGCAGGCTTCCAGCACCTTCGGCACGTGCTCCTCTGGGATCACGTATTTGGGCTGGCCGGGGCCTCTCCCCGCCAGCACCGCAGTCGATCCGCGGTGTTCGGCACAGTGTTCATTATCATGGCTTGCGCTCAACGCCTTGTTTCCTTTGGATTTCCACTACCAAGACCTCCTGATCAATGATCAGAGGGGCTTCGCACGACACTCATCACGCGCGTTTTATGCAGCGGGTATCGCGGTTTTGTTGACCAGTGTTCACCTGCAGAGGCCTTCAGCCTTGAAGGCGTTCCGCGAAGACGGCGCTCTCCGATCTCCATGGGAAGGCAGCTTCTCTCCCAGCCGGGCACGCCTCTGCCAAGGTAGACAGGTAGACGCCTGCTTTATCACTATACTCTGTACAGTGCCTACGGAACGGGGATTTCCACATCCGTAGCAATATAGCTATCCTTACTCTAATTTGAAAAAGTGCCTGTCTACCCTGTCTACCCTGTCTACCAGGCCAAAAACGTAGGAAATCTAAGGTTCTGACGGTAGGCAGGGACTCGCGACTACCCGCTCGTCTACCCGGCCACCTGTCTACCCTCAACAGCGGATCGCCAGTGGAAGGTGCATGTCTACCTGTCCGCGGAAAACGGATCCTTGCACATAGGGGAAAGGGCGCCGATGCCGCGCATCGACGCCCACAGTCACCCAGGCCCGGTCAGCCGTCTGCCGAGCCGTGAAAGGCCAGCCAGGCGTCGGCCCTGCCGGCTGGCCCCTTCTGCGCCCAGCTCTCATGGTCGCGCAGGGACCAGAGCGTCATGGAGGAGCGGCCGGTCCCATCCTGCTTTGTGTAGCGGCCTTGCTGCTGCGCGCCGGCGCCCTTGAGCCACTCGATGACTCGACTGCGGAGATCGCGCACTCCCTTGAAGTCGGACTTCACAAAATTCCAGACGTCATTGATCCGAACCAGGTCGAAGTCGAACGGCAGTGAGTGCTCCTCAAGAAGCTCGTTGAGGTATTGCTCGACCTCACCTAGGCTGCGGCGGCGCATCTCAGACTTGCCCTTCGTCATGGGAGCCATGCCCTTTGGCTCAAGGCCAACCGCCCGGTTCTGGAGCATCCACTTTACGGCGGCAGCGAAGTCATCGCTTTTCAGCAGGTCGAACAACCGTCCATAGTAAGCGGGCTCCCTCGCCTTGGCGGGGGAGAACAATGTCAGCCACCGACGGTCTCCCTGCTCGATAGGCACGGCATTCTCATGATTGGTGAAGCACAGCAAGTTGAGGCCGTTAGGCACCTCGTAGGTGTCCGTGCGCATCCGCCGGATGCGAAGCACATCGCCCGTGATGACCGTCTTAAGCTCGTTCACCAGCTCAATGCGGCCGCGGGCCATGATCTCCTCGACGACGGCGAGTTGCCGATCCTCTTGCCAGCTGGTGAACTCCTTAGTCAGCTCTTGGCTTTTAACCATGCGCGTGTTGCGAATACCGATCATTTGCTCGGCGACTGCCCCTAGGAAGCTCTTGCCCGTACCGGGAGCGCCTTGGAGTAGCAGGGCGAAGTGGACCTTCACGAACTCGTCGCCGACCAAGAACGAGAGGTAGTCCAAGGCGAACCCACGTTCGGTCTCGTGGGGCAGCAGGTATGCCATGTGGTCGATGAAGACTTGGGCCAATTCGTCATTCCGCTTTGGCTCCACACCGCCCTTGCGCCAAGTGTTGTAGCGGCCGCCCCATTTGCCGCCCGAGATGACCTCGCCTTGGCCGGGGACGTAGACGCAGCCCGCGAACTTGCGGATCGGCAGCTTCCCACTCCAGACCGCGCCCAAGATGTCGCCGGTCCACAGGTGCTGGTGATGGGACTTGAACTGGAAGGGGCTAAGCCTCTGGCAGTCGCTGCGGCCGATGAACTGCTCCGCCTTCGTCACCCACACCCATCTGTCCGGCAAGCAGCCGACCGGATCCTCGGTGGTGACCCGCTCAACGGTCTCATCGTCCAAGTCTTCAGCGAAGTCCTCCGCCGGGCTCACCCGCGGGATCAACTCGCCTCTGCCTGCGTCGTGCAAGTGCTTGTACAGCGTCTTCACCGTGACACGTTGACCAACCTTGCCCGCGTGGAGGCTATCCCAGCGGCGACCGATGATCCATGCGTCGGCTGCATACTGGGGGTCAGACGTGGACCAGGCGATAAACTCTTCCCGGCCGTCTCCCGCAGTGGCGTCGTGGCAGGCCATCATGACTCCCACCCACTTGTCGTGATCGCGATAATCCTCGGAATTCAAGCCGGTCAGCATCTCGGCAAGTTCGTCGGGGCTGTATGCGCCCGCCTCAGTCATCGAGGCCCTCTCGGGGCGCCGTATGAGCTCGATCAGCACGTCCGGTGCCATCCGGGCCTCGGAGATCGAAGGGGCGAACTCGTCGGCAATCCAGACGTAGGGCTTGCCGGTGTTCGGATGCGACGAGCCAGGCGCGACGACCTGGCGGCCATGTCCCTTGAACTCGATGCCCGGAAAGTCCGCCACGCTGTCCATCGCTAGGAAGCCCTCGGGCACGATCATATAATGGTGGCGACCGCCCGAACCGGTCATGACGGTCGGCCACGCGTCAAGCGAGCGGCCGAGGAGCTCCTCCAGTCGCTTCACCGGATCGTCGCCATCGTCGAAGTTCCTTGGGTCGACGTCAACGACGAGGTCGCACAGCCGCAGCCTTACGCCGACGTTCCGCCGCTCCGCCATCGCCTGTGCGGCATCATCGATCGTCATCGGATCGACGATACGCCATCCCTTGCCGGGTGCCTTGCCGATCTTGCGACCATCCTTGCTCAAGGCATCCCACGCATTCAGCGGAATAAGCTCATAACCGGTGCCCCCGAAGGCTTCCAGCTGCTCGGGCTTGAACGAGGGCACCTTGCGGGAGGCGGCAACGGTATCAACAATACCGAAGCTGCCCATTCCAAGCTCTTCAATCTCGGGCGCACCGCTCTTCCCGGTGCGCCCGTTTCCCATCTCATTATAGCTCATCGCACGACCTCCCGCGAACAAACGCATCCAAGTCATCCACATGATAGCGCACGAGCTTCTGCTGAATGATGTGGTAACGTGGGCCCTCGCCGCGCGAGCACCAGGTTTTCATCGTACCAGCCGTGCAGCTGAGGTATTCGGCTGCGGCTCCGCTGTCGAGCCACGGACTGGTCTTTTGGGTGTCGAGGACGCGACGAACCGCGCCCTCGATCATGTCGATCGAGTCAAATTGCACCTGCAATCTCCTTTTGTTCAAAGTTGATTGCCGGACTCTTCTTGCAAACAGGGGCAGGCCGGCGACCGCTGCGCGTGCCCAACGGGATCCCTCAACGCGCAGACCCTGATTAACTCACATCAGCTTACAAAGGGATCAACGTTTCTACGCCCGACAAATTTTTTTTCGGGGAATACCCCACCCAAAACTCGCGGGCGTTTCAGCGACAAACCAGGTCTTCCAAGGCCTGAGAATGATGCCGAAGATGTTCGACGAGGTGTTCAGCGTGGACGTATCCGCCTGACGCGCCGGGCAGCTTCTGTCCGAGAAGCAGGGCGCTCTCCGCGTAAGGCACACCGCTTGCGATGAACAACGTGCGCGCGTGATGGCGATACTCATGCGGACTCGGCAGGCCATTCTCCTTCGGCTCTTCTATATGGCCCGATCTGCTCGTAGCCGACGGCCACAGCCATTCGTTGCCTACGGGCAGATCGGCTTCCATCCTCGCCCGCAGCCGCTCGGCCAGGCGCGTTCCCATCGGGAACAGCATTTGCCCGCCCGTCTTCATGTGGCGAAACGTCAGCACTGCCCTATCGAGGTCCACATCGTCCCGCCGAACTTGGAGCAGCGATGAGCGGCGTGCGCCGGACAGCATCATGGCAATATGGAGGTCGCGACGGACCGGAGTAAGTTCCTCTACGTCCCGCCACCACGCTTCTAGGTCGAGCGCAGCGACCTCTCGGCGCTTCGTCGAAGGTACGCGCAACGCAGCGACCGGATTGCCGCCGATTGTCTCGTCGATACGCATGGCCGTGTTGATGGAAGCCCGCAATGTCCGCATCACGCTCGCGGCTGTCGTCTCTCCGTGCTTGCGCTTGAGGCTGCCGAATAAATCGCGCACCTCCTGCCGCGAAATGTCCGTCACGGCCCGATTACGGAACTTCATAAGATAATGGTCAAGGTGGTATCGGTACCCGTCCACCGTGCGTGGGCTATAGGCCTTCTCGGACAGGTGGGCGTCCAGTGCCTGCTTCAGCGTAATTCCGCTCTCGGCCGGTCCCGCCGTCGGATCAACGCCCGACTGGATCTGGCTCATCAGCGCCTTCGCCCGATTGCGGGCCTCGCGCAGACCGATCCGGTCGCATCGGTCAATCTTTACGCGGACGGTGCGGATGTGCCGCCCGTTCCGGCGCACGTCCCCTTGGACGGCATAGGTCTTTGTGGAGGCGTGGCAGATCACCATCAGCCCCTTCACCTGCTCGTCGCGATGAATACCCGATCCCATGGGAAGCTCACGGATGCGGGCTTCCGTCAAATTCAAGACAGCCATTTAGATCTCCGAAAAGTACAGGCCTGAGCACCGAAAACGCGCTCCCACAGAGCGGCTCAGGTTGACCTAAATGTCGTAAAAACACTGTCTTGCGGACCACGATTGGCCTTTATTTCCTCAGATTTTCCTCTGAGTCTGCGACTTTTAATCAGTAGGTCGCTGGTTCGAATCCAGCAGGGCTCACCACTTTTGCCTCAGCGGTTATGTTCGACACCTGACGCGCGCACTTTCAGCGTACTGCTGGGCTTGTTCTCCAAGCGGGAACTTAGCCGAATGCCCGATTGACAGGCCAGCAGGAGTACCGCAGTCTCCCTGTTCAGCCGAAGCATATCGGCACGAGAGGTGCTTGCTGGAAGGGGCGGCGTTTGAAGATGCATATGGTCTCTACACCATGCACGCCTGCTTACTGACTTTCCGATTAGACCAGCAACTCGATACATGCGCTTGAACTTGCGGGCTGCCAATGCCCGCTTGTTTGGCCGACGAAAGAGGGTGAAATATGGTCAAGACGGTTGCGGAACGTGCCTCATCAATCACACGGGCCCCTACGAGGATCATCGAAGCCGCACTGGAAGAGTTCACCGAACATGGAATTGACGGCGCGCGCGTAGATCAGATCGTTCGTCGGGCGGGCGTGTCAAAACAACTTTTTTATTATTATTTCGAATCCAAGGAGGAAGTATACAAGCTGGTCCTGGAGGATGCGGCGGAGCATGCAATCAGCCTGTTGCTGGAACAGGATTACCAAGACATGTCAGCCGAGAGCGCCATACGGATGTTCTTCAGGCATATTTTCAATCAATATATGGAAATGCCCTTCCTGATAAAGTTTACAACGGATCAGGATTACCACTGTGGCGCTCATATCTCAGGCCGAAACAAGTTACGCTCCCTGCTACCCGTCATTATCGAGCGAGTAGCGGATTTCCTGGACCGGGGGGCAGCTTCGGGAGAATTCAGAAGTGAGATCAATCCTGAATTTTTCTATACTGCCACGATGCTGATGCTGCGTGGCTGTTTCGTCAGCAGTTCTACCGCATCGTTGATCGAGAGCCTGCATCTCGAGCTTCAGGAATCCCTTATAAAATGGCGCGAAGACTGTATCGATTTCGCCATTTCGAGCATTCGTCTTCCATCAGATGAGAGGAAGGAAAGCGCCACTGTGGTTGGGCTGCCAGTGAAGCGCGCCGGCTGAGCCCCGTGCCGCTCTTGTCTGACGATTACCTCCCCCAGGCCGTGTCCTGCATGGCCAATACATCCGCCATAGCCGGAGAATGGGTAAGAAATCCCCCGTCGCAGGAGATAACCTGACCAGTCACGAAGGCCGCATCGTCACTTGCGAGGAAAGCCACAAGCCCAGCGATATGCTCCGGGCGTCCCACTTGATCCAGCAGCACATGACGCTGATGCAGCGCAAGAAACTCGGCAATCTGGTCGGCCAGCGCATCATTCACGATCAAGCCGGGGCAGATACAGTTGCAGCGGATTCCCTGTCGCCCATGCTGGGTCGCTATATATTTGGTGAAGGTGATCACCGCGCCCTTCGACGTGCCATAAGCGATGCGCGAAGGCTCGGCGATGAGCGCCGCGTCCGATGCAGTGTTGATAATAGATCCGCCGCCCGCCGAAATCATATGCGGTATCGCATGCTTGCAAGCGACCATGAAACTACGGACATTCGTCACCATCATCTGGTCCCAGACATCGACGGGAGTGCCGATGGCGTCAGTGTCCTGATCAAGATCGTCAAGCTTGGTCACCGCGGCATTGTTGTGGAGGACATCCAGCCTGCCGAAATGACTGACCGTCTGGCGGATCAGCCCCTCCACGGAGTTAGCATCAGCGGCATCGAAGCTCAGTCCGATTGCGTCGCCGCCGATCTCGTGCGCCGCCGCCTCTGCTGCTTCCTTGATGAGGTCGGCGCAAACCACCTTTGCGCCTTCCGAAGCGAGACGCTGAGCCGTTGCCGATCCGATGCGTCCGCCGCCACCTGTGATGATCGCCACTCGTTCTTGAAAGCGCTCCATGTTCATTTCCTGCGGTTGGTGAAATTCGGGACTGTGGCGGCGGAACGGAGCAAAGCGCTTCAACTATTACCAGCGCCCGCCGATGCTAACGGGTCAACCCCCGAACCTCCCCATCATCGGCCGTCGCGTAAATGCCGAACGGCAGTCCCTCAAACTGCGAGCCGAAATAATAAGCCTTGCGGCCGCTTTTCATTGTGCGTTCGTGAAGCACCTTGAAACCGGCCTGCTCCATCTTGGCGCGCTGTGCCTCGACATCATCATACATAACCTCGAACGCAGCGAGCGGGCCACGAAACTCCGCCGTAAAATCGGATGCTCCGCGCTGGATCAGCTTGACGCGATGCTTACCCACCATCGCACGGCTCCCCAGGCCTTGCGGATCGGCAGGGACAAACGCCATGTCATAGATGCGGCCGAAATCAGCGACGGCGGCATCAAGATCGTCCACCAGAAGCGCGCAGCAGCCAAGCTTCGGCGTGGAAGCATCCTCCAGTGTTTCAAATGGGGCGAGCGTCGCCTCCTGATCGCCTTCAAACGCGACCATGACTGGCAGGCCGTGGAAATCGGGCCCAAACAGATACTCGTCATGATTGGTTTCGTTTATGTGGTTCACGGCAATTGGCTGATGGCCTAGTTCGACAAGGGCCGCCTTGCATTTTTCCGCGTCATTCACGGCAAGCGCCACTTCGATGAAGGGGCCTTCAATGGGGGCGAAGGAGAAACCCGTCGATTGGAGCGGCTCGAACCCATGCTCACCGATCCGCACTTTCAACGGCACATCCCCTACGTCCACCGTTCGGAATGTAAGTCCAAGCACTTCGTTGAAGCGTGCAACGCTCTTTTCGATATCGTCGACGAGGTAGGCCACGCGGCACATTCTGGTATCGGACATGATTTCTTCTCCCGGTTAATTGGATGTGTTGGCGTCAGCCTCCAAAGCTGTAGCGCACGCGAATTCCGTATGTGCGCGGGTCGGCATAGACCGCGCTGAAATAGCCAAGCCCTTCGGTAGCAACGCCGGGCGCGACGATGTAATCCTTGTCAAAGAGGTTCCGAACATAGAGGCTGACGTCGATTGGCGAGCCCAGCGCCTTGTTCCAGTCCAGCTTTGCATTGACGACATGGTAGGAGGGAATCGTAAGATCCTGGCCGAGATAGCTGTCTGAATGATAATATTCGGCATTGAGGACCAGAGCACCCACTCTTTCCGGGACAGGAAGTTTTACCCGGCCGTTTATGGAATAGGTCCATTTGGGCGTATATTCGAAACTGGCGCTGCCAAGCGTCGCCTGCAGGATCGCCGGCAATTTGGTTTTGGTGTATTCAGCATCGGTATACGCGGCGAGGACCGACAGGCTCACGGCTGGCACCGGCGAAGCCGTGGCTTCCACCTCGACACCCTGGATCCGCGCGGTGCCGCCATTGGCGATGATGGTCTGTCCAGCCGGATCGTTTGAAGGGTCGTTATCGCCATCCAGATTGGTGCCGACATTCACATTCTGCTGAATGTTGCGGTAGCTGCCCCGATAGGCCGCGATGTTGAAGGAACCGCTCGCATCTCCGCTGCGCCAGTTCGTTTTCAAACCCACTTCCACGTCGGTGAGTTTTTCCGGTCCGAAATCCTGAACCGAGGCGAGCACCGGCGAAAAAGTCGGGGAATTGAACCCACCGCCACGATAGCCGCGTCGTGTGGTGATGTAAGTGAAGACGTTGGGTGTCACCTGATAGTCCAGTCCCAAAGTCCAGGTGGGCGCATGGGACTTTACCTTACCCTCCACGCCCGTGCCCGATCGGCATCCATCATAGCCTATCCGAGGTGCACGATAAGGGCCAGTGGTGCTGCACCCCGTGAAGTCATCCCAAGTGTAGCGAAGCCCCGCATTGAACGTCAGGCCGTCGATCAGTGAGCCGAGATCATAACCAATCTGGCCGAACAGTGCGAAACTGCTCGCGCTGTAATAGGTTTCCTCCGCGTTCAAAGTGCTGTCAGGCACTACAGGCGGCCTATAAAGGTCAACTACAAGGTAATTGTCTCCCCAAGGCTTGTCCTTCAGGTAGAAGGCGCCCGCAATGAACGTCAGCTTGTCGTTCAGGATATTGCCCGATATCTGGAATTCGTCCGTATATTGTTGCGTACCGACGCGGTTGGGCGTGCTGAATACCTGAAGGCCAGTTCCATCCGATTCATAAAGAACGGTGAAATTGACGGCTCGATAGCCGAAGATGTTCTTCAGGGTGATGTCGCCCAGCTCGATCGTCGTGGTATTTGAAATGCCCCAGATCGTCTGGCGCGAGAAAGGATCGCCATTGGCTATCTGCTTGCGCGGGCCGAGCTGCTGCGCCTGTTCGTAAGCGAGTTCCAGATCACAAGTCGGGGAAGTATTGCAGTCGAAATAGGGTGCCAGAGCAGGAAAAAAGTCGCTGAAGCGCCGGCCGACCGGAGCAACCCAGGTGATATGGTTGCCCGGCCCCGTATCGTTGGCATGGAAATAATCCACAACTGTTGTGTTCTTCAGCCAGTCCGTAGGCTCCACCAGCAGCGAAGCGCGATAGGCACGCGTGTTCTTGTCGCCGAAGTCATGTCCGGGACCAAGATTTTCCACCACGCCATCCCGCTTGATCAGATCGGCGGCAAGCCGAAGGGCGATACGGTCATCAACAATAGGCAGGTTGATCGCGCCCTGAAGCTCGCGCGCATCGTAATTTCCGTAGCTGGCTTCAACATAGCCCTCGAAATCATAAGTGGGCGCAACAGTATAGGCCAGCACCGCGCCGCCGTTGGTATTGCGGCCGAATAATGTTCCTTGCGGTCCTTTCAGGACCTGGACTGAACTAATATCGAATGTTGGGATGAGGCTTGAATAAGCCGGAAGCGGAACCTCATTCAAATAGGTGAGGACGGCGGGAAGCCCAGGGCCATAACCCTTCGTCTGACCCCGAATGGTGAGCGTGGGATTGGTCGATGCACCCGATGAGATAAAAACCGCGCCGGGCGAAACGGCCGTGAGATCGGAGACCAGCTTTATCTCCCTCTCCCGCAGACCTTCACCGGAAAAGGCGGTGACCGATACAGGCACCTTCTGGATGCTTTCCGCTCTGCGGCGGGCGGTCACGACGATGTCACCGGTCGACGCTGGGCTTGCAGGTTGGACCAAAGGATCGCCATCCGGCACGTCTTGGCCCAATACCGGCGCGGCCCAGCAGAGGCCGGACAGGACAGTGGATGTAAAAAGCACGCCTTTGACGATCGACTTCATGGCACCCCTCCGACACAATTATTTTTTCCCGGATACAGGCCGAAAGTCGCCGTGGAAACACGGACCATTGTACCGCTCGTACAAGGTATCGCGCCGCGGAGGGAAAGAGTGTCATTGTCGAGCTTGGTCGCCTTGGCAGGGTTCAGCCGTTTGGCCCCTTTTACTTACAGTCCCATCAAAAAAGTTTTGGAAGGAAGTGCGGGCGCTATGATGTTGCCATCAAGCCGCATGTGGCCGATCCTTTCGGTATTCATCGGCCAACCGCGCCGGAGACAGGCATGACCCTGGATAGGAAAAGGGAAAACTATCTTTCGCAATTTCCTTCGCTGGCGAACGACAGGCAGCACAACACGCTTCTACCTGCCACACAGGGGATCGATGCCGATTGGCTAACCCGTCTGTTGCAACCGGTCTATCCCGGCCTGGTTGTGGAGGCCATGACGATCAACGAGGTAATTGGCGGGCGTACAACCAGGATTCGCGCGCAACTTGTGCTTAATGTCGCAGGTCGCCGTGCGGGAGTGCCGGAACATATTTGCCTGAAATCGAACAGGTCCAGCCTGCCATTGAGCGGCGGGTCGTGTATGCTCGAAGCGCGTTTTTATCGCCATATCGCCCATAGCACCCGTATGCCCACTCCCGCTGCGGCATTCGCCGCGTGGGACGAGCGAGAGTCCGGCGAAGGACTCGTCATCATGGAAGATCTGCAGCAAGCCGCTGGCACGTTCGGCACCAGGACTGCTCATCTTAGTGTCGACGAGGTCGCCGAAGCGTTGGAGGATTTTGCCAATCTTCACGCCTCTCTATGGGAAAGTCCACGCTTGTCCCGCTATGAATGGCTGCCCGTCTCTATGGCCAGGAACAGCGTGGACGTGGAGCAATATGCTATCGGTAAGAGCTCTATTTTGCGAAACATCGCCGATCCCGCGTGCGCCACGCTTCTGCCGGAGTGGCTCGTCGACAACCCTGCCCGCCTCGGCCACTTCTATGATCGCTTCGTCGCGCAGGAACAGGCGGTGGGCGGGGCACCCTGCCTCATCCACGGAGATGCCCATCCCGGCAACAGCTTCGTGCGCAATACGGGCGAACGTGTCTGGTTCGATTGGCAGCACGTGCGCAAGGGCCATCCGTGGCGCGACGTTGCCTGTCTTATGATCGCTGCGTTGACGGTGCAGGATCGCCGAAGCGCTGAGCGTCACCTGCTCCAGCATTATTTGGGTGATCTCGCGGCCCGGGGCATTGATGGGCAACTCCCATTCCATATGCTCTGGGATAGATATCGGCGATGGCCCCTGTGGGGGATGGTTTCCTCCCTCGCCGATGCCGATGGGCAGAGCGGACCAGTCTGCATCCAGCGTTTTTACCAGGCAGCCGAAGACCTGGAGACGTTGGCACTTGTCCAAAGATAATCGTGGATCAGAGGGAACAGCGAATGGACTTGGGTATAAACGGAAAGATCGCCTTTGTAGCGGGCGGGAGCCAGGGGATGGGAGCCGCCGCCGCGTCGATCCTGGCGGCGGAGGGTTGCCGCGTCGCTGTGGTTGCGCGCAATCAGGAGCGCATCGACCATGCGGTGGAGAGAATTCGATCGGCCGGCGGAATGGCGATTGGGATATCAGCCGATCTTTCCACGACTGTTGGAATAACTGCCGCGGTGGAGGGCGTCCGCTCCGCCTTCGGGCCGCCCGAAATCGTAGTGGCGCAAACCAATGACCTCACCACTGGAAATTTCTTCGACCTTACCGATGAGGACTTCAGGCGTGTCTTTCAGATCTTCACCGTATCCTTCGCGGCGCTGGCTCGTGCCGTCATTCCTGACATGCGCGCGGCCGGATGGGGGCGTATCGTCCACATCGGCTCGGCAATAGCAAAGGAACCGCAGCGCGATCTCGCCCATGTGCTTCACAATACCATCCGCTCATCGACAACAAGTCTGGTCAAATCACTGGCGGATGAATTCGCGCGCGATGGCGTCACGATCAACTCCGTCGCGCCGGGCTATATTATGACAGATACAATGCGCCGATATTTTGAGGAGAAATACGGTGTCGCAGACGACAGCGTTGCCGAATGGGTCCAGTCCACCCGCGGCATCCCGGCGGAACGTCATGGCACACCGGAGGAGATCGGGAGCACGGTCGCCTTCCTCTGCTCCCGCCAGGCCGGATACATTACAGGGGAATGGATATTGGTGGACGGCGGCTGGCACCGCTCGGCCGTCTGAACCGCTCCTTCCCCCGAGCATTGACATTCCGCGCCGAACGCCGCGGTGAGATCATGGTCCGTAGCCGAAAGCTGTACCGCCGGTCCAACGATAGCTGTTCCCGCCCAGAACCATCGGTGCGATACTGCAACCAGGAAGATGAGGCGGGCCAAATGCTCGCGCTTACATCACTTGAACAACCACATGCGAGGCGACAGGCCTATGATCGTCGATGACCAACATTGTTGGTGGGCTGTGGCGCGCTCGGAAGAGCTCAAATCCGACAGGCCCATCGGCATAACCTGCGCAGGTCATGCGATCGCGCTCTGGCGCGAACCGGATGGAACAGCGCGCGCCGTCGAGGATCGCTGCCCCCATCGCAGGGTTCCCGTATCGCTCGGCTGTATATTGCCGGATGGGCGGCTACGTTGCGGCTATCATGGCTGGACCTTTGACGGCGCGACAGGTCATCTACAGGAAATTCCCAACCTCCCGGATCAAAAGCGATTTCCTCCACACTACGGCTTGCGCACTTATTCAGTGCACGAGGAGGCCGGTCTCGTACGCGTCGCCTTGAAAGGCGAAATTCCCTTCACTGGTGCCGCTTCGGAGTTGCTCCCTCTCTCCGGCACCGTCGCACTCACTATCGATCATGCGCAATATGTCCGCGCATTTCTGGATGCCCCGGAACTTGTGATCACTGTTCCCGGTGTAGAGCTTACCAAATATCTCGCTCGCGATCCCCAAGAGCAAGGCGGACGGCTCATCATGGAGCGTAGCTGTCGTTGGCGGGGCATGCACTGGCCCGCGCGGATAAGCGCGGAATTTGAACTGAATCTCTGGACCGCGACCGATCCCATAACGGGCGAGACCGAAATCAAGCTGTACAATCTTGAATTCACACCGCTCCTGACGGCCCGGCTCGTACCCGTGCCTGCCATCCGGAACGGCACCACGGTGCGTTGGCGGGCGCAATCCTGTGCGCGCGGACTTTACGGCCTCCGCACGCGCCGTCAGCCGATCCTGATTCATGACCATATTGAAGCCGCGCAACTGATGGCCGTCCTGCCATCAGCTTCTATTGAGTTCGACAAGGTCCGGATGGGAATGCGGAATGCCCAAGTCGCGGCTGCGTAGGAGAATGTGATGTTGGAATCGAACAGTGACTCCCATTTCGGTGAGCATGGGTCCGGGACATCGAAAGCCTTGATCTCGGCGAACAATTGGGTGCCACACGAAATCGTGCTTCGCGACGCCTGGTTCCCGCTGGCCCACTCCGTTGCGGTAACGGATAAGGTGGTACGCCGGTCGGTCTTTTCGCAACCCTATTATATCCGGCGCGACAATGGCCGGGCCGTTGCCTCCGAATTTCATCCGGCAGTGAAGTGCGATCGAGAGCCCGGTTTATTCACCGATAAGGCCGGGCATTATGCGGTCATCGAGCATTATGGCTATATCTGGGGCTGGTACGGCAATCCTGAAAGCGCGGATCGGCGGCATCTCCCCTGCATTCCCTTTCTGCCTCCTGACGGTGTCTTGCCAAGTCATATGCGGGGCACTGTACGTTATGATTGCGCTGCCGCTTTAACGCTGGAAAACCTGATCGATTTGTCCCACGCCGACATCCTCCATGCTGACACAGTAGGCGACGAAAAGTCCGAGCGCGAGGAACTGGAGGTTTTCCACACCTCCGAAACCGTTACGCTCATCCGTCATTGCTACAAGAAATCGGTTGCGCCACTGATGCGCTGGTTCGGCGGCGTGCGGGCACAAACGCAGGACATTCGGCAAGTGATCCACATTTATGCGCGCAGCCATTGCGCGCTGATCTACAGCCGATTCCGCCCTGGCTTCGACGTACCGATTTTTCATCCCAGCCTGCCTGAGACACGTGACCGGACGCGGCAGGATGTCGCCTTCAACCTCACTCAGTGCAGAACGCCGTTCCGCTTCGCCCTCCCCAAGGCGGGCTATTATATCTCGGCGCAGGACAACAGGATGACCGGGCCGCAAAGCTCTCGCTATGCCTATCCAGATAATCGGCGAGATCTGCATTCGCGGCACGACGCCGCAGGCCAACGCTATCGGATCATCATGCAGGAACTCGCGGCCCGGCAGGCACGCGGCGATTTCAGTTTCCGGGAAACGTTAAGCGACGATCCCAGCACACTGCTGGGGATCGACCCGGGAACGTTCACCTTCTAATCAAAGAACAAATATCGGAAACGGCTAGCTGACGGCGTCCTGCACCTGCGCAACAGTAAAGCCCATTTGCTCGGCGCAATGGGCCTTGTCCCAATATTCCCGCCAGGCTGTGATCTTACCCACATCATCGAATTCGAACACGGCGCAGATACGAACCCCGGCGCGCCGCTGATTCTGCGTAACGGTGACGTAATCCGTCCGTTCAAGCACCACATGGTTATTACTGGATACGATAGCATGGGGCGGCCCGCATTCCAGATCGCCACCCAAGGTCATCTGCTTTTCGATATCGTCAACGATGGCCTGCGGACCCTTCACAGGCGTCGAAACAGGTGTGAGAGCCCAATAATAGGACTCTTCGGCAAACAGAGACCTGGCCCCATCGAAATCAGGCGTTTTACCCGACAGCAATCCAAGCAGCCTATGCACCGTGTGCTCGTTACGTTCGCAAACCGAATCTCTCACAGCAATTCTCCTAATTTCGGACGTTGGCCAGCTACTTATGGCAAGTAAATGCTTCAGCTCTCCCTATTGTCCGGCGGTGTTCGATGTGGTGGCGGCCCAAACGGCTTCCACCGATCAAGCTCCAGGAACATTGTCGGGTACTGAATGACTGTTGCAATCTCTTGCAAATTCGAGCGGCGCGGCACCGAACGCGGCGGCACGGGCGTCCTGCCCCATGAAGCCCAGCGGCCAAGGGCCACCCACATGTGGTGCGTATCAAGATATTCGCGGGTCTGAACGATCTTGCCGTCGCGAATCTCATGTACGAAGCAATGCCAATTATTATAGAGAGTGCCATCATCCAACCGGGCAATGACATCCATCTCCTCAATGACGCGATCTCCCTCCGCTAAGGGCGGCCCGTACCTCACCCCAATGGGCGAAGCGAGGTGCGCGACGAGGGGCGCATAGATTTCCTCAAGAGGCAGATGGTCCCATCCGAACGGCCGTTCGCCAGCCATAAAGTGACGAAAATCCTCGGAATAGAAACTACCCACCACGGCAGGATCGCCATCTGCCCGAGCCTGACGAAGGGCACGGATCAGCGCCTTGTTGCCTTCGGCATCTCCTTCGATCCGCACAGGCGGAGCCGACGCCGACGGAACGATATCGGCTAGCATCGCCGGATTTAGATCGAAGGCGTCGACCACCTCGAACACAGTCTCAATCTCCGAAGGTTGGAGCGACGATTTCGCACCATGACTGCTGCGGCGGCGCGGATGGACAGGTGGTGCGAGTTCAGGCCACTTGCCCAGTTCTCCAAACGTCAGCGCAGCGTGATGGGTATCGTTATATTCCCGCATGGCGACGACTTCTTCGCCCTCGAACCGCAACAACCAGCAATATTGATTATTGTAGAGTTCGCCGTTGGCGCCATAGATTTGGGACTCCCATTCCTCGAAGACGATATCCCCATCCGCCAGCATCGGGCCATAAGTGAGGTAGGTGGGCCCCAGCGCCTGCGAAGGAAAGCCACGGGCGCGCACCATGAAATCCTCTGGCGTGTCTGTAGGGGAAACAGGTGAATCGGCCGCGACCAATATGCTTGCCGGCGTGAAGCCAACCAACGGCGTCTGCGTCTGAAGGTCAAATTTGTCCTCTTGCCCCGGGAGAGCGCTGGGCAGCGCATAACGCTGCGCCCTCGCCCGCTGTTCGCGCAATCGCTGCTTGTTTGTCTCCGGATCGCCAGCCATCGTCCAACCTTTCCTTAGGATTCGTCAACCTGTCACTGGATCGAACGGACGATACCGTTCGAGATCCGGTCCGGCACTTGTTTCATACTGTATCGTTGTGGCGATGCTCTGCAGGTTCGAGCGGCGCGGGCGGGACCGGGGAGGAACAGGGGTCGCGCCCCAGGGCGCCCAGTGGCCGAGCACTGTCCAGACATGGCGCGGATCATGATATTCGCGGGTCTGGACGATCTTGCCGTCACGGATTTCATGCACAAAGGCATGCCAGTTGTTGTAAACGGTGCCATCGTCCAGCCGGGCAAAGCTGTCCATCTGCTCGAAGACGCGGTTTTCGTCAGCGACCATTGGCCCGTACCAGACCGTAAGGGGTGAGGCCATGTGCTTGGCCAGCGGCGCATAGATGTCCTTCTGCGGGATATGATCCCATCCAAACGGCTGTTCGCCTCCAATCCAATGGCGGAAGCCTTTGGCATAGAAGCTGTTCACCATCGCCTGATTGCCCGAAGCCTTGGCCTTGCGGAGCGCACGCACCAACGCCTTGTTCCCTTCAATGCCCGGCTGCACCCGCACCGGCGGGGCCGCGCCTGACGGCACTGGATCAACCAGCATTTTCGGGTCCAGATCGAATTTGTCCGTCACTTCGAAAAGATTTTCAACTTCGGTAGGCGCGAGCGACGGCCCCTTCACTGCGCCGTGCTGATTTTGGCGCCGCGGGTTCGTTGGGGGCTTGAGTTCGGGCCATTTACCCAGCGGCCCGAAAGTGAGCGCCGCATGCTGCGTGTCGTTATACTCATGCATCGTCGTGACCGTGTCGTTCTCGAAGGTCAGTATCCAGAGATACTGATTATTGTAGAGCGTGCCATCGGCCCCATAGATTTGGGACTCCCACTCTTCGATCACGGTGTTTCCCTCGGCCAGCATCGGACCATAGGAAATAAACGTGGGGCCCAGCGCCTGCGAAGCGAACCCGCCTTGGATAAGCTGGCGTTCCTCGGCCGTTGTGGTGGGCGTAATGGGAGAGTCATTGGAAACGATCACGCTCTTGGGCGTGAAGCCGACCAGAGGAGACTGGGCAGCGCGGTCAAACTTTCCCGCTTCGTTCGGTAGCGCGCTCGGCAGCGCATGCATCTGCGCATCCGCGCGCCGCTCACGCAACAAGCGCTTGTTTCTCTCAGGATCGCCACCCGGTATCTTGCCTGCCGGGGCCGACGCAGCAAACGCGTCATTGGCGATGTCGACACCGCCCGCAGCCCATGCTGCCGCCAATGTTGCGCCGCCCAGCAATTCACGCCTTTTCATATCCATGTGTCTTGTCCTCCAGAAAAGATTCAGTTTGCCGGATCGTCGGCCTACACAGCGGAAAATGGCCGCCAGCGCTTCAGGTCGGGTCCACGCATTTGGCATTTGGCCCCGCTCCTCTGCTAAAAGCGCGCGGTGGCACCGACGTAGAAGCTCCGGCCGATGACATCATAGGTTGCACGATCAGTGGCACCCAGACCGGTCCAAACCGGCGGCGATTTGTCCGTGACATTGGTCACACCGGCACGCAGAGAGAACTCTTCGTTTACGTTGATGCGCGCGAAGAGGTCCACATAGGTGATTGCCTTGACCCCCTCGAGAGAGAGTGGCGAGTTCACGTTCTGGGAATTGCCCATTTTGCCGATGTATCGGGCGCGGGCGCCGATCTGAAATCCATCCCGCGCATAGGTAAGCGTACCTATACCCTTCCAGGTGGGATGGGAGAGACCGCCAAGCGCATCATTACCGATCGTCTCCGAATAATCGAGCATCGGCGTTCCGGGCAATGAAGCAATTTCATATTTATCCAGCCAGGAGACATTGACGTTAACATTGAGCGAACCCGGATTGCCGCCGATGCCCAGCATCTCCAGATTAACTCGCCAGTCCACCTGCGTATCGATACCAGAGGTGTGGATGCGGGCGAGATTGAGCGTGGGTGTCTGGACCTGCTGCAAGCTGATGAAACCGCGCTTGATCAGGCTGCAATAGAAATTGTCGTTGCTGTACGTCGGATTTTCGCCACCCGTATTGAAGCAGGCGCGAACCACGGCATTCCCAGGCACGATCCCGATGGCATCCTTGATCTTGATATCGTAGAAGTCGACCGATACCGTCAGGTCCGACAGGAGCGAAGAGCCCATATCCGGCCGCACGACCGCGCCAATGGTAATGGAATCGCCAGTTTCCTCCTTCAGGTCGAGATTGCCACTGATAAGAGATGGCACACCTGTGCCGTTGACCTGCCAAGTACCGATGTCAGTCGCCGGAATACCCTGCGCTACGCACAATGCGGCGACCTGGGCCCCATTTGGCCCGTTGCGGTAAACGCCACGCACGTCGCACGGATCGCCTCCGCCCGTATCAAAATTGTTGCCAAGCGAAGTAGTGACGCCCTGCTCCACTGGAGCGAAAAGTTCGCCGATGGACGGCGCGCGAATGGCGCGCTGGAACCCGCCGCGCAGAAGCACACCATCTACCGGCTCCCATTCTCCCGACGCCTTGTACGTACTCACGCCGCCAACCGTGTCATAGTCCGAATAGCGGTACGCCAGATCAACCTCCAGGCGCTGGAAAAACGGTCTATCGGCAAGAATGGGAACGAGTAGCTCGATATAACCTTCCTTGACCTTGGTCGAACCGGATGAAGGTGCGGTCAACTGACCAGACGTGATGAGATCAGGCAAACCGCCCGCATTCGCGGGGTTGGGGACCACGCCAGCATCGGGCCTGTAATCGAACGCGTTTCGGCGATAGGCAAGACCTGCAGCGAACCGGACATCGCCGCCCGGCAGTGAGAACAGGGCGCCAGTCAGGTTCGCTTCGGCAACCTGCTGGCTCAGCCTCTGATAATTAGTGGGATCACGGGTGAGCGTGGCCCTGCACTCATCTGATATGTTGATGAATGGGAACAGGTCCAGCCCTCCGGCGCAAATGGAAGCGCCGCCATCAGGCGCATTAATTAATGCACTGAATGCAGCGCGCGACCAAAGATTGGACGTCGTGGTACGCTGAGTTGTCCTGCCAGTGCCGAAATAGACATCCCAAGACCAGCCAAGGGTAGGCAATTTGCCGGAAAGGCCCGCCTGAATTTGCCAAACATCGGAATCGCTCGCTGATCCGCCAAGCCCCGCCGCATTGGGGAAACCCGTCCAGTAGAATGGAGCGGTCGGATCGGGCCGGGAATCAAGCAGGGCCTTCAAATCAGCCGGAATGAAGGGGTTTGTCACAGGAACAAACGGGGAGTCCTGCGGCAGGACGATGGCATCGCCCTGCGACCGGGTTTTGAAGGTGGAATAGTTGAACTGAAGAAACGCATTTATGTTGTCGGTGACGTCATAGCTGCCCCGTCCGAACGCAGTATAGCGTTTGAGCGGCAGGGCGAGGGTGGAATAGGTCCCCGGCAGATATTTGAGCATGCCATCTATGACTGCACTGTCCACGCCCGGGACACTTTGGTAATTCACACCACCACGAGAGGTCAGAAACAGCGATTTGTCCGGATTAAAGCCGATAATGAATGCTTCACCCAGGCCAGGTGGCGGCGTCACGCCATAAGCCGCGAATGTCGCTGCCAATACGGCCGGATCGTAGAGGTTGTTGCCTTGGGCCAGGGCCAGACCATTGTTGGGAAGAGACAGCGGTTGATATTCGCGGAAGAATTTGCGCGAGGTCTGGGGAAAGATGTCTTTCCTGTCCAGATAACTAGCCGACAGGACGATATTGCCCCGTCCGTCCGCGAAGTTGGTCCCTACAGTGGCGCTGATGTTGAAATTCGCACCGTCGCCCTCGTCCGTAATGCCCTGCTGCGCGTCCAGTTCGATACCGCTGAAATTTTTCCGGAGCTGGAAATTGATCACGCCAGCCAAGGCATCCGATCCATAAATGGCCGAAGCACCGCCCGTGATAATCTCTGTGCTGGAAATCAAAGATGCCGGGATGCCGTTGAGATCGATAGAATTGAACAAGTCCGAAGGCTGCATCCGTTTCCCGTCCAACAGGACGAGCGTACGCCGAGCACCGAGCCCGCGCAGGTCAACGGTGGTCCGTCCTCCGCTGCCAATCCGCGTTGCGCTGTCTCCCGCAGAGACTTGGGGAAGCTGGTTCAGTGACTCGCCGAGCGTAGGCTGGCCACTGATCTGTAGATCGAGCGCGGTGACGGTTACGACCGGGCTTTCAGCCTCATAGTCGCGACGCGCTATGCGTGATCCAGTTACAATTATATCTTGGGCATCCCGGTCCGAGATGGCTGAACCCGTTTCACTGGCGCTCGATGGAATTGTGTTGGCTTCCTGCGCGTATGCAGGAATGCACCAGGTCGCGATGCCCCCGATCAAGCTGACGCGTATCAGACGCGCAACATCCCCTCTTTTCATACATCCCCCCTACTGAATAATCTTTTTATTTTTTAGTAAACGTAAATAGCGAATTTACCGGTACTTGGCGGTAGGCAGTAGCTGTATTCGCAAAATGCAAGACTTACTCTACGAGGATATTATTGCCATACATCGCTTGCAAACCGTTTAATTTTATACACGGTAAAACCGTCCCGTTCCTCCCAAACGTCATGACTCCTTACATGGCCAAGATCGGACGTTGCTGAACCGTTTATTCCCTAGGCTGTTACAGAGAGATCAAGAAAGCTGCGGCCGGATCGATGCGAAGAGCAGATTGATGGCATATTCTTCCCAATCGGACATGCCCGCGCTGCTCTGCAGATCAATCGGCAGATATTCGGACATGACTCGCCCCGTCAGGAAGCATGTTGTTGTCAATGAAAAGGCGGCGGCAAAGAATTTTTCCACGTCAATATTGGCAGCGAACACGCGTTGCGATGCACCGCGATCCAATATCCGCCGGAACTGCACGAGGAGCGGACGAGTCACGGCGCGTATCTTTTCACGCTCGCCATAATGAACACCGCCGTGCAGATTCTCATCGAGCATAAGCGATGCCCATTCAGGAAAGCGTCGATACTGGTCCACTATGTTGAGCAGAAATTTCCTGAGCGCGGCTTTGGGGTCCAATCCCTCATAATCATGGGCAATCAATTCCGCGACAGCGTTTTTATGGTTTTTGGATACGACATCGGCGAACAACAGCTCCTTGGAACCATAATAATGATAGATTAGCTGTTTTGTCTTTCCACACCGCCGGGCAATGTTCTCCATGCTCGCGCCTTCAAGCCCATGTTGACCGAATTCATGATTTGCGGCGGCCAGGATGGCGGCAATAGTCTTCTGCGGCGATCGCTTTAATGCGGCTTTCTCGATTCGCATGCTTCCTCTCCCCACTATACATTTGGGGCTTAGGCTAACTGAACATGGAAGAGAAAAAACCCCTATTTTGGCCAGGCTAGGCACATCTGGGATTTGGCAGGTATAAAAAAGTGCTGGAAGACCGGCGCATCGCGTCAGTCGTGCAACGAACCCGCACTTCACGCAAAAGGAAAGCCCCGTCGTTTTCACGGCGGGGCTCCCTTGAGGACCAATTCCGTAAAGGGCCTGGACCTCATTTCCTGCTCAATCTTTCGATCGACAGGACAACATACCAACGCGTCATGTTTCACATTAGTTCCACGACCCGGCTCTGTTTTTTTTGAGCAACTTGATCGCCCCCTGCGCGTCATTGGGCCATGAATTTCAAAGCCATCTTCAAAACGGCATTTGTGCTGCTGTTGTTTGCTGCGCTTGCCTTGGGGCTGCTCTCCTACGCCAGGAAATACCCGGAAAATTTGCCGTGGACGAAGCTTGACCTTACCCGTCCCATAGGAACATTCACCGGGCGGAAACTCGCAGGACTGACCCATGATGCGCCGCGTTGCCAAGCGTTGCTTGATGATGTCGGCGTGGCATATTCAGTATTGCCGCCGGTGCATGAAGGGCGATGCGGCTACTCCGACGCGGTACGTATAAGTTCGGACGGGTTGCTGGGCGTAGGCTGGCATCCTCCATCGCCTGGTCTTTCCTGCCCGGTGGCGGCAGCCCTCGTGATGTGGGAACGGGAAGTGGTGCAGCCAGCGGCTCAGCTTTATTTCAAAACGAAAGTCACCGACATTGAACATTATGGCAGCTATAATTGCCGCCGCATCTACGGACGCAGCGAAGCAGCGTGGAGCGAACACGCCACCGCCGATGCTATAGATGTGGCCGGATTCCGTTTCGCGAACGGCATGCGCATTACGGTGCGCCACGATTGGAAGACCGATTCCACGGCCGCAGCCTTTCTTCACACAATCCGGGACGGCGCGTGCAGCCTGTTTTCGACCACCCTGTCGCCCGACTATAATGCAGCTCATGCAGATCATCTCCATCTCGACCAGGCCGAGCGCGGGGAAATGGGTGGGCGCGTCTGTAACTAACCGCCGTTGATGGGCTACATGGCGAAAGGGCAGAAAGAACAGGTTGTCCTCGTTGAATGGGAACTCCGACCCCCCTCAATTCGTATGTTTGAGTGCCAGCCATGCCATATGGCTACGAACGCTGACGAGAGACGTCGAGACGATCCCGGCGCCGATTTCCTGAAGCGAGCAATGCGCGAAAACCGACGCAGCAGCGTTCCGACATTTGATCGGAGAAACCGATGCCTACCACAGAGCAGCTTCGCCGGACGATGATCGATCGTCAGATCGTCTCACGCGGGATCAAGAGTCCCCATGTGCTCGCTGCCATGCGCAATGTGCCTCGGGAAGCCTTTCTTCCCGATGAGCTTGCCGAATTTGCCTATGAAGACTCCGCACTTTCCATAGAAGCGGGGCAAACGATTTCACAACCCTACATCGTCGCATTGATGATTGACGCGGCGGGCATAGAACCGGGCGACACGGTTCTCGAGATAGGAGCGGGTTCGGGCTACGCGGCCGCCATTCTTGGACAGATTGCCGAGAAGGTCATTGCCATTGAGCGGCATGAGGAACTCGCCCAGCTTGCGCGCGATCGCATGGAGCGGCTGGGCTATGGCAACGTCAAAATCATTACGGGTGATGGTACAAATGGCTGGCCTGAGACTGCTCCGTTCGACGCCATTCTGGTTTCGGCTGGTGGACCAGCGGTTCCGGGCCCTCTTCGCTCGCAGTTAAAGATTGGCGGGCGGCTGGTAATCCCCATCGGCAGCGCGGATGCGCAGCGCCTCGTCCGCGTGACGCGTGAGGGCGAAGAAGATTATGCGGAAGAGGATCTAGGCGGAGTGCGCTTCGTTCCTTTGATCGGCGCGCATGGATGGTCCAACGGAAAGCACAGCGACGATCCGAAGGCGGAAAAAAAATCGCTGTCCGCGCTGATCGCTGATGCGGCAGAGCCGCTTCCCGACCTGGACGATCCCGCCTTCGGCCACTTGTTCGATCGCTTTTCCGACGCAAGGATTGTGCTGCTGGGCGAAGCGAGCCACGGCACGTCCGAATTCTACCGCGCACGAGCCGCCATTACCCGGCACCTGATTGCCGAGCATGGCTTTACCATCGTCGCGGTCGAAGCTGATTGGCCGGACGCCGCAAGCATCGACCGCTATGTCCGCCACCGCTCGGCCCGACCAGATGGCGAGCCCACCTTTCAGCGTTTTCCAACATGGATGTGGCGCAATACCGATGTGGACGCCTTCGTGGGTTGGCTGAGAGAACATAATGCCTCGGTGCGACCCGAGCGGCGGGCGGGCTTTTATGGTTTTGACCTTTACAACCTTAACGGCTCGATCCGGGCAGTGATCGACTATCTGGACCGTGTCGATCCGGATGCCGCGGCTATCGCGCGGGAACGCTATGGCTGCCTCGCTCCATGGGGCAGCGATCCGGCGGCTTATGGTCGAATGGCGCTGACTGAGGGTTTCGCCCGTTGCGAGGAGGCAGTGGTCAAGCAACTGCGCGAGCTATTCACCCACAGCCGTGATTATGCCGCGCAGGATGGGGAGGAATTCCTTGACGCCGCACAGAACGCCCGCCTTGTCGCCAATGCCGAGGCTTATTATCGGGTGATGTATCATGGCGCGGCGGAAAGCTGGAATTTGCGCGATACGCATATGTTCGAAACGCTCGAACTGCTGCTTCGAGCAAAGGGACCGCAATCCAAAGCCATCGTCTGGGCGCACAACAGCCATATCGGCGATGCGCGGTTTACCGAAATGGGCAGCGTTCGCGAGGAATTGAACGTCGGCCAGCTGTGCCGCGAACATTATGGCGAAGAGGCGCGCCTGATCGGCTTCGGCACGCATACCGGCACGGTGGCCGCCGCGACGGACTGGGACGGTCCCATGGAGGTCAAGCGCATCAATCCGTCACGCCCCGACAGCTATGAACGCCAATGCCATGACAGTGGCCGCCCTCGCTTTCTGCTGGACCTGATGGAAGGGGCGAACAAGGCGGCACGCGAGGCATTGATGGAGCCCCGGCTGGAGCGCTTTATAGGTGTGATCTACCGGCCCGACACTGAACGCTGGAGCCATTATTCGTCAGCCATCCTGCCGCGACAACTGGATGGCTGGGTCTGGTTCGATGAAACCAATGCCGTCACGCCCCTGCCCACGCGACAGCGCGAAGGCGCGGAAGACACTTATCCGTTCGGGCTTTGATCGATCCGGCAGGAGCAGAAGGACGCGCCTGGTCTTTCCAACAGTTAGCCTGCTGTATCGGCCGAACTCCGGATTTGCTGATAGGGTTCACGAGTGGACGGCTCCACAAGCAGCTTCGCTGACCAATTGCCATGACTGACATTGCCGAGCGTCATTGTTATCAAAATCACCCGTGTACCGGGCTGCAGTCGCGCCGTACCGCGCTGCGTCGAACGGTTCTTTCCGGCGGCAGCATCGCTGGTGACTTCCAGCGAATAGCGCGCCTCGACAGCAGAAGCCGCATCTCCGACGACCTGAAGCCTGACGCCATCGCCGACCGGCTCCGCCACAAGCTGGATCGGCGCGGCGGACGCGGGTGCGGACGCTCCGCCAACGCTGCTGGCGAGTGCTGCGGCTACCAAAGCGCCGGTTTGAAAAATATCGGCCATGCACCAATCCCCCTGCAGATGTTATCGCGGCGCCGCTGTCCCCGTGCCTATTCCGCTGACAATGGCCGAAATGACGGCTTGTGTTTCGGCGGATAGTTCCGGGGACTGCTCCTCCGGCTTGTTCGGCCTCACAGTAGGCGGCGGCTGAAGCGCGACCGAGGCGACCGCCTGATTACTGATCAGATCGGCATTGGCGTCCGCATCCCGCGCCAGACGCCGCGACGCGCCCAGCACCGTTCCCGGACCTTCGCGCAGCCGCTGATCGACGAGCAGCCTTTGTTCAGGCGATAATATGGTGGGGTCGGGCCGCGTGAATTCAGCAGCGCGGGTTTCGATCACCTTTGCACAAGCCTCCTGGCGCGCTTTGTCCTTGTCCTGTTTGGCTGCATCGCAGCGATCCTCGCCGGTCACGGGAGTGACTGCGCCGGTCCGTCCGTCGCTGGGACGGGACAAAGCTTCCGAAGCCTGCGCGGTTGGGCCGCCCCTGTAAAGCTGAACAGGGGCACCGGCCTGTTTGCCCTCGCGGGTAAGCTGCGTCGCCACGGGGGTCTTCGCGGCACCGGTACTCAGTTGCTGCGGCGCGGTCAAATGCCCTTCCGCCGGAGCAGCGGATCCCTGCACTTCACGCGAGCGATGCGACAATTGCTGAACGCCCTGCGCTCCTGCGGAACGTGAAGAGCCGATCTGATCGACATTGCTTCTTGCGTCCTGCGCAAAGGCAGGCATGCCTATCAGCGTGGCGATGCAGACAAAGGAGAGACTCGTCACGCCGATGGGGCGCCTGCCCCTCTTTCCAATCATGCGTTGCTGATCCATCTGTCGCCGTTCATCTGCCGAGAAGGCATCGCTTGTTCCTATAGATTTACAACGTTCCAGGCGGACCAATGCTCCGCCCAAATGGAAAACGCCTAATTGTTGTGACTGGCGCCAAAGCCAATGCCGCTGGCCATCTGCGTCTGCGTGATTTCCATGGCACTATTGCCCTCTTGGTAAACTGTGGGGCTGGAAAGACCATTACCACTTTGTGTCCAGGCCAGCCGATTGCCTGCCCCAGTCTGCACAGCCGACATGCTGTTGCCATCGCCATTTTGGGTAAGCAGCGCTTGATTATCGCTGCCATCCTGAACCAATGACATCTGGTTATCATTTCCAGTCTGCGTCAGGATAGCACCGTTGAAGGCCACGCCATCTGCGGACTGAACGCTGGTCGCATGATTGTTGATGCCGTTTTGGGTCAGATAAACGATATTGTGCCCAACGCCGCCCTGCGTGATATTGGCAACGTTAAGATCACCGGTTTGCCTGGCATCGACATAGCCGACGCCGTTGCCATCCTGAGTGACTTCAGCCGCGTTATGGTCGCCTTCCTGATGAATATTGGCATGGCCTCTGGCAGCCGCCTGTCGGATGACTGCGTTATTGCTGTCGCCGATCTGGGTAATATAGGCACCACGTCCGTCGACCGGTTCGACCGGAATGATGATCGCCGTGGGGGCTTGCCTGTATGCATTGCCCTGCTGACCACTATTGCCGCTGTTCCCGGTGCACGGATTGCCATTGCCCTTCGCGCAAGGGTTGCCCGGAGGCGTGTTGCCATTGCTGGCGAAAGCCGGAGCCGCCGCGAACGTCATCGCCAGCGCGGTAGCTACGGTAAAGGCGGCGCGGATGCTCATGGCTCGATCCTTTTGAATACAGAAAAATGGCCGACGCCCCGAAGAGCGCCGGCCGACCATCAGATTAGTTCGCGACAGGGGCAGAACCCTGAACCACTGTTGCACTGTTCGCAACGCCCGTCTGGTACACGCCTGACACATTGCCATTCGAGTATTGAGCTACGTTAGCAACATGGTCGCTACCCGCTTGATCAATGACCGATACATTGTAGTTTCCAGCCTGTGCCAAAACGGCTTCGTTACCCGCACCGTTCTGGACGATGAGTGAGTTGTTGTAATTACCACTCTGGCTGGCAAAAGCGCCATTGGCGGAGGAGTCGCCATCAACCAGATTGTTGGTCTGGCTGATCGTGCTCAGGTTGTTGTTTCCCGACTGAACCGACTCTGCGACCATCAGACGTGCGCTCTGAGTTGCGGAGCCGCCGAATTGGTTAACCGTGCTGTAATTGCCGTTGCCGCTCTGCGTGATTTCTGCGGTTGCAACGACGGGGTCAGTTCCACCAGTAGGATTGGGATTGTTGCCAACGCTCTGCGAAATGGATGCGGTATTTCCATCACCGATCTGATCAACGAATGCCGCAGAAAGCTGCCCAGACTGCGTCACATAGCTGTCGTTATTATTGCCGCTCTGGGAAATGCCCACTTCTCCATTCACATCGCTGTCGCCCGAGGAGTTAGCGAAACCCGACTGATTGACGATCGAAAGGTTATCGTTACCCGACTGGGACAGATTAAGATCGCCCGAAGAACCAGACTGAGAAGCATATGACTGGTTGCGACGGCCGGTCTGGCTGATCAGCGCCTCTTGGCCATTTGTCTGGTATGCGTTGCCAGCAGAGCGGCCTTGCGTCAGTACTGAGACGTTGTCAGCCGCAGCCTGTGTAACACTGGCCTGCGAACCATTGGAGGTCTGATTAATGATCGAGTTATTGTTCCGGCCACTCTGCGACACGGTCGATATGCCACCTGCGTCGTCTTCTTGATTCACATACGACACCTGGTCATTGCCAGTCTGGGTTACAGTAGCCGTTGAATTGGCGCCCGACTGCAGAACAGTGGAGGAGCTATCGTTGCTGGTCTGGGTAACAAAGGCGTCATTCTCGGCCGCGCTCTGATCAACGTACGAATAGTTGCGATTGCCCGTCTGTGCCACTGTTGCAGTCGTGTTGTCACCGCCAGTGAGGGCAAGCGTCTGATCGACATATGACTGATTGGCGTTACCGGTCTGCGCCACAGTCGCTTTGGCATTGTTCGAAGGTGCCTGATTCACCGACGAGAAGTTGTCATCGCCGATTTGCATGATGCCGGTGCTAGTTCCCGCATTCCCAGTGGAATTGGAGATGCCCTGCTGAACAACGAAAGACTGGTTGTCGTCGCCTTCCTGACTTACTGCGGCCTCGTTACGGCCACCGTCCTGAAGAACCATCGAATAGCTGTTGCCGTCCTGGTCGACTTCAACTTCGTTAAGAATTGCACCGGTCTGCGCGACAAAAGATTCAGCGCCGTTGCCCTTTTGCGAAACGTCGACTTTGTTGGGGTTTGCTGCAGTCGCGACGCCGGACTGATTAACGTAAGACGAGGCATTTACACCCGCCTGTTCAACCGTTGTCTGGTTGTTGCTTTCGCTCTGCTCAATTGTGGACACATTAGTCTGAGCCAGCACCGGTGCCGCTGCAAACAGCGCAAGTACGGAAACAGAAGTATAAATAGTGCGTTTCATGATCGTCATTCCTCCGTTTAGGGATGATAACCATGCCGCCCCTGCAAGGGCCAACATGGCATAATAGTCTCAACACATTCACTTTTTTCCACGCATCGGAGCTGCAACTCCGGTGCGTGATCTTTTGCTCTGGCAATTTCCCCCGGTTGAGAGCTCCAGAGCCGCACTCAACCATGTTGTTGGACTTCCGGTCCCGTCCGGATAGTCCGAAACCGTTATGGAAGACCGGCTTTGTTCGGTCCGCTCCTCCTCAGTGGCATTTCCTTGTTCAGCGCGACCTCGTCTGTTTTTTTCTGTTTCATAGGAGCAGATTTGTGCATCTGTTCCATCGCGGCCTGCACTTGCGCGGCGGTGAATTCGCCTTCCCGCTCGCGGCGATAATTATAGAGCATGGGCCATCCGGCCTTCGGGTCTGCAAAGTCCCAGAGCTTCAGGTCGACGCCTTCCATGATGAGGCTGTAAACCGCTTTCTCAATCGCCTGCTGAAGGGCGAGCTGGTCCGGTTCATTGGTGGTGAACCCGGCTTCCGCCTCCAGCAGTTCCTTGAACGCGACATATTTGAATGCGCTGGCGCCAAGCGACTTTGATGCGATCGTCTTTGACGCAGTGACGCTGGTCAGCACTTCGCCCGTGCGGACCGACACAGCGCGCAGATAGACGGTGACCGTATCCTGCCGATATTCGGTGCGGCCCCCAATGCCGAGGAAGGATGCGCCCGCGCCGCCCGTGACGGTGTTGGTGTCATAACCGATGACGCCTCCCTCCAGCAGCACGCCAGCGAAAAGCATGGCTGGCAGCGCCTGTGGATTGACCTGTGTCTCGCCCAGATAGCGTTCCCGCATTTCCCGGATGATCTGCCGCTCGTTCAGCAGGTTGCGGAGCATCTCCCGCTCGACAATCGTGAACCATTGGCGGTTGCCCGCATCCTGAAGCGCCTTGACCAGGATCGATGCTCCGCCCTGCGACACCGCACGGGAGAGAGTCTGTCCAGTCTCGCTAGGCTTGAACTGGCCGGTCTGGTCACTGAAGCCATAGACGGCAATCGCGACCGGGCGGCTCGGCGGCGGAATGTCCGCCAGCAGATGCTGCGTCTGCGTCTTTGCCGGAATGACAGCCAGGCTGGACGTTTCCGGAAGGAAGGAACGGCCATCCTCAGCCAGTGTGGTGCATCCGGCCAGCGGCAAAGACGCCAGCAGAAAGGGAATAAGCTTTTTCATCTGTTCAATTCACGTCGATGAATGTTGGAATGACGATCGTCGTAATCTCGCCGGTCGAATCATCTGTGATGTTGAGGGTGACGTCCTCTAGCGAACGATGGAACTCGATCGTCTGCCCGCCGAAGCTAATGGTGCCGCTTTCCTGCGGATTTTCACCAAAGATCGCATCGGTGATTTGCGACGAAAGGGCCGATAGCAAGCGAGATTGCAATTGACGGGCGAAGATGTCCGCTTGCGAATTGCTGGTCGTGCTCTTCGGGTCCTTGAAGTTGTTCTGGGCATTAGCGATGCCAATCAGATGCGACGAATTGAACGGATTGCCGCCGAAGCTCGGATTGATGGGCGTATAGACCATATCCTGAGCCGATGCGGTTCCGGCGATAGACGAAAAAGACAGCAACAGAAGTGCTCGCCAAGACAGCGGCATGCTTCAACCCCCACAGAAATTTAACCCCCACACGCAAGCCCTGAACGAATCGCCAAGTCTTTCGTTAATGGGTTGTTAAGGGATGGTGGGTAGGCGGCGCATCCCCAAAATAGGGGATGTTCACAATAATGGATGACATTAACCATCATTAGGGGAATGGGGAATGGGCCCTCCCCGATCCTGCATCGCCCATCAGATCTCATGAATATGCGGGAAATCCACGCCTCTTCATCGTTAATGCATCGGGCAATTTTTTGAATACGCGCAGCCAGATGCTCCACTCATGTCCCACTTTGAAACCCTTATATTCCTAAATCTTAATAGCTTATAGTCTCATGCTGCGGGATGAGTGGGCATCTTTGCGGCATTTTCCAGATGGGAAATTCAACAATGGACTTGGAATTCATCACTCATAAACGTAGTTAAAGGTCGGGGATCTACCATGCCGACAATGTAACGAACGGGCATGGTGAAGTGGGGGGATCAATGAGTACAATAAAAGAGGGCCAACGCCGTGGGGGCATTGGCGCCGCAGATAATGTCTGGCCGATCGGGGAGACAAAGCGGGGGGCTTCTGTCCCGCATTCATTGGATGCGCTGGGTGTTTGGGCGTTGTCCTGGCTGGACTGTGACCGCGTTCCCCGGATCATGCTGTCGAGTAATCTGATGATCCTGTGGGCCAACGCAGCTGCTCGTTCGGCGCTTGCGCGCCGGCGGGATATCGAGAATCGATCCGGAATATTCTCGACTGTGGATGCGAGCTTTCAGCAGGGCATGCAGGAATTCCTTCTTGCCGGCGGCGCCACCACGACGAGTTGGTCCCTCCCCCGCGCGGATGGAGACGGAAGGCTGATCTTGCGATGTCAGCGGATCGATTGGGATAGCGATGCCGTCTTTGGCGTCACTTTCTTCGGTAGCGGTAGCGAATTTCGTACGCAATATGAGGAACTGGACAGGATATTCGGAGTGACGAAGGCGGAGCAGCACGTGCTGGCAGACCTGCTGGGCGGTCATGATGCCGACCACATTTCAAAGATGCGGCAGATTTCCGTGGAGACCGTCAGGTCACATATTCGGGCCATCTATTCCAAGGTGGGGGTGAGGTCCCGGGAGGCTCTGTTTCACAAGCTCCAGCCATTCCGGCTCTAAATCGGACCCTGACCCAAGGGATGATCGTAGCTTAGTGCGGGCGCGGTTTTACGTTGCTTGCTGCGATATGCCATTTGCGTTGTTCGGGCGTGGAGCCAGGCACATCATTCACGCGGCGAAGCTGTACTGAACCCAGCATGTTGAACTCTTCACCGGTATTGAGCCGCCCATAGACCTGTACGGGCACCTCAACATAGAGCGATCCTGCCGCGCCTTCGATCCGTCCGGGCGCGCCTATATTCGCGTGATATTCCTGATATTTGCTGAAGCTTTCTTTGAATTCATCGAACGTCATACCACTTGCGCGGCCTTCATCCTGCCAGAATTTCCATGCCGGTTCATATTTTTTCGCTTCCAACAAGGCATAATATATCTGGACGACATTGGCGGCCCCCTGCGCACTTGTTTCCGTAAAGGGGGCTTCAGACACCGGGGTTTTATCGTCAGCCAGCCCTCCCCGTTCTCCCGGAGCCGGAGGATTAAGGGGCGCTTCCATGTCATTATCAGGAAGCGCGTTGACACTCGCCTGGTTCTGAATGGAACCATTATTTTCCTCAGCAGCAAATTGATTGGTGCTGCTGCCAGTATCTCCGCAGCCAGCAAGCAATATCAGAGGCAAAAGGTGAAAATGGCGCATATCGGATAGCCCTTCAAAACAGCTTCTCCCCACGCGCATCATGATCTGCCATAGCAAAGCCTTGCAAACAATAGCCTTCCTTTCCAGGGTTCAACATCTGCGATGACATGGTGACAAGGAACCATTGACGATGCGCGTATCTTTTTTGAAAGATATCTTATTCCCAAGCGGAGGAAATAATGACTGGCAGCACGCCAAAAATCATCCTTACGGCATTGCTGGTTGCATTGGCCGGGTGTGAGCAGCCTGACGACACACAAAATCAGGCAAGCGCCGTTCCGGGCAACCTGTCTGCGAATGCCATGGGGAACGCCATGTCGCCGCCCGTTCAGACCTCATCCGAGAACATTAGCGGAAATGACAGCGCTCAGCAAAAGGAGCCCGTTCTGCCACCATCTACAGCCGATCTCCGCTTTGTCGGCTCCTGGGCTGCTGAAGAGCGTTTTTGCGACGGCAACGCCTGGGAGTTCACGAAAACCTCGCTGCACACGCCTGCGGGATCAGTATGCGAATTCACGAAGGTCAGTTCCGTCAGCGGCGGATATGATATCGACGCACGCTGCACAGCCGAGGGTCCACCAGTGAATGATAAACTAAAAATCCGCTTTGCGGAATCAGCTAGGGCGATGCTGTTTGAATCCCACAGCATCGCCGATGCTGGCCTGATTTATTGTACGCCCTGATCGAGCAAGCCGAAGGCTATTCCAGATAAGCGGCGCGAAGGCTGGCCAGTTCCACTGGACTGACGCCGACGGCTTTTTCCAGATAGGCGTCAACCGATCCCCAGCGCTTTTCGACTTCGTCGAACGCTTGCACCAGGAACGGCTGGTTCTGCCCGTCCACTAATGGCTTGGGTTTGGCTGCCTCCGGGCTCTGCTGATATTTGACGAAAAACATGGCCGCCGGATTATCAGCCTGCGCAACGGGATCGATTTTTGGCAGCTCATAAAGCGGTTTCCGATATCCCGTGGACAGAAGATAATCCTTGTAGATCACCTCGCGCGGGACACCCAGCGCACTCATGATCATTGCCGTGGCGAAACCGGTCCGATCCTGTCCTGCCGAGCAGTTATAGACGACTGGTCCTTCCTTCGCGAGCAGCGTGTCGAACAGAACGCGTAGCTGCGGCACCAGTTGCTGAGGGAAGTCGCGATAGACAGCGCTCATGCGCTGCATCGGGTCTGCCAGGTTCATGTTGGCAGACATGGTGCCCATCGAATATCCGACAGCCGTATAGCGGACGCCGTAAATGCGCGTGGGCGCCAGCACACGTTCCTCGCTGGACCGTAGATCGACCATTTCCCCGAGTTTAAGCGCCCCGATGCGCTGCTCGTCAGCGTCGTTCAGCAGCGGAGTCCCGCCGGAGCGGAAGATCATGCCCCAGCGGACATGCTTGCCGCCAGCGGCAGGATAGCCGCCAATGTCGCGAAAGTTGGAACCATGTTCCAGTGGAAGCGCGCGTTCGGCGACACGGATCATGCCGCCGTCGCGCTGATCCCGAAGCATGAAATAGGGTCGCGCCGTCACCCCCACAGCCATTTCATGCCTGCCGTCCTTGTCTCCGCGTGATACAAGCGTTGCATTGGCCAGGCTGGTGTCCGGGCGGTCGGCCATATAGACGTCGACCGCATCCTGATCGGTCCAACTGACCATTACCTTGTCCGGGGCGATCCGCTCGACCTTTGCCGCCGATGGGGTGCCGGCGACCGCCGGAACCGTCAGCGCCACGATCAGCGGAAGCGAAAGTGCGTATATTTTTCCGGTCATAATCATTGCTCCTTGGATCAGAATGTAGCGCGGACGCCGAACAGAAAGCGACGGCCGAAAAGCTCTACTTCATAGGGCCGGGATTCATTTCCCTGGTATCGAATGCCCGGTTCGTCGGTCAGGTTGACCACATCGGCATAGAGGGTGAAGTTCTTCACAATCTCGTAGCGAACCGAAAGATCGACGCGCTCGGTTGCGTCCCAGAAAATATCCTGCGTGGCGTCGACGGATATGTCGTCCAGCCAATCCGTTCTGTGCTGATATCCCACGCGGGCGGAGAAGCCATATTTCTCATAAAAGAGCGACAGGTTGGTGATCCGCTTCGATGTTCCGGGAAAGGCGACTTTGCGCCCGTCAGGAGTCTCAAAATCGCCATCAACGAAAGAAACGCTCGCCTGCGCACCAAAGCCATCAAGGGGGCTCGGCAGGAAGGTAAAGGGCTGATTATAGGCCAGTTCGATGCCGTAGAGCTTGCCGTCCCCTCCGTTCAATGTCGTCGTATAGGTGTAGCCGGACCGATCCACGCCATTGAAATTATATCGGTCATCCCCGACGATCGACGTTGAATCGAACAACGTATCCTTGACCTTGCGATAAAACCCGCTGGCCGATAGCAACGATGATGGCGCGAAATACCATTCGACAGAGGCATCACCGCCGAAGGCCCGCTCTGGTTTCAGGGCCGGGTTGCCACCCGTCACCGTCTGCAGGCCCACCGCATCATTGATCGTCACGGTGGCGCGTTGATTGACGAAATTAGGACGGGCCGCGCCGCTGATGAACGCCGCCCGAAGTTTCAGCCGGTCGGTGGCATCAAAGTTCAGGTGCAGGCTGGGGAACAGAAAGGTGCTATCGTTTTCCACGCTGAAGGGTGCAAGGGCATTGCCAACAGCCGCCGCGCCGACAGACGTGACTTTGGTATTTTCCACGCGAACCCCTGCGACGATGGAAAAACGATCCCATTTCCATGTGTTTGACACGTAGCCCGCGATAATCCGCTCCTTGACAGTATTCGCGAGAGCCGGGTTGGTCCGGGGGACCGGGTAATTACCGCCAGCCGCGTTGGCATCCTCCGCTGCGGCGATCAACGCTTCAAGCTGCTTCCGCATCCCTGCGTTGTTGATGTAGTTGAACGAATAACCGCGATCCATTTCCTGATCGACGGGCGTGCCCGTGACGAACGCGCCCGGCGTCCACGGAACGCCCAGTTCCGCGGCAAGTTCGCGCATGGAAAAGCTGCCGACGGTCCCATCCGGACGGATCAGCGCGGACGCGCCGGGATCGACCGATTTCCGATCATCATATTGGCCGCCGAAATGCAGAGTGGATTCACTGCCGAAGCCAGACCAGTCATAAGTAAAATCAACCTTGCCAGTATAGCTTTTGGTCTTGCTGCCCATGTCATAGTTGGTCAGCGTCTCTCTGTCGAACGCCTGCTGGTCCAACGATGTCCGCGGTCCGGCTGCATCCGACAATGTCAGCACCGGCAGGCCATATTTCCCGGTGGTATAGCTGACATTGGGACGCAGCGAAGCGCTGGACGATGTCTGATTTATGATAGGCAGGTCTGTCGAACTTTCGGTTTCGACATAGGCCGCATCCCAGTTCAATCGCAACGCGCCAAGATCATGATCACCATGAAGAATGTTCAACCAGGTCGAATTCTTGTATGCGCCTTTTTCGAAAGCGCCCGCCACCGGCACTGCAAGCAGACTGCCTTCCGTAGCCGTGCGGGTGCCGGTCAATCCCGCAAAGCTAAAGGTATATTGGTTCCGCTGCTCATGATCGAGGAATTCGGTGTAAAGGCTGGTCGCGGTAATGCGATGGCCATCGGCGGGAGAAAATTCCAGCTTGCCTGACAGTGAGTTGATCTCTCGCTCAATGATGTATTTCGCGTTGCGCAGGTTGTTGAGCCCTGTTGCATCATAGCGTGGCTCGCTATTGTCAGTCTGCTGCTCAAACTTCATGTGCGATCCGGCCAGCGTGATGCCGAACATGTCATCCGCCCAGCTCAGCCGTCCTGAAATCTGTTCCTGCGGCCCGTCACCCAGATCGACGAAGCCATAGCCGCCGTCGATCAGCCCATGAAAGCCAGGATTGGCCATGGCGGAATAGGTTTTGATATTCACGCGGCCAGCCAGCGCTTCGGCAGGCATTTCAGGCAGCAGGGTCTTGTTCAGCTCGACCGTGCTGATGAGAGCGGCCGGAACGGAGTCGAAGCGAAAAATGCGCTCCTCCGCGCCCAGCACGTTGATGCCGTCGAATGACACCACCGTCCAGCGCGTCGGCGCGCCCCGAACCTGAACATAGCGTTCCTGGCCCTGGTCACGCTGTACGCCAATACCCGGCAGCCGGGACAGGGCACCCGCAACCGTTTGGTCGGGAAAGCGCCCTGCCGTGTCGGCTGTGATAGCATTCACGATATTATCGGACTCGCGCTGTATTTCGAGGGACGCCTCCATACTCTCCCGAATAGGCGATCCGTTGACAACGATACCGGCGTCGGCGGCATCTGCGAAAACTTCATCCGCCGCCCAGGCCTGCGGCGCCATCAGTGCCGCCCACGCTACGCTTGCAAGGCAGGAAAATCTGTAAATTCGGAATTGCATCATGTGGCCCCCTTCGAGTTGTTGAGAGCCGGACTAGGGGACAAATAAGTATGCTGCACTGCAGAACAATGACAGTGATGTTACCGATCCATAGTGCTTTTGTTTCAAAGCTCCATGGTTGACTCGCGAGTGTCGCGAGCCATAGAGCGCGCCCGTTCTAATGGGCATTCAGCAGTTCCGTCCGAAGAGCTGCCTCACAGGGCGGTTCGCAAATGCAGCATTGATGCAATTTGGCGACGCGCGGTGGATCAGGCGCTGATGCGCTTCGGGTTATTCGAAGCGATCGCTGCGTTCCTCGTTTATCTTGGCCGATCAGGCGGCGGTTTGACGCAAGTGGAGCTTGCTGCCTGGTCCGAATTGGCGGGCCCTCGCTGGTTCGGCTTCTTGATCGCCTTGCAGCATAACCTGCGCGAAAGTCATCCACAGCATTTTCAATCCGCAAAGTATGAAGCGCTGGCTTGGGCGGACGCGGCGCTGGCCGCTTCGGACGCTACCCTGCCCGATGATCAGGTCGCCTGTTCCTCGCATTGGGCGGCGGATAGGAAACCGCGGAATGATCAGCGCTCTGGCAATGCATAGGCGATCACCTCGTCCCCGATGGGCGTTTCCATGAAGTGATGCCCGCCGGCCATGATGACCAGATATTCCCGGCCGTTCGCCTCATAAACCGCGGGATTTGCCTGACCCCCAGCGGGCAGTTTATCCGTCCATAGCGTCTTGCCAGTCCGCAGGTCGATCGCGCGGATAAGGTTATCCGTCGCGGCCGCAATGAAAATCAGACCGCTGGCCGTAACCACAGAGCCTCCATTGTTCGGGGTGCCGATAGTTATCGGCAGCATCGACGGAATGCCAAAGGGACCGTTCGTCCGCGCAGTACCGAAGGGGCGATCCCAGATCGTTTTCCCGGTCCTCATATCTATGGCTCGGATCCAGCCATAAGGAGGCTGCTTGCACAGCATGCCCGTAAGTGGCAACCGCCATCCTGCGTTCACGTCAATAGCATAGGGGGTATGCGCCTGCGGATCGCCCGCCCCCTCGGCCCCGCCAATTTCCCCGCGTGCCTGATCGCGCGGCGCCCACCCCTTCTTCCTGGCCTCCGCGCGCGGCACCAGGCGGACATAGTTGGGCATGTCGTTATAATTCGCGACAATAACGCCCCGGCGGGGATCGACTGCAATGCCGCCCCAGTCCGTTCCTCCATTATATCCGGGATATTCAATGGAACGACGGTCGCTTTCGGGGGGCGTGTAGAAACCTTTATAACTCGCCTTGCGGAACTGAATGCGGCAGATCATCTGGTCGATGGGTGACATGCCCCACATGTCCTGCTCTGTCAGATTCGGCTTGCGAAGCGTGGCCCATTGCGACACGATCTGAGTAGGCGCACGCTCCTGCGGCTCTACACCTCCCAACGGCGCTTTAATCGTACCGATCGGCGTGAGCGGCTTTCCTGTCCTGCGGTCCAGCACATAAATGTCGCCCTGCTTGCTGGGGAGGATGAGCGCCGGAACCGCTCCACCGGCCGTCGGGAAGTCGACGAGCGTAGCTTGCGCACCGAAGTCATAATCCCATACGTCCTTTTTCACCGCCTGGAACCGCCAGACCGGTTTACCTGTGGTCACGTCCAGCGCAACAAGCGAAGTTGCATAGAAGTTTTCGGGTGGACGCCGCAGACTGCTGTAATAGTCAGCAGCGGCATTGCCCATCGGCAGGTAGACATATCCAAGCTGCTCATCTCCAGAAGCGATAGTCCACATATTCGGTGTGCCCCGCGCCCAGGTCTGGCCCGGGGGCGGATAGCCCGACCAATCTGGATGCATCATATCCCAGGCCCAGCGGAGCTTGCCCGTGACAGCATCAAAGCCGCGAATGACGCCCGAGGGCGCCCAGCGATCCTGGCCGTCAAGGACCTGATGCCCTGTAACAACGACACCCCGGACAATGGTCGGTGGCGAGTTGATCGACACATAGCCAGGCGACACCTCGCCCATGCCAATCGTGGTATCGACCTGACCATTTGTTCCGAAGTCCTGACAGGGACGTCCCGTTCGCGAATCCAGTGCGAATAGCCGCGCGTCAAGTGTGCCGAAGATGATCCGCCTTGCGCAGCTCTGGGTGGCAGCAGCTCCGGGCACGGCATAATAAGCTACAGAGCGGCAGGCGGCCGTATAGGGGATGGCTGCGTCGGGCACATTGGGATCAAACCGCCAGCGCTGCTTGCCTGTCGCCGGGTCCAGAGAGATCACAATGTTCTTGGGCGTGCAGACATAAAGACTATCGCCGATCTTGAGCGGCGTATTCTCCGCGCCGTAAGTGCCTTCCGCTCTTTCCGACGGCAGATCCCCGGTATGCACTAACCAGGCCCGTTCCAGTTTCCCGACATTATCGGGCGTAATCTGCGTAAGAGGACTGAACCGTCGCGCGCTATAGGAGCCGCCATAGGCAGGCCAATCCGATCCTGCTTTCATCAAGGCGGGATCCGGCATATCGGCGGTGGCCGGGGGCAGTGCCGCCAGAACCCTGTGCCTGTTGATATATCCCAGCGTAAAGCCAGTGATGACCGTCAGCACAATCACGGCCGCAATCCCGCCCCATGCCAAACGCCAGCGATTAGCCGCGACTGTCAAAGACGGCATTACAAGCAACACAGCGATGAGCAGCACCAGGGGGGCAATGACACGGGGCACAAGCGCCCATCCGTTCGCTCCCACTTCCCAAAATGCCCAGATGACAGTGAGCGCGACGATGGCGATGTAAAGCCAGCCGCCCAACAGTTGCTGCCGGAACAACAGCCATCCAGCGATCATCATCGCCACGCCGGTAATTACATAATAGAGCGACCCACCCAAGGCCGCCAACCAGACACCGCCTATGGCAAGCACCAGTCCAATGATTGCGATCACCGCGCCGAGGATTATGGCCGCCCAATTCTTCCCGGTCGTTGCGGTGACAGGCTCTGCCATTGGCATCCTCCTTGGCTGGCATTCGGCTTATTCGCTTGTCCAAGGGCAAACGAATATAGGCCGATACCTGCCAGAACACCTGACATGTCCAGTCGTTCCGCAGCAGTTACTTTCGGCGCATCAGCGGGAATATCCGACGTGCCAATGGCAGCCGCCCCTCAAATCAGGATGAATCGCCGCTGATCCAGGCTGGCGAGTCGCTTGCCGGAAATGAATCCATTGAAGCTTGTTCCACCTTATCCGGATCAGTGTCGGCGTCCAAAATCGCCTTGGCGCATTGGGCAACCTCATTGATCCATTCTTCTGGAGAAATGTCCTGGGCGGCCTTCGTCCCCGCGCTTCCAAAGCGTTCCTCCACCACCTGTTTGGCAACGGCATGAAGATCGCCCGTGCCCGGGTCATAACGCGCAGCGGTCAATCGGGCCGCCGATGCGAGATCCTCTGCCCGAATGGGTTGATCCTGGTTGTCGGTCATTCTGCCGCTCTCCTGTTCTCCGATCCCTGTTTGATCAGGGCTGAGCCAATTGAAAGAGGGATACCATGCCCGCGATGACTATGCCAAAGACCATCACCATGATGCCAGAGATCAAAAGCGCATAGCGAACCGGATCTTCATGCGGAGGGAGCCGCGGTATGTCCTCCGTGGAGTGCCGCGCCTGGCGGAAGAGTTTACGAACGAACTTTTGCCGAAAGGCCATGCAGAAACCGAGAATGGCAAGGATAAGACCTACACTATCGACAACCAGAACATATGTCGGCACCCCTTGATCTCCCATCGTGCATCCATAAACAGCTTGCTGGCAAACACAGGATTGGCGCGAAATTTACCCCGTCACGGTCAGCATGCAGCCAGACCCTGATCCAATCCTTTCAGCAAATCATGTTCATCCTCAAGCCCGACCGATACTCGCAGCAAGCTATCGCTGATGCCGGCGGTGCGACGGGCTTTTTCGCCCATGTCTGCGTGAGTCATTGTGGCCGGATGTGCAACGAGACTTTCGACGCCGCCCAATGACTCGGCCAGAGTGAACATGCGCACTTCAGTCACGAAACGCTTTACCGCTTCGACCCCACCCGCCAGTTCGAAGCTCAGCATTGCACCATATCCGCGCTGCTGTCTGGCGGCGATTGCATGATCCGGATGTGACGCCAGCCCCGGATAATAGACGCAAGCCACGGCGGGGTGATTTTCCAAATGCCTTGCAATGACTGACGCGGTCGATTGCTGGCGCTCAATGCGTGGAAAGAGCGTCCGCAAACCGCGCAGCGTAAGCCAGGCATCGAAAGGCGCACCCGTCGTACCGATCACATTGGCCCAGGCCTTGAGCGCATCGACTTGCGCTGGATCGGCAGCGACGACGGCGCCGCCAATCACGTCAGAATGGCCATTTAGATATTTGGTCGTGGAGTGAATTACAAAATCCGCGCCCAGGGTGATCGGCCGCTGCAATGCTGGCGACAGGAAAGTATTATCTACCGCAACCATCGCGCCCGCTGCCTTTGCCTTGGATGCAAGCGCTGCGATATCGACGACGCGCATCAACGGATTGCTTGGTGTTTCGATCAGCACCAGCGCGGGCACGTCCTCAAGCACCGCTGCAAAAGCCGAATGATTCGACTGGTCGATGAACCTCAAGGAGAAATGGCCCCGGTCAGCGCGGGCCTTAAGCAACCTGTATGTGCCGCCATAGCAATCATGTGGGGCGATCACGAGGTCTTTGGGCTTGAGTTGACCGAGCAGCAGGTCAACAGCCGCCATGCCGCTCGACGTGATGACCGCACCCGCCCCACCCTCTAGTTGGGCAAGGGCTTCGCTCAGGAGGTCGCGGCTCGGATTGCCCGCACGGCCATAATCATAGCGATTGGGCTGTTCATAGCCGTTGAAGGCGTAGGTGCTGGACAGATAAAGAGGCGGCGTCACGGCGCCGAAGGCCTTGTCCGTCGCAACGCCATGCGCCGCTGCTATCGTTTCAAGCGCCTTCGCAGCCTGACGTTCCTCATTCATTGAACAGCCGCCCTTCCGTCACTTCGCGCACGATTCCGGCACGAACGACGAAATCGCCGAACCGCTCGTCAGCCAGACGCTCCTTGGCGTAGCGGGCGAATACTTCATCCAGCACTTCAAGAATGGTGGCTTCATTGACGTTCTCACGGATCATTCGGTTCAGCCGCTGTCCGTGGAAACCCCCGCCCAGGTAAAGATTATATTTCCCCGGCGCGCGTCCGCTAAATCCGATCTCCGCGATATAAGGCCGTGCGCAGCCATTGGGGCAGCCGGTCATGCGGACTGTAATAGGCTCCTGGGCCAGGCCATGCCCCTCCAGCAACGCCTCAATCTTGGTCATTAGATCCGGCAAATAGCGTTCGCTTTCCGCCATTGCCAATGCACAGGTTGGCAGTGCGACACAGGCCATGGAATTGCGGCGCACCATCGAAACCGATTTCTCACCGATGCCATATTCCTGAAGCACTGCTTCGATGGCGGGCCGGTCCTCCGAATTGACCCCGGCGATGATGAGGTTCTGATTGGGCGTCAGGCGGAAAGTACCGCGGTGGATGCGGGCAACGTCCCGCAGACCATCCATCAGCTTGCCTACAAGACGGCCATTCTCAATGAACAGCGTGAGGTGATGACGACCATCCGCTGTCTCCGTCCAACCATAGCGATCGCCATTGGATTCGAAGTGGAAAGGACGGGCCAGTTCGAATGCTTCACCCATGCGCTGCTCGATTTCGGCCTTGATCCAGTCAAGACCCTTGGCGTCGACGGTATATTTAAAGCGGGCGTACAGCCGCTCCTTGCGGTCGCCATAGTCGCGCTGCACAGCCATGACGGCATCAGAGCAGGCAATGACCCGGTCAGCGGGTATAAATCCGATCAGGCTGGCAAGCCGGGGATAAGTCGTAGGCACCTGGTCCGTCCGGCCCATTCCGCCGCCAATGACGACGTTAAAGCCTTCCAGGCCGTTCGGACCGGAAACAGCGATGAAGCCCAGATCCTGCGCATACACGTCGATGTCGTTTGACGGCGGCAAAGCGAAGCCGATCTTGAACTTCCGCGGCATGTAGGTGGGGCCATAGAAAGGCTCCTCCGGTTCCGAACTGGCCACCCGCTGCTCACCGTACCAGATTTCATGGTAGCCGCGCGTTTTCGGAATGACGTGGTCGCTCACCCGCTTCGCAAGTGCCGAAACCTCAGCATGAAGCGGCGAGCTTTCCGGATCGACGGTGCACATCACGCCACGACTATCATCGCCACAGGCGGCAATGGTATCGAGCAGCGTTTCATGCAGCCCCTGAATGATGGGCCGAAGGCTATCTTTCAGCACCCAATGATACTGAAAAGTCTGCCGCGTCGTCAGCCGCAACGTCTCGCCGCCATGCGCGCGCGCCAGTTCGTCCATTTTCAGCCATTGCGCAGGCGTGCAGACGCCGCCGGGCAAGCGCACGCGGATCATGAACTGATAAGCAGGCTCCAGCTTCTGACGGCGGCGCTCGTCGCGCAATTCGCGGTCATCCTGCTGATAGATGCCGTGAAATTTCATCAGCTTGACGTCGTCTCCACTCGGCATCGCACCAGTGATGCGGTCGAGCAGGCCTTCTGCGATGGTGCCGCGCAGATAATCGCTCTCCGCCTTCATGGTCTCGTCCCGGCTCAGCCGATCAAGTGGCTGAGAAATATCCCGGCTACGGTCGATTACAGCGTCCATATCAATCCCTTAATTAGTAAACGTCGCGCTGGTAGCGATGATCCGCCTGGAGGCTGCGGACATAGTCCTCCGCTGCTTCCCGCCCCGTGCGTGATTCCGATGCAACCACATCAATCAGCGCCTCATGCACATCCGGCGCAAGATTGGATGCATCGCCACACACATAGACATGTGCGCCATTTTCCAGCCAATCGAACAACTCACGGCTGCGTTCCCGCATGCGCTGCTGAACATAGATTTTTTCCGCGCCATCGCGAGAGAAAGCGACATCCATCCGGTCAAGCACCCCGTCCTTCAACCAGGCTTGCCATTCGCTCTGATACAGGAAATCAGTGCGGAAATTGCGTTCGCCGAAGAAAAGCCAGCTTTTCCCGCCTGCCCCGCGCACTTCCCGCTCCTGCAGGAAGGCCCGGTAAGGCGCGACCCCAGTGCCCGCGCCAATCATGATGACTGGAGCATCATTGGTTGGCAGTCTGAAATGCGCGTTGCTCTGGATGTAAACCGGCAAGACCGTGTCCGGCTCGGCGCGATCGGCCAGCATACCCGAAGCGACGCCAGCACGGGGCTCGCCATGAAGCGCATAGCGCACGGGCGCTACGGTAAGGTGCGCTTCGTCTGGCGCAGCCGCCAGGCTGGAAGCGATGGAATAGAGGCGCGGCTGTAGCGGCCTCAGAGCACCGATCAAGCCTTGGGCTGTGATGCCTGGAACGGGGAAACGCCGCACAATATCAACGATGTGGTGCGTTCGCAGAAACACTGACCGCTCTCCATCCCGATCATCCTGCTGCAACTGGCGAAGGGCTTCAGCTTCACTGATCTGCGCCCAATAGTCCAGGAAGCGCGGCGTTGCGGCTGTAATTTCAAACCGGCTGGTCAATGCCTCGCCAAGTGTTGTCGCTTCGCCCTTGATCTCAAGGGTTGCTTCGGGCGCCAACTGCAGCGCCTCGAGCAGCGCGGAGACTACTCCAGAGCCGTTCGTGGCAGCAATGCCGAGCGCATCGCCCGGCTCATAGTGCAGGCCCGATCCTGCCAGCGAAATCTCGACATGGCGTGTTTCCTTGGTCGATCCGCGTCCGACAATCGGCAGATTGTCGATGATCGTGGCGGGGAAGGGATTGCGCTTGTCGTGGATGGCGCTGCCCGTCGCTGCCATGGCAGCGGGAGCGGCCGGTGCCGTCGGCTGCTGCGCTTCCGAACCAAGCTGATCGAGTATCGCCTTGCTCCAGCCTTCGGCTGGTTCTTCATAATCGACATCGCAGTCGACCCGCGGCGCAAGCCGGGTCGCGCCCAGCTCCTCCAGCCTGCGGTCGAGCCGCTTTCCAGCTTCGCAATAATATTCATAGGTCGAATCGCCCAGCGCGAGCACGGCAAACCGCACGCCATCGAGCTTGGGCGCTTTGCGGCCCTCGACAAATTCGAAAAAGCCAGTGGCGGGCTGGGGCGGATCGCCCTCGCCATAAGTGCTGACGATGACGAGCAGATCCTGCTCCTGACCAAGCTGCCGAACCTTATAGTCCGCCATATCGGCGAGATTTGCCGTCAGCCCCTTGGCCGTCGCTGCTTCAGAAAGCGCACGCGCAAGTTCAGTGGAGTTACCAGTCTCACTGCCATAGACAATGGTCAGGCGCCGTGCCGCGGATGCAGCCAATGCAGTTGGCTGCTGGCCCGCGCGCATCAGTCCGGCATCCAGGCCCGCGAAATAGCCACTGATCCAGCGCGCCTGCTCAGCTGTGAGAGACTGCGAAAGCTGCTCGATGAGCCGCCATTGTTCCAGGGTCAGGGCACTCCCCGGAGAGTTCGTTGCTGTCATTGCGCATCTGTCCTTGGCATTCAGCTTCCCGGCTCCGGCCTGCACTAAAGCGCAGAAATCCGCCGGGCGCGTGTTCTAATGAAGCTCTTCTGTTTCGGGCGGCAACTTGCCGAGATCGTTTGAAGAAGCAAACGAGTTTTATTGGGCATTTGCAGCAAAATATTTGCTAGCAACAAGGCCGCGTTTATGGTATCGGATTAGCAGGCGACCCTTATTTTCCGGTTACGCCCTCCACTGCACCAATGTTCGCTTCATGGTTGTCGCGCATTTCCAGGAGAGCATGATGCAAGGCATCATCTTTCACGCGAGGGAGAAGCGCGTCCAGCTTTCGCGTTACCCAGCGCTGCCCACGATTAAGGAAAATTAGCCGTTGGTGCATATCGCTGATGGCTACCGCCTTCTCGTAAAAGTCACCGCAAATCTGCGATGGCTCGGCGTGTAAGCGCTTGATCTCTCTTGAAAGCATCGCACACCACCGCGATTCATCCGCATGAATCGTCTCTATGAGATTTTTCATGTCCGGGGCTTCAGCTTCGCTTCGACTGACCAGGGCAACGCGTGCGCCAGCGCGCTCCGCCTCCAGCAGTTCCTGGAGCGCAGCGATGATTTCGTTATTGCTGGCATAACCCATATAGCCGGGGTCCCCTTCATTGGCATAGCAAGGCGGGGAAGATGCGTCGGCACTCATGCCGCAACCGCCGCCGCCGATTTCAGACCGGCCCTGATCCTGTCCAATACGCCCCTATCAGCCTTTGTTGAATGGACCACATAGGCGGAATAGGAAAATTCGGGGCTGTCAGGCACTAATGCAAGCCGCCCCTCTTCCAGATAGGATCGCACGAAACCTTTCCGAAAATAGCCACTGCCCCCCGTCGCCAGGATATATTCAAGCGCCAGCGGGCCATAGCTTATGGACACCACGGCGTTGGGCTGATCCGGGAACGCGGCATGATAACTGGCAGCAAAATCTCCACCCCAATCCACCTGGACATGATCCTCCGGAGTCAGCGGGCGATCTTTGGGCATCGTTCTTACGAGCACCAGCTTCTCTTCGAAGAGCAGTTCCGCGATGATACCGGGCCGGCGCGGTGCGGCATACAGGACCGCCGCGTCAAGCGAACCATCCTGAACGCGCTCCATCAGGCGGTCAGCGGCATCGATATGCGTGCTCACGGCGATTTCCGGGCATTCCCGCCGCATCCAGAGCAGCCAATGCCTCAGAAGCGGGCTCCATAGGCTGAGTTCCGCGCCAACGGTCACCACGGTCTCTCGCCCGGGGGGCAATGCCACCGCCCTTCGCGCCCGGTCCCAGACCTGAACCAGCGTTGTCGCAAAGCGAAAAAATTGCTCCCCCGCCGGCGTAAGCCGTGCGCCCGCCTTGTTTCGGATAAATACCGGGCGGTCGAGTTGATCCTCAAGAACCCGGATGCGGGCACTGACTGCCGTTTGCGTGAGATTGAGGTTGACCGCCGCATTGACAAAGCTGCCCGTTTTGACAACCTCCAGAAACGTACGGGCGACACTAATATCCATCGATCAATATCTCTCAGGGAAAGCGGCAATAATATTCATTTGCTTGCTAACAATAACCGGTCGATCATTCCTCGGCAAGACAGAGTCGGCACAGGCCTGAATGGCGCATGTGCCCGCGTGAGGCAGGAAAGCCTGGTGGAAAGCTGCTATGATGCCGTCCGCACCGCCACAACCACCACATGCCCCCGGCAACGGGCGGCGGATTGCTTTTGCACTTGCCGCGATGGCGATGATGTCGGCGGGCCTTTATGGATTGATCGAGGCTGACGTTATCGATTTGGCCGCGCTTCTGACCATGATCCTCTTGGCTGCCTCCGCGATGGCATGGGCAGCGATGACCTTTGCACGCCCCGCTCAACATATGGGCAAGCCGGAGTTGAAAACCGATGAAGCCCTGCGCAGGATCGACATATCATCCATCTGGCCTTTGCAAAACGCGGCAGAGGGCGGCCATAGCATTCCAAAGCGCCACCATGATCCTCATCCCAAGGGCCGCCGCTACCCGATTGCAGGAAATGACAAATAATGCTCTAAAGACCCCCAGGCGATCCCTTCTTCACTTCTTTGGGAAAGGTCCAGAAACCGCCTGAGCATTATACAGCAGAATTATTGTTCGCATGTGGCAATAACATTCATTTGTTTGTTGGTCGCCACTCTTCCATAATATGCCAACCGGACGAAGGAGTTTCCATGTCTATTCAACTTGGGCAGATTGCCCCCGATTTCGAGCAGGACAGCACTCAGGGCCGCATTCGCTTTCACGAATGGCTCGGAGATAGCTGGGGTCTGTTCTTCAGCCATCCCAAGAACTTCACGCCCGTCTGCACGACGGAGCTGGGCGAAGTTGCCCGCCTGCGCCCTGAATGGGACAAGCGCAATGTGAAGCCGATCGGTCTTTCCATCGATCCGGTCGAAGCCCATCACAAATGGGAAGACGACATTGAAGAAACGCAGGGCCAGAAGCTCGACTTTCCGATGATCGCTGATCCCGACGGGACAGTCTCAAAGCTTTATGGAATGATCCACCCTGAATGCGACGCGACCGTTACTGTGCGTTCAGTGTTCGTCATTGACCCATCCAAGAAGATCCGCCTGATCCTGACCTATCCGCCCAGCACGGGCCGCAATTTCGCGGAAGTCATTCGCGCAATTGACAGCCTGCAGCTCACCGACAGCCGCAGCATTGCGACGCCGGTGAATTGGGAAGTGGGCGCTCCAGTGGTGATCTCTCCCAAATTGTCCGATGAGGAGGCCTCAAGGCTCTTTCCTCAAGGCTACAAGACGCTGAAGCCTTATTTGCGCATCGTTGACCTTGGCGAAAAGCAGCCAGGCTAAGCGTTACTGCGGAATATGAATTGAACACATTCACCCCAAAGCTGAATCAACGCAGCTTTGGGGTGAATTATTCATGCAGCAACCTGCCGGAGCGTGGATCGCAGTTCAGGGAGAACCTCGGTTTCGAACCAGGGGTTTTTCAACATCCATATCCTTGATCGCCAGGATGGATGAGGCAGCGGAAAATATTTCGGTAAATAGGCTCGAAAATTCCTGACGCGCGCTGTCATCACTCCGGAACCAAGGGCATTCTTCTGCGCGTAGCTCCCCACCAGCAGCGTGATTTTTAGCGCTGGCATTTGTCCCAACAGCCGCTCGCGCCAAAGCGTCGCGCATTCCGGTCGGGGCGGCGCATCGCCACCGCTTCCCGCTCGACCGGGATAACATAATCCGATCGGCAGAATTGCGACTTTGCTCGCGTCGTAGAACTCTTCTTTCGAAAAGCCCATCCATTCGCGCAGCCGGTCCCCCGAGGGATCATCGAAAGGAATACCGGAACCATGCGCCTTCGTTCCTGGCGCCTGACTGGCAACCAAAATCGTTGCGGTTGGAGAGAGCTGAAAGATAGGCCGGGCACCCAACGGCAGCACATCAGCGCAGACATTGCACCCGCGCACTTCTTCAAGCAATGTTTCGAATGGTATCACGTCTTTGACGGCTATTCCCAGCTTACGGAATTAGCAAAGTGGCCATCCGCCTTCCAATCTTCAACGATCCGACCATCTATTTTAGAAGAAGTTCTCTCAGCACAACCGCATTGTTGTGCTCCGTGTCATGCGCTGCATAGACAAGCGTGATCCGTCCCTTTCTCGCCATCTCTCGCAGCCGTTCCAATGGCTCTGTCGATTCGCTGACCTCCTCGATATAACGGTCGTGGAACGCCTCCCAACGCGCAACCTCATGACCGAACCATTTTCGCAGGGTCGTGCTGGGCGCAATATCCTTGATCCATTCATCGATCTTTGAATCAGCTTTGCTGAGACCACGCGGCCATAAGCGATCGACCAATATCCGTTGCCCATCTTCCTCTTCGGCCGGTTCATAGGCGCGTTTGAGCTTGATATTATCTGCAGCGATTTTCTTACGCATGTTCCAAAAGCCGTGACGAACAGGCCAATGATGCGCTTCCGTTTGCCGGAATACCAAAGAATAATATTGCTGGATGAGCCCCAAAAATTTGATGCCGCCAAGCGCACTGCATCAAATCAGAGTTGCATCCCGATCATGCGTTTCCGGTGACATATCCCCTCCCCTACCTTGCTTACGCAAGCGTCGGGGAAGAGAGAATGCGGCTTAATAAGGCAGATCGCGGTGTCCTGTTCTGGAAACAACCAATGTTACAGCGACAGGGCCACCCGAACCCTGGTGCCTTCATCCAACCGTGAAGGCACCGCAGGCGATACGTCCTCCGCTGTTTCCCGACGGATCGGACACCATGTCATCAGGCCCTGCATGGACGACCATCGCAGCGCCGTCAGCATCCAGCATCGGATTGCTTCCACTCGCAAGATCCGCGCCAGGAACGGTAATTTCCATGCTGCCACGTCCATCAGTGCCGATCAGCAGATTGGGCAGATCCCCCATATGCATACCTTGCGGATTGTTCTTGCCATGCTGTTTTTGCATGGGGTTCCAATGACCGCCCGCGCTTGAGAAATCCGGCGGTGTGCACACACCCGTCATGTGGACGTGTACCCCATGCGATCCTGCGGGCAGATTTTCGCCTGTTATCGTTAATTTTACCCCGGAATCCGTTTCGATTGCCTGCGCTGTACCACGAGCAGTCCCATCGGGTGCTTGCAGAGTGGCCATCGCCATCTGTGCCGACGCCTCATCTGCATTAGCCGCTTCCATTCCGGAGGTTCCGGCGCAGGCCGCGAGGGCGGACATGCCTATCAATAGACAAGGCAAGGTTGATCTGCGGAAGGTCGAACTACGCATGCTGGGATCCCTCATCTGATTAAACATTCTCGGACAGAACGCTAACCATAGCATAATGTTGCCAGATATTTCCATGTCGAAACGAAACTTTCGGGATCACTCACCAGAAAACCCCTTCGAATATCTTCTGCCGGACTCATACGCCGGCTGCATTCCTTGATCTAATGCCGCTTGTAGCGAGCAGCGTTCAACGCCTTGCACTTGCCAAGTTTTGCCGATGGACGCGCCAACGGACCTAGCCGGGCGCTTGAACAGGGATTGAAATGCCCCGCTCCCAACCGAGTCATTCACCACTCGTTTTCGTCCGGCCCTCTTCGACGCTCACCTGCTCCCCCCGAAACTGATTCAGGAAACAATGTTCTTGAAAGAAGCCACCGGAAAAGTGCGGTCCGGATAGCATCGTTAAAGCCCAACCCATACCGACCCCGCAAGCGACGCCTTTCCGACACCGTCACTGCACACGAAGAACTAAGCTCTACAATATCCTGGTCCCGCCGCCCCGTTCTCCCATACCCCGGCCGACACCAAAGACGACGCAAGATCCCATCGGAAAGCAGCATTCATAGAAAAAGGGGCCAGCCAACAGGCCGACCCCTCGTTCTAACATTCAGCCAATGGCTGGTGGAATTACTGCCCCGAACCGGGACCGTAAGTGATTTCCACACGACGGTTCTGCAGTTCGCGAACACCGTCAGCCGTTTCGACCCGCGGTGCGCTTTCACCGAAGGCTTCGGTGCTGATGACGCCGTCAGGGATACCCTTCGAGGTCATGTAAGCACGAACCGCATCCGCACGGCGCTGTGACAGGCCAACGTTGTAGGACGCCGCACCCGACTTGTCGGCGTGACCGGCAAGCATCACGTTCGCACCGCCGCAATCGCCATAGGCAGTGATTGCGTTATCCAGAATGGTAGCGGCATCAGGTGAGATGTCCGACTTATCCCATTCGAAGAACACAATGTACGGTCCAGGCGTGCATACCGCAGCCGCAGGAGGCGGCGGAGGCGGCGGCGGAGGCGGAGGAGGAGGTGGGGGAGGTGGCGGCGGAGGCGGAGCAGCCGGCTCACCGAAGTTGTAGGTGATACCAGCCAGAACGCTGTGCGACCGGAAGCGGGTATCGATATCCTCGCCACCAAAGCCGACGACTTCAACATTGTCAGCATTGAAGAAGCGATACTTCAGGCTTGCATCAATGTTCTGCGTGATGGGCATACGAACGCCAGCCAGAGCCTGCCAGGCAAATACGGTATCCGTGTCATAGACGACGTTTTCCGTATTCTGACGCACGCGCGCGACACCAGCGCCACCGCCGACAAATCCCTGCAAGCCGTCATCCGGGCCGAAGTCCAGCAAACCATTCAGCATAAAGCTGAGAGCGCTGTTGTTGCTCTTGGTGCCAGCGCGTACGCCGTCCAAGCTGAAATGGTCGATGGTCGCACGCCGGTAACCCACTTCGGCTTCCGCACGGAAAGCACCGAAGTCGTAACCGATCACGCCGTCAATATCATATCCGATGTCGTCATCGACCGATCCGTCGGTGGCAAGAAGAGTGCCGCCTGAAATGTCGTAATCAAAATCTTCGACGATCATTGCGCCGCCTTCGGCACCTACATACCAGGCGTTATCGCGGGCGAGGGCCGGAGTGGCCAATGCAGTCGAGGCAAGCGCCACAGCGAGGGCAAGCTTCCGCATAGTATTCCCCTTTCAAAATTGTCACAAAGGACTGGAGAAACTTCCTAATCCCAAGAAAGTTTCCGTGCAAGGGCACAATTCACGGTCCTGTTGCCAAAATGCCGCAGTTTTCCTTTGCTTCCAGAAATAAATCGCTTGCGTTTCAATCGCTCCCCTCAATGAGGCCGTGATTTCGGAGCGCATTTAGAATGGCTAAGATTGCCGTTCGCGCCTCATTATCCACTACCGCTCCGCCCTCCGGAATAGCGATCCCGGATTGACGTTCCCCCGCGATACGGACCCCATTCAGATATATGCCGTCGGGGCGAAGCGCACCCTTGATCCAATCGCCTGCGTCATAAAAATAATCCAGACCCTGATCCTCGACCCGCACCCGCATGCCCGGCCGTGGTGATACGAACCGCCATCCGCCGTGGGTCCAGCAGGCGAGCGCCCCCGCCCAGCCTGCCCAGTCGCCCGACGGCGCATCACCAACTATCCAGCACTCACCCGGAGCCGGCGTTTGGGGGGGCACCATTTGATCCGCCGACTTCGCATATGCCTGCACCAACAGGTCAGCTAATATCAGCGCTTCATTGTGAAAGACTTCCTTCTGCGCCTGCCCGGCATAAAGGTAAGGAAAGCCAAAACGTGGCGTCACATCTTCTGTCATTCTACGCTCCCTCGCTGCGTCAAGATTGAATGGCGCGGATGAGCGGCTTGCTTATGCCGCGTGAGCCAAGCTGCACGATTTCCATCAGGAGTGGTTCTCCGCCCGCGGCGGCCGTATCCGCGCTGGCCATCGCGGCGTCATAGCTAAAGGTGCAGCTTTCAATTTCCACCGTTCGCAGCACTGCTCCACCGGCCAACACGCGAAGTCGATAACGCTCGAATTCCTCCCCAAGGGGTGCATCGACAAAATCTTGCCATGCCCAACCGGCCCGGCTCCGCCTGGTCCAGCCTATCATTAACCCGCCTGCGCCATCTGACACCATCCGGAAATGCACAGGCGCTATCGGTTTCAGCGCATTCCCGGTCACATCGATGTTCGCGGCGGTTGGTTCCACATCGCCTATGCCCAGGGCCAGCATCGTCAGCTTATCGCCCGTTCGCACATATTCGTTCGGCACAGGCGTCAGCGAGTCCGCCTCGATCAACATGAACGGTTCGCCAATATCATGCGCAGCCATCGCCCACTCGGTTCCCCGCCGTCCGCGCAGCAAATGGCTGAGCCGGTAATGTCTTGCTCCCCACTGCTCTGCTCTGCCGAATTGCAGCAGCTCATCTCCCGCCAGGCAGAGGTTCGCCCCGCGAAGCAATGCGTCATCGCTCGCGCCAGTCAGCACCATGCCTTCCGCCAGCAATTCCACTTCCATCGTGGCGGCATCATCGAAAAAGAGCGCATTACCCGCCGCTGGGCCCGTCATCACGGTCCCCATTATGCAGGGCAAGCCGGTTTGCCCGATTGCGCTGACATCGTCATCCTGTTCAACGAACAGCGACGCCCGCCGCCAACCGGGCGACGCGCCAGCCGCAGCAGCTACGACCGATGGCGCCGTTGCAGCCCCTTCCTCCAGCCCCGGCAGATCGGCAAGGTAAAGCGTGGTCGTCCCATGCGGTACATCGCTCTCCTGCACAGGCGCGCCGGACGACGCGTCCATGCTGATACCGGAAGCCGCCTTGATCTGTCGCAAGGACAAACGGAGCGCCATGGCTTCCCATTGCCAGCTATCGATGCACCACAGCCCCGGAACGCCCGCAACCGTCACCACATTCCCCGCCGGAAGCGCCAGTTGCCGCCAGTCACAAGTGAGTTCCAGCCGGTTGCGCTCCTTCCAGAGAGTCACGACGCGTGCGTTGGCGAGGCGCTTCGCGTCCGTGGCCGAAATGACTGCAGGCAAATCGAATTGCGCCTGCTGCCGTCCCGCGCCCGGCCGGGTCGCCTTCTGCAATCCCGCCTGGTAATCCCGCGCCGCGTCATAATAGCGCACGGCCAGAGATCGGGGCGCCACACTGGCCGCTTGCCGGGAGGCCGAGAGCGCCATCACCGCCTTGCCGTTCACCCGTCCCGCCAGTGCCTTCATGCAGACAGTGCCCGACGCCTCTTCCGATCCATCAAGCATCAATCCGCCCTCAACAGATCGAAGGCGCAGGCCATATAAAGACACGAGCGGTTCCACTGCATCGGCTACGCTCTGTCCCGACGCAACGAAGCCCATCACGGACTGCGTTCCCGTGCCAGTCAGCTTGCCGCCTGACAGAGCGTCAGCGATCGCCGCGATGCCCACCTCGCCTTCATCAGCGAATACTTCAAAGGTCAGCGACGGGATGCGATTGCCATAATCGGCAAGCTGCAAATCTTCGAACACCACATAGGAAAATCCCCGGTGCGCCGGGGTCCGCGCAGCGCCCTCCGCCGATGCCATAAGCTGGTCGGCATCCTGATCCGGATCGCCCGTAAACAGACGGAACGCCCCCAGTTCGGTCTTGAAATCCCCCGCCATACCGCGAAGCAGGTTGCCGTCGGCCCAGATGCGCCCCACTCGCAATATCGGCCTGCTGGAAATTGCCACCGCAAAACTGACCGAATAACTATAGCTTGTGACCGACGGTCGCCCCTTGCCGCCGCCGCTTTTCTGCTTGTTTTCATTCAGGTCGGTCGCCCAGATGACTGTCCCTGCCACCCGCATCGCACCGAAAATCTGCGGCACCTGGCTGCCATAAGTGGACGTCTGCACATCGAGTTCGGAGAGTCTCGGCCCCTCGCGTCCCTTGGGTTTGAATAGCACATTCTGATCAAAGCCCTGCCCGAGCACCGCTCCGATCGCACCGCCGATTGGCCCGCCCAGCGCCGTTCCCATTGCCGTCAGCACTAGAGTAGCCATCAATCACCCTCCACACCCCGATCACTGGCCAGGGGCTTTCCCCCGGCATAGCCACCACACGCCTCAACCCCGCATGCGCATGGATGAACCCCTCGCCGGTAAAGACCATCACATGAAACTGCCTCACACCCGCTTGCACCAGCACGATGTCACCCGGCACCATACTGCTGACTCTCCGCAACCCCGCAGCAGCCAACCAGTTTTCAAACTGCTCGACCCGTCCACCCCGCAATCCATAGCGGTCTGGCGCCTCCCCCTCGTGCCCGGCCCGCCACGCCGCCAAAGCCACCAACCCGACACAATCCACGCCCATGTCCGCCGACCGGCCGTGCAGCCGGAAAGGCACGCCCAAAAGCGCACGCGCCGACCGCACCACGGCCTCGCCCCTGTCCATAATTATCCTCCCGGATAACGGGTAAGCAGGTCGTTCCCCGGCAAGTACGGCTCCCCCCGGAAATTGGCGGCATTGCCAAAGCGGGCCGCACAGCTTTCCAGCCTTTTGTCGCACCCCTGCGTCAGTTCCGCCAAAGTGCCTGCAGCCACCGCAAAGGGCGGCGCATCGGCCAGCGTCACTCCCTCCGCGTCCGAAGCGAGCACAATCTGCGTCAGCCCGGCATTGCGCCCTTCAAGCCAGCGCAACCGTCCAAAGGCATAAGGCCCCTCCGTCAACCCAGCTTCCAGCGCAACAACATCGCCATCCACCGCAGTGACACGCACAAGCAGCCGCCGCCCGGCCATATCCACCCTGCAATTCCTGTCGCCAAGTTCCGCCCGGCAATCAGGCGAAGTCTCGGGCGCAACGGGCCCGTCCAGCATCGCCACCGGCCCGCGCAACTCAGCCGTAAAAGCCTGCCCCTCCTGCTCAACCGTCCCCAATTCTCCGCGCGCAAGTTCCAGCCACAGCTCCCCCGGCGCGCTCCAGTCCGTCAGGTACAGCGCCAGCGCCGCGCCATCCCACCGCCCAGCCTTCAGGTCAGCCTCGCTGATCGCATCGGAGGTCAAAGCCCCCTTCACATCCATGCTGTCCACGTCCAGCCCAGCCCCAACGCTCACCGCCGATGGAAGCATGCCCGGCGAAGCGCGATAGATCAGCCCGTCCACCATCAGATCCCGATCATGCGACGTCAGCCCCATGCTCACCCCATCGCGCCGGTCCAGCCGCCAGCAGAACGCCAGCCCCACCAGCTCCCTCTCCAGCGCCTCCATTCTCATGCCTCCCTTATTTCGATAAGCGGCACTGATGGCGCTTCTCCCGCCGCGAAGGTGGTCCGGCTGACATCCAGCCGATCCTCGGCAAAGCGCACCGGCACATCGAACCGAAACCCCGCCGTCAGCACCGTGCCTTCCGCCGAAGCCTCATCAAAGGCGATCACGCCCTTGCCCAGATGCGACCATCCACTCACCGCCACGCCATCAACGCCGACCGATATGCTCCCCGCCACCGGCCGGGTGATAAGCCGCTGCTGGGCCTCGCTGCCGCTCCCATAATATTTGCAGAGCTGGAACGCGCTCGTAACGCCATCGCCGACACCTAAAGGCTGATCCAAAAAGCTCGGCATCTGACCCAGAGCACAACTTCGGTCATCCAGCGGATCGGCAAAGCGAAACCCCTTCGCAGCCCCCCGCCGCGCTCGGAAAAAGGCGATCAGCTCCGCCAGATCAGCCTCCGACCGCACGCCGGGCCCCGCATCGTAGCGCATCCGCGCGTCGGCCCAGTCGCTGCTCCTTTGCTCAAAGCCGCTCTGGCTTTCGATCACATGCGTTGAGAAAACAGAAGAAACGCTCGCCTCCCGCCCCAGCGCCAACGGGAACAGCACATCGTCAAAAGCCTGCACCGCCTCATCCTCCCCAATCCTGAAATATGTAAAGCCATCGCGGCACGCCTGCGGCAAAGCCCAGATGAACACCGCAGCCACGCCGCGCCCCCGCGCCGCATCAGCCGCCGCCGCGATCCGCGCCCATTGCGCGCGATCCTCGTTTTTCAGCACGAAACCCGAAAAATAATGCTGCTCATTGACCGGATAGCGCAGCCACGCCGTCATCGCCGTCACGGCCTGCTCCGTCCGGCCAGAGCGCCCCTCCGTTACCCAATCATAATCCTCAAGCTGCAGCACATCGAAGGCAGGCGAGGCCCACCCCAACGGCACATTGGCCCGCTTGGCTTCCGGCGCCTTGGGATCAAGGACGGTCGGCAGGTAAACCAGCAAATGCGTGATCGCTCCGGGCGCCTCATCCCTCACGGCAGCGGTCAATGCCGCCGTGGAGGCCGCCAACACCTCCCCCGCCCGGTCGAGCAAATCCTTCTGCGCCTCGGCCAGCACGCCGCGCACGTCCGCTATGGAAACCAGTGCCGCGCCAAAGGCCGCCTGCGCCGCCGCATCATAAAGGCAGATGCGCCCGTCGCCCATGATCCACCACCAGGGCTCACCAACCTGGAACTTGACGACAAGCCCCGCATCCCGCGCCATCGCCGCAAAGGCGCGTCCGACAGCCTGCAAATACCCCATCGCCCCTGAATGGGCGGGAGACAGCAATGCCGAGGGTGGCTCCCAACCTGTCAGCGCCGGATCACCATTCTCCGCCCGCTGCTTCCAGTCATTCCAGCAATGCTCGTTCAACAACTCATAGGAGAGCGAGAAAATCACGCCAAGGCCAAGCGCCTTCGCCCGCGCCGCAAAGTCCCGATGCCATGCCGCGCAAGGCGCATTGAACGTCCCGCCCGTCAGGCTGACATACAGCCCGCTTCCCAGCGCCTCCAGCCGGAAATAATGGCTCATCCCCACATAATGGTTGATGTCCCCACGATAGCCGAGCGCCAGCACATTCCGCAGCAACCGCTCCGGTGTCTGGTTGAACGCATCATCATAGCCAGTTGCCATGCTGAGCCCATGTTCGGGCAGCATCACGTCGCCTTGTTCCAGCACTGATCCGGAGCCGTCGCAGGCCATCTCCGACAGCTCCACCCACCCTTCCGCAGGCGCGGCAAGCATGGCATCGCTCTTGTCATAATCCGGCGCGACGAGCGAAATGGACATGCGATCCACGTCCCCGGCCCAGACCGGATCGGCCTCCCCCGGTAACGTGAACCCGCCATCCATGTTGCCGAAGTCCAGCGAGATCACAGCATCCTCGCCGCTGCCCTGTGCATAATTCCACAAGCGCACATACCAGCTCCGCGCCGCGCCGCTTTCGTCCCGTCCCTCGATCGTCAGCGTCGGCCCGTGAACGGCGTCCAGCGCCTTTACCCCCGAGGAGCGCCACCGAAACCGCAGCCTGCACCGGCGAAAGTCCTGATGGGTTTCATAGCAAAGCAGCGGATGATCCCACTTGTCCTCGCTCTCCCAGATCAGCCCCGCCAGATCATCCTTGCGATAGAACACCGCATCCACCCGCAGCCCGTCCGGGCCAGTCGTTACAACCCCCGCCATCATCGGCCGGGGAAAGTTCACCGTCCAAAGACTGGGCGTGAACCGCTTCACAAACCCACTCTCCCGCCCGTCCCGGTCGGAAGCCAAATGAAATGCCATATAGAAATCTCCGTTTCCCCCTCTCCCTCTGGGAGAGGGCAGCGAGACTTGGCGGCTATGCCGCCTAGTCGCAGCGGGAGAGGGGCTCCCCCCTCTCGGCAGCGCACAATCCCTCGCCAACTCCCCATTGGGTGACGACTTATTCCCCCAAAGCCCGCCGAACCGCCCGAGCCACCTGCCGCGAACTCCGGGCCAGAGCCTCGGGCGCACCCGTCTGCCCAGCACTCACATTCACCGTCACCCGAACATCCCGCACCGGCGATGCCCCACCCGGCGCAATCTGCCCGCTGGAGGTCGGCACAAACAGTTCCGGCCCGCGCTCTCCCACCAGATAAGCCTGTCCCGGAGAGACCGGCCCGCCAGTCGCCCGCCCGGCAAGCCCCAGCGCCGTGACAATCGATCCAAGACCCGAAACCAAGTCGCCGCCCGTACTTCCACCAGACAGATTCCCGATCCCGCCACTCACCGCCGACCGCGCAATCTCCGCCATCGCCCGCGCCGCCACTTGCCGCAGATCCTCAAAGCCCAACTTTCCCGTCCGCACCGCCCGTGAAAGCGCATTCTCGATCAACGCCCCCGCGCGCCCGACACTATCGCCCAGCGGCCCATCCAGTTCCTCCCGCATGGCCGCCACATCGCTGGCAAACCCCTGCGTATCGGCCCGCACAGAGACGACAAGCCGCTCGATTTCCTCATCCATCAGGAAACATCTCCATCAATCGCGCCAATTCATCCCCGCAAGGCGGCCCATCCCCCCGCCCGGGCGTCATCTCCGCCAAAATTACGGCCAATTCCGCCGGAGTGGCCTCCCAGAATTCATAAGGGCGCCAACCGAAAAGCAGTGCAGCCATTCCAGCTAACCGCAATGCCGCCGTACAAAAAAGCACCTCCCTATTAGGGGAGGAGCTGGGGTGGGGCCCGGAAGCAACCGCCAACCTTCCCACCTACCGCCCCACCAAAATCTGCCGCAGCACCAGCTTCAGCACTGGCGTAGCCCCGGCCAGTCCCATCCCCAGCACAGCCTCACCCACAGCCTCTCGCGTCACGCTCTCCGGCCGCGCATCGATCACATGCCAGAACAGCGCCGCCATCTCCGCCAGCCGCAACTCCCCCGCCGCTGCCCGCTCCACCAGCGCGAACAGCGATCCCACTTCCTCCTCCGCTGCCACCAGAGCCGTGAAGCTCGGCCGCAACAGATACTGCTCCCCCGCTACGCGCAGCATCGCCTCGCCACGCGCAGGATTTGCCTGCTGCACCATCTATTTCCTTTCAGATTTCAGGAATTGAACATCGCGGAAAGGCCGCCGCAGAGCTGCACTACTCGCTCACCACTGGCCCGCTGCTCTCCAGGCTTATCGTGTAGCTGCGCTCCCCATTATAATCGCCGGCATAATCAAGCCGCGTCACCAGAAACCGGCCCCGCATCCGTTCCCCGCTTTCAAAGCTCAATTCATAATCATCAATACCCCCGGCAAGCGCATTGGCGCGCACCCGCACCTCCGCCGCTGAGCCCGTAAATATCCCCGCGCCGGACACGCTCACCGACCGCACGCCCGCACCCGACAGAAGCTCCCGCCAGCCGCCGCTGTCCTTGTTTGTGACGTTCACCGCCTCACCATTGACGCTTAGTTGCGTGGTTCGAAGTCCCGCCACAGTCGCGTATGCGACGGGACTCCCGCCATCACCCACTTTCAGCAGGAAAGCACTTCCCTTTTCCGCACTCATGGAGCATTCTCCCTTAGCTAAAAACAATATGTTCAAGAGACGTGTTGAAAGGAGTTCACAATGCTTTTGCCTCTCCTCAGCATCATGGCCATGGCCGCCGCAGCCCAGCCTGCCGACACGACCGCTCAACCGCGAGACGCCTATGCGACCTGCCTGCGCAAGTTCATGACATCTCAACTCGACAAGAAAACGAAGCCGGACGAATTCGACAAAGCCCTTCAACCAGCTTGCGAGCAGCAGGAAACTGCCTTCCGCAATGCCATTCTCGCGGCGGACAAGGCCGAAGGCATGTCTGACACGGATGCGCAGGAAGACGCCCAGTTTCAGGTCGACGACTATCTCGAGAAGTTCCAGAACAACTATCGCGACTATCTGGAAACCAACACGCGACCGGGATGAATGCGTCTTGCGCTGCGGACCTGATCCGGAGCCCAGGGCCGGGTAAAGGCACTCATTTCCATCCTCTCGCAACGCGCGTTAACGAGAGATTTGATCCTACTCCTCCATCACCCGCATCCGATATTGGACCAATCCTGCCCAAGGTCCCTTCTCATCCCGCACCACACGAGACCGCAGAAACTGCAGGCTCACCACCCGCCAACCATCCAGTCCCGTCTGCATCCCCTCCACCGCCGCTTCAACCTCTCGCATCAGGCCATGCAGTCTCGCGGCCCGCGCTCCGTCATCCCAGACGGTCAGCACCAACCTGACCTCCCGGCCTCGCCCGCTCTTATGGCTCCAGTCCACGCAAGGGCTCTCCCCCACGGTCACATACGGAAAACAGACCCCTGGCGGCGGTCCGTCAAACACCCCGCTCACTGCATTGGCCAGGGGTGCATGCGCCCGCATCGCCGCCACTGCCGCAGCCTGCACCGCTATCACTGCCGCGCTCATCGGCCCTCTCCCTTTGCCATCAGTCCGATCGACCGAAGTCTTGCGTCGCTCACCCATCGCCGCAGCAGGCAGCGCCCCGTCAGCACCAGCCCGGCGTCCTCAGCCGCAACAGCCACGCCCTCCGGCAAATCCTCCGCGATCCGAACGACCAGCCTTTCCACGAAGCGCTCGCGCCGCACCGCCCCCAGCCGCTCCGCCTGCGCCATCAGCCGTTCGAACATGGCTCTTCCTCACATCTGACCGTCACCAGATCGCCGACCCGCGGATCATCCTCAACAAAGCGCACGCGCAACACACGCCCGCCCCACCGAAAGCGGCAGTCGAGCCCAAGCCCTCCGCGCCGCCGGATAGTCACTGCCCAGCGCCTGTCCCCGCGCCGCGCGTCCCCGCTCTGTTCGACGCCGCCCCGGTCAGGCACGACCGCAGCCCAGAGCACAGCTTCCTGCGCCCAGACCGCCGCGCTGCCGCCCAAGGCATCGCGCACCTCCTCCCGCCGCTCCAGCGCCATGCGTTCGGCCAGCCTGCCCGCCACCTCATCCTTCATGATGCCAGCCTCATCCGCCGCCATGGCCGCCAGAGCGCACTCACCACTGCAGGCGGCGCACTCCCTTCTCCATCGCGCTGCGCGAACATATGCGCCGCCAGCCGCACCACTCCCTGCCGAATCGCCTCGGGCAGCCCGGCCCAATCCGTCGCCAGCCCCGCCATGAAAGTCACATCCACGCGCCCCGCAGCGCCCGAAGCCGTCACTCGCACCCACCCATCGCCATTGCCATCAATGTCGACGCCATAAGCGCCAATCGGTAAAGCAAAGACCGCACCCTCCGCCGGTAGGCCCGTCACCCCCATGATCGCGCTCACCGGCGTCCACCGCAGCCTCTGCCATTCCCGCGAAACAGGCAGGCGCTGCACCTCCTCCCGCAAGATCAGCGCCTGCCCGACGAAGCCTTCGCAACACCCGATAGCACTGCGCACCAGCCGGTCGACGATCGCATCTTCTTCCTCCGTCTCCAGCCTTAACCAGGCTTTCACCTCCTCGCGCGCGCCAGCCAGCGCCGCATCCCCAATAGGCATGCCGCTTTCCCCTGTTTTCGATGCAATGATGTGCCCCTCTCCTTTGGGAGAGGGCAGCGAGACTTAATGAGGCGCAGCCGAATTTAGCCGCAGCGGGAGAGGGGTTCCGCCCTGTCGGAACGCAGAACCCCTCACCAACTCCGGCTCAAGTGCACGGACTCACCCCTGAAAGAAAGGCGCTATTCCTGCCTCCAGTACCACTCCCTCTCCCATAGGGAGAGGATACGGACGCTTGGCAGCTCGCTGCCTAGCGGAAGTTGGTGAGGGGTTACGCCCTCTCGATAGCGCGGAGCCCCTCACCCAACTCCGACTAGGACCGGCCCCTACCGGCCCAAGTCTCCATATCCCTCTCCCACTGGAGAGGGGCTATGCTTTTAGCTTTTAGCTTACAGCAAACTTCATCAGCTTGATCGCCTCACTGTTAGCCACAGCGCCGCCCACCCGCTTCACCGCATAGAAATGCACGAACGGCTTGTTGGTGAACGGATCACGCAAGATGCTGGTCGCGTTCCGCTCTGCAATCACATAGCCCGCCTTAAAGTTGCCGAACGCGATCGACAGGCTATCGGCCGCAATATCCGGCATATCTTCCGCCTCCACCACCGGATAGCCAAGCAGCGTATCGGGCTGCTCCGCCACAAGCCCCGGCTGCCACAGGAAAGCGCCATCGCTCGTCTTGAACTTGCGAATGCGCGCGAGCGTCGCCGAATTCATCACGAACGCCGCGCCCTGCCGGTAAGGCGCTCGCAGGGACTGCACCAGGTCAATCAACCTGTCCTCAGGATTGGCAGCCGCAAAACCGTCCGCCGCTCCCGACGCTACATATTGCAGCGCCCCAAACGCCCGCACATCATCGACCTCATCCGTCACTGGGCTCTGCAGGAACCCCTTGGGCTGATTAACCCCCGTGCCATTCACAAAGGCCGCCCCCTCGGCCTTCGCAAACTCCATCGCGATCTCGCTGGCGAGCCAGCCCTCCACATCGAACTGCGCATCATCAAGCATCGCCTGGGACGCAGCCGGATTGGCGAACAATTCCCCCGATGGCGGCACGATCTCATGGAAGCTGGGTGTCCCCGTCTCCCCGCGAGCCCCCGTCTCGCTGGCCCAGCCCGAGGGCGCGCCGCGACTCGTCACCAGCTTGCGATACCCCGCCGTCCCGGTCTGCACGACATTGGCAATCGACCGAATGGGCGAAATGCTTTTCAGCGTCGCATCGATGACCGCATCAATCTCACGCGGCACAGCAAAGCCGCCCTCAGCCCCACTCGCTCCGGAAAAGCTCTTCAGCTCAACCCCGGCTTCCAGTCCCCTGCGCAGATAGCGCTCGACAAAAGCCGCCCGCTGCGGATCGATAGAGCCGCCCTTCACCCCGTCCAGCGCGGGTCTCTGCGCCGCAACCACCTGTCCTTTCAGCGCAGCCATATCGGCTTCCAGAGCAGCAATCTTCTCCGCCTGAAGAACCGCATCGAAGCTCTCTTCAAGCGCATCCGCCTTCACTTCATACATATCTGTCTCCCGCACACACAAAAAATCCTCCCGGATAGGGGAGGATACAAAGCCTTGGCAGCGTGCTGCCCAGGCATAGTTGATGAGGCGTTCCGCCCTACAAATCAGGCATCACCCCTCCACCGCATGCACCCGCGCCAGTGGCTGCATCGGAAAGGTCACCAAACTCACCTCCACCAGATCAAGCGCCCGCAATTCCCGCGGCCGCCCCTCGGAAGCCTCCCGCACCCGATAGCCAAAGGACAGCCCATCCACCGCACCCGCCTTCAGCAAAGCCGCCGCCTCCCGCCCCACGGCGGTGCGCGCCGAAAGCCGTCCAATCACCCGCAGCCCCCGCTCATCCTCCCTCAACTGCTCAATCACGCCCACCGGCTTTTCAGATCCACCGCCAGCCGCACGCCCGGCAACCAGGATGCCAACCCCTGCGCAATCCCGCCCAGAATCTTCTCGCCCAAGGGCAGCACCGTCTGCCGCCAAAGCGCCTTGTTCGCCTCGCGATAGTTGGCATAGGCATTGTCGCCCGGCAGCCCCATCAGCATCGGCGGCACCCCGAATGCGAGCGCAATTTCCCGCGCCGCAGCAGCTTTCAGCCCGACGAAATCCATATCCGCAGGCGTCATGCTCATCGCCTGCCACTTGAGGCCACCCTCAAGCAGCATCGGCCGCCCCGCATTGCCCGCGCCCTGAAAAGCCGCTTCCATTTCCGCCTTCAAGCGATCGAACTGCTCCCCCGAAAGCGCCGCCCCAGCCTCACCCGGATCATAGACCAAAGCCCCCGATGGCCGCGCCGCATTATCCAGCAGCGCCTTGTTCCAAACCGTCGCTGCATTGTGGATTGCCACCGCCCCGGCCGCCGCACCGACACAGCCAAGCCCATAATGATCGTCCAGCGGGTGCAGGCTCTTCAAATGCACAATCGCCGTCCGCCCCGCCGCATCCTCGGACGCAAGCCTAGCCGCATTTTCTCCCACCCGATAGAGATAAGCTATCGGCCATCCCCGCGCGTCCGCCTCAACGCTCACCCGCTCGGGCCGGAGCGCGAACAGTTCCGCCACCTCCCCGTCAGCGCCAACCGCCATCTGCACATAGGCATTGCCATGCAGCAGCAGATGCACCGCCAATGTCTCCACCAGCGCCTGCCCAGCCGACCGCGCCCGCACCAGCCCCAACACCCGCTCCCGATCCGCCGCGCTGCCGCCCTCGGCCATCAGCGCAACGCCACCCACAGCCTCGCTCACCAGCCGCACCGACCGCTGCGCAACCGGATTACCCAGCACAGCTGCTCTCACCTGACCCTCGTAATTTCCGGGCCACTCGCCAAGAGGAGCCCCCGACCACCCCAACCACCCACGCGCCAAAACAGGCCGCCGAGACGCCTCGGCAGACTTCCGTCCAAACCATTTCATAAAATTGCTCCTTCTTCCTCTCCCGTTGGGAGAGGGCAGCGAGACTTGGCGGCGAAGCCGCTCAGTCGCAGCGGGAGAGGGGCTCAGCCCTCCCGATAGCCCACAACCCCTCTCCAACTCAGCCTAGGCAGACAAGCTGCCAAGGCTTCCTATTTCGAGATCGCCTTATCGCATCAAAACCAGCTCTTCCGCCATGCTAGGATGCAGCGCCACAGTGTCATCGAAGGCTTGTTTGGTGAGACCCGCTTTCACCGCGACCGCCGCTGCCTGAAGAATTTCAGGCGCATCTGGTCCAATCATGTGGAGTCCCACCACTTTCCCCGTTTCGGCATCGCAAATCATCTTGTACAATCCGCGCTCATTGCGTCCGGCAAGGACATTTTTCATCGCTCGGAAATCGGACGTATAGATCTTGACTGATCCCAGCGTGTTGCGCGCCTGTGCTTCGGTCAGACCGACGCCCGCCATGGGGGGATGGCTGAATACCGCTGACGGGATGCAGCCATAATCCACAACATGCGGCTGGTCACCAAAAACAGTATCAGCAAAAGCCTGCCCCTCACGAATGGCGACTGGCGTAAGCTGTACGCGATTGGTAACGTCGCCCACTGCATAGATGCTTTGGCAGGTTGATCTGCTATATTCGTCGACCCGGATCGCGCCTTTTTCATCCAGTTCCACGCCGGCGTTTTCGAGTCCAAGACCGTCCGTCTTAGGCCTACGACCTGTGGCGAAAAGGAGCGCATCGCATGTAACAGGCTCACAGCCCTTCATGTGAACATTGAGTGATCCATCGTCATTCTTTACGACTTTTTCAAAGGGCGCGTTGAAGCGGAACACTATTCCTTTGGTCATACTGATCTGGAGCAAACGATCGCGAATTTGCTCATCGTAGCCGCGGAGAATCTTGTCCGATCGGTTAACGATGGTCACCTGGCTGCCGAATTCATGAAAGATCCCGGCGAATTCGTTGGCGATATAGCCCCCGCCAGCGATCACCACCCGCTTAGGCAGGGTTTCCAGATGAAAAACTTCGTTGGAAGTAATGCCAAGCTCGTTACCTTCGCACTCGGGCACCACCGGCCACGCACCGACGGCGACGAGGATATACCTTGCGGTCACGGTCCGGCCGCTGGCCAGCTTCACCGCGTTGGGACCGGTGATGACCGCTCGCTCGTGGATGATCTCCACACCGTGATTTTCCAGCGTTTGCGTGTAAAGTCCGTTCAACCGATCCACATCCGCCAACACATTGTCGCGCAATGTCGGCCAATTGAAACGGCAATCTGACACTTCCCAGCCGAAGCGTTTTGCGTCCTGCAAATCCTCGGCGAAATGAGCCCCATAGACGAGAAGTTTCTTGGGCACGCAGCCGCGAATGACGCAGGTGCCGCCCACCCGATGCTCCTCCGCGACCGCCACTTTCGCTCCATGGGCGGCCGAGACACGCGCCGCCCGAACGCCGCCCGATCCCGCACCAATTACGAAGAGGTCATAATCATAGTGGCTCATGCAAAAAACTCCCGATGCCGCACAGGGATATGGCGGCGGATGCAGTGGGTTACAAATGGCTTTTGCTGATCAAACTGATCGATCAAACAACTCAGCAGCGGACTTGATCAGTCCAAAGCCAGTTTGATCAGCGCCATCGTCGAAGGATCGAAGTCCTGAGGGCCGTTCTTTTCAATCGACCTGGCGATATCTTTGCCCAGCTCCACACCGAACTGATCGAAGGGGTTGATACCCATCAGCACCGCGTTGACGAACGTGCGTTGTTCGTAAAATGCGATCAGCGCACCCAATATTTCCGGCGTCACATCGTCGAGCAGAAGTGTCGTAGATGGTCGGTTGCCGGGATAGGCACGGGCAGGATCTTCATCATTGTTCCGCCCCTGCATCAACGCCGCCGCTTGCGCGAAACAATTGACAAGCAAGGTACGGTGATGCGCCGGATCAAGGGAATCGCCCGGTTCAATCGATGCGATGAACTCCACTGGAACAACATGCGTGCCCTGGTGCAAAAGCTGGAACACAGCGTGCTGCGCATCGGTGCCGACCCCGCCCCAGGTTATCGAAGCAGTGGGGCCATCCACTGGCTTTCCATCTTTGGTGACGCTCTTGCCGTTGCTCTCCATCTCTAGCTGCTGGAGATAGGATGGCAGAAGCCGGAGCCGCTCATCATAAGCAAAAATTGCGCGGGTTTGGCACTGCATCAAACGGGAATAAAGCTGGTCTGCAAACGCTGCCATGACAGGCGCATTCTTCTGGAACTCGGCCAAACGAAAATGCCGGTCCATGGCAGCTGCGCCCTCAAGCAGACTTTCGAATGCATCCCAGCCCAACGCCATGGCTGCCGGAAAACCAATGGATGACCACAGGGAATATCGTCCGCCCACATTTTCGCTGAAAGGTAGAATGCGCGTTTCGTCAACGCCCCATTCCATCGCCTTGTCCGGATCGGCGGTCAGAGCGATCACCCGCCCATAAGGATCCTCGACCCCATCCTCCAGCATCCACTCAATCACGCTCTGCGCGTTCAGCAAGGTTTCAGTGGTAGTAAATGTCTTCGATGCGACCACGAGTAGCGTTGCACTTGGATCGAAACGTCCCATGGCTTCTTCCAGCGCAGCCCCGTCCACGTTGGACACCACGGCGACATCATACCGCCCCGCCTGCCGCCCCAAGGCATCGATCAAAAGGTGGGGACCGAGCGCCGACCCGCCAATACCCACGTGCAGGATGTGTCTTACAGGACCAAAAGCTTCGGCCTCCACTGCATCGATCAAAGCGCGCATGCGGTTGTGCAGCGCCTTGGCGTGGGCAACACTTTCGTGGTTGCCTTCCCCTCGTTCGGCCGTGTGTTCCGCCGCGCGTCCTTCGGTCACATTGATGGTTTCGCCCTGAAACAAAGCCTCACGCGCCTGAGCCAGATTGGAAGCGTTGGCGAGATCGATAAACCGGTCGACAAGTCCCTGCGTCAAATGCGTTTTCGACCAGTCGAAGTGAATGCCGCTTTTGGTCAGAGTAAAAGTCGAGAGCCGGTCGGGGTCGCCAACGAAAACCGTTTTAAGTTCAGGGATGGCTTCCTTGCCGATCATGTCCCAGGCCGCTTTACGATCCATCATCTATCCTTCCATTGATTCCATCTCGCGCCCCGATTCCAGAGCGATATAGACCATCGCTGCCAAAATTGCATGACCGCACCGCCCTTGACGCTAGGTCCGTTCCAACGCAAAGCGATGCCCCATGACCGATCGCGCGCGCAAAGGCGAACTTATGAGTAAAAAATCGGAAACAGGGGATTTCCTGTTTTTCCTCGTGAAGCTTGGCCTCTTCGTTTTCATCTTGCGCAGTTTTATTATCTCGCCCTTCAACATCCCCTCGGAATCCATGCAGCCGCGCTTGCTTATTGGCGATTATCTGCTGGTTGCCAAATGGCCCTACGGCTATTCCCGTTATAGCCTGCCTTTCAGCTTGCCGCTGATCCCGGGAAGGATAATGCCTCATACGCCGGAGCGCGGCGATGTCGTGGTGTTCAAGGCCCCGCCGCATCAGCGGCAGGATTATATCAAGCGCGTCATCGGCCTGCCCGGCGATCTCGTCCAAGTAAAAGACGGCACCGTTTATCTTAATGGAAAGGCCATTCCGAAAAAGCGGATTGGGGACCTGGTCCTGCCGGTCGCACCGAACATGATCGAAGCAGCCGCGCGTGAAAATGCAGCGTCCCCTTGCTACCGCCCCAAGTTCGAGGACAAGGCCAGCGATGGCTCCGCAATCTGCCGCTATCCACAATATCGCGAAACTTTACCCAACGGAAAAAGCTATAATGTGCTGGATCTGGAGGATAGCATGGCTGACGATACTGACGTCTATGTCGTACCGGAGGGCCACCTGTTCATGATGGGCGACAATCGGGATCGCAGCGCCGATAGCCGCTTCCCGGCAGTCGATGGCGCAGGCATCGGCTTTGTCCCGGAAGAAAATCTTGTCGGGAAAGCATTGATTTCTGTATTTTCAACTGATGGTTCGGCCAATTGGCTGATGCCCTGGACATGGTTTACGGCAGCGCGCTTTGATCGCATCGGGGAAGACTTTTGAATCGTCCGGAAACTCTTAGCTGGGTGAAGGAACAACTCGGTCACACCCCTGCCCATGTGGATCTATTCACCGAAGCACTGACTCATGGTAGCCATGGGGCGAAAAATTATGAGAGGCTGGAGTTCCTGGGGGACCGGATATTGGGATTGGTCATGGCCGATTGGCTGTACCAGCATTTTCCTGACGAGCCCGAAGGAAAATTATCGCGACGCCTGAACGCATTGGTGGCAGGGGAAACCTGCGCCGAAATCGCACGTCAGATCGGCCTTTCGCGCCATATTCGTTTGGGCAAGCAGGCGCTGGATGATGGTGCGGCGGACAGCGACAATGTGCTGGGAGACGTCATTGAATCACTGATCGGCGCCCTGTATCTCGATGCTGGCATGGAAGCGGCCAAGGCCTTCATCCGTACAGCATGGGCCAATCGTGTTGACAGCCAGCATCCGGCGCCAAAACATCCCAAATCCGCGCTGCAGGAATGGGCGGCCGCGCATCGCCGCAAACCGCCGGAATATGAATTGACGGGCAAATCCGGGCCGCATCACAATCCCCGCTTCAACGTTACCGTGTCCATAAAGGGCGTTGGTGAAGCGACTGCGGAGGGTAGCTCAAAGCAAGAAGCCGAAACAGCGGCGGCGCGCAAAATGTTGGAGGAATTGGAATAATGCAACGCTGTGGTCTCGTCGCGGTGGTCGGCGCGCCCAATGCGGGCAAATCCACGCTGGTGAATGCGCTGGTCGGGCAGAAAGTCGCCATCACCTCACCCAAGACACAGACAACGCGCACGCGCTTGCTGGGCGTCGCCTTGGAAGGTGAGGCGCAGATCATGCTCGTTGACACGCCTGGCATATTCGAACCTCGTCGTCGCCTTGACCGCGCCATGGTGCAGGCTGCCTGGGGCGGAACACAGGACGCAGACATTATTGCGCTGGTCATCGACGCCAAGGCGGGACTTGGTGCCAAGGTCGAGATTATCGTGGAAGCGCTAAAGGACCGCAAGGAGCCGAAGCTTCTCATCCTCAACAAGGTCGATATTTCGGCCAAGGAAAAGTTGCTGGTGCATGCCAGGAAACTGAATGACGTCCTTGATTTCAAGGAAACCTTCTTTGTCAGCGCCGCGACGGGCGACGGACTGCCCGAGCTCAAGCGCACCCTTGGCATCGCTATGCCTGAAGGGCCTTGGCATTTCCCTGAAGATCAGGTGTCCGACGCCACGGATCGGATGCTGGCTGCCGAGATCACGCGTGAACAGCTCTATTTGCAACTTCACGCAGAACTGCCTTACGCCAGCGCAGTAGAAACCGAAAAATATTCAGAACGCGATGACGGATCGGTCGAAATCCACCAGCAAATTCTGGTTGCCCGCTCCAGCCAGCGCGCGATTATCCTGGGCAAGGGCGGATCACGTCTGAAGGAGATCGGGTCGCGAGCCCGAACGGAATTGGCTGCGCTTATGGGGCGCAAGGTGCATCTCTATCTGCATGTAAAGGTGAAAGCCGATTGGGAAAACGATCGGACGCTTTACCGCGAAATCGGGCTGGATTGGGTTGATTGATCGTTTCGCCTAAATAACTTTGTGTCTCTGCCGATATTGCATATGATTTAGTCATCTCCTCCGTCCAGGACGGCGGGAGAAACTGGGGGACATATGACCAGCATTGTAAGATCGCCGGACCAAACGGGCGCAGAGCATTTCCACACGAGCGAGTTGCGCTTCAGCGTAATGCTGAAGGCCCGTCTATATAATGACGACTTTCCCGAAGGTTTGTCGCTGCGTATTCTCAATATTTCCGAAGGCGGAATCATGGCGGTGATTCCCTACGGCGTTCGGGTCTACAGCGAGGTCGTCATAGACTTGCGCAATCTGCCACCGGTCAGCGGACGGGTCGCCTGGTGCAAGAGGGATCGGGTGGGCATCGCCTTCGATGAAAAAATCGACCTGGATGTTTTCTTTGGCAGGCGCGTTTCACAGCAAGCGACGGGGTTTTTGCATAAACTCAACGCCGGCAGGTCAGAGATCAATGCCGAACCGTTCATCAGGACATTGAACAGCTAAGCCACACGAGATGACGGCCATATATCATACCCCATCGGTTTAACGTCAGCGGGCCGATGGGGACGACTATGGCCTAGCTCACCTTCGCCTTCTTGGCAGGAGCCTTCTTTGCGGGAGCCTTCTTTGCGGGAGCCTTCTTCGCAGCAGGCTTTTTCTTTGCGGCCAGTTTTTTCTTGCCTTTTGTCGGCCCCTTGGCAGCGCGCTCGTCTATCAGTTGCGCCGCCTCTTCCAACGTAAGCGCATCCTTTTCGATCGTTTTCGGGATTGTGGCGTTGGTCGTGCCGTCAGTGACATAAGCACCATAGCGGCCATCCATCAATTTGATTTCCAATCCGGTACGCGGATGCTCGCCAAGCACCTTCAGCGGTTCACGGCTTGCACCTGCCACCCGTCCACCGCGATTGGCGGCGTCGGCCAGTTTGGCCACAGCGGCGTTCATTCCGGTCTCAAACACCTCTCCCGTACCACCCAGCTTTGCATATTTCCCGTCATGCGCCAGATAGGGACCATAGCGGCCAATGCTCGCGGTGATAGGCTTGCCTGTCTCGGGATGATCGCCAACAGTGCGCGGCAGGCTGAGAAGCTTTACCGCCCATTCAAGGTCAAAGTCTTCACCGGGAATATCCCTTGGAATGGAGGCGCGCACCGCCTCCTTACCACTGCCCATTTCGACATAGGGTCCGAAACGGCCTGACTTACGGACAATGTCCAGCCCAGTTTCAGGATGCTGACCCATGATTTCAGGGCCTTCCCCTTCGCCATTTTCCGCTCCTCCCGGCTGCCCGAACTTGCGGGTATATTTACATTCCGGATAATTGGAACAAGCGATAAAGGCGCCGAAACGACCGCCGCGCAACGCCAGTTTTCCGTCATTGCAAAGCGGGCAGGCACGCGGATCGCTGCCGTCCCCCTTGTCGGGAAACAGCATGGGTTCAAGAAATTTATCGAGTTCGGCGGTGATATCAGACGGCTTCTGCTCCATGACCTCGGCGGTCTTGGGCTTGAAGTCACGCCAAAAGGCTTCAAGGACCTTTTGCCAGGCAGCACGCCCGCCGCTGACCTCATCCAGTTCGTCTTCAAGTCCGGCAGTGAAATCATAGGAGACATAGCGTTCGAAAAAACGCTCAAGAAAGGCGGTTACCAGCCGACCGCTCTCCTCTGCAAAAAAGCGATTCTTTTCGATCCGGACATAATCGCGGTCCTTCAGTGTCTGCAGCGTCGATGCATAAGTAGATGGTCGGCCTATGCCGAGTTCCTCCAGCTTTTTGACCAGGCTCGCCTCGCTATAACGCGGCGGTGGCTGAGTGAAATGCTGATCGGCGGAAACAGATTTCTTCGCAGGCGCATCGCCTTCCCTAAGGCGCGGCAACAGCTTCGCATTTTCATCTTCGCTGTCGTCGACGCCTTCCTCATACAGCGTCAGAAAGCCAGGAAAGATCACGACCTGCCCGGTCGCACGCAAACCGGTCCGGCCAGTGCCATCTCGCAGATCGATGGTCGTCCGTTCCAGCCGCGCCGAAGCCATCTGGCTTGCGAGCGCCCGTTTGAAGACAAGGTCGTAGAGTTTCGCGTGATCGCCCGACCCTGCCCGATCGCGATTAAAATCCGTAGGACGAATCGCCTCATGCGCTTCCTGGGCGTTTTTGGCCTTGGTTTGATATTGCCGCGGCTTTTCCGGAAGGAAGGCGCCGTCATAACGGTCAGCTATCGCTTTTCGCGCAGCAGAAATGGCGCTGCCGTCCATCTGCACGCCGTCAGTCCGCATATAGGTGATTGCGCCATCCTCATAGAGTTGCTGCGCAATCCGCATGGTATGGCTGGCGGAAAAGCCAAGCTTGCGCGCGGCCTCCTGCTGCAGCGTGGATGTTGTGAAGGGGGGCGGCGGATTGCGGGTGAGCGGCTTGGTTTCGACGCTTTCAACCTTGAACTGCCCCGCCTCTACGTCAGCCTTGGCGGCGAGCGCATTGCCTTCCTCGCCCAGCGTCAGCTTCTCTACCTTCTCCCCCTTCCAGCGGATCAGGCGTGCAGTGAAGTTTTGGCCATCCTGCTCCATTTCGGCGGATACCGACCAATATTCCTGGGGCTTGAAGGTTTCGATTTCGCGTTCGCGTTGGACGACAAGGCGGAGCGCCACCGATTGCACCCGACCAGCAGATTTTGCTCCGGGAAGTTTGCGCCAAAGAACCGGCGACAGGGTGAAGCCAACCAGATAATCGAGCGCACGGCGAGCGCGATAGGCATCGATCAGATCCTCATCAAGATCGCGCGGATTCTTCATGGCCTGCGTGACGGCTTCTTTTGTGATCGCATTAAAGGTCACGCGATCAACCTTTGGCGGCAAAGCCTTTTTTTTCCTCAGCACCTCCTGCACATGCCAGCTAATCGCCTCGCCTTCGCGATCAGGGTCGGTCGCCAGAATCAGGCGGTCGGCCTTCTTCGCTTCATCGCTGATGGCCTTGAGCTGCTTGCTCTTGTCGGCATAATTCTCCCACGCCATCGCGAACCCATTGTCGGGATCGACGGAGCCGTCCTTTGCAGGCAAGTCGCGAACGTGCCCATAGGATGCAAGGACGCGAAAATCGCCGCCCAGATATTTTTCAATGGTCTTCGCCTTGGCAGGCGATTCGACGATGACTAGCTGCATGTGCCCAGTTTTTCCGATCTTTACGCGTACACGCACGAGGCTGACGATGAACTGCCCCCGCCGTCAAGAGCGGGGTGGATATGCGAATTGGTGGCAGAAGAACAAGGGGGCTGCATTATATTAGCGACACCTTGCCTCCGGCATGCCGTTCAAGACGGCCAGCCAGCTCCAATTCCAGAAGCACGGTCTGAACCACCGCAGGCGACAGGCCGGACTGGCGAATGAGTTCGTCAACAGGCGTTGGCGTGAGGCTGAGCAATTGAAGCGCATCCTGCCTTTCCTGATTGCTCGCGTCGGCGGAAACGGGCGCAGAGTCGAACGAGGTTGCCCGCTGCCGGAAAAGGCCGCCCCCCATTGGGCCAATGGCTTCCATCACGTCGGCTGCGTTCTGGATCAACGTGGCGCCTTCGCGGATAAGGCCGTTGCATCCCTGGGCGCGCGGGTCGAGGGGAGAACCAGGCACCGCCATCACTTCCCTCCCTGCTTCCGCCGCAAGGCGTGCTGTGATCAATGACCCCGAACGGGGCGCAGCCTCGACCACGACAGTCCCGGCGGAGAGGCCGGCAATGATGCGATTGCGATAGGGAAAATGGCGGGCACGCGGCTCCGTTCCGGGAGGTTGTTCGGCCAATAACACGCCGTCATGGGCGATGCGCTCCTGAAGGGCGGCATTTTGCGGGGGAAAGACAATATCGATTCCGCTGGCGATGACGGCGATGGTGCCACTGGCAAGGGAGCCTTCATGAACGGCCGTATCGATGCCGCGTGCAAGACCTGAAACCACCGTTGCACCCTGGCGGCCCAGTTCCTGCGCAAGACCGCGCGCAAATCGGCAGGCTGCGGCGGATGCATTGCGCGCGCCCACCAATGCGATCATCGGACGCTGGAAAAGCTCCAACCTTCCGCGAAAAATAAGGACAGGCGGCGCACTTTCCATTTCCGCCAGCAAGGATGGATAAGCATTCTGTCCCTGGAACAGATATCGTGCCCCAAGCGCCCTTACCCGCTCTACTTCACGCTCGACATCGGCAAGGCTGGCGAGGCGGGGAGCGCGTCCGCCACCCCGTGCCGCCAGTTCAGGAATAGCCTGCAACGCGGCCTGCGCCGTGCCGAACCGGGCAATGAGCTGAAAATAGGTGACGGGTCCGATGTTGGTTGAGCGAATGAGCTGCAGCCGGGCGAGTTTGTCCTGCGCTCCGAAATTTTCTGCTTTCAATGCGATTTGCCTACTTTGGGTTCAGTGCCGGTCAGAAGCCGCATGATATTGCCGCTGTGTTTCCACAGAACGATGAGAGTCAGGCCAAGAAATAGCGGAACGAGATCAAACCGGGTGAAAGCCGCCGCACTGACAGGCGCCGATATGGCGGCAAGCATTCCTCCCACTGACGAATAGCGGAGCAGCGCCAAAGCGATCAGCCACACTGCGGCATAGATCAGCCCGCATGGCCAATGTAGCGCCATGGCAATTCCCATATAAGTCGCAACGCCTTTGCCGCCCTTGAATTTGAGCCAAACAGGATAGCAATGTCCGAAGAAGGCCGCAGCGCCACCGAGCACGCCGCCTCCGTCCATCAGGAACATTCCCACAAGCACAGCCGCCACGCCCTTGCCGATGTCGAACAGCAGTGTCGCCGCCGCTGTGCCCTTCTTGCCTGTGCGAAGCACGTTGGTAGCGCCGATGTTGCCCGACCCGATCTTGCGCAGATCCCCGACCCCTGCTGCTTTCGCCAGCAACAGGCCAAAGGGAATGGAGCCAAGCAGATAGCCCAGCAGCAGCGCCGCCACTGGCGGGAGCCATAAGATTTCCATTGAATCCTTACCTTTGCCCAAAGGGCTTCGAATATACGCTCTTATCACACCGCCGCAACAATCATGGCCGAATGGGACGATAACGGATGAAGGGATTTACCTGTCCGTTTTCCGCTGGCTGGTCAGCGTCATAGAATCCTTAGACAAGCGCTCGAGTAACGTTAAATAGGAACGATGTCCAAACCGGAGGTCTCCTAACCAGACATGCAGGCTGAAACCGCCCCACTCCTTTTTTTCGATTCCGGCGTTGGCGGACTTTCGATTCTGGCACCCACGCGTAGGATATTGCCTCAGGCGCCCATCGTTTATGCGGCGGATTCTGCTTTCTACCCCTATGGTACGAAAAGCGAGGCGGAGATTTCAGCGCGCGTGCCGGCCCTTCTCGGCCGATTGGTGGAACGATATCGTCCCCGACTCGCGGTCATAGCCTGCAACACGGCATCCACCATAGCGTTGCCAGTGGTTCGCGCGGCTTTGGATATTCCGGTCGTGGGCACCGTTCCGGCGGTAAAACCCGCTGCGCTCGCTTCGAAAAGCCGCGTGATTGGCGTGCTGGGAACTCCCGCCACTGTGCGCCAGCCTTATGTCGACAGACTGGCGAACGAATTCGGCGCGGATTGTATCGTCCTTCGGCATGGCAGTTCCGATCTTGTCGATTATGCCGAAGCCAAGCTGCGTGGCGAAACGCCTGGGCCGACCGTCCCCTGCCAGGCTTTGGAAGGATTATTCACGCAGGAAGGCGGCGACCGGATGGACATCGTCGTGCTCGCCTGCACACATTTCCCGTTGGTTGAGGCGGATCTTGCCGCTGCCAGCCCCCGCCCCCTCACCTTCATGGACGGCGGCGAAGGAATCGCGCGGCGAATTGCACATCTGACGAAAGGGCAGTCATGGCCACTCCACGGTGTTTCGGGAACTGCGGTATTTACCCGCCTCGGCCCCGACATCGAAGCGCTCCAACCAGCATTGGCTGATTTTGGCTTGACGGAGATCACAAGTCTTTGATGAAAGCGGTGCGTAGTTTTGAACGGCTACGCTATCCCGTCCGCAAGCCGAGCGAAATTGAGCGCGTCCCTTTGCTGTTGTGCTGACGGTTCACTGGTTCGCTCGCATAACGATATTCCTGTTAAATGAGAGCGGTTATCGCTGGAAACTTTTGGATTGAGAGGCTAAGGGGCCAGTAATCGACAGGTTGGAGCTGTGGCAGAGCATCCCATGAACTATAAGCACGTTTTTTCGCAAGCAATCGATCGACTTCACACCGAGGGTCGCTACCGCGTGTTCATTGACATACTGCGCAACAAGGGTTCCTTTCCCAATGCGCGCTGCTTTGCCGGACATAATGGGCCAAAGCCGATCACAGTGTGGTGCTCCAACGATTATCTCGCCATGGGGCAGCATCCCTCTGTCGTGGAAGCCATGGAAGAGGCGCTGCACGATGTCGGGGCGGGATCGGGCGGCACGCGCAATATCGGTGGCAACACACATTACCACATCGATCTGGAAGCGGAACTTGCCGACTTGCATGGCAAGGAAGGCGCGCTGCTCTTTACCAGCGGCTATGTATCCAATGACGCGACACTTTCGACATTGTCGAAGATACTGCCCGGCTGCATCATCTTTTCCGACGAGTTGAACCACGCCTCCATGATTGCAGGCATCCGTAATTCGGGATGTGAGAAGCAGGTGTTCCGGCACAATGACGTTGGGCATTTGCGCGAATTACTGGAAGCCGCCAATCCGAATGCACCGAAACTGATCGCTTTTGAATCGGTCTATTCCATGGATGGCGATGTAGCGCCTATCGCTGCCTTTTGCGATCTGGCCGATGAGTTCAATGCATTGACCTATCTGGACGAAGTGCATGCCGTGGGCATGTACGGGAAGCGTGGCGGCGGGATTTCCGATCGGGACGAAGTGGCTCACCGAGTGACCATCATTGAAGGTACGCTTGGCAAGGCGTTCGGGGTGATGGGCGGCTATATCGCGACCGACAAGGTGATCATAGACGTCATCCGTTCCTATGCGCCCGGCTTCATTTTCACCACAAGCCTTTCGCCGGTACTGGTGGCCGGCGCTCTGGCGAGCGTACGGCATCTGAAAGCATCGAATGAAGAGCGCGATGGCCAACAGGCTGCCGCGCAGATGCTGAAGGACATGTTCGCCGCAGCGGGTCTGCCCGTCATGCCATCAACCACGCACATCGTGCCACTGATGGTTGGCGATCCAGTGAAGGCCAAACGCATCAGCGACATCTTGCTCGCTGAATATGGCGTTTATGTACAGCCGATCAACTTCCCCACCGTTCCGCGCGGTACCGAGCGCTTGCGCTTCACGCCGGGGCCCACCCATAATGAAGTAATGATGCGCGAGCTGACTGACGCGCTGGTGGAAATCTGGGGACGAATGGAGCTGGACTTGCGCGAGGCCGCATAGGCCCTTCTTGGCAGCACGGTCGCGCGGCAAGGCCATTGGCATAAATCCGGCAAACATGTTGGTCCGGACTTTGGGCGAGATCAGACCGCTTTAACTCCATTATCGATTGAGCTCCGCTCAATTCAGCGTACTACGCGGATTTCATGACGCTACGGCTTTGCGCTGCCATTCACGCCTCCTATATGAAGGCAGATTTCCAGACGTCCTTTTCCAACGTGGGAGCATGAATTGAGCAAGATACTTGTCATCGGCGCAGGCGGTGTAGGTTCGGTAGCCGTTCACAAAATGGCGATGAACCCCGATATCTTCAGCGATATTACGCTCGCGAGCCGCCGGATCGCCAAGTGCGATGCCATTGCGGAATCCGTCAAGCAGCGGACAGGCGTCACCATCAAAACTGCGGAAGTCGATGCAGATGACGTGGCCGCGACGGCTGCGCTGATCGAAAGGGTACAGCCAAAGCTCGTCGTCAATCTGGCCCTGCCCTATCAGGATCTTTCCATCATGGAAGCCTGCCTCAAGACCGGCGTACATTATATGGACACGGCCAATTACGAACCGCGCGATGAGGCGAAGTTCGAATATCATTGGCAATGGGCATATCATGATCGCTTCAAGGACGCCGGCCTGATGGCGTTGCTGGGTTCCGGCTTCGATCCCGGCGTTACCAGCGTGTTCGCGACCTATCTTAAAAAGCACTATCTGGACCGGATCGACACGCTCGACATATTGGATTGCAATGGCGGCGATCATGGCCAGCATTTCGCGACCAATTTCAATCCGGAGATCAACATCCGTGAGGTAACAGCTGTCGCCCGGCGGTGGGAAAATGGCGATTGGGTGGAATCGCCGCCGCTTTCGCATAAGCAGACGTTCGATTTCGATCAGGTCGGACCGAAAAATATGTACCTCATGTATCATGAGGAACTGGAGTCGCTAAAAACGCATTTGCCGGAAATTCGGCGGATTCGCTTTTGGATGACCTTTGGCGATGCCTACCTGAAGCATTTGGAAGTGCTGCAAAATGTCGGCATGACAAGAATTGATCCGGTCATGTATGAAGGACGCGAGATTATTCCATTGCAGTTTCTTAAGGCCGTGCTGCCTGAACCCGCCAGCCTAGGAGAAACCACCAGGGGCAAGACCAATATTGGTGACATCGCTACCGGCCAGAAGGATGGGCAGCAGAAAACCTTCTACATATATAATGTGTGCGATCACGAAGATGCTTATGCGGAAACCGGTAATCAGGCAGTGAGCTATACGACTGGCGTTCCGGCCATGATCGGCGCAGCGATGATTCTGACCGGCGCATGGGAAGGCAAGGGCGTGTTCAATATGGAGCAATTTGATCCCGATCCCTTCATGGACATGCTGAACAAGCAAGGCCTGCCGTGGCAGGTAAAGGAACTGCCCCAGCCGCTCGATTTTTAATTCGGGATTGATCTCCATTCTCGGGGAAGATGCGCATGGTCTCCTCGCGCCTGCACAGGACGTCGAAAAGGATAAGCAATGGAAACAAAAGCGGGCGATCCCGGAGCCTTTGCGCATTTTGATTTGAACCGTGTACCCTCGCCCAGCTTTGTGGTTGATGAGGCCGCAGTGCGGCGCAATTTGGCTATATTGAAAGATGTGCGGGACCGGGCGGGCATTCGGATGCTGGCGGCTCTCAAGGCTTTTTCCATGTGGTCGCTCGGCAAGGTTGTCGCTGAATATCTGGACGGCGTCTGCGCTTCGGGCATTTATGAGGCGCGCCTTGGCCGCGAAGAATATGGCGGCGAGATTGCAACCTATTGCGCCGGATATAAGGCGGAGGACCTTCCAGCGATTATAAAGGCATCAGACCATGTGATCTTCAATAGTCCGGCGCAGATCGCACGTTTCCGACCGCAGATCGATGCGGCACGGCGAATGGGAAAGGCGTTCGACATCGGTCTTCGCATCAATCCTGAACACCGCGAAGGGGAAGTCGAGAAATATGATCCCTGCCAATCGCATAGCCGTCTGGGCCATCCGATCAGCCAGCTTCGCGCTTCTGATCTGGAGGGCGTTTCGGGCCTGCATTTCCACACGCTTTGCGAGCAGGATTTTCTGCCGCTCGACCGGACCTGGGCAGCAGTGGAACCGCTCATCCGTCCGTTTCTTGGCCAGATCAAATGGCTGAATTTCGGTGGCGGCCATCACATCACACGCGCCGATTATCAGCGGGACGAACTTGTGCTGTTCCTGAAGCGTATTCGCGAAACAACTGGTCTCGATCTCTACCTGGAGCCTGGTGAGGCGGTTGCATTAGATGCCGGCATTCTCGTGGGAGAGATATTGGATGTGATGAACAATGGCATGCCTGTCGCTATTACAGACATCAGCGCAACCTGCCACATGCCAGATGTTATCGAAGCGCCCTATCGTCCTGCCATGCTGGACGAGCGGCAAGAGGGAATCGCGGTGCGGCTGGGCGGGCCATCATGCCTGGCAGGAGACATCATTGGGGATTACCGCCTTCCCGCCGCGGCTCATCCGGGCCAGCGGATAGCGTTCCTGGATCAGGCGCATTATTCGATGGTAAAAACCAATACCTTTAACGGCGTTCCGCTACCCTCCATCTATTTGTGGAACAGCAAAACCGATCTTCTGCGCGAGATCCGCAGCTTTGGATATGAGGATTTCCGCAACCGCCTTTCATAGGCACTGCCTCACCGCTTTTTTTGCAAGCCAAGGGTTTACACACGGGTCCGGGCTGAATATATCGCACGCCGCTGCCCCATGGGACTTCCACCGCAAGGCAGCTTGTTAAGCCGCACTAACCCACTGGAGGTCCCTTGAATTGTACAAGCATCATAGCGCGCTGGGGATAGCTACTGCCCTCAAGCCGGTTGAGCCGGTAACGCTTATTCGTCCGCAGGCTGCACGTCGGGCTGCTCGATTCTTTGCTGAAAAGTTTCCGGGCAAATCTCTTTATGCGGTCAAGGCGAATCCTTCGCCGGAGCTTCTGAAGACGCTCTGGGAGAGCGGAATTACGCATTTCGATGTTGCTTCCATTGCGGAGGTGCGGCTTGTCGCCCACACCCTGCCTGAGGCGACCTTGTGCTTCATGCATCCGGTCAAGCCAGAGGAAGCGATCGCTGAGGCTTATCATCAGCATGGCGTACGCATCTTTTCCCTCGATACGATGGAAGAGCTGGAGAAGATCATGCGCGCCACGAACGATGCAGAGGATCTCTATCTGTGCGTTCGCTTGCGCGTGTCCTCCGAATATGCGGAGCTAAGCCTTGCGTCGAAATTCGGAGTCCATCCGGAAGAAGCACGGGAATTGCTGATCGCTACCCGTCAGGCCGCAGATGCCCTTGGTATCTGTTTCCATGTCGGCAGTCAGGCAATGACGCCCCACGCCTATACCCAGGCGATGGAACGGGTTCGCGCGGCGATTGTGGATGCATCGGTAACGGTCGATATTATTGATGTTGGCGGGGGCTTTCCATCGGTCTATCCGGGCATGGAGCCGCCAGCGCTGGAATATTATTTCGACGCCATTGACCGGGCATTCGAAAGCCTGCCGATCAGCTATTCGGCCGAACTGTGGTGTGAACCGGGCCGGGCGCTCTCAGCGGAATATAGCAGCCTTATTGTACGCGTGGAACGGCGCCGGGGCGATGAGCTCTACATCAACGATGGCGCATATGGGGCGTTGTTTGATGCGGCGCATATCGGCTGGCGTTTTCCTGTTCGGCTCTTGCGGGAAGAAGAGAGCGAAACCGGGTTGGAAGAGTTCAGCTTTTACGGCCCGACCTGCGACGATATGGATCATATGGCCGGGCCCTTTCTTCTGCCCGCGGATATAAGCGCCGGGGACTATATCGAGATCGGCATGCTCGGCGCCTATGGCTGCGCCATGCGGACGGCGTTTAACGGCTTTGGCTCTGTGAGCGTGGTTGAAGTGACAGACGAGCCGATGGACAGCCTCTATCGCGAGGACGTCAAGCCGGCAAAAAGGCCCGCTACCGTGGTTTCGATAAAGGCCTAATGGAAATACTTTGAAAGCTCCTCCCGTTCTTAATGGCGGGAGGATGCCTTTCCGACGCGATTGGCGCTAATGTGTGGCGGACAGCCTCATCAAGACAAGGCCGCTGACGATCAAAACGGCTGCGCCTATGCGCATGATGCTGACCTGCTCCCCAAGGATGATGATTCCGATAAGGAACGCTCCGACCGCCCCTATGCCCGTCCAGATCGTGTAGGCGGTGCCAAGTGGCAGCGTCTTCATTGATATCGAAAGCAGGCCGAAGCTGGCTATCATTGTCACGATAGTAATGACGGTCGGCGTTGGCTTGGTGAAGCCGTAAGACTGCTTCATGGCAAAAGCCCAAACAACCTCCAGTAGACCCGCAATGGCCAATAACACCCAAGCCAATATCGCTTCCTCCGTTATCGAGACTTGCTGAACGCACCGACCAGCTCGACATGAGTCGACCAGCGGAATTGGCCCACCGGCTTTACGGTCGCCAATACATAACCTGCCTCGGTCAGCAACTTGGCATCGCGGGCGAAGCTGCCTGGATTGCAGGAGATATAAGCGATGGCCGGAACGTCCGATTGGGCGAGCTGCTGCACCTGCTCACGAGCTCCCGCGCGGGGAGGATCCAGAATAACAGCTTCGAAGCGGTTCAGCTCAGCGGGGATGAGCGGGCGTCGGAAGAGATCGCGATGATCGACAACCAATTTTCTCTGGGCGCGGTTGGCCGCTGATTTCAGAGACAGAACGAGATCACGGGCCGCTTCGGCGGCGTAAACGGCCTTTCCTCGGCCGACTGACAGTGCGAACGTGCCAAGACCGCTGAACAGGTCTGCAATGGTGCCGGCGCTCGCGGTAACCGCCTGCGCGGCCTCCACCAGCGCCGCCTCGCCATCTGCTGTGGCTTGCAAGAAGGCGAACGGTGGGAAAGGCACGGATACGCCGCCGAAGCTGACAGTTACTGGCTCGGGTTCCCAACGGGTTTGTGCACCATAGCCTTCGTCTATGCTGAGGCGTGCAAGCCCATGTCCTTCCGCGAATTCGGTGAGGCGTTCTGCAGTTTCGAGCCCGTCTGCACCGACATTTTCGAGTAGAAGATCGATGCCCTGATCAGTCAGCGTCATACGGATATGAGCCGCCCGGCGATCCTCGACCAGATCAAATAGCAGACCCCGAAGCGGCTCCACCAGGGCAAACAGCGACGGGTGCAGCATGATGCACATGTCCATGTCCACGATGCGATGACTATTCTCACTGGAAAAGCCCATGTGCAGCTTCTTGCCGAAGCGTGCTGCACGCAAGGAGGCGCGGCGACGGCTTTGCGGCGGCGAGATATGGCTCGGCAGAATCTCGCTTGCCCTCACATCCTGCCCTGCCAGCGCACCTTTCACCCGATCGCGAACATAAGCGGCCAGGCTTTCATTATCGAGGTGCTGAAGCTGACAGCCGCCGCAGAGCGGAAAATGTCTGCAAGGAGGATCGGCATGGTGCAACCCGTGGATCAGGCCGCCGTCGGGAGCAATCCGATCGCCCGGTGCGCTAAAGGGCACATGGCGGCCGTCGGCGGTGACACCGTCTCCCTTCGCTGCGACGCGAATGATTTCATTGGCGTCTGTCACAGGCATTGGGCCAGTGCTGCGGGGATGTGCCCGATAAGATCGTCAGCCACCAGCGCAGGACCAGCCCGTCTTGCCACCTCCGCATGCAGCCAGACCGCGTTGCAGGCTGCGGTAACCGGATCACCAACCGCAGCAAGCTGGGCCGCGCACATGCCCGCAAGTATATCTCCCGTGCCGGCCGTCGCCAGCCATGACGAAGCAGGCGGAGCGATCCAGGTTTGGCCATCGGGAGCAGCGACGACTGTATCCGCGCCCTTGTACACCACGATGCTGTTGATGGCTGCAGCGGCTTGCCGGGCGCGTTCGAGCTTGCTGCCGTCCAAAGAGCCGAAGAGGCGCGTGAATTCGCCCTCATGCGGCGTGAGAATGGGACGATGAGGCAGCGTCTTCAAGCGTTCCGTACCCCGCTGGGCCAGCAATACCAATGCGTCCGCGTCCAGCACCAGGGGTAGCCCGCTGTTCATGACACATTCCAGCCGTAGCCAGGCTTCCTCATCCCGGCCCAGGCCCGGCCCTGCTAGAACAGATGCGGTTCGCTCGTCGGCCAATATGTCGCGTACGGCATAATGATCGGGCGCATGAGCCTGGACAATGGCACGGGTCGAAACATAACCGCTCGCCTTGCCCAGATATTTCACATAACCCGCACCGGTGCGCGCCGCCGCTTCGGCAGCAAGGATACTCGCGCCAGGCATGAAGCCGCCGACCACCGCGGCAAGGCCGCGATTATATTTGTGGCTGTCAGCTGTCGGTGCGGAGAGTAGCGGCTTCGGCAACAGGTGCAATGCACTGGCCGACGGGTCTATGCCAATATCGGCACAGACGAGCTGAGCGAAGCGGCTCGCAGCAGGCTGAAGGAAGTGCGATGGCTTGTAGCTGCCAAGCGCAATACAGATATCGAAGTCCGGAACGGGCGAAAGGCAGGCACCCGTGTCGCTATCCATGCCGCTAGGCAGATCAATGGCGTAGCTATGTTTTGCGGCAGCCGTGAGATAAGCGAGCCGGGTCGAAAGCTTCTCGTCCAATGGTCGAACAAGGCCGGTGCCAAACAGGGCATCCACAAGCTGCGTCGCGGGCATCGCGGTGGCAATGTCCTCCATCGCGCCATCCCATGCTGCACGCGCTTTTTGTGCGGAAGCAGTGCGGCTCTCGCCCGTGACAGCGACGCGCACAGCAACGCCCCAATCTCTTAAAAGCCTTGCGATAACAAAACCATCGCTGCCATTATTGCCAGGGCCACACAGGATCAATGCATCCCTGCTCGCTCCCACACGCCAGATGATATTTGCCGCTGCGGCTCCGGCGCGTTCCATAACGTCATATTCAGGCACGCCACTGGCGAACAGATGCTGCTCTGCATTCCGCATTTGCTCTGCGGTAAGGATGGGCGCGCCTGACATCCTTTTAATCCGCCTTCGGTCCAATGGTGGCGGGGAAGCGATAGCGATCATTGGCGACTGTGACGTCAATCATATTGTCTCCGGCAAGGGCGAGTTGCGCTTGTTCAGCTCCATCGGCCGGAATCACTCCGCGTCCGTCCGATACAATGCGAAAACGGCGAAAGCCGCCCCCGGGATGATGAAGAACGAGCACGTGGCCTTCCGGACCGTCGATGCGTTCCAAAGTACAGCTTTGCGTCAATTCATTGGCTCCATCGACGGCGCAATATAGTTTGCCGTCGATATCAGCCATTTCCTCCTGTTCGCCGGGGGAACCGCAGGCGGAAAGAACCAGCGTCAGTGCCGCAACGCTAAATGTCCGCATAAACATGTGTTTCGGCCTTCGCTCCAGGATGCGTCACCGCACCCTTATAGGCCGGACCGACGTTCTGGGCATAGCGCCAGAGTGCTCCCGACTGATAATCATTGGTGCGTGGCGTCCATGCTCTACGCCGGTCTGCCAATATGGCTTCCTCCACCATCAGGTCGATGGTGCCAGCATTGGCATCGATGGAGATCACATCCCCATCCTGAACCAGGGCGATCGGGCCACCGTCAGCAGCTTCCGGACCAACATGACCAATGCAGAAGCCACGCGTGCCGCCCGAGAAGCGACCGTCAGTGACGAGCGCCACCTTCTCCCCGAGACCCTGACCATAGAGAGCCGCAGTCGTCGAAAGCATTTCACGCATGCCTGGACCGCCCTTGGGGCCTTCGTAGCGAATGACGATGACGGAACCCTCGGAAATCTCACGGTTCTCGACGGCGGCAAAAGCCTCTTCCTCGCAATCAAAAACACGTGCGGGACCACTGAACTGCAAGCGATGCATACCCGCAACCTTGACGATTGCGCCATCCGGAGCAAGGCTTCCCTTCAAACCGACGACGCCGCCGGTAGGCGTGAGCGGGTTTTTGACGTCGTAGATGACTTTCTGGTCAGGATTCCAGGTAATCTCGTCGATATTTTCACCGAGCGTCTTGCCCGTAACCGTCATACAATTGCCATGAAGGAAACCGCCGTCCAGCAAAGTCTTCATCAGCATGTAGACGCCGCCCGCTTCATACATGTCCTTGGCCACGTAATTGCCGCCTGGCTTCAAGTCCGCGATGTAAGGTGTTGTTTTGAATATCTCTGCTACATCGAACAGATCGAAATCGATCCCGACTTCATGCGCCATCGCAGGCAAATGAAGGCCGCCATTGGTGGAGCCGCCTGTCGCGGCAACAACCCGGGCAGCGTTCTCAAAAGCTTCGCGGGTGCAGATGTCGCGAGGACGAATATTGCGGGCCAGAAGTTCGACCACCTGTTCGCCCGCCGCGAGCGCAACTTCATCGCGGCTCTTGTAAGGAGCGGGGGCCATGTTGCTGTTAGGCAATGACAAACCGATCGCCTCGGCAACACAGGCCATGGTGTTGGCCGTATATTGTCCACCGCAAGCGCCATGACCGGGGCAAGCTACTTTTTCGAGTGCGATAAGTTCATGCAGGGGACAATTGCCCGCGGCATGCTGACCGACTGCCTCAAACACATCAACGACGGTGACATCCTTGTCATGGAAACGACCGGGAAGGATTGAACCGCCGTAGACGAAAATGCTGGGCACATTCAGGCGAAGCATAGCCATCATCATGCCGGGCAAGCTCTTGTCGCATCCAGCAAATGTAACCAGCGCGTCATAGCAATGGCCGCGAACGGAAAGCTCCACAGAATCGGCGATGACTTCGCGACTGACCAATGAGCTTTTCATGCCCTGGTGACCCATGGCAATGCCGTCTGTCACAGTGATGGTGTTGAAACGACGCGGCATGCCGCCGGCCTTTTCAACGCCTGCACGGCAAATATCCGCCTGCGCATTAAGCGTTGTATTACACGGCGCGCTGTCATTACCGGCCGAGGCAATGCCAACGAAGGGACGCTCTATGTCATCCTGGGTCAAGCCCATCGCGTAATAATAGCTACGGTGCGGCGCACGTTCTGGCCCAACCGAAACGTGACGGCTTGGGAGTTTTTGCTTGTCGAATTTATGGGTCATGGGTCTGTCTCTCTTCAGGAGGTCTCTTTCCAAAAAGGAGCGGTTCACGCAAGGGAATTGCGGCATTCGCGCAGAATGGTTGCAAGGACGCCAGCGAATTTGCGCTGCCCTGCTTCGTCGCTGACAAGATCCTGCCGCATTTCGATGCCCAGATAGGGAATGCCATTCCCCTCGGCATGGCGGTTCATGGTGGCGTTCAGGAGCTTGCCTGAATAGGGCAGTTGATCCCCGACATGCAGTCCTGCCGCTTGCAGCATCGGAATGGCCATACGGGCCATCCGATCATCCTCGTTATACAGAACGCCGATTTCCCAAGGCCGCTCCTCTTTACACCTGCTCTTAAGAGCGGGCGTAAAGCTATGAAGAGACAGCAAAACTTCTGTAGAATAGTCAGCGATCAATCCCGAGAGTCTATCATGATAAGGTCGCCAGAAGCGATCCAGCCTCTCCTCCCGATCTGCGCCGTGGTTGCCGGGAATAACATGACCGTCACTAGCGAGCGGCAGCAATCCCGGCGCCTCTTCCTCCCGATTGAGATCGATCACAAGGCGCGAGGCTCCCCCGAGTATAGCAGCACAACCGAGTTGCTCCGTCAGCATCTGTGCTACTTCGGCCACGCCGATGTCGAGCGCGATATGATCGTTCAGCAGACTGGGATGAATGGCAAGGTTTATGTCGGCGGGCACATGGTTGGATGCATGGTCGCCCACGATCAGGATGCCGCTGCCGTTCAGTTGGCCAATGACATGATACGCTTCTGTTTTCATTCAACGCACTCTTGACGTCATGACCCACCAATGAGGCCGAAGATCCACTAATGCCGCTGCTGCATATGCCAGAGCAGCATCATCCTTCAACAATGCAAAACAGGTCGCTCCAGAGCCTGACATGCGCGCAAGCCGAACGCCGTCCAGACCATCAAGCACCGCAAGCACATCGCCGATTTCGGGTAGCAGAGTGATCGCCGGAGGTTGCAGATCGTTGCGTCCTTCAGAAACAATTTGGTCCAGATTATCGGCCTGGAGCGGACCACGATCCTGCCCATCCCAACACGAAAAAACCAAAGGGGTGGAAAGCCCCCTTCGCGGATTGACGAGGAGCAGCGGCGTTCCCGAAAGATCCGGCATTGCCCTGGGCTCAAGCGCCACACCCCTGCCCGTCCCCATAAGCGTACGGCTGACAAGACAGGCAGGTACATCGGAGCCGAGTTCTGCCGCGATTTGCAGGAGCGTTTTGTCCTCTGCGTCGGAACCAATCTCCCAAAGCCGGGTCAATAATCGCAATGCAGCAGCGGCATCCGCTGAACCGCCGCCTATTCCAGCGGCTACCGGCAAATTCTTGGTAAGAGTGATATCAGCGCCGAATATGACGCCATAACGTCGCTTGAGCAGCTCCGCCGCGCGCAACACCAGATTGTCCGGACCGGTTTCCAACTCTTTGGCAAAGGAACCATCAATGGATAGCGATACTATTCCATCCTTGCGCACTGCCGCCGTCAGCGTATCCCCCTCTTCAGCAAAAGCGAAGAGGCTTTCAATATCATGATAGCCGTCCGCACGGCGCCCGCGAACATGCAAGGCCAGGTTGATCTTGGCATAGGCAGTTTCGGCAAGCATCGTATGTCAGGGAGCCGCCAGGCCGGGATTCAGCCCGAATTCCATCTTCCTGGATATCCGGTTCTGCGCTTCCTGATCAGCGAAAATCAGGGCTGCTTCCCATGAATAGCGCGCTTCGAACCGCCGTCCTGCGGTCCAATATGCATCGCCCAGATGTTCATTGACGGTGGCGTCATCGGGCGCGCCCTGTACGGCCTTTTCAAGCACGGGAATGGCCTTTTTTACGTTGCCATTTACATAATGCGCCCATCCCAGCGAATCCTTGATCGCTGGATCATCGGGCTTCAGCCCGCTCGCTTTTTGTATGAGCGCCAGAGCCTCATCGATATTTTGCCGACGCTCTATCTGCGCGTAGCCGAGATAATTCAGAATCACGGGTTGATCAGGCGCCAGTTGGTTGGCCCTTTCCAGCTCTGCCCGGGCTTTGTCCCACTGTCCTGCTTGTTCAAGTGCGCCGCCTTTGAGCAGATACAGTGACCAGGGTGGTTGCTGAGCGCCAAAGCTGTCGATGGCTTTCTGATATTCGTCCGCGGCTGCGACATAATTCTCTTGCTGAGCAAGAAGCCCCGCCACTCGAACAAAATCGCTTGTATCCGCGTCCGAGGCAGCAGCCGCTGATTGTGCCATGGAAAGCGCCCTGTCTTCATCCCCTGTCGCGAGCACGGCCGCAATGCGGACATCCGTTGCGGCTGATGCGAATGGCGATCCTGACTCTATCGTCTGCAATTCGCGAAGAGCGAAACTGGCATGATCGGTTGCCAGGAGTTCCCGCGCCACTCCGATCCGGTATTCATCCGCCGTGGGATCGGCGAAAGCAGCCAGACGCGCAATTGACAGGGCCAGCGAGCGGCTATGTTCGGTGGACAAATCTTCCGCCAGTTGGAAGAGCAGCCGGGCATAACCTTGCGCCGCTGTCCGCACTTGCGGCCGGGGCTTGCGCACCGCCTCAATATTGCGGGAAAGGCGCGCAGCATCCTTGTTCCGAATTTTTAGAAGAGCCAACGCCAGATCCTTGCGATCCAGTGCGGCGAGCCGCGCCGCCGCTACCATCCGGAAACCTGGAAGCAAGTCCGTGCGGAGCGTCAAGGCGTCCTGAATAAAAGGCAGGGCATTCTCAACGTCGTCCAATGCAAGATACTGCAAGGCCTGATGCTGCGAGAGATAGCGCCGCGTCAATGGCGCGATTGCCCCATCCTCGGGTAATACCGGCGGCGCATATTTGCGTTCCCCGAGGGAAATCCAGCCGTCAATGATTGGGCTTAAAAACGCAAAATTATGCTCTTTCGATAGCCGCAACGACAGCGCACGGGCTTTTTTCCAATCCTTTTTCTGTAATGCCTCCGACATCAGCAGCAAAGGCCCATCGGGCGGCAACGCCACATTCTGGTCCAGCAGATGCGCGGCGCGGAGCGCAAGTGCGGAATCCCCGCTTTCAATTGCCTGCCGATAGGATCGCAACGCCACTACAGTGCTGGCTGGATCAATAGCCAGGGCCCGCTTGTAATTTTCCACCGCAGGGTCAAGCGCGCCGGCATCGTCTGCCAAGCGCGCCCGGGCATAATCATGCAAGGCCTCCTCTTGACCCCCTTCCAGGCTGGCACGAGCCGGAACGGCAGCCACCGCCAAACTGATGAGGAGACCTGAGGAAGCAAAAAGGGTCCTACATATTGGGATAGTTCGGGCCTCCGCCGCCTTCGGGTACAACCCAGTTGATGTTCTGGGCCGGATCCTTGATGTCGCACGTCTTGCAATGAACACAATTCTGGGCATTGATCTGGAAGCGTGGCGCACCTTCCTCCAAACCGACCACTTCGTAGACCCCTGCCGGACAATAGCGCTGGGCGGGCTCATCATAAAGCGGCAAATTGTGCTCTATCGGGATGGAGGGGTCCTTGAGCTGTAAATGAACCGGCTGATCCTCCTCGTGATTGGTGTTTGAGAGGAATACCGAAGACAAACGATCGAAGCTGACTATTCCGTCGGGTTTGGGATACTCGATTTTAGCGCACTGATCCTTGCGCCAAAGCTTTGTATGGTCAGGTTCGTGTTTCATCGTGAAAGGCAGTCCGATCTTCAGCGTGCGCATCCACATATCGGTGCCAGCGACTAACGTGCCGAGCGTACTACCGAACTTTTCGATGGCTGGCTGCGCATTGCGGACCAGCTTCAATTCGCTCGCGATCCAGCTTTGCTCGACAGCCTCGCCATAGGATGTGAGTTCGTCGCTTTCACGACCCGTTGCTATGGCGGCGAAAGCAGCTTCGGCGGCCAGCATGCCAGATTTCATCGCGGTGTGACTGCCCTTGATGCGCGGCACATTGACGAAGCCAGCCGAACAGCCGATGAGCGCACCGCCCGGGAAGCTGAGTTTCGGCACTGACTGCCATCCGCCCTCGTTAATGGCACGCGCGCCATAGGAGACGCGGCGTCCCCCCTCCAGGATTTCACGGATTTTCGGATGCTGTTTCCAACGCTGGAATTCCTCAAAAGGCGAGAGCCAGGGATTTCTGTAGCCGAGGCCGACCACGAACCCGAGCGCCACCTGCCCATTCGCCTGATGATACAGGAAGCCGCCGCCATAGGCATCATCGAGTGGCCATCCTTGCGTATGGATGACCCGTCCCGGCGAATGTTTCGCCGGATCAATATCCCACAATTCCTTGAGCCCGATACCATAAGTCTGGGGTTGGCAATTCGCCTCCAGATCGAACTGCCGCTTCAGAATTTTGGTGAGATGACCACGTACGCCCTCCGCAAAGAAGGTATATTTCGCGTGCAGTTCCAGTCCTGGCTGATAATCGGGCTTGTGGCCGCCATCACGGGCAATGCCCATATCGCCGGTAGCGACGCCCTTTACCGAACCATCTTCGTTATAGAGAATCTCTGCGGCTGCGAAACCGGGGAAAATCTCTACGCCCAGACCTTCCGCCTGTTCGGCAAGCCAGCGGCAGAGATTGCCGAGCGAGCCAGTATAGGTGCCCTTGTTGCTCATGAACGGGGGCATCAGCAGATGGGGCATTTCCCACTTGCCATTGGCGCTTAAAAACCAGTGCTGATTATCTGTGACCGGCACCTGTGCCATGGGGCAACCCAGTGTCCTCCAGTCCGGCAACAGTTCGTCCAACGCCTTCGGGTCGACCACCGCGCCTGACAGGATGTGGGCACCCACTTCCGAGCCCTTTTCAAGCACACAAACGGAGACTTCCTGTCCTGCCTCATTTGCCAACTGTTTCAGGCGAATAGCGGCAGACAGGCCCGCTGGACCAGCGCCGACTATCACCACGTCGTAGGGCATCGATTCCCGATTACTCATCGCATTCTCCTCGCCGCGCGACCATGTTCCTCCGGTCGTCGCAGTTCACCAACGCTTGACCAGATTCTCCTATGTTCAATCATTGACCCTTTGATCGACGTCGGACTCATAGTCAATCATGCGGGGCGTAATGGAATTCAGGATAGATCATCCCATAGGCAATTTGCTAGGCTGGTGGGAATTGGCTGGCGTAGACACCCTTGTGTCTGATGAGAATGTAGGGTGGCTGAAGCTTCCTGAAATGGCGCGGCTGCGCGCCGACGCCAAGGAAATTTCCCGGGAGATTTCTCCTGCAGCCGGCGAAATGCCGTCCAATCTTGCGGAATTCCTTAACTGGCTTGAAACAAGCCCCGATGTGCCGGAAGCAGCATGGGGAGGCGAACGCATTGTGCCCGAAGCGGTTGCTCGCGCTGATCTCATGATTATTTCAGACATGCCCGACATGGAAGACATGCGGGCAGGCGCGCTATTTTCGGGACGAGTGGGGCAGCTATTCGATGCCCTGCTGGGTGCCATCGGCTTGCAACGTGAAGCCATTTATTTCTGTTCACTCGCCAGCACGCGCCCACCCGGCGGAATGTTCGATGACGTGAGCATGGATCGGCTGTCCCGGATCATGCGGCGGCACATCGCTTTGGCAGAGCCAAAAGCTGTCTTGCTCCTTGGTGACAAGACCATTCGTATTCTGGGAACTGCGGATACACCGCAGGCACGCCAGAAGTTACACGTTCTTAACCATGACAATGGCACTGTCAGAGCCATAGCCACTTTCCATCCGCGCTTTCTGATGCGGCAGCCAGCCGCAAAGGCGGAATGTTGGCTGGACCTGCAGATGCTGTCGAAGGAAATGCTTTCTTGAAGTTCGGTGTTGTCATCCTTGCCGCCCTCGCGGCGTTGCCCGTCTTCCCCGCGCAGGCGCGCGCCACCGTTACGGAAAGCGCCATTGAGCCCCGGCATGACGGTAATATCCCGGTTCAACTTGGCGAGGCCGATCGGGCCCGTTATCGGGCGATTTTTGCTGCCCTCCATAATGAGCAATGGACAGAAGCAAAAAACCTGATTGAACTGGGCGATGACGACATATTGCGCCCGGTTGCACTGGCCGAGTTGTATCTCGCCAGGAATTCGCCAAAGGTCGAACTGTTCGACCTCCTCAAGCTTCTCAATACCGCACCTTCCCTGCCCCAAGCCGATCAACTTGCGCGGTTGGCACAGAAGCGGGGCGCAACGATATTGCCAAGCTTGCCGCAGGTGCAGAAGCTGGCATGGTTTCCGGGAGCGCCGCGGCGCGAACTGACCGAGACGATCCGGCAAGATGCTGCTGGACAAGCTTTGGGCGACCACATCCTGCCCCTCATCCAGAATGACAATCCCGCAGCGGCAGAGGCGCTGCTTGGCCCGGCGGAGGCCGAATTATCGCCGAACGCACTGACTGAATGGCGGCAGCGAGTGGCATGGTCTTACTATATTGAAAATGATGACGCCAATGCGCGCCGCATGGCCGCCAAGGCCTTGGAGAACGGAAGCGGACCCTGGCTGTCGCAGGCCTATTGGGTTGCCGGACTGGCCGCCTGGCGGCAGAACGACTGTCAGGCAGCAGCATCTGCTTTCGAGAATGTCGCGGCGCGGGCGGACAATGACGATATCCGCGCAGGAGGCTTCTTTTGGGCAGCGCGCAGCTACATGGCATGTGGAAATGCACCGAAGGTCGAAGGCCTCATGCGCAGCGCAGCACGGCTTGAAGAAACCTTCTATGGCTTGCTGGCCCGCGAGACGTTGGGAATGCAGGCTCAGATGAACGTCCTCACTCCCCGTTTTGATAGTTCGGACTGGTCTCAATTAAAGCAATATCCGAATGTGCGAGCTTCCATCGCCTTGGCCGAGATTGGCGAAAATGAACTCGCCGACCAGGTGTTACGGCATCAGGCGCGGATCGGTACGGTCCAGAACCATGACGCCTTGCTGCATCTGGCGCGTGGGCTTAGCCTTCCGGAAACGCAGATATGGCTGGCGCACAATGCCCCACAGGGACAGCGCCCGGGCGCCTATGCCCGCTATCCCATGCCAAAATGGACGCCCGATGGCGGCTGGCGGGTGGATAAGGCGCTGGTGTTCGCTCATGCGTTGCAGGAATCAAATTTCCGCGCCTCGGTCGTCAGTCCGGCGGGCGCCCGCGGGCTGATGCAAGTCTTGCCTGGCACGGCAAAGATGATGGCCCGACAGCGCGGCGGAATCGTAGATCCGGCCCAACTGGATAATCCTTCGACCAACATGGAGTATGGTCAACGTTATCTGGAAAGGTTGCGCGATATGAGCGCGACGGGCGGTTTGCTGCCCAAGGTTATGGCGGCCTATAATGCTGGCCCCGTTCCGGTCGGCCGATGGAATTACGAAGTTCATGACAACGGCGATCCGCTGCTGTTTATTGAGTCCATCCCTTATTATGAAACCCGTGCTTATGTGACCATCGTCATGCGTAATTACTGGATGTATCAAAAGCAGGCGGGTGAAGAGACAAGCAGCCTTTCCAGCCTCGCACAGGGCCTGTGGCCGCGCTTTCCCGGCATGCACGGAGAGACAGCGGTACGATTGAATCCGAACGGAAGGGCATTCAGTGCCAATTGACGAGAGCGTAGCATTCACCCCTGTTCGCATAGCTGTGCTGACCGTGTCGGACAGCCGGACATTGGCCGAAGACCGTTCCGGGGACATTTTGGTCGAAAAGATAGAGGGAGCAGGTCACATCCTTGCTGCCCGCTATCTGGAACAGGACGACAAGGAAAAGATCGTCGCCCGGCTCCACGGCTGGATCGACGATCCGGAGATTGACTGCATCATTACGACCGGCGGCACGGGCGTGACCGGCCGCGACGTTACCCCCGAAGCCCTGGCCCAGGTGCAGGACAAGGAAATACCCGGCTTTGGTGAACTGTTCCGTTGGCTGAGTTACCAAAAGATCGGAACATCGACGGTGCAGTCGCGTGCAACCGCCTGCGTCGCGCGCGGCACTTATATATTTGCCCTCCCCGGCTCGACCGGCGCGGTAAAGGACGGGTGGGACGACATCCTGGCAAGTCAGCTCGACATTCGACATCGTCCCTGCAATTTCGTTGAATTAATGCCGCGTTTGCGAGAGCGATAGCATGCAGCTATCATCGCGATGAACTAGCCGACTATGGTATAAGCTCGTTAATCATTGTCGAAAAATTGTCCTTTAATTCTTGCCGGGCCACCGCCCCTCTTATCTCTACTGCCCTTCGACAAAAATATACCTCAGCGGACGGGAATGAGGGCCGTCTCTTCATGCCGACATAAGAATTGATAACTTGACGTAATAATCAATTGGTGCTCACTAATCCGGGGTGGGGGCATTGGTAACAGGGGCTAATGCCAGAATGTCAACACAACGCCGGCGGATCATATTGACGCGGTGCGCCGGGATTGCGATCCTGAGCGGCACCCTGACACAGCCGGCCCTCGCCGCAATGGATACTGATTTTGACAGCTTGTCCATTGAAGAGCTTACCCAGGTCGAAGTAACCTCAGTCTCAAAACGGGCTGAACGGCTAAGTGACGCGCCTGCCGCAATCTATGTCATAACCAGCGAGGATATTCGCCGTTCGACGGCGACGTCTTTGCCCGAAGCATTACGGCTGGCCCCCAATCTGCTGGTACAGCAAATTGATGCGCGTCAATATTCCATCGGCGCTCGCGGCTTCAATGGCTATGAAACGTCGAATAAGCTATTGGGTCTGATCGACGGACGGACCATATACACCCCGCTTCATGCTGGCATTTTCTGGGACTTGCGAGAGCCTATGCTGGATGACCTCGACCGAATTGAGGTTATCAGCGGTTCCGGTGGCACCTTGTGGGGGCCCAATGCCGTCAATGGCGTAATTAATATCATCAGCAAGAGCGCGCTCGATACGCAAGGCGGCGTTGTCCGAGGAACCGCGAGCACCAGAGAGCGAACGGCCGCAGTGCGCTATGGGAGCACAGTGGGCGACGGCGGCGCCTATCGCGTTTACGCCAATGGCTATGATCGCGAAGGTTTGCCGGGCGGTTCCGCTGCGGATGTGCCAGATGGAGGCAAGGGCATACGTGCCGGCTTTCGGGCCGACTTTGGCGGAGAGGCCGACGGCTTCACATTCCAGGGCGATTATTTCTACAACGACCTCTTTGGTATCGGCCGCGATACCGGCCATAATGTTCAGGCCCGATGGTCTCATCATTTCGCGAGCGGGTCGAAATTGCAGCTTCAGGCCTATTATGACAAGGTGGATCGGCGAGTGACCGGCCTGCGTGACCGGCTTGAAACATTTGACGTTACCGCGCAGCATGACATAGCCCTCGGTTCGCATCGCATTGTCTGGGGCGCCGGTGTTCGCACTACCAATGATCTGTTTCTCAATGAACTGAACCCGTTCGTCCTCGATCCCCCGCAAAAGCGGTTGTGGATCGGCAATCTGTTCGCTCAGGATAGCGTGTCGGTCAGCGACGATGTCACACTGATTGGTGGCATAAAGCTGGAGCGGACATCCTTTACCGGCCTTCAGATTTTGCCCAATCTCAGGCTAGCCTGGAAAGCTGACGAAAGGGCTTTATTCTGGGCAGCCATATCACGGAGCGTCCGCACCCCCTCTCGGATTGACCGTCAATTGACTTATCCGTCGTTGGTGGAGGGCGGAACCTTCGATTCTGAAAAACTGATAGCCATCGAAGCGGGCTATCGTGGGCAGCCATTGCGGGACACCACCCTTTCCATTTCGCTCTTTTACAATCTCTATGACGGGCTCAGATCCACTGAACTCGATCCAGTCACTATTTTCCCGGTCAGACTCGATAATGGCTGGAAGGGCCATAGTTACGGAGTAGAGGCGTGGGCCAGCCATCAGTTCCTTCCCTGGTGGAGGCTGAGCGCGGGATTTGCCACCCTTCATAAACACTATCATTTGAAGGCCGGCCATATCGATATTGAAAACGGCATATCCCTTGGCAATGATCCCGACTTCCAGGGAATGCTGCGATCGCAGATGACGGTTGCGGATAGCATCGAAATCGACCTGATGTTACGGGGCGTCGATGACCTGCCAAAGCCGTACACACCCGGATATGTCGAGGCGGATGTCCGGCTCGGATGGAAACTCGGTGAGGGGATGGAGTTGTTCGCATTGGGAACAAACCTCCTCCATAAGCAGCATGACGAGAGCGGTGATACAGATCGGGGACAATTGGCTGTCCGCAGTGTTTCCCTCGGCGCGAGGTGGCACTTCTGATGATCTTGCGCTTTCTTTACCGAAACTATCTTTCACTTGCGCTGCTGTTTGCAGCCGCCGGTCCGGCGATGGCTGCGGGTACGCAGGCTGGCTCGCTGGAAATCTCGGTCAAAGCAGCATTTCTCCCGAAATTTGCTGCTTATGTAAACTGGCCGCCCAGTGTGATGGGGGCGCCCGATGATCCCCTCCAGCTTTGCGTTATCGGCCGCGATCCTTTCGGCCCCAGGCTCGACGAGGCGGCAAGCCGCCAACATATCGACCAGCACCCTATTCTGGTTCGGCATTTGGAAAATACCGAAGGCGCCGAACAGTGCCATATTGCTTTTGTTGGCGGTTCGGCAAAGCAGAGCGCGGAAGCCATGCTGACCGCACTGCAGGGTCAACCTATCCTCACTGTAACAGACGACCGTCTTGGCCCTCAGCGGGGTATCGTGCATTTTATTTTGAAAGATGGGCGCGTGCGCTTCCATATCGATGACACTTTGGCTGCGCGCAGCAATCTCAATATCAGTGCAAAGCTGCTCAGCCTGGCCGTCAGCGTCAAACCACGGGGCCGGGCATGAAATTCGTTCGCTCCGTCGTCCCCCGTTGGGATCTTTCGATCGCCGTTCCGCTGATGGTTATCGTGCTGTTGCTGGCCGGGCTATGGATCATCTTCCAGAACGAACAGAATTACCGCGACGAGCAGCGTCGAGCAGCGCATGTGCAGGCGGAAATATTGGCGGGGAGCGTCACAGCGGCCCTCGACTTTGACGACGCGCATACAGCACAGGACGCCGCCAATGCCTTACAGGCCAATCGGCAAGTCCAGATGGCAGGCGTCTACAATGCGGATGGTGTCCTTTTCGCGGGCTATCAGCGTGGACAAAAGACATTGCCGGAAAGGATTTCGATCCTGCCGTCAAACGGTTCAATTGTTCACGTGACCGCGCCAGTGATACGGAGTGGAATACGCATCGGCACGATCTATCTGGCAAGCACAATTGATCCGCTGTCTCGCCGCTTGAACCGTTATGCAATGATAGCGCTCCTCGCAGTGATGACGTCATTGGTCCTGGCGGTTCTGGGCTATGGTCAGGTGGCGCTGCGCCGCGCCAACGATGCGCTGGAAAAACAAGCGCAATCGCTGATCGACACCAATCGGCAGCTGGAATCGGAAATTGCCGAACGTAGCCGCACGGAGGAACAGCTTCGGCAAGCCCAGAAGATGCAGGCGCTCGGCCAGTTGACGGGCGGTATCGCGCATGATTTCAATAATCTGCTGACCGTTATTCAAGGTTCCGCCGACATATTGCGCCGCCAGGAATTGCCGGAGGAAAAACGCCTTCGCTTCGCTACCGCAATATCTGACGCTGCGGCACGGGCGGCGCTACTGACCGGGCAGCTTCTGGCATTTGCCCGTCGCCAGCCTCTCCGGCCCGAAGTGATAGATCTCAATCAGCGAGTCCGCGCCATGCTGACCATGCTGGAAACGACTTTAAGCCCGAACATCTCTCTAAATGCCGACCTGGACGAAAATCTCAGCCCCGTCGAAGTCGATCCCGGCCAGCTTGAAGTGGCTTTGCTCAATATTATCGTCAATGCCCGCGACGCCATGCCGGAAGGCGGTGCCATCACTATACGAACCCGCAACGTGACGGGTGAGGAATCGGGGGACCGCCAGTTAGCGGTGGCAGTGGCGGTCGAAGATACAGGCCGTGGCATGGCTCCAGAGCTATGCGAACGCGTGTTTGAGCCGTTCTTCACCACAAAGACAGTTGGCAAGGGCACCGGTCTTGGCTTAAGCCAGGTCTATGGGTTTACTGCACAATCGGGCGGCGAAGTAAAAATCACGAGCAAAGTCGGCGCAGGCACTACCGTTACAATGCTGCTCCCCCGTAGTGAAAGAGCGCTGTCGTCCGCAACACCGGACGAGGAGGCCAAGGTAGCCGAGGCAGTCCCGGGCTGCATATTGCTTGTGGAAGACAATGAAGAAGTCGGCAATTTCGCCGAGGCATTATTGGGCGAACTTGGGCACGGCGTCGTGCGCGCGCGCAATGGGCAGGAGGCCCTCCAACTCGCTAACGGAGACCTGCAATTCGACCTGGTGTTTACCGATGTCGTCATGCCGGGAATGACGGGTCTGGAACTTGCCAGCAAGCTCAAGCAACAAAATCCAAGACTACCGATTATCCTGACCACCGGCTATAGCGACAGGATCGTATCGGCGGGATCTGAAGGATATCCCGTATTGCCCAAACCTTACAGGCTGGAAACATTAGCTGCGACACTCGACAAGGTGCTGGCTGAACACAAATAGGGTGGACGGGACGCCTTCCTGCAACGAACCCGCCCTACCCGAACTGAAGCCAAATCAGGATTGCCACTCCAGAAGAGCGGCATGACATCACTCCGTTTGCTGCAGTTGTTCAGGTGTCGGCCAGCGCTCGTTTCGCCTCCTGCCGCTGCTGCACGCTGCTACGCCATTGGCGAGCGCGCCACCACATGATGATGCCGGTTACAGCCAATATGGCAGGCAATATGCCGCCGAGGAAAATAATCACCTGCCACAGTAACCCCATGCCGGTTCCATCATGAATGCGCCGCATCAGCCGCGCTGTCGTTTCGCCCTGTTCGCGCGCACTGCCTGACTTGGCAATACCATTGGCATCATCCACCGTGATTTTGCGCGGCGGTGCGCCTTCCTGTACAAAGGACAGACTCCATTCGGCCTTCTGATCCGTCGGCCATTCTATGGAAGCCAAGCGTCCCGAAGCTAACGTCGCACCATCGCGTACCACAGTGGCGAGCGGCTGGACCGGCTCATCCAGTGGCTGCGCCCGGAATCTGGCCATCGGATCGGCGCCTGGCCTTCCGCGTTGCTCCATCTTATCACCGCCGAGGGGGGCGAAGAATTTGGGAAAGCTGATCCATGCGCCCGTCAGGGATAATATAAACAGCGGGACTGCTATCCAGAAGCCAAACAGGTGATGCAAATTCGTATCGAAGTTGCGATGCCGCCGCCAGCGCAGGCCGCGCAGCCAGCTTCCCACCGTGGGCCACCATAGCCAAATTCCCGACACACAGGAGATCAACATGGCAACACCGAGCCATCCGACGACCTGCCGCCCTACACCGGGTATCATAAGATGCCCGTGCAAATTATGAAGCACACGCACCAGCCCCGCAGAACTTGGCGCCTGGTCAAGCACCTTCGCATCGGCGGGGTCCAACCACAGCATCGTCCGCACCGGGCGACCCTTGGCATTGGGCTGAGCGGGTTGCGCGGCGGTGACCACCACTGGTTCGCCCGGTTCGAACCGAATGCTCGATATCCGCTCACCGGGCGCAAGCACGGCACGAGCGGCATTCGCATAGGCTTCGGGCTGCAGCCTGGGATCAGCTGCACTTACTGCGTAGCGGCCAGGATTGACGAGCTTGTCCAGCCCATCATGCCACACCAGGGCGGATCCGGTCAGCGACAGCGGAATGATCAGCACCGCCAACAGCAGGCCGATCCATTTGTGAAATTGAAGCCAGAAATTGCGAAGACCGATTTTGCTGATGCCCGCCATATGTCGCTCTTATATCCTTGATATCTCAGCTATCGGCCCAGCGCCGCAGTAGATTATGATAAACGCCTGTCAGCCGAATGATTTCGGGGTCATCTTGCCCTCTGTCCCGCGCAATCGCCTGAATGCTGCTGTCCAGATCGAACAGGATCCGCCGTCCACTATCATCACGGACCATTGACTGAATCCAAAAAAAACTGGCCACGCGCCGTCCACGCGTCACCGGCTCTACCCGATGCAGCGATGAAGCCGGATAAAGCACCATATGTCCCGCGGCCAACTTTACCTGTTGCACGCCGAAATGATCCTCAATCGTCAACTCCCCGCCCTCATAAGTCTCTGGTGCTTCCAGAAAGAGCGTTGCCGACAAATCGCTTCGAACGCGAAAATCGCTGCCGCTTCGGATGCGGATCGCGCTGTCGACATGGGTCGCGAATGCCTGGCCCCCGGCATAGCTGTTGAACAAGGGTGGAAACACCTTCAACGGCAAAGCGGCAGCAATAAACAGGGGTGTCGCTGCCAATGCATTGAGAATGACCTCCCCCGCCTGCCTGGCCGCAGCGCTATCTTCCGGCAATTGCATATTGCGCTTGGCCAGGGCTGATTGATGCCCAGAGGTGGCGTTGCCGTCGATCCACTCGGCTGCGTCGATCAAGCCGCGCACGCGCGCCAATCCTGCGGTATCAAGCACATGAGGGATTTCCACCATCATGCCGCCGTCTCCACGCCATGCAATAACGCAGCAATCCCCCGGTCACGGAGCGCCTTTATGGGTGAGCCGCGCAACCAGTGTTCCGCTTTGTCCATGAATGCAGGGGTCCCGGTTTCGCGCACACGCGCCAGCCATGCAAGCGCGGTTTCGACATCGCCCTTTTCCGCGCGCAGCCGCGCATAGTTAAACTGGCCCCGAAAATCACCGCCTTCTGCCGCCATTCGATACTGTTCCTCGGCCGCATCAAGATCGCGCTCAACCACCCAGCCATCCTCATAGAAGCTGCCGATATAATTCATCGATTTGGCATTCCCCAGCCCCGCTGCCTTGCGGAACCAGTCAAGCGCCGCACGCTTGTCCTCCGCCACGCCTTCACCCAAGGCCAACAAGGTCGCGTAATTGTACATGCCCCAATCCAGCCCACGATCAGCCGCGGCCTTATACCATTGGGCGGCGCGCGCCTTGTCCACAGGCGTGCCCCAGCCAAGTTCATAACAGCGGCCGACCATATTGATCGCGAGGATATGATTCTGGTTTGCCGCCTTGGCGAACCAGGCAAGAGCGGCGCGCTCATCTTTTGCGACGCCCACGCCATCCAGCAACATTTGGCCATAAAGGGCCTGCGCCTGCGCCACGTCAGCTTCCGCGGCCGTACGAACGATGGCGGCGCGCTCTTCCGGTGAACCCGCAAGGCGTTCCGCCAATTCATCGGCGCTCATGGCGTTGAGGCTGTCGATGTCGAGTTCGGCCATGGTTTCCCTTTATGCCATTATGCCCGCCTTGCCGATGACAAAGCGGGCATATCGCATGACTGCAATCAATATTTGAAGTTCAACGTGGCGAACACCGTCCGCCCCGGCGCGATGCCTGCATAATGCGAGGTATAGGCCTGGTTGAAATAGACCTTGTTGGTCAGGTTCTGAGCATTCACGGCAATGTCGAAATGGTCGTTGATCTTGTATCCCACGCGGGCGTCAAAGCGCCAGTAGGAAGGGACGCTGCGTGCCACGACCTTCGTCGCGGGGTTCACAGTAATTACGCCGCTGGTATCCTGCGTGGCCGTTCGATTGTCCTGAAAGCCTCCATAAACGCGGCTCATGTAGAACGCGCCACCGCCGATGCTGATGGCGGGCGTGACATGATAATCCGTCCACACGGTAAAGCTGTGCTTTGCTGTCTGGGGGAATGGCCGTCCGGTGTTGACGGAAGGAACCAGAACCGTGGTTGCGGGCGCAGCGCCATTCGCGGCCACTGCCAGGGAAGTGAAGCCACCATCGGTAATCTTGGCATCCAGATAGGTATAGCCCCCAAAAATGCTCCAGCCCGGGAGAATGCTTCCGTTGAACCCAAGTTCTATGCCCTTGACCTTGCGCGATCCGATATAATCCACCGTGCCGTTCGAACCGATAGCCCGGGCGTTCTTCGTTTCGGTCTGGAAAGCTGCGAAGGTGAGCGAAAGGTGATCATCGAAAAGATCAGCCTTGGCGCCAATTTCATAGGATTTGGTCTTTTCCACCTTGAGGTCGTCGATCATCGTCGATGCCGGTTCGCTACGGCCCGGTGTAAGTCCGTTGCTTTCCGATCCCTCGCCGATCAGGCTGTTGGGCGGCGTTGCGGACGTGGCATAGGACGCGTAGATGCTCGTATTCGGCGTTGGCTTGAACACGAGACCCGCCTGCCAGTTCACCAGGTCATCCGTGCGGCTGAACCGCTGGGCGCTGGTCGCCGGTGCTGCTATTGCCGGAGTAAGCGTGGTTTTGAAGCTGTCATAGCGGATGCCAAGATTGGCGATCAGCCAAGGTGTCAGCGTGATGGAATCGAACGCATAGATGGAACGCGTGCGAGCATCATTCTGAATTTGCTGCGATGTCGGCGTTCTGGTGATGTCGGCTAGGGTGCCTGACGTATCGCTTTCATAATTTACCCACGGATTGTTGGGATTGGGATTGAAGAGGCTCGTGCAGTAAAAACGGCTCAGGTCCGTGTCAGTGCAACTTCCGGTGCCGTCGCTGAACACGAAGCTGCCCCGTCGCGCCTTTTCCCATGAAAACTCCGCGCCTACCGCAAAGCTGTGCTCGACTGAGCCCGTGTTGAACTTGCCGTAAAGATCCGTTTGATTGGTGATGCTTTCGACATAACCATAGCGCGAGTTGGCGCGGCGCCAGACCAGACCGCCAGCGGTGGCTGGATCGGAAGGATCGGTCCCAAAGACATTGCCCTTGGAGTCGTCCGGTTGGGAAAGGATGTACGACTGGCTGTTCCGGCTGTAGCGCGATGTATTGCGTAATGTGATTCCGCCGAAATCATGCTGGAAGCGCATGGTCGCTTGATCGGTCTTGGTCTTGCGGAAATCCCGGGACTTCAATCCATAGAAATTATCCCTGTCCACATGACCAGTAACGCCCCCGATGGTCGTGACATCGCCGATGGCCGGTTCCGAAAGCGTTTGGCCACCCGGTGCGTTGCCGATCGTGTAAAAATATGGAAAACCGCTATCGGGCAGTTCGTCCGTTTCGAGATGATAATATGCGAGCGTAAGCTTCGTCGGACCGTCGACGCCGATGGTCACAGAAGGCGCAATGCCCCAACGTTTCTGCCAGATCGCGTCCCTGCCAGCCACATCC
>DATCYF010000008.1:0-38359 GCA_036570425.1 Rhizorhapis sp. | reverse complement strand
CTCCAACCGGTAAAGCTCCTCGTCGGTCATTACCCGCAAGGATACCTCGTTCATCTCCCGGTCAATCAAATCATCCAGCGTCGTGCCGTCACTCAGCACCAACCCAGCATTCTGCAACATCATGCCTCTCCTCACGAGAATTTTGCCGTGTCTCATACATACATATTGAACAATAACTGTGCAACGTGTAATATAGTTGCAAAGGAGATCATGAATGTCAGAACGGTTGAAGGTGGTTATCGATAAGCCCGCATGCTGCGGTTATGGAATCTGTGCCGAAATCTGCCCCAGTGTATATAAACTCGACGCTAATGGAATAGTCTATGTGGACGACGAGATCGTCCCCGAAGGAATGGAAGACCTGGCCCGTGAAGGCGCCGAGGCTTGCCCTCAGTCCGCTCTGGCGGTCGTTCCGGTCGAAGTAGAATAGCCCTGAAAGTCATTTCATGCGGGTGAAGGCGCAGACGGAGTCGTGAGCCGTCCCTCTCCTGAGATATTCCATTTGCATCCCCTGATATGAAGCATGCTCGGGCCGCCATTCGATTTGGCGTGATGCCCGGCCGTGCCCTGTCAGCTCATGATGATTTTGGTGAATTCAGGACTTCTTGAAGCAATAAGCGCAAATCTTATTTCCGTCCGGATCGAGTAGATAAGCGCCATAGGCGTTCGGGACCGCGCCCCGCGGTCCTGGCGTGCCGGCGTCCGTACCGCCATGCGATAAACCTTCCTGATGGAATGCATCGACGGCCGCATGATCGAAAGCCTTGAAACTCAACGTCACCCCATTGCCGGCAAGCGCCGGCCGGCTATCAAGGGGCTTCAGGATGAGGAGTTCCGGAACAGTGCGCCCATAGGAAAGGCCTTGATCCAGGAAGTTTCCAAGGCAAATGACGCCCAAGGGGGCAAGGGCTGCATCATAGAATATTCGTGCGCGTTCGATGTCGTTGGTGCCTAGGCAGGCGTGGGTAAAAATTCCCATAGATTTCCTTTCGAGAATGGGGGCGAACGCTCTGTTGGTCTTCCCAAGGAACGATGATTCTGTCGAGCGGTTAACTCAATGCTCTGTCGAGGAGTTGAGTCTTACCTCTGCTGAAAGGCTGCTGTCATGAATCACGTCGCCAAGATCATTGAAGTCGTCGGCACATCGGATGCCAGTGTGGAAGACGCCATCAAAGGCGCGATCACAAGAGCCGCCAAAACACTTGATAATCTGCAATGGTTTGAGGTCACTGAAGTGCGTGGTCAAATCCAGGATCAGACAATAGAACGCTTTCAAGTCATGCTGAAGATCGGTTTTGGTATTGATGAGGGCGAATGAGGTAGCCGCTCTACTGATCCGCGCCAGACCGTTTACCGGCTCTCATTAAGCATGGGCGTGCCTGCTATCGTTTACTCGCTTTAGGCAGGGCAAAGGCGATCAGAGTGTCGCTGCTGCCGGAGAGCATCGCGCCATGACCTCCTGCCGCGATCACAACGAATTGCCGCTTGCTCTTCGGCGACCAGTACGTCGCGGGAGTGGCTTGGCCACCGGCGGGCAGTCGGTTCTTCCATAGTTCCTGACCTGTGCGGCTGTCATAGGCCCGCAGCATATGTTCCTGTGTCGCGCCAATGAACATCAGGCCGCTCGCGGTAGCGACCGATCCGCCGATATTGGGCACGCCCATCGGGATCGGCAGGAAAGTCGGCAATGCCAACGGTCCGCTATCGCGGGAGGTGCCGAAACGGCGGGTCCAGACCAGCTTTCCGGATTTGAGATCGACTGCGCTCACCATGCCATAGGGAGGCTGCTGACACGGAATGGCCAGCGGAGAAAGAAAGGGCGCAATGTTTGCTGCATAAGGTACACCGGCCTGCGGAACTGGGCCGCCGACATCGCTCATATGCGCGGCGGTCATCGGTTTCACGCCCAAACGATCGGCCGTGGCGCGGGTGAGCAGGCGATTATAGTTCGACACCTGGTTGTTGTTGACGAACATCAGGTGACGGCCCTTGTCCACAGAAATCCCACCCCAGTCGATCCCGCCCAGATAGCCAGGCCAGGTCAGGGTCGGACGATCGATGCCCAGCGGGGTCATCGTTCCTTCGAATCGTGCCTGCTTGAAGCGGATGCGGCACATTGCCTGATCGATGGGCGTGAGGCCCCACATCGACTTTTCGCTAGGACGGGGTCCGCCGAAGGAGGGCAGTCCCGTTGAGAAAGGCTGGGTCTGGGCCAACCGCTCACCGGGAACGGCCCCTTGAGGAACGGGACGCTCCTCTACACGAGCAATGGGTTTGCCGGTGCGGCGGTCGAGGAAAAATATCTCACCACGCTTGGTCGGTTGAAGGAGGCCCTGAACGCCGCCGGGCAGATCTACGAGTGTCGGCTGTGCCGGCACGTCATAGTCCCAAAGGTCGTGATGGGTCGTCTGAAACGACCAGCGAACGTCGCCGCTTTCCGCATTCAGCGCCACCACCGAGCTTGAGAAGCGGTCGTCATTAGCTGTGCGATGGCCGCCATAATAATCCGGCGTAGCATTGCCGGTAGGAACATAGACCAGACCCAATTTTTCGTCAGCGCTCATGGGTGCCCAACTGTTGGGCGTGCCGCGTGTGAACTCCTGGCCTTCAGGCGGCATTCCGTGGAAGTCCGGTCGCCCCGCATCGAAAGCCCAGGAAAAAGCTCCAGTGACGGCATCATAGGCGCGGACCACGCCGGATGGTTCGCCGACATGTTGTCCGTCCGTTACCCATCCGCCCAGTACCAGCTTGCCGCGCACTAATGCTGGCGGGGAGGTGACGAAATAATAGCCTTTCTCCACATCGCCCATGCCCTCAAGCAAGCTCACTTGCCCGTTACGGCCGAAACCGGGACAGCGTGCCCCCGTCACGGCATCCAAAGCGATCAGGCGGGCATCTACGGTAGCGGTATATATCCGTTCGGCGCACAGACCCTTCGCATCCGGGACACGATAATAGGTGACGCCTCGGCAAGTCAGTCCGTAAATTCCAGCCGGATCGACCTGCGGACGATGACGCCAGATTTCCTTGCCGGTTTCCGCGTCGAGAGAGATGACGTCATTATAGCCGGTGCAGAAATAAAGTCGCTCGCCGATCTTGAGCGGCGTAGCCTGAAATGAAGCCGGAGAACCCGCTGGGGAAGGTCCCGTATGGTAGGTCCAGACTGGCTCCAGACCTGCGACATTGGCGGCCGTGAGCTGGGTCAGTGGTGAATAGCGGGAACCGCCCTGATCGTTGCCGTAATTGAGCCAATCGCCATCTTTTGCGTTGGCAGGCGCTACGGCCGCAATGTCCGTTTCGGACGGTGCGGGGGTTCGGTCGATCCAGAACAAGAAACCAATCCATGCGACCAGAACCGTCGCCAGCGCCGGCCACAATATGCGTCCGCCCGGCAATGGCCGCGCAACACGCATTCCTCTGCGAAACCAGGGTGTCAGCATCCACAATCCCAATGCCGTAGGCATTGCCAGACGTGGCGCCAGGGCCCAGCCGTCCAGCCCGGATTCCCATAGGGCCCACAGCAGAGTGGCGAGCCAGAAGGCAGCATAGACCCACACGCCGCTCCAGTTGCGGCGCGCGATCAGGATGGCCGACAAGGTGATCGCAACGCCAGCCAGCACATAATAAGGCGAGCCGCCCAGCATCAGCAGCGTGGCGCCGAGCCAAAGCAAGCTAAGTCCTGTCGCCAGCAACACAGCCACGAACAAATAGAGCAAGACGGTCATTGTTTTCCGTTCGACTTGGGAGAGGGTCAAGGCACCAGCAGGCTGGGACCGCCGAACAACATCCGCCCAATGATGGCGGGCGCGATGTTGATGACGAACATGCTGATCTGGAATAAAAGAATGAAGGCCGCCGCTCGCGCCGCTTCCCGCTTCCAGCCGGGGCTGATCGCGTTCACATGGAGCGCGCGTTCGTGCCAGCGAAATCCCTGGGCATCGCGGGGGACAAGCAGCGCCACCAATCCGCCAGCCCAAAGGCCAAGCAGGACGGGGAAAATCAATGGCAACTGGCCACGGTCGGAATCGATGGCGGGACCGATGACCACGTCATAGGTCCACCACCCATTCGCAACGGAGCTGCCCTCGACATATAATTGATAGAGGACGAACAGCGGGAAGGCGATGAGGAAGGACATCAAAGTAGTCGACATGCTCGGCAATTTCCGGCTCAGCCGGCCAACCAGCGAAACCAGCAGCGGGATCGACACCGCGAACCACCAGCCCCAGGAAAAGGGGATGAACAGCGGTTTGACCGGCGTGGTATACGCCATTTCGCCCCAGAAGGGCAGGCGGTCGAAATCGGGATTCCAGGCAAGGTAAACGCCCCAGTCGCCGAAAAACTCCTGCCAGAAGCTGCTCGTCGCGCCGATCAAGCACAGCAACACTAGCGGCAAACGCCGTGTACGAACCGTCCACAGGATGCCGAGCGCAAGCAGCGCCGACCAGAAGATGATACTGCCCGTCTCCATCATCCAGGGATTGACGGGCTCCCCCATCTGTCCATTTTGCATCGATTCCCCCTTTTCACCGTCGAGCGAGAGCAACTCCGCATCTGCCGTAAATGTTCGGTAGCCGGATGAGCCGCGCCCGTGCCGTTGTTATTTTGTCAGCGCCTTGACCCAATCAGGAACATTTTCCGAGATGCAGGCCTGCTCCCGCAATGAGGAAATCCGCCAGCCTTGTTCGGTGCGAACGAATTCGTGATGATACCATAGATTGAAGACCATCACCGACGGCGTGCCGTTGCTATCGATCTCCATCGGATTGTAAACGGCCGTGCGGGTGCGGGCGGTGTCACCATCGATGGTATATTGCGTGGTTGAGACGGAATGGAGAAAAGCCTTCACAGATCCCAGGCTCTCCTTGAGGAACGCCTTGATCTCTGGGAGTTGACCTTTCACGCCGACCATTTCGGAATAATCAATGATCGCACCCGGCGCGAACACATGATCCAGGGCGTCGAAGTCCTGATTATCGACCGCATAACAATAAGCGACGAGCAGATCCTGAATTTCAAACCGATCCGACATTTCCTGCAAGGTCAGGGTCATCAGTCTTCGTCCTCCCTTATTTTCGTTCGCCCGTCTATCCGGTCGCACGCTACTGAACACGCCTTTCCAAAGGTAGGTGGCTGCGCCAGAAACTCATTGGAAAACCGCGGTGACCCGCCGGTATTTCGGCAGGCTCTAGTTGCCAACATTAACAATTTCCGCCGAGCGCGGCCCTGACCTAAGGAGATCATGATGGGAGGCCTTCCCCCGTTTACCGAAGCCGACTTCGTTTTGTCGAAGGAGAAGCGTGCAGAAATCACCGCCGGTCTTACCCCGGCTCAGGCCAAGATGGTCGAGCATTGGATGGACCTGCACGAAGTCATCAACCGGGGTGACTGGGATGGCATGGACAAGTTCTTCAACACGGACACCATGACCTATGACAACCCTAACCGTCCGGATCTGGGCACCTACCATGTCTGGAAGACCTCTCCGCAGGGCCTGTACAAGACCTTCCCGCCCAGCATCTATCGCACCCTGAAGGCGTGGGGCCGGGGCGAGGACGAAATCTGCGTGCTGTGTCACCACCATGGCAAGCACACCGGCGGACCTTATATGGGCATTCAGCCCACCGGCAATGAACTGAACGTCGTCTGGTTTTCCTGGCTCAAGTTCCGCGATGGCAAGATCGATCACATCTATTCGATCTCTGACGTCTATACGATGCTGATTGACATCGGCGTAGTTGAGGCGCCGCAGCCGGTCGATCCTTACAAATAAGTGGTTTCGGCGGATGTAGCATCCGCATAGGAACAGGAGGGTCGACGCCCGCGTCGGCCCTTTTTCCTGTCCAGTAACGACGACCGCCGAGCTGCCCCTTTACCGGAATGTGGGCCCGCATGCCTTTCTTTGGATAGGTGTGGTCAGTCCTATGCGTCCCGAGAGCGACCCCATAGAATTGCGGCATATCACTTAATTTCGGGATCAGTTCACATGGAAGCATATGTTTACGATCATGTCCGCACCCCGCGCGGCAAGGGGCGGCCGGACGGTGCGTTGCATGAGATTACGTCAGTCGAAATGGCCCGGCAGTTGCTGGAGGCGGTCCGTGATCGCAACCAGCTCGACACTTCGCTGCTGGATGACGTTATCATCGGCATGGCCCAGCCCGTGGGAGAGCAGGGTGGCGTGCTTGCCCGCGCTGCGGTGCTCCAGGCGGGTTATGCGCAAACAGTGGGAGGCCAACAGATTCATCGCTTCTGTGCGACGGGTCTTGATGCGGTCAATCTGCTTGCCGCCCAGGTCGCTGCAGGCATGATCGACGCCGGCATCGGCGGCGGCGTTGAATCGATGAGCCGGACCGTGATGGGCTATGACAGCGGCGCGTGGACTTCCGATCCGCAAATCGCCTTTGCCAATCATTATGCGCCTCAGGGCATAGGCGCTGATATGATCGCAACGCTCGACGGCTACACCCGGGAGGATGTCGACAATTTTGCAGTGGAGAGCCAACGTCGCGCCGCCGAAAGCTGGGAAGAAGGCCGCTTCAAGGGCGCGATTGTGCCGGTCAAGGATCGGATAGGCGAAGTGGTGCTGGACCATGATGAACATATGCGTCCCGGCACGACGCTGGAAAGCCTTGCGAAGCTCAAGCCCGCGTTTGAAGGATTCGGTAAGGGCGGCTTCGAGGCGGTGGCGAAGGATCGCTATCCTGAAATCGAGGAACTGCGTTACGTGCACCATGGCGGCAACAGCTCTGGCGTCGTTGACGGGGCGGGGCTGGTGCTAGTTGGTTCCAAGCAATTTGGTGAAAAGGCGGGGTTGAAACCTCGCGCTCGCATTCGCGCTTATGCCAACATCGGTTCGGAGCCGACGATCATGCTGACGGCGCCTGCCGCAGTTAGCCAAAAAGCCCTGAAAGTCGCGGGCATGGCAAAAGAGGACATTGACCTCTTCGAACTGAACGAAGCTTTTGCGAGCGTCGTGCTTCGCTATATGCGCGACATGGAAGTTCCGCACGACAAGATCAACGTCAATGGCGGCGCGATTGCCATGGGCCATCCACTCGGGGCAACGGGTGCAATGATCCTTGGTACAGTGCTGGACGAGCTTGAGCGGCGCGATCTCAACACAGGCCTTATCACGCTGTGTGCCGCCAACGGGCTTGGCACTGCCGCTATTATCGAGCGCGTCTGAGCGCCTCCCTTCGCAAAGCGAGACATTATTCCATGCGTCACCTTAAAATCGAAAAGGCGGATAACGGCTTCGCCACCCTGATCCTCGACAATGCCGACGAATCCATGAACATGGTATCGGACGCCTTTATTGCCGATATGGAAGAAGCGACGGCGATTCTGACTGAGGATGAAAGCGTCAAGGGCGTGATCCTTACTTCCGGCAAGAAGACGTTCATGGCCGGCGCTGACCTCAAGCAGTTAGTGCAGGGTTTCGGCAAGCTGACTGCCAGGCAAGCTTATGATTTTTCGCAGCGGGCCACTGGCATGCACCGGGCGATGGAGAAATCCGGGAAACCTTGGGTCGCGGTCATTAATGGTTTGGCGCTGGGGGGCGGTTTCGAACTGGCTCTTGCCTGCCACTACCGCATTCTGGTGGATGATCCCAAGGCCGTGGTGGGCTTGCCGGAGGTCAATGTCGGCCTGCTGCCCGGTTCCGGCGGCACCCAGCGACTGTTGCGCATCGCCGGTGTCAAGACGGCTTCCGACCTGCTGCTGTCCGGGCGTTCGGTCCGCCCGGACGAAGCACTGAAGCTTGAAATAGTGCATGAAGTCGTTCCCGCGGCCGAGCTGATGGATCGGGCCCGGGCATGGCTCGCGACCAATCCCGATCCCGTCAAGCCATGGGACGTCAAAGGCGCCATGCCGCCGCAAAAGCGTGGCATGACCGTGCCGGAGGACAGTGCTGCCTATATGATGGGCGCTGGCGTGATCGCGGGCAAGGCGGGCTATAACCTGCCTGCGCCCCTCGCTATATTATCGACAATTTTTGAAGGCGCACAGTTGCCGTTCGACAAGGCGCTGTCCGTCGAAAGCAAATATTTCGCCAAACTGCTGACCGACCCTGTCGCACGCAACATTATCCGCACGACCTTTATCAGCAAGCAGGCGGCTGAGAAGGGCGCGCGTCGTCCGTCCGGGGTGCCGAAATCGGAAGCAAAGAAGGTAGGCGTGCTCGGCGCAGGCATGATGGGCGCGGGCATCGCTTATGTGTCGGCCAATGCGGGGATCGAAGTGATCCTGCTCGATCGCGATGTTCCAACAGCAGAGAAGGGCAAGGCCTATTCGTCCAAGGTGTTGGGCAAGCTGCTGGAAAAAGGCGTAACCAGCCGGGAGAAGGCAGACGCGTTGCTGGCCCGGATCACGGCGACCGATGATTTCACGCAGTTGGAAGGTTGCGACCTGATCGTGGAAGCGGTGTTCGAAGATACCGCTATCAAAGCCGAAACCACCCGCAAGACGGAAGCGGTCATTCGCGAAAGTGCAGTATTCGCCTCCAACACGTCCACCCTTCCGATATCGCAGCTCGCGCAGGCATCGAAACGGCCGGACCAATTTATCGGCATCCATTTCTTCTCGCCAGTCGATCGCATGGGGCTGGTGGAAGTCATCATGGGCAAGCAGACTAGCAAAGAGGCGCTGGCCAAGGCGCTCGATTACATCGCCCAACTGCGCAAGACCCCGATCGTTGTTAACGACAGCCGTGGGTTCTACACCAGTCGCGTATTCCAGACGCTGATACACGAAGGCGGCGCGATGCTGGAGGAGGGCATTCCGCCCGCCGTTATCGAAAATGCGGCCAAGGCAGTGGGCATGCCGGTGGGGCCGCTGGCGCTGCTGGACGAACTGACTTTCGATCTGCCGCTCAAGATCGTCGATCAGGCTATTGCCGAGGAGGGCGACAAATACACGCCGCCTGCCGGAGTTCCGACGTTGCGCAGGATGAAGGACGAACTTGGCCGCTCAGGTCGCAAGTCGGGCGGGGGTTTCTATGATTATCCGGAAGGCGGAAAGAAGCATCTGTGGAAGGGCCTGGCAGAACATTTTCCCGCGAAAGCTGGTTATGACGTCGAGGAACTGAAAAAGCGCTTCCTCTACACGCAGGCCATGGAAACTGCGCGCTGTCTTGAGGAGGGTGTGTTGGAGACGCCGCAGGATGCCGATCTTGGCGCTGTCTATGGCTGGGGTTTCCCGGCATGGACGGGTGGCACGATCAGCTATATCGACACGATCGGAATCGAGGAATTTGTTCGTGAGGCCGATCAGTTGGCGCAGCGTTATGGCCCCCGTTTCCTGCCTTCGGCATGGTTGCGGGACAAAGCGGCGAAGAAGGAGAGCTTCTATGAAGCGCAGTCCGAACTGGCCGCACCCGAGCAGGCAGGCGCGCGTTGACGCCTGCGTTCAAGCGTGTGAGCCCAGATATGCATAGGTTAGGCTGATGCCCGTACTGGATGTCGAAAAGCTGCGCGCTTATAGTGTGCCTGAATATCGCGAAAGCTATGATGCGCGCGACACCATCCTCTATGCTCTTGGGACCGGCGCAGGCCTGGCGGATGTAGATGAACTTGCTTTGGTGTATGAACGCCAGTTAAAAGCGCTTCCAACCATGGCGCTGGTGCTGGGAACGCCAGGTTTCTGGGCGATGGACCCTCGTGCAGGGCTGGATTGGCAGCAGATATTGCATGGCGAACAATCGCTGAAACTGCATCGCCCGCTCGAACCGCAGGGGGAACTGGTCGGCAAGACCTATATCGGTGATATGGCTGATAAGGGACCTGGCAAGCCCGTGATGCTTAAGTCGGGACGGACGCTTTCCACGCTCTCCGGTCAACTCGTAGCCGAGATGGAAGAAGTGTGGGTACTGCGTGGCGCTGGCGGCTTTGGCGGGCCACGCGGCCTACCGCATGATCCACTGCCCCCGATGCCTGAAAACGTGCCGGATGCGAGTCTTGATCTGCCGACGGTCCGCAATCAGGCCATGCTCTACCGGCTCTCGGGCGACCGTAATCCGCTACACATCGATCCGGAAACGGCCAAGTTGGGCGGCTTTGACAGACCAATCCTTCATGGGCTGGCGACCATGGGATTGATCGGACGTGCGCTCGTTCATCTATGCTGCGCAGGCAACCCTGAACGGCTGACGGGGATGCGTTTGCGCTTCACTGCTCCGGTCGTTCCCGGCGAAATCATCCGAACCGAGGTTTGGCGCGGCGCGGGTGCGATCCGCTTTCGCGCGTCCGTGCCGGCTCGTTCGGTAGTCGTGGCCGATGGCGGCGTGGCAGATCTGGACAGTTTCGCTGCTGAAAAGGCGATCGCCGCCAACTGAGCGCAGAATGCGCACATGCGTCGAGTAGGCCCGTTCCAACCACGGGTGTGGTGCCCGTCGGTAAATGCGTGTTGATGTCGTCTGAGACATCCGCGGGACATGTCCGCCCCAGCCTTATGTCACTATAGTCAGTTCACGCTGGCGCGTCTGCATTGTGCTGCGCTGGCGGCGAACTCAGTGTTTTCTCCCCATGGCCTGAATATACTCCACCCAGGGCAAGGGAATCATTGCATCGCCGCGCAGCCTCCTGCGCTGCGGCTATAGCCACCTGTCGATAGATAGGATTGGCTATTGCCAAACCGATCCCGTCATGAAAAATACATTTAACACCATTCCTTCGAATCGCGCATTGCGACGTAAGAACCATGGGAAGAGGATTTCGACATGGGTATTGTCACCACGAGCATTGTGCCGCCGCGCGCCGCACGGCCCGTGATTGTTCGCGATGCACTCGCGCAGTTGACTCAGGCCATCGGCGAATCTCGTGTGACCATGGTGTGCGCGCCCGCGGGCAGCGGCAAAACAACGGCCATGCTCTATTGGGCCGAAGAATTGCGAAAGACCGGTCGGCCGGTGTTATGGCTCGCGGCACGTGCGGGCATTTCGGACATGCCGTCTTTCTTGCTGGCGCTTGAGGCCGCGGGTGTCGCTGCGGGATTGGGATGGCAGGGCGCGGGTAATTCGATCTCTGCCCAGGACTGGCTTGCAGAGTTCGCCAGCAACGGCGCCGGAAGGCCGGTGCTGATCATAGACGATGCGCAGATCCTGCCGCAGGATGTGATGGATTTCCTGTCCCAGTTGATTGCCAGCGCGCGCGATGCACTCACGACGATGATGGCTGCGCGGGGTACATTGCAGATTCCTATTGCGCGTATGAGAGCCCTCGGCTTCCTGGTGGAGATCGGTTATCCGGAGCTATGCTGGTCGGCGCAGGAAGCGGCAGAACTTGTCACGCGCATGGTCGGTGCCCCGGTCGATGCCGAGGACCTGCAACATATCGTGTCCGATACCCAGGGGTGGGTTGCCGGGATCGCTATTGCCAGTGACCTGTATCGGCAGGAAAAAGAACGCAATGCTCGCGCGATCGTTCGCCCCACTGGGCTTCGTCACGAATTTGCCGAATATTTCCATGAGGAAGTCCTCGACCTTCAGCCGGAGGATGTGCGGAATTTCCTGGTGGATACGTCCATTCTCAACGAATTGACAACGTCGGCCTGCGCTGCCGTGACGAACAGTGAATCGGCGCGCGCCATGCTTGATCATGTATTTGCGTCCGGACTATTCCTCAACGCGACTGATCGGGAACGCAGTTGCTATTCCTATCACAAACTTTTCCGTGAAATGGTGCTGGGTCGTCTCATGGATCGCGCGCCTGCGCGGGCTTCGGAACTCCACCGGAGAGCCAGCACCTTTTTGGCAAAATCCGGGCAACCGCTGGATGCCCTGGAACATGCGCAACTAAGCGGTGACGAGAATTTTCTGGCCGATCAGCTCGATCTCCTGTCCGAAGATTTGGTTTATACCGGCTATCTTTATCGCATTGATGAATTGGCTGCGGACCTGCCCTGGAAAACGCTGGCCAATCGACCCAATCTGCTGTTGGCGCTGGCGTGGCGGCGTATTCGCACCCTTGAGTTCGCATCGGCAGAGAAGCTGATCGGTGCGGCGGAAATGGCGATTGAGACACGCATATCGGACCAGATATATGACAGCTACGATGGTGATCGAATGCGCAACATGCTTCGTCATCGCCGCATCATGCTTGAGGCTGGCCGTGACAACATGACCGGGATCGAACAGGAGGCAGAAGCGCTGCTTGCCGATCTTGGTGATGACGAGGCTTATTTGAGTTGCACGCTGCTTGCGCAACTCATGGCGGCGCGCCGCGAACTCTATCACTTCCATGACATGCTGAAATTAGAGGCGGAGACGCGTAAGGCATTGGGACGTCCCGGCTCCCGGTTCGCGTCGATCGCGCTCAAGGCATCTGTCGCACCGACATTGATGGCGCAGGGCAAGACAGGCTTTGCACGACAGTTTCTTGAAGAAGCATTGGAATTGGCCAAGTCGGTTCATGGCGAAGGTTCTGGATTGGCCGCTCTGCCAGCATTGCCGATGGCCGAGATGCTCTATGAATGCGACAACACCGGCGAGGCTGAGCTGCTTGTCGAACAATATCTCCCAGCGGTGCGGCAATGGGGCTTTGTCGACCAGCTCGCTTCCGGTTATCTCGTTCGCGCACGTCTGGCGGCGATGCGCGGTGATGTGGCATCGGCTTTGTCGGGGCTACGGGAAGCACATCTCGTGGCTATTGAATGCGGTTTGAATCGGCTCCGCGCCTTTGTCGTAGCCGAGCAGGTTCGCATATTGGTTAAATCGGGACAAATCGAGGAGGCCGAAAGGGCATTTCTGGCGGGCGATCCCCAGGTGGATGGTGAGCCTGTTCCGACATTGCATCCGACACGCCTCAATGAAAGCATCGCCGTTGCATGGCTGCGGATAGAAATGCAGCGAAACAGACTGGTCCGCGCCCGGAAAGTTGCCAAGCGCTGGCTCGAACTCGTGAAGCGCAGTGGCGCCATTCGATCGGCGGTCACGTTTGAATTGCTGCTGGCCGAAATCGCGGTACTCCAGGGTAATCGCTCGGAAGCGCGCCGTGCAGTGCGGTCGGCGGTGGAGATGGCCGAGCCTGCCGGTTGGGTCCGTGTCTTCATTGACGAAGGCGAGGTGATCGCGTCGCTCCTCACTGAAGCTTATGCTCATGGCCCGGTGCTTGAGACGCCCGCCGACCGCTTTGCCGCTCATCTTGTTTCGCTGATGCGTGGCGGGCCAGCGCTGGAAACAGAGGATGATGGGGACGGATATGGCCTTGGCAGTCGTTTGGCCAGCCGAGAGGTCGATATTCTTACCCTCGTCAGCGGCGGCTTGCGCAACCGCGAGATTGGTGATCGGCTGGGGCTCACCGAGGGCACGGTGAAATGGTACATGCAGCAGATTTACGACAAGCTCGGTGTGCGTCGCCGCCCCCAAGCTGTGATACGGGCGCGGCAACTGGGATTATTGCCCTAATCGGAATCCGAAACGAACAGGCCATGTGTCGGGTCCGATCTTGCGAACGGGCACAGTAGCCCTGAAGATCGCTCAACAGAGCCGGTTTTGGCTGCCCCGCGACAGAAGGGCGCGACAGGGGAACTCCCGGCCATTTACCTTTTTGGCCGCATGTCATCTAATACAGTCGCGAAATGCAGGCTGAATGACCGATGATTGATTATATGGCTGGCGGATTTCGTGCTTCTCCAAATGCACGCCCGGTTTGGCGCGGGAGTGTTTCGAAGCATATGATAGCGTTCCCGCGTTTCCTTCCGATCCTTACAATATGAGACAGACCATGACTGATCCCTTCCGTGTACCGCTTATCATCCGTGGCGAAATTATTGATGATGGCGAGATCGACCATGGAGGCCGTCGTGGAGGTGTCAGCTTTCAAGCGCCCGATATTTCGAAATATGTAGCCAAGCTGCCGCTCCGCACACCTTCGCTCATGGCCGACCTTTATACGCTCAGCTTCGAAGACATACTCGACTATCTGGTCGAACTGGGCAAGCGTCTGGCGTTTGATCAAAACCAGCATGTGCGGGAGGCGTTTCGCCTTTCCTGCATCACCTCGGGTCTGTCCGAGAGTATATTGCGCTTTCACTATTCGCATTTGGGCGCGATGTTCGACCGGACCGAAATGCGTCGGATGATGGAACGCGCCTGCGGGGTGGAGTATCTTGAAGGATGGGTTGATCAGGGGCCAGGCGCCTTTCCCGGCCTGACGGCTCGCACTCGTGCCTTTGGGGCGCGCTGTGTCCATGTGATCGCGGGCAATGCTCCTATCGTCAGCATATTGACGGTCATTCGCAATGCGCTCACCCGTTCCGACGCCATCATCAAACTGCCCTCCAATGATCCGCTGACGACTGTTGCGTTGGTTCGCACCATGGTGGAAATGGCGCCGGATCATCCGATTACCCGGCATATCTCCGTCGCCTACTGGAAGGGCGGGGACGAGGCGATTGAGGAAGCGATCTATGATCCTCGCGGTGTGGAGAAAATTATTGCCTGGGGCGGATTCGACTCGGTGAAGCACATCACCAGATATCTGCAACCCGGCATCGACCTCATCACACAGGATCCCAAGCTCTCCGGCACTATTATCGGGAAGGAAGCTTTTGCCGACGAAGCGACATTACGTCACGTGGCCAAGCGTCTTGCACTGGACATCGGCGCGCAGAACCAGGAAGGCTGCGTGTCAGCGCGCGTAATCTATGTGGAAAGCGGCACGGACGAAGATGGGCTGGAGCGGGCGAATCGATTGGGCGAACTGACATTCGCGGCCTTGCAGACACTCCCGGATCACCTGAGCACCCCGCACAAAGCCTTCGATCATGGCCTGAAGTCGGAGATCGACGCCATTCGCTTGGGCGAAGATGATTACAAGGTGTTTGGCGGGCGTGCGAACGAAGGTGCGGTGATCGTCAGCCAGGAGGATTATCCGGTCGATTTTTCACGCAATCTCGCCTGCCGCGTGGGCAACATCGTGCCGATTGATTCCTTCGAAACTGCAGTCCGTTCCGTCAATGCCTATACCCAGACCATCGGGATTTACCCTGAACGCCTGAAGGAGGAGCTTCGCGACCGCTTGGCTTTTCAAGGCGCTCAACGGATTGTGTCATTGGGGGGAGCGGCAACGATGCAGCACAATATGGAGAAGCAGGACGCCATCGAACCTGTTCGCCGCATGTGCAAATGGGTGACGGAAGAGCAGGCTGATGGCGCAATGCTGGAAGCATTGGCTGGTTGAGCGGAATGTCGGTGCGTTAGTTTGACCACCTGGCCAGCGATGAGACAGTTTCATGGAAATTGTTGAACGAAGGGGCGGTTTGTGTTTATAGGCGGCAACGGCAGGCGCTGAGGCCTGCAAGCACCCAATCTAACCTATTCTACGGACGAAAAATGATCGAGTTCGCTGCGCTTACGTTCAGCTTTGTCACTATTTTTGTGCTTTCAAGCGTGACTCGAAACAAGCGCGAGCGACGGATGAATCCGAAGCAGCTTGAATTGGCAGGCTATTTCCTGTGCGGCCTGCTTTTCGCCAGCGCCGCCGTTCTCCTGCTGGCCGCCGCCCAGGGGAGGGCCGCGCTTCCCTAAGTTTCTTCGAAGGTCAACGGTATAGGTGAGTTGGTCCGGCAGTGCGGCCGCGATGGTACTGTCAGCAGATCGCTCCGGGAAATCTCCTGGCAGCTTGGGAGATTTATCAGCCGTTTCCTTCAGATCAGGCCGTGACTTCCGGCTACAGCGCCGAAGATGGTAACAAGGGCGAGAGCGAACAACAGGCGATGCATCCACTCCATCCGCGCGAAATTGCGTGCAGGGTTGGCGGGACGCTTCATGCGTCGATGGAGAAATAGCGGTTCGACGATATAAAGCATGAGGGCGAATACGAGCCAAAGGCAAAGCATCGCGTGCATCCACCAATAATGGAGATCGGCGAAGCGGCCCCAAAGATCCGCCCGGTGAATCATCCAGAACCCGCTCACGCCGGCAAGCGCCACCCAGAGGCGCGCTTGCCAGGCAAAGCTCTGCTCGACGCGATGAAAGGCAGAGAGTCGAGCGTCGGGAGGGTTGTTCCTGCGGATCGACGGCATAAGCGCCGTGGTTACGAACGCAACTCCGCCGATCCAGGGAATGATCGCAAGGACATGCAGCACGCGGGCAAGAACGAAATCATCCATTTCAATGCTCCTTTACCGGCCAACCACATGCGCCCCGGCATTTTCAGGCAGCGAGAAGATCGTCGGCAGGGCCGAAGAACTCATAATGAATGCGGTCGCTTGAAACGCCCGATAATGAAAGCGCCGCAACCAGCGCCCGAAGGAAGGGACGTGGCCCGCAGAGAAAATAATCCGCATCGTCGATAGGGGTATTGGCCACCAGCCAGTCCGCATCGATCAGTCCGGCGACATCGTAATCATGCCCGGCCACATCCTCCGGCCGGGGCGATTGATAGAATATCGTCGCCTTGCCATGGGCATGATTCTTCAACAGCGAACGGATGTGCGGTCCCATGGCATGGGTCGAACCATCAAGCGTGCCGTGGGCGTAGTGGACAGGCACATCCCGATGACGCTCAACTATCGTCTCCAGCATTGAAACCATGGGCGTAAGGCCCACGCCACCCGACAACAGAACAGCGGTGCGTTCAGGATGAGCGGCCAGGAAGAACTCGCCCGCAGGCGGCGCGACCTTCAATACCGTGCCGGGTTTCACCTCTTCATGCATCCAGCCCGACGCCACGCCCTGCGGCTCGTGCTTTACCGTGATCCGATAGGTTTCACCATTGGGGGCATCAGAAATGGAATAGTTGCGCTTGATGGGGGCATGACCCGGAATTTCGAGCCAGAAGGTCAGATATTGGCCGGGCTTATGCTTGATGACAGGACGACCATCCGTTGGGCGGAGAATGAAGGATTTTATAATGGCGCTTTCCTGGCGCACTTCGTCTACCCTGAATGTACGCCAACCGGTCCAGCCGCCCTCAGTCGAAGCGAGTTCGCGATAGAGATGATCTTCGCGTGCAATCAGAATGTTGGCGAGGAACCAGTAAGCCTCCCCCCATGCGGCCAGGATTTCGTCAGTCGCCGCATCGCCAAGCACCGCCTTGATCGCGCCCAGAAGCGCTTCGCCCACATAAGGATAATGCTCCGGCAAGATCTGCAGACCGACATGCTTTTGGGTAATGCGTTCCACCGCAGGCGCCAAAGCCGCGAGATTGTCGATATTGCTTGCGTAAGCGAGAATAGCGGCCGTCAACGCGCGCGGTTGAGAGCCCGCGTCGCCATGATGCGACTGATTGAAGAGATCACGGATCATCGGATTTTCAAACATGCGGGAATACATCTCCCGCACGATGTCCAATCCATGCGCTTCCAGCGCGGGGACAGTGGCTTTGACAAGCGTGATGGTCTCGCCGCTGAGAGTTTGCGACATCATTTTCTCCTGTAATTTGGCGCAATTGCCTGTTGGGAATGGAAGTGATCAGAGGCCGGGCGGCTCTTCGTAAAAGTCAATTTGCATGCGCATGGAGCCCAAGGGCGTCACAAAATGCGGTTGATCCGGTTTCACGACACCAGATTTGTCAGGTGTGAGAATCTCTTCTGAAGGGGGATCGATGATGTTGAGTTGCAGCTTTCCCTCAAGCACTCGGATCAGACCCCATACCCCCGCCTTTGTCCGGTGTTCTCCACGCAAAGCAGCTGGAAGCGACGTTTCGTCAAAGACTGGTGTCGAGCGATAGGGCAGTGCCATGTTATGCATCCGCTGAGTTTGTATTGAACATGATAGGCTAGCTGGGGAGCAATCGTGCTCCATCTGCCTAGGTCGAGTTTCGTTGAGGCAAGTCAGCATCGATTCTGAAGAACAGGCCAAGACTGAGACTTTGGGCGATGCGAGCCGCCTTCTCCTGAAGGATAGCGGCGGCTTTCGGTGGCATGACTTCGGACGTGGTCATGTTCCAGAGCCCAAGCCAGCGATCAAACAAAGCTGGGGTGATCCGATCCCGATGTTTCAGATGGGCCGCCATGGGATTGCCCTTGTACCGACCGCTGGTAAGCACGACTGACGACCAGAAAGCGACGAGCTTTTCCAAATGCTCCGGCCAATCATCAATAGCATCATTGAAGATCGGCCCAAGCTCCTCATCGGCGCGCACGCGGGCGTAGAACAGCGCAACGAGCCGTTCCAGCTCTTGTTCGTCTATGTCTGCAATCCCAATCATGAGTCGCGCTCCAATCATGTATCTATGATGCATCTATAACGATGATTTGAAACATGCAACAGAAATGCATATAAAGATCTAAGCCGGCGTTTCGCTGTTGCCAGGAGATCACATGCGGCTGACGCTTTTCACGGATTATTCTATAAGAGTGCTTCTTTACCTGGGTACGCGGCCTGAACGGCTATGTTCGATTGCTGAAGTTGCGCGTGGATATGATGTGTCACAAAATCACCTCATGAAGGTGGTGAATGAACTGGCGCGCGCGGGCTATGTGGAGTCGGTACGCGGCCGTTCCGGCGGCATCCGGCTGGGGCGTTCACCGGAGGAGATCAACATAGGCGCAGTCATCCGCCATACCGAAGACGGCTTTGATCTTCTCGACTGTGACAATTGCATCGTTGCCCCCGCCTGCGGCCTGACCGGGATTCTGCGCCAGGCGTTGGGCGCTTTCCTGTGTGTTCTTGATGCCTATACTTTGGCCGATCTGCTTACAAAACGGAGCGACCTTGCGCGTCTGTTCGCTTCCGATAAGGAAGCGGCCAGCAGCCTTGAGGAAAGTCAAACTTAAAGCTGTTGCGATAAAGGGGACGAATCCTCGTAATATGGTCATCCTGAATCGCCATTCTCGCTCCTCCAGCGAACTGCTAAAGCTGGTTCGTTAGGAGCAGCCCATGCGGAGTTTTAGTCTAAGTCCGCACCTTGGCCAGGAACACAGCGGCTTGAGTCAGAATGCGGTCCCGTGGCGGCGCGGTCGGACGGGAAATATGCTGTTGGCATGTGATCCGGAATGGCTGATCGGCGTGGGCCGATTGGTGACTTCGCTTTTCGCAGTCGTCGCGATGCACCTGGACCCTACCCAGCCTGCGGCATTTCGGCATGAATCGAAGGTAATCATCGGCCTTTACGTTGCGTTTTCCCTGTTGATGGTTCTTTTCCCTTTACGCAGGCCACTCGACAGTAAAATTCATCTGGCGGTGCATAGCGTTGATATTGCCGTGCTGGGCTGTCTGGCTGTCCTGACGGACGAACTCGCGAGCCCATTTTTTTCCTTTCTCCCCTTCGTTCTCCTGGTAACCACCATGCGATGGGGATTAGGCGGCGCAATTCTGGGTGCCGTCGTGCTCGAAACAGTGCTTTTCGCGGTTGGCCTTCCAGACCTCCAGGACGGGGAATCAGAGCTCAATATTTTCGTCACACGTTCAGCCTATTTCGCGGTCGCAGCTACAATGCTCGGTTATTTTGGCGCGTACCGGGAACGCAGCCGACAAAGGCTAGCGCAGCTTGCCGACTGGCCGTTCGATGCCATTGCTGGGAACAGGCAGCACTGGCTGGGCAGCCTTTTCCAACATGCGGCCGATGTCTTGGGTGAACCCCGCCTGCTGGTCCTTTGGCGGGATCAGGAAGAACCGTCGGGCAGCGTAGCCTATTGGTCGAAGGGGGAATTGAAGCTTGTGGATGTTTCCGACAAGGCGTTCTGGCTCCAACATGATCCCGAAGGGCCGCACGGTCAGGACCGCATTCTGCCGGGAGCGCCAGACGACAAGTTGTTCTCCATTTTCCGTTCATTGCCGGAACTGGCGATTCGTCCGCCCATGTCTGTCCGATATGCCTGCTCAGGGGCCTTTTCCAGTATTCGCTATCGAGGCAAGGTTTTCGTGATCAATCCCTCCTGCCAGCTCGACGAAAGTGTTTCGCTGACAGGGATCATCGCCGCTCGTCTGGGATCGGAGCTGGAGCGTTTGGCCCTGATGCAGCAAGCTGCGGAAACCGCGCGATCCCAGGAACGCGTAAGGCTGGCCCGGGATCTCCATGACAGTATTCTTCAGGACCTGACGGCCGCTAATCTGAAGCTGAAGATGATCGCCAATACTGCGCCTGACGATGTGAAGTTACAGCTTGGATCAGTCAATATGCTGGTTTTCGATCAGCAGCGCCGCATTCGGAAATTTGTCGAGGACCGGCGTTCGTCGGAGGGAGACTTCAAGAAGACGCTCTCACCGGAACTATCGCATTTCGTGGCTTTCCTCCGGAAAGAGTGGGATTGCCAGATCGATCTGGTTCTCGACCCGCCGGACATGGAAGTGCCCTGCTGGATAGTGCATGAGATTTCACAGATCATTTCTGAGGCAACTGCCAACGCGGTCCGGCATGGCGGCGCCACGCATGTATGTGTCACGCTTACACGTTCGCGAGGCGAGCTGGAATTCTGTATCTCCGACAATGGTTCAGGCATGCAGAAAGCCGGCTCGCCCCGGCGGCCGCAGTCCCTGACAGCTCGCGTCGCCGATCTTGGGGGCCGCCTGACGATCCGTCGCTTTGCGCCCGGATTGGATCTGCGTATCGATTTGCCCCTGGAAACGGAGCTTCGCTGATGCATTCCGTGCTGCTGTCGGATGACCATCCCCTCCTTCTGCGCGGCCTGCAGGATATTCTGGGCGCCGCACCGGATTTTCAGATTATCGGTGCGACAACAAGCGGTGCGAAGGCGCTTTCGCTGGTCCGCAATCGTAAGCCCGACATTGCTTTGCTCGACGTGGCCATGCCGGATGTCGGCGGGCTGGATATTCTTCGGTCGGTTCATGAATATGGTTTGCCGGTCAAGGTCGTTTTCCTGACGGCGACGTTGACCGGCCGGGAGATCGCTGATGCGATGGCGATGGGGATCTGGGGCCTTTTGCTGAAGGAATATGCGCCGGAGGCGCTACTGGACTGCTTGCGTCAGGTAATAAGCGGAGAGAAATGGCTGCCCGCCGAACTTGTGTCGAAGGCTGCCCACGCGCCTCAGGATAGTGGCGAACGAAAGATAGAGTTGCTGACCCGGCGCGAGCGCGAGATCACGGAACTGATTTGCGGTGGCTTATCCAATAGGTGCATTGCCGACACATTGGGCACATCAGAAGGAACGATTACGGTTCACTTGCACAATATCTATCAGAAGTTGGAGATCACCAATCGCACAGCATTGGCTGCTCTCCATGTGCAATACAGAATTGTGCGTGATGGCTGAGGGCGAAATCAAGGGACTGATAAGCCGAAGCGGCCCAATGCGAACGCTCCGTATCTCTGTCGGTGTGATTATCGGGGGGATATTCATCGTCCTTCTTCTCCGCAATATCGACTTCGGAACAGTGAGCGCGATCATCGGCCGGGCCGCGGCTGGCCCGCTATTGCTCGCGCTGGTTGTCTATGCAGCGGATTTTGTTCTGCGTGCGATCCGCTACTGGGTCATGCTGCAGGCAGCTACCGACCGGCCATTGGCGATGAGACCCTGCATTGGTCCGTTCATCGCCAGCTTTGGCATAAGCGACATTCTTCCACTGCGGGCGGGGGATGGCTTTCGTGTGGTCTGGTTCCATCGTCAGTTCGGAATCCCCGTCGGCGTGCTGATTGGCACCATGCTGGTTGAACGCCTTCTGGATCTGACCGCAATTCTTATCCTGGGTGGAGTGGCGCTCATCCTGATCGGAGTGTCTGCGCCGCCAATGCTGGTTTCGGGCTTTCAGTTTGTGCTTGCCGCCACATTTTTTGCCGGGATCGTCATCGTGTTTGCACCCGTCCTGCTCGCCTATATTGCGGAGCGATCGGCACTTCGGATCGTGGCCACACCTGCGGCCGCTCTGCTGAAGGCGTTGCATTCGACATCGATGGCCGTGAGACAGATGGGCTCCTGGCGGCGGCTTGTCTTTTTGATGGTTTTCTCGCTGATCTGCTGGGTCCTGGAGAGCATCGTTTTTCTCTGTGCATGGTGGAGCCTGGGCGGCGCCGCGGGCGAAATCGCCAAGCCTTTTCTTGCCTTTGCTTTCAGCACTCTGGGTACTCTCGTACCGAGCCTTCCGGGACATTTCGGATCGTTTGAATATTTCGGCGTGCAGGCGTTCACGCTTACGGGCGTGGACGCCACATTCGCTGCGGCGGTGGTGATGCTCGCCCATCTCGTTCTTTGGGCGCCTACGGCCATTTTCGGGGTGGTTTGGCTGTTGATCGGTTCCGCTCGTCCGTCAGCTTCCGCTGAGGTCCGCCTTCAGCCCTGATCCGGATGCCTGCTTTACGAGCCGCAAGATGCCTTGCCGAAGAGGCGAGCGATGTGGCGAGGCTTCCGGCCCTCCGTTGATCCGCAGATCATGATTGGCGCAATACCAGTCGTAGCTTTCATGTAGCATTTCGGCATTCGAATATCTGGGTCGCCAGCCCATTTCCAATAGGGGGCCAACATCGAAGTGGCAGTCTTTGTGGTAAGTGAGGTAATGCCAGGGCACGAGTGGCGACATGCGCATATGATACAACAATCGAAGGGTGTTGATGGCCAGAGCCTCAGGCAGGCTTTTCACCCGAGATGGACTTCCTGCATATCGCGCAAGCTCTTCAAGGTCGGCGCGCAAGGTTCCGAAGCGGTCGGTTCCAACATTGTACGTTCCGGGCCTGCCGCTATCGAGCGCCAGCATATAGAAGTCCATCAGATCATGGGCGTGAATGAACTGGACCCGATTTCCGCCACTGCCGATGACATAGACGTTCCGGTTTTCCCGTATCCACTCGAACAATATCTGGAAAATTCCCAGACGTCCCGCTCCCAATGTGGCGCGGGGGCGAATGGTGATAAGCGGAATGCCGTGACGTCCGCAGATTTCAGCCATGATCCTTTCGCCCGCCAGCTTCGATTTGCCGTAGGGTTCCACAGGGCGCAGTGGCGTTTCCGCTGTGATGGGCGCGGCCGGTGGGATGCCGTATACAGCGGTGGTGCTGATGTGGACGACAGCTTTGACCCTGGCTTTCGCAGCCTCCTCCGCGACGATGCGTGTTCCGTCCACATTGACATCCCAATAATGGCGTCCGGCGTCGGTTTGGGCGACAAGCGCTGCATTATGATGCACAACATCCACGTCGCGCATGGCCGCTGCTACGCCATCGCGGTCAAGAACGCTGCTATTGATGAACGCAATGTCTTTCGGACGAGAAGGATCGGCCCAGATGTCGAGCAGGCGGACTCCATCGCCTCTCTCACGGAGCCGTCGCGCGGTGAGATTGCCGATAAAACCCGAGCCACCGGTAATAAGGTGCTTCATCTCTACGCTCCGAGCAGGGCCCACGACGCTGCGGTATTCAACGAAATCCTGCCTCTATGGCGTTGCATGCATTACGATGGGCGACAGCCATCACCGTACCCTGCGGATTGACCATCGTGGGTCCGCAAAGCAGCGATGCGTCGGCAATATAAAGATCATCCGTGCCATGCACACGACCATAGGAATCAGTGGCGCAGCGCGCTGTATTTTCTCCCATCGGACAAGACGAAAAAATGTGCACTGACGTAGCGCTAGAATCAGACTGGTCGAGCGTGTCGGGCAGCATTTGCAATTCCTGGGGAGAGCGAAGCGGGGGATAGCCTGCGATGCAAGGGAAAACGGTCGTGGCGCCTGCGGCAAAAAGTGCTTCGATCAATCGCTTGAGTCCTTCCATAAGCTGGGCACGCTCGACATTGCCCCGCCTGATAGTCACAAGAGGATCGCGGAAACCGGGCAGGTTCCGCACTCGGCCTTGTCCGCTCATATTCTGGACATAATAGATGGCCATTCGTCGCCAGTTCCTGTTCACTTCTTGCAAGTGGTTCGGATGAGCCGCCATTGCCAACGCCAGCATTGGCCGGGTGCTGATTGAACAACCCATGCTGAAGTGCGGTTCGAAATGCTTGATCTGGTGCACAGGATCAGGATCGCCGGGCCGTTGTACGTCCTCATCGAACATCGCCACCGCCTTCAGCATGGGGTGGAAGCGAAGCGAATTGCCGATGTTCCGGGTGATGCCAGACCGGCGGAGAAGGCTGGGCGTGTGAATGGCGCCGCATGCCACGAAAACCTTGTCGGCCGAAATCTCAATGTTGCGGGACGCCGATAATCTGGGCGCGTGACATGCAGTGATCCGCCATCGTCCATTCGAACGCTGCAAGCGGTTCACGCGAACATCGGCAGCAAGGCGTCCTCCGGCAGCCAAAAAGCGCGGAATGAAAGTTTGCGACATCGACTGTCTGCCCTGTGGAGCGCCGTATCGATAAAGGCGGGGCGCCTCTATGGCTGTCCAGCCCAGATTGCTGGCCCCTTCATTCAGCCGTTCTGATAGAAGTGATGTTTGCCCCAGCGGATATTCCACACAAGCGATGTCCTCACATGCGGCAAAATGGGTTATCAAATCATCGCCTGATAAATTCCGAACTTGGAATTCTGACCGCCATTGTTCCAATATATAGTCGGGAATGCGATGATAGAGTCCACGATTGACTTCGCTTCCGCCGCCGACGCATCGGCCCTCCACATAGGCAATCTTCGATCGGCCTATGGCGATGTTTACTCCGCCGTTACGGTATTTTTGCAGAATTTCTTCATGTGAAAATTGAGGCGCGGCTTCGAGCGGGAGATTTTCTCCTTCCTCGACCAGCAAGACTGATCGTCCTGCTTCAGCGCAAAGCGCCGCCGTGACCGCGCCTCCAGGTCCCGAGCCGATCACCACGATTTCCGCCGACATCCGGTCGGGGAGGGGGTCAGTGCCTTTCACGGCATTCACTCCATTCATAATCCTGCCCGTAAAGTATCGAGTAGAGGCCGAAGGTCGCGAAGCTCCTGTAAAAGACGATCAGTCCATGTCGGAATTCCAACCTGGAATTCTCCCATGCTGCAACCTGGTCGATCCGTTGGGATAGTGGCAGACGATGAAAGGGTTTGCCTTTGATCGGGTAGGACCAAGCGTCAAAGAGTAGGGTGAGGATACGGATGGAAAAACGCATATAGTCCGGCATTTTCGAATGCGTTTCCAACAAAAATGCCGAAACAGGGGCAATCTCTTCCGCTGGACGGGACTTTGCCAAGGGCTGAACCATCACTTCCGTTATCGCCCAGACGGTGGCCTCAAACTTGATTGATTTGCGCTTGGTGCGCGGCGCCATTTTTTTCGGCAACGACACTGGTGGGACATATTCATCGGCACAGGGGATGCCTTCAACGCGGTAACCCATTGCTCAGCCTCCTTCCGGTATCAATGCATGACGCGCATGTGGCGCGGCGACTGACGCTTCCGCTCCGACACCCTGAAGAACAGGCTGGAACAGCGGATCGCCGTAGGAGCGGAAGGTGGCTGCTTCGGTGAGGGAATGACGGGATCGGATGAGCGCCTTCATACCAATCTGGCGTGCGGCTTCCCCATCTCGATCCAGTCGGTCGCCTATCATTAATGATCGACGCGAGGCGATCCCTGCAATCGCTATTATCTTCTGCAAGCCAGCCGGATCGGGTTTCAGCCTTCCTACGTCTTCATCGGTGGCGGACACAGTCAGATGGGCCTTTAGTCCAAGCGCTTTCATTTTGGCCGCGGCAGGATAGTCGGAGAATATGGCAACCATTTTGTTGGAGGCGTAAAGAGCGTCAAAGAGCTGGCGCACGCCCGCATATATGCACGCATTCAGATATTCGAGCGGACGTTGTTCAATCCAGTCCAGCACGGCCTCCCGAACCATCTCTATGGGCCAGCCGCACCGCTCTGCCGTAAGCTCATATTGGCGGCTCATGAAATTCGCGGATGGTTGATTGCCCAAAGTTTCCCGGCATCGGCGGAATGTTTGAAGGACCGCGGGCACGCGCAATGTCCTGGACCGCACGGCTTCGCCTGCAAGAGCCATCAGCATCCGGGCACGCAGGCGCCGCTGATCGTAAAGCGTTCCATCCATGTCGAAAACGACCAGATCTATATTGTCCCAATCCACAGGGTTCCGGACCATTGGCATCATTGGTTCCTCACCGGTACGAAATTGGGATCGGACAAATAATTGAGAAACGGCATGTCAACGAACGTCGAAACGAACAATACGAGGATCACAGCGGTGAGCGCTATTCCCAGGCGACGCGAGCGGAACAGCCTTTCAGGTCTTTGCGCCACGGAATTTCTGAGCAGGGAAAGCCAGAAATACAGAGCGAACAAGCAACCGATAAAGGGCAGCGCCACGATATATTCCAGCCGGTATTTGATCAGGAAGATGGCGATGAAGAATGCCGACAAAATCGCGTAGAGAAGGCAGCAAACCGTCAGGCTTTCGGCGGTATATGCGCTGAAAGAACGCCTGTAGCGATGCAGCATCTGCATACCTGCCTCAGTCGATATGTCCCGGTATTCGGATAGGCGCTTGGCTCCCATCAGAAACGCCCCCCCTGTCCAATAGGCAAGCAGCAAGCTGCTGGGCGGCAGCGTTGTAGGATCGACCATGGTCCATCCCAGCGTCAGGCGAATGGGATTGTTGATCGATTCGCTGATGACGTCGAGATAGGCCTTGTCTTTGGTTCGGAAGGGCTTGAGATTGTACATCAGGCCCGAAAAGATGAAGAGAAGCGAAGTATAGAAGAAGGACGTGCCAAGACGAGAGGCAAGGAACAGCCCGATTACCGCGAGCAGCAGATATTCCGTGTAAACAACGAAAGAGGACAGCGACCGATTGACAGCCGTCCGCGCTGATTTCTGAGGATGGAAGGCATCAAACTCGCGGTCCAGCCATTCGTTGATGACGTAATTGGCCGACGCAATCGCCACGGCGCTGCCAAAGCCAACTATTATGGAAGTCGCCGCTGGCTGCAAAGAGGGACGGAGCGCGTACGCCAGTATAATTCCGGGAATGATGAAAACATGTTTAGTGGTATGATCGAACCGTGCGATGGCCAGATAGTCTCGCCATCCGCCGCGCAAAAGCGGCGTGGGCCTTTCGCCGTTCACCCCATCCTCCGCCTGCATTGGCGAAATATTCGCCGCTTCGAGCGATTGGTTCATTGCTTCATTCCTTCAGCAAAGGCGGTGTGCGGGGCGTAGATGCGGCCATCCGAGTGGCTGTTTACGATCTGCAGTTTAGCCAGCCGTTGCAGATCGCCCTCGGAAATCAGGTAGAAGCGAAAGTCGATTTGATCCCAGAACACGATGAAAGTGTTGCCGTTGTCCAGATCGCGGCGGAGTTGCGCCAACTGTTGTTGGAAAGGGTATGTGGGGTCGTCCAGCTCTGTCCTGAGATCAAATCGCCTGGGGATAGAGTGCGCCCTGCGTTTCAGAACATAGGCGATTACATCGGGTCCATTACTGTAGATCACCGCGTCGGCTGGCAAGGCAGCCACCGCCCGCATGGTGGGAGAGTCCACCCAGGAGCGACTGGCATAGCCCACACCTTGCAGATAGGCTTTATGAGTCCGATCCGCAGTGCGCACGACATGACTTGCCAGAACGATAGCTGCCAGGATCATGAATGCATGCCCAATGCGTTCCACATGACCGCCGACGCCAGCCGTATGGGCAAGGATGATCGTCATCATGATCATGGTGGTTACATAAATGGGGAAGGCGTAGCGGGTGTTCAGGGACAGGTTCGCCTCAAGGGAGGTCGCCAGCACCATGAAAGCCAGATACGCGATAAAGAACAGGCCAAGCACGATGGGAAGCATCGCGTCGGAAACTCTGCTTTCCCGGGTCAGGGCAAGAACACGGCGTCCATGCCAGACGGAAAGGTAAACACCCCCCGCCAGCGCAAGGCTGAAGACCGTGATCCGCGCCGCTATCGGTAGTTGCTCCGGCAACAGCCAGGCCATGAGAGCCGCGAGGCTCGACATCCAGGCGTCGCTATCCATATTGCCATAGAACTGAAGCGGGCGTCCGGTCGAACGGCCAACCAGAGCCTCACTGGCAAAGGTCCAGAGCACGAAAATCGATCCGCTCACCACTGCGATCCTGCAGGCGTCCAGAATGCGTTGCCTCAAGGGATGACGGGGATTGATCAATAGGCATATCGCTATCGCGGCGCCCAATGGCGGTGCGGTGAAGCGCACAAGTGAAGCCGCCCCGACCCCGATGCCGCAAGCCAAAAGCCAGGTTCGTTCTTCAGTTTCCCAATATCGGAGCAATGTGAGTAGCGTGACCAATATGGCGAAAATGAAGAGCGGTTCCGACATCGCCAGCGAATGCAGATAAACAAATTGCGGCGAGAGGATGATGATAGCGCTGCCGATCGCCGCATAAGCATATCTGTTCGTGGCTCTTGCCAGCAAATACCATATCAGCGCTGAATTGACGCCGACCAGTAGCAGGCCGGCAAGTTTCGCGGCATATTCGATAGAGATGCCCGTCGCGGCGAGACCCATCAGCATCCAAGGATATAGAGGCGCATCGAAGGGCTTGTCGTTGATGCTCATATATCGGGTGCTGTCTGGCAGAATTCCGATGCCGTAGCGGGTGCCCAATAGGAAAAGGAAAGAGGAGACCAGCACGCACGCTATGCCCCCGGTCCAGAATATTCGAGCGTCAACATTGTTCGCCGGGATTCCAGCCCGGCGCCAGTTGGCTACGCTGCTGCTTGTGTCATAAAACATCTTCCTACACCTCCCCACATCGACGCCGCATATGAATGGCAGGTCAGGCTAAGAGAAAACGCGTCTTATGTTCTTGGCGATGAAGCGGATCGTCGTGTCTGCTATTCCCCGGGCAAAAATGTCGTCGAGAGCCGCGACAAGCCTGTCGATATGCCCGGGTGCAATAATCATGGGAGGCATGAAATGCAGGATATCACGAGCGCCCGGCTGGAAATGGACGAGGATGTTGTGACGTTCATAGAGATCCCGCGTCAGTCCGGCGATCAGGACTGTCTGATATGTTCGGAATAGCGGGTTTTTGGAAATATCGACCAATTTGGACGCCAGATCCTGCTGAAAGTTCAGGCGAATGGCTTGAAACAACCCTCGGCCACGGACATCCAGCACGATCTTCGGATATTTTCGTTTTAGATCATTGAGGCCTTCGCTCAGATATTCGCCCATCGCTGCGGCATTTTCGATCAGCCGCTCGCTCTGCAACACGTTCAGCGTTTCTATGGCGACGGCACAGCTTTCGCCAAGACCGCCAAAGCTTGAACTATGCAAGGTGCAGTCCTGCTTGTTGCCATAAGCACGGTCAAACAGAGCCTGGGATGTGACCATCGCCCCCATGGCGCGCTTGCCACCGCCCAATGTTTTGGCAAGCGTGACAATGTCCGGCACGACATCCTCATATTGGAAAGCGCAGAACCTGCCTGTGCGTCCAGTACCGACCTTTACCTCGTCGAATATCGAAAGGATGTCGTGTTGCCGGCACAGCCGGGCGAGTTCTGTCAGGAAGCCCGTTGGCGCCACTTCGCATGCCGTGCCGCGTATAGGCTCTACGAATGCGGCGATTATTCCGTTGGTGCCGTTCCCCGTCGACTCTGCTTCGATTGCGGCCTTCACCGCCGCGATGTCGCCGTAAGGCACGTAAATCACATTTTCCTTCGGAACGCCGAGTAGAAAGCCGCGCTGGAAATCCGCAGCCGTTGTCAGGGAGAGCGCTCCATGTGTCTTGCCGTGGAATCCGCCTTGCATGCACATGAATTTCGTCTTGCGCTTGGGCAGTTGAATGCGTTCGCACAGCTTCATTGCGGCTTCGTTCGCTTCCGATCCGGAAACGGCCAGAAACGCCACCTTCAAGGGATCGGGCAGATATTGTGCAAGGTTATAAGAAAGGGCGCCCTGCAGTTTGTGAGGTGCGAGCTTGATGCAATCAATCACCTTCCTGTTGTGGCATTTTCGTTCCGCTTCGATGATCCGAGGATGATTGTGCCCAAGCGCCGCAACGCCCAACCCAGCCGAAAAATCCATTAGGGACCGGCCATCGGCGAGGCGAATTTCCACGCCCTCCGCTGCCTCTATGTCCATGTCTTTCATGCCAAGTATATCGAAAACCTGGAGCGCATATTTATTCAGATGTGCTGAATAGAGCCGGTTCGCTCCTGCAATATCCAGATCAAGACTTTGATCCAGTGTCAGCAATTCAACATTGCTGCTTGTATCGCAGACTATTTTCCTGGCAGTCGATGAGGCTGTCAACTTAAGGTGCTCCCAACTAAAAGGTCGTCCTTGTCGGGATACCCAAAGTCAGTGCACCATGTAATTTAGCAACCTATATACTCCATTTGGCAAACCCGCATACCTATTTTGGCTAGTCGAAGCGGGCGAGAATGGCGTGCGGCAGCCGTCCTTGGATCAAGAGCGCTCTTCATGCCGCGATGAGTCAGGCGATTGTCGCTATGGGAAAAGGATGCACAGCTTAAGGAGCTGGCGTGCCGTGAAAACCGGGTGGGAGTTTACAATGGTCGCCCATTGTTTGAGCCTGGACCCTCTCCCCGAGAAGAATTCGCTCAGGCGCGCCGGGGTTTTGATGCACAGGCGCTTCATTCCGTCAGGCGCAACTATTCACACGGGACGGCTGCGTTCAACAAGGTCCGGGCGCCGCAATTTGATCTGTTCACGAGGTACGGCCTTCATTTCTGCTCGAATTTCGACTGTGTGTCGGCGTCACGGCATCGCTTCGCCGTCGTCGGGTACAGATTCGATTCCCTCGCTGCGGTCCCGGTACAACGCCGCGCGTGCCAGAAGCATCAACGTCACGGGTGTCGTCAATGTGACGAAGAGTGCAATCAGTATTTCGTGGAGGACAATGCGCGATTGCAAGACCGAAAAACAGATCATCGAAGCCATGAGAATGGCGGCGACGCCTACTGTGGTCCCCAGCGTGGGGGCATGCATCCGCTCATAAAATGTCTTGAGCCGGAGCAGTCCGATTGAACCAATCAGAGCGATCACGGCGCCGAACAACACGAAAAATGCCGTCAGCAGTGCCGCCCATGTAGGCAAATCGGGTGCTTGTATCATTCGATCACCTCGCCGCGCATCAGGAATTTCGACAGTGCGACGGTGCTGGCAAAGCCCAGCAGGCCGATGATGAGCGTGGCTTCATAATAAAATGTGCGGCCAGTTTGAATTCCGAAGGTGATGAGCAGGAGCATTACGTTGACGTAGAGCGTGTCGAGCCCCAGCACGCGATCCTGCGCACGCGGGCCCCACATCAGCCGCAAGACCGCGCAGGCCATGGCACAGCCCAGCAGGATTTGCGCAGTCGTGATCGACCAGGCGAGAAGCAGCGTGTTCATTCAAAGATGTCCATCAACAACCGTTCGTAGCGCTGTTTGATAAGCCGGATCCACGCCGCCTCATCGACAAGGTCAAGTACGTGGACGAGCAACACGCTGCGTGCTGAATCATATTGCATCCAAAGCGTGCCGGGCGTTGCCGTGATGATGATGCCCAGGACAGCGAGACCGTACCGGTTCCGCAGGTCGAGCGGCAGGAGGATGAAGCCGGATGTGCGGTGCCTGTTTCCCCGTGCAATTATGATCCGTCCTACCGCGATATTCGAACGAATGATGTCGGTGAGCACGATCAGCGCGAGGCGCGGGATGGCGCTCGAAAAACGTATTCGGACCTTTTCAGGTCGTAGCGCCATCATGCCGCGCGACGCGAAAAACGCGATTGCAGTCCCCAGCAGCAGATGGCCAAGGGAGAACGTCTGCTGGAGCAAAAACCATAGAATGATGAGGCTCAACATGAGCAGCGGATGAGGAAACCAGCGGCTCACGGGGCTGTCCCCGGTTGGCCGATGCGTGGCGCGGACAAGACCGCGTCGGTATAAAGATGCGGGCTACCGAGCGCCTGTGCGGTTTCCTCCATGTAGTTCATGATTGGGCCGGCCTGTATCATGAGAGCCAGGCAGACCGCGAGGAGGATGCCGATCGGCACCGCCTCGATAATACTGAGATGCGATTGCGGTCGATCGACTGGGGTCCACAGCAGGTCGATTCCAGCACGCGTCATGGTGACGAGGATCGCCAGACCGGAGAGGATGATCAGAGCGATGAACGTCCACGTCGACGGCGTAATACTTTCCTGGAAGCGGAGTAATCCGTCGATTATTGCGAATTTCGCGATAAAGCCCGAGAGCGGCGGCAGGCCCGACAGCAATAATGAGCAGAAGATGAAACCGCCCCCGAGTATGGCGATCGTCGCTGGAATGGCGACACCGAATTCGTCCTCTTCCTCCTCGAAAACGCCGACATATTCATCCTCGAAAACGGGTGCCGTGACCGCCAGTGCGGGATCATCGCTCTCGCCACGTTCGACCGGCTCGATGATGAGATAAAAGGCGCTTAGGGCGAGCGTAGAGCTGACCAGATAAAAGAGCGCAGCCGCCCAGACCACCGCGCTGCCGGTCCCGATCGCCGCGAGCAGCGTGCCTGATGAGATCAGCACATAATAGCCCGCCACGCGGGTCAACGTCTTCGAGGAGAGAACACCGATCAACCCATAAGCGATCGTAGCCAAGCCCCCGATGGTCAGCCAGGTATCAGCGAAGCCCGCCGCTGCGCCGTCGTCTTGTCCGAAAAACAGTGAAGACAAGCGCAGGATGACATAGATTCCAACCTTGCTCATGATGGCGAAGAGCGCCGCCACCGGAGGGGCGGCGGCGGCATAGGTGGTCGGCAGCCAGAAGCTGAGTGGCCACATCCCGGCCTTGACGAGAAAAGCGATGCCCAGAATGGCTGCGCCCCCTTCCAACAGCGCTAAATCGCTCGTCGCCATGAGGGGAATCCGGGCAGCCAGATCGGCCATGTTCAAGGTGCCGGTCACTGCATAGATCAGGCTGACGCCGATCAGAAACAACAGCGAGGTTGCGACATTGATCGTCACATAATGCAGGCCGGCCTTGATCCGGACGACGCCGGAACCGTGCAGCACCAGCCCGTAGGACGCGGCGAGCAACACCTCGAAAAAGACGAAAAGATTGAAGATGTCGCCGGTCAGGAACGCACCGTTGACGCCCATCAGGAGTAACAGGAACAATGCATGGAACCGGGGCCCCGAGCGGTCCCACCGCGCCAGCGCATAGAGCATTGCGGTGAAACCGAGGACACTCGTCAACACCAGCATGAGCACTGACAGGCGATCCGCTATAACCACGATGCCAAACGGCGCGGCCCAGTTGCCGAGCAGATAGACCAGCGGCTTTGCCGGTCCCCCGTCGGCAGCGGGAGTGTTGACCAATTGAAGCAACAGGAGCGAAATGGCGAGCAATGCAAGGCTCGTCACAATGCCCAGCGCTCTCTTCAGCCAGCGGCGCCGTTCATCGAACAGCAGCATCGTCGCGGCCACGACGAGCGGCAGCACGATAGGCGCGATCACCAGATGGTCGATCCAGCCGCTCATGGTTCCCGCTCTTCACCGTCAACATGGTCGGTGCCGGTCTGCCCCCGGGATGCGAGCAGCACCACCAGGAGCAACGCGGTGGTGGCGAAGGAGATGACGATGGCCGTCAGAACGAGTGCCTGCGGCAGGGGGTCAGCATAGGAAGAAGGGTCGACGGTAGCCCCGCGCTCGACAATCGGCGGAGCGTCCATCCGCAGCCGCCCCATGGCAAGGATGAACAGATTGACGGCATAGGATAAAAGCGAGAGGCCGATAATCACCTGAAAGGTTCTTGGCCGGAACAAAAGCCAGACGCCTGAAGCCGTAAAGATGCCGATGCCGAGCGCGAGCACAATCTCCATCAGCTCGCGCCTCTGACGGTGGCGGTCTTTGAAGGGCCAGGCTCGCGCGTCGCGCGGGGCACGCGTATTGATTGGTGGGCGAGCGCAATCAGGATCAGCACCGTTGCGCCGACAACCAGCGCGAACACTCCCAGATCGAAGAAGATCGCGCTTGCTACGGGCACAGCGCCGACCAACGGCACGTCGGCATAGTGAAAATGGGACGAGAGGAAAGGATAGCCGAAGAGCCCAGCGCCAGCGCCCGTCATCGCCGCGCAGAGCAGGCCAATCCCGATCCAACGCAATGGACGGATCGAAAGCAATAGCTCCATCTGGCGCGTGCCCCGCGCCATATATTGAATGAGAATGGCGATCGACATGGCGATACCAGCCGCAAATCCGCCGCCAGGCGAATCATGGCCGCGCAGCAGCAGATAAAGCGAGAAGACAATGATTGCCGAAAACAGCCACTCCATGATGACCTTCGGAGCCAGCATGTAATCGGCGACGGTGTCGCCGGCGGCGCGATGGGGACTGGCGTCGTCCGAAGCGGCCTGCTCACGCTGCTGCACTGGGGCGGTGACGCTCTCGACCGCAGGACGGAAACGGCGGAGCAGCGAAAAGATCGTCAAGGCGACGATGCATAGCACGGTAATTTCGCCCAACGTATCAAAGCCCCGAAAATCGACGAGAATAACGTTGACCACATTGGTGCCACCGCCTTCGGAATAGGCATGTTCCATGAAATAACGCGAAATGCTGTGCGGTGGAGGCCGCGACATGGCCGCATAGGAGATCAGGGCCATCGCCGCTCCGGCGACCACCGCAATCATCAGATCGGCCGAACGACGCAGTCCTACGCTGAATGGCATGCGGTGCTCTGGCCACATCTGGGGCACGCGCTTGGGTAGCCAGCGAAGGCCGAGAAGGAGCAGCACCGTCGTCACGATTTCGACCAGCAACTGTGTGACACCCAGATCAGGCGCAGAGAGCCAGACGAAGCTGATGCAGGTAGCAAGACCGGCGCCGCTCGTCAGGATCAGTGCAGCCAGCCTATGATATTTTGCCTGCCAGGCAGCGCCGATGGCGCAGGCGCCCCCGAGCAACCAGATGATCGCGAACGACGGATCGAGCAGCGTCACTGGCAACGGCCCCGGCCGGTAATCGAACCGCAGGAAGGGAAGCATTCCGGCCACCAGTGCAAGGCAGACAAGCAGGCGCAATTGCGGTTGGAGTCGTCGCGTTCCGAGTAAAGCCTCCAACCATCGAGCAGCTGTGACGATGACGGCGAGGACGGCCTCGAACGTTCTTCGTCCCTTCAGGCGCCCGATCACGGGAGAAGCCTTCACCTCATTCAGCCGGTCACGGAAAAGAAGGTACATTATCGCGCCTGCAACGAGCGCGGTGATGCTCATTATCAGCGGCAGGCCGAAGCCGTGCCACACCACCAGGCTGTAAGTCGGGGTCTGATCGCCCAGCATCGAGTGTACCGCAGTCGCCAGAAATGGCCCGATTGTCATCGCAGGGACGATTCCAACGATCAGACAGGCGAGGACCAGTATCTCGATCGGAAGACGCATCCACGGGGGCGCCTCCGCTGGTTGGCGGGGCAGATCGACGGGCGGTGGTCCGAAGAAGGTCTGATGGATGAAGCGCAGCGAATAGAGCACGCTGAATGCGCTCGCGAGAGTCGCGATATAAGGCAGGGCGGAATCGATGACTGTGCCGCTATGCTCGCGGAGTGCCTCGGCAAGGAACATTTCCTTGGAGAGGAAGCCATTGAGTAGCGGCACGCCCGCCATCGCCGCAGCCGCAACCATCGCCAGCGTCGCGGTAATCGGCATGAATCGGTAGAGCCCGCTCAGCCGCCTTAAATCGCGCGTACCGGTTTCATGGTCGATGATCCCGCTTGCCATGAACAGCGAGGCCTTGAACGTGGCGTGATTGACCGTATGGAAGATCGCCGCCACCGCTCCCAGCGGACTGCCAAGGCCCAGGAGCAGGGTGATCAGGCCGAGATGGCTGATCGTCGAATACGCGAGCAATCCTTTCAGATCCTGCTGGAAGATCGCGGCCCAGGCCCCGACCAGCAGCGTGGCAAGCCCTGTCGAAGCGACCAGGAAATACCATTGATCTGTGCCGGCCAATACCGGCCACAGGCGCATAAGAACGAATATACCAGCCTTCACCATGGTGGCAGAATGCAGATAGGCTGACACCGGCGTGGGCGCTGCCATGGCGTGGGGCAGCCAGAAATGGAATGGAAATTGTGCGCTCTTGGTAAATGCCCCGATCAGAATGAGGACCAGCGCGGGCGTATAGAGGGCGCTGGAGCGGACCAGATCACTCGCGGCCACGACCTGATCGATATCATAGCTTCCCACGATCCGTCCGATGAGCAGAATGCCAAGCAACAGGCAGACGCCCCCGGCGCCGGTGGTGATCAGGGCAATGCGTGCGCCGTCGCGTGCACTCTGATTGTGGTGCCAATAACCGATCAGCAGGAAGGAAAAGAGGCTGGTCAATTCCCAGAAGAAGGCCATTTGCACCAGGTTTCCGGACAGGACAATGCCGAGCATCGAGCCCATGAAAGCAAGCAGGAAAGAAAAGAAGCGCGGAACGGGATCTTCCGGGGACATGTAATAGCGCGCATAAAGCACCACCAAAGCGCCGATCCCCAGAATTAGAAAGGCAAATAGCCATGACAGGCCATCAAGCCTGACGATCAGGTTCAGCCCGAGCGACGGCAGCCAATCGATTTCCTTGCGTATGACGGCCCCACTTGAAAGCGCCGGATACGCCATGATCATAATGGCCGTTCCGGTGAGGGCGATTGCACCGGCAAGCGCCGCTGCGGCATTGCGCGCCCGCGTTGGCAGAAAAGCCGCAACGATGCTTCCCGCAAAAGGCAGGATTAAAGCGATCAGCAGCAGCCAGTCATCGGCCATGAGGCGGTTCGGCGCTCCCTGGGAACATCATCAGCGGTGGTCTCTTGCGTTATCTCAGCCAATATGGTTGATTTTGAAGAGCAAAGGCAAGGGCTGATAATGATTTTATTCCCCGAACAGTGTCGTGCCGCACGCGGACTGCTGAATTGGACGCAAGCCGAACTGGCGACGTTCGCCGGGATTTCGCGCAGCACTGTTCGCGATTTCGAAGGCGAACGACATCAGTTGCATCGATCAACCGAGGCGCTGCTGATCAGCACGTTGGAAAAGGCGGGCGTACGTCTGCTTCCGCCCGGACGTGAAGGGGCTGGAGCGCGGCTTTGCAAGCACCGCCCCTTCTTGTTACCTCCTTACGTCAAAGCACATGAATGATCCGCATCTCGACTAACGATGCCGATAGGTCTGGCTCAGTCAGCGCACCTGTGTGGTGACTTTGACACCGGCGACTTATGTCGGCAATGCCATTAGACAAGCGAGTGCCATTTAGCCGGTGCGGCCATATACCGGAAGACGATGCAAAAACGCTGATATAATCCTGAGCCTCCGGCGGGGATCGTGTGGCGAGCGGTTTTGCAACACCTTCTGGTGCCCGGCCGCCAATTTCGTCGAGAGTATGTATGCAATTCAATAATTTCGACATTGACGTTTTCCTTCGCGATTACTGGCAAAAGAAACCGCTGCTGATCAAAAATCCCTGGAAGTCCTGGAACAATCCGCTCGAGCCTGATGAACTCGCAGGGTTGGCATGCGAAAAAGAAGTTGAATCACGCCTTATCACGCAAACGCGCGATGCGTTGAAAGTCGAACACGGCTCCTTTGCTGAATCGCGTTTTGGCCAGCTCGGTAAAAAGCAGTGGACGCTGCTAGTACAGGCTGTCGATCACTACGTGCCAGACGTTGCCGCGCTCATCGAACCGTTTCGCTTCGTACCGAATTGGCGCATCGATGATGTGATGGTGAGCTACGCTGCTGATGAAGGCGGCGTGGGTCCGCATTTCGATCAGTATGACGTTTTTCTCATTCAGGGTCTGGGCAAACGTCGCTGGCAGATTGGTGGACTATGTGATTCGTCCACCGAATTATTGCCGCACGATGATTTGCGTTTGCTCGCAGGTTTTGAAGCCGCCGATGAATGGATTCTCGAACCCGGCGATATTCTCTATGTGCCACCGCGCGTTGCGCACAACGGCGTCGCGGTGGGGGATGACTGCATGACCTATTCGATCGGCTTTCGCGCACCGTCGCGCGGCGAACTGATCGCGGACTGGTGCGATCATCTGCTTGACAGCACGCGAGACGACGATCGTTACGACGATCCGAATTTACAGGTGCAGAAAAATCCGGGCGAAATTTCCGCCCAGGCCATCACGCAACTTCACGCGATGGTCATTGGGAAAATGCTCGACCGCGATGCGTTTGCGCGCTGGTTCGGGCAATATAACAGCACGCCCAAATATGCGGATATGGATTGGCAGCCGGAAGAGCCAATCCAGATTGATGAATTGCGTGAAGCTCTCGGCGACAATGTGCCGCTGTGTCGCAATCCGGCCAGCCGCTTTTCGTTTATCCGGCAGCGGGCAAATTCAGTGTTGTTGTTCGTCGATGGCGAGTGTTTTGAGTGCGTGAACGAAACCAGCGCATTTGCGGAGCAACTCTGTGCGCAGGATCGCGTCAGGATTGATCCGGATCTGATGAAATCGGATTCAGCGATGGCGCTGATCGCGAAGCTTTTCAATCAAGGCAGCGTGGCTTTCGAGCAGGAGGGCTGAGAGTACGACGCTTGCGCGATTCTGGCGAATTCTTCGCGTCACACCGACGGCGCG
>DATCYF010000007.1:0-51093 GCA_036570425.1 Rhizorhapis sp. | reverse complement strand
AGCGGATACATTCGATTCTGCATCACTTCGCGTATCATGCGGATGCTGTGGGTATAGTCCCAATAGTTCTCATTTACGGGATTGAGCCAGGCTGCGGCCGGATACGTATTGGTCAGGCGCTGCATCCATGTGATACCCGCTTCTTCGTTATAATGTTCAACCGATCCGCCCGGAGTGCTTATTTCATGAGGACTCATCGAAGCATCGCCGACGAGTATCACCTTATGATCGTGCCCATATTTGTGCAGAATGTCCCAAGTGGGAATGCGCTCTGAAAAGCGGCGGCGATTGTCCTTCCATACCCCTTCATAGAGACAGTTATGGAAGTAAAAGAATTCCAGATTCTTGAATTCCGTCGTGGCTGCGGAAAACAGCTCCTCACATAATCTTACGTAGGAATCCATCGATCCGCCCACGTCGAGAAAGAGGAGCAGCTTCACTGCATTATGCCGCTCCGGGCGCATGCGTATATCGAGCCAGCCCTGCCGCGCTGTGCCGTCGATCGTCCCGTCGATATCCAGTTCGTTGGCCGCGCCTTCGCGTGCGAAGCGGCGTAAGCGGCGCAGTGCGACCTTGATGTTGCGCGTGCCAAGCTCACGCTTGTTATCCAGATTGGCGAACTCGCGCTTGTCCCATACTTTGATTGCGTGCTTGTGCCGACTCTCGCCGCCGATCCGAACGCCTTCCGGATTATAGCCGGAATTGCCGAAAGGAGATGTGCCGCCGGTGCCGACCCATTTGTTGCCGCCTTGATGCCGTCCCTGCTGTTCCTCAAGCCGCTTTTTCAGCGTCTCCATGATCTCTTCCCAGGAACCGAGAGATTTCACCTTCTCCATTTCCTCGGGCGTCAAATATTTTTCCGCCACAGCCTTCAACCATTCCAGCGGAATTTCGGCCTCTTGGACGCCATAGCCTGTTTCCAATCCCTTGAAGACCTTGGAAAAGACCTGATCGAACCGATCGAGCAGCCCTTCGTCCTTCACGAAAGTTGCACGGGCGAGATAATAGAATTCTTCTGGCCGCCGGGCGATGACATCGCGGTCGAGCGCCTCCAGCAGCACGAGATGCTCCTTCATGCTGGCGCCTATGCCAGCCGCGCGAAGCTCATCGAGAAAATTGAAGAACATAGGCTTTCATACCGCGCGATGGGGCCAACGTGGAACCACGAAACTGACTTTGTTCAACCGCCTCGCGGCGTTAGAAACGCAAGCCGTTCGAACATCATCACATCCTGTTCATTCTTGAGAAGCGCGCCATGCAATGGCGGGATTGCTTTCTTGGGATCGCGTGATTGCAGCACGTCCAATGGCATGTCCTCCGCGAGCAGCAGCTTCAGCCAATCAAGCAGTTCGCTGGTCGATGGCTTTTTCTTGAGGCCGGGGACATCACGAACTTCATAGAAGATGTCCATTGCCTTGCTCACCAGGATTTTCTGGATGCTGGGGAAATGCACATCCACAATGGCCTGCATCGTTTCCCGGTCCGGGAATTTGATATAATGGAAGAAACAGCGGCGCAGGAAAGCATCCGGCAGTTCCTTCTCATTATTCGATGTGATGACGACGATCGGGCGTTCCTTTGCCTTCACTGTCTCGCCAGTCTCGTAGACGTGGAATTCCATGCGGTCGAGTTCCTGGAGCAGGTCATTCGGGAACTCGATGTCAGCCTTGTCGATCTCATCGATCAACAGGACAGGAAGGCGCTCCGACGTGAAGGCCTCCCATAATTTTCCCTTTCGGATGTAATTGGAGATGTCGTGGACTCGCTCATCCCCAAGCTGCCCATCACGCAGGCGGGCTACGGCATCATATTCATAAAGCCCCTGTTGCGCCTTGGTGGTCGATTTGATGTTCCATTCGATGAGAGGCGCGTTCGCGGCCTTGGCGATTTCGTGCGCCAGCACGGTCTTGCCGGTGCCGGGCTCTCCCTTGACCAGAAGCGGCCGGCGCAGCGTAACCGCCGCATTCACTGCAACTTTCAGGTCGTCCGTGGCCACATATTGCTGCGTGCCTTCAAAGCGCATGCCAAATCCCTCATCATTTTCGATGAAGCCGAGATAGCATGGAGGATAGGGTGTGCAAGAATTTTGGGTGCGTGCCGCTCAGGTCAGATTGGCCAAGCTGCGGTCTTATCCCGTCATTCAGGCGGTTGCCGCGCCGCTGCCCGAGCACTCAGCAGGTTCCATAGACCGCGATGCTGGTTTAAAAGCTGGCGCGCCCCGAAGTGAATGGCGCGTTCCACAGCCGTATCACCGCAGATCGCCATGGCTACGTCCAATGTTTCGTGCCGGTTCGGCAAAGTGCATAGACGTGGACTAAGGCCCAGGCGGAGGGCGGCAGCGTCCAATATCAGCCGGATGGAAATCCAGTCCAATACCAATGCAAATGCCGCACCGACCGCGCATCCAGTACGATCCGATTGCGCCAGCATGTCAAGCGCATGCCGTTGGGAAAGCATGGCGGCTTCGCTATCGCTTTGACCTGGGGTACTGGGCACGGGGCCCGCGGCGACTGCGATTTGCGTCAGGTAAGTACGTTCGTCGGCAAAGCCATCGGCCGCCTGAATCAGCCAGCCCCGCGCATCATTGTGGGCCGTGCGCATGGCGGCATGGTCGATAACGCCTGGATGACGGCCATGCAGCATACAAAGATAATGCGCAGCATCAGCCAAATTGGCGATATTGCGCGTCAGGTCCCCGCGATGGCCAAGCCCGCTTGCTGATGGATAGCCGTGGCCCGCTGTACCATCGACGTCGGCAAGGGTTCTCAGCAGATCGGATATATCGCGGGGGGCGTCCGCCCGTCTTGCCAATTCGCTATCCATGCTATGTTCCTGTGCCAAGCACCGCAGGGTGCAAATTCGCTGTCCCCGACAGGCTTAGCGCCAGTGTGTAAATAGCTGGTTACGGGGTGCGGATTTGCACCCCGTTTTTCATAGCAAAAAGAAAAAGATCCTTATTGATCAAGGAAGCTGCGCATCTTTCGGCTGCGGCTGGGATGCTTCAGCTTCCGAAGCGCCTTCGCCTCGATCTGGCGGATACGTTCACGCGTCACGCTGAATTGCTGGCCGACTTCTTCCAGCGTGTGATCGGTGTTCATGCCGATGCCGAAGCGCATGCGCAGCACACGCTCCTCACGCGGCGTAAGCGATGCCAGCACGCGAGTCACAGTTTCCTTGAGGTTCGCCTGTATGGCCGCGTCGACTGGAATGATCGCGTTCTTGTCCTCAATGAAGTCGCCCAGATGGGAATCTTCCTCGTCGCCGATCGGCGTTTCAAGGCTGATCGGTTCCTTGGCGATCTTCATCACCTTGCGCACTTTTTCAAGCGGCATCGAGAGGCGCTCGGCCATTTCCTCGGGCGTCGGCTCGCGACCCTGTTCGTGCAGGAATTGACGCGAGGTACGGACCAGCTTGTTGATCGTCTCGATCATGTGGACGGGAATGCGGATTGTTCGCGCCTGATCGGCGATGGATCGCGTAATCGCCTGCCTGATCCACCACGTGGCGTAAGTGCTGAACTTATACCCCCGGCGATACTCAAATTTATCGACCGCCTTCATCAGGCCGATATTGCCCTCCTGGATAAGATCCAAAAATTGAAGGCCGCGATTGGTGTATTTCTTGGCGATGGAAATGACGAGACGAAGGTTCGCCTCAACCATTTCCTTTTTGGCGATCCGCGCTTCCCGTTCGCCCTTCTGCACCATGTTGACGATGCGGCGGAATTCGGAAAGCGACATGCCGGTGGCCTGCGCTATTTCCGCGATTTCAGATCGAATGCGATCGACAGCCGCAGCTTCCTGTTGCGCGAAAGCGGCCCATTTCTTGTCCATCTTGGCGACGGTTTCCAGCCAGTCCTCCGCCAGTTCATGATCGACATAGGCATCAAGGAAAGCTTTGCGGGGAACTTTGTGCCGCTCGGCCAAACGCAGCATCTGCCCGCCCAGTGCGGTCAAGCGCCGGTTATACGCGTAAAGCTGGTCCACCAGATATTCAATCTTCGCGCCATGAAACTGAACGCTTTCGACTTCTGCGGTCAGATCCTCGCGCAGCTTCTGATATTTATCTTCCTCTATTTTAGGGAAGTCATCGCCGGAGCCGAGCCCGGCAAGGCGCGCTTCCTGAACTTTCGAGAATTCCTTGAACAAGGAAGTGATCGTAGCGAATTTTTCGAGAGCGCCGGGTTTCAGCAACTCCTCCATCGCGGCGAGTGAAAGCGTGTTATCCTCGTCGTCGTCGTCTTCGTTCGCGCGCTGGGTGCGACGTTCGGTCATGGAGTCCTCTTCGTCCTCCTCGGCCTCTTCTACGATGTCCTCTTCTTCCTTGTAGGTGGGGCCGGCGGTCTTTTCGCTGATTTCATCGTCATCTGCCGCGCCCTCTTCCAGACTCTCCGGGGCAGGATCCTTCGACAGCATGGCATCGAGATCCAGGATTTCGCGCAACTGCATTTCGCCGTCGTTGAGCGCGGTGGACCATTCGATGATCGCGTTGAACGTGATCGGGCTTTCGCACAGGCCCAGGATCATCGTGTCGCGTCCCGCTTCGATGCGCTTGGCGATGGCAATCTCGCCTTCCCGGCTCAAAAGCTCGACCGCCCCCATTTCACGCAGGTACATGCGTACGGGATCGTCCGTGCGGTCGATTGTTTCCTTCTTCTTTTCGGGAACGGAGCGGCTTGCAGCACCATCGCCATCGCCATCCTCGTCTGCCTGATCGACGGCTTCCGCCTCGTCCTCGGGGCTGTCGTCGCCGTCCTCGCTGGCTTCCTCATTTTCGACGATATTGACGCCCATATCGTTGAGCGCGGCCATTACGTCTTCAATCTGCTCCGAAGACATCTGGTCCTGCGGCAGTGCGTTATTCAATTCATCATAAGTGATATAGCCGCGCTTCTTCGCACGGCTGATCAGCTTTTTGACTGACGCTTCATTAAGATCAAGGAGCGGCGCATCGCCGTTGTCCGTATCATCCGTTTGCGTCTTGTTTGCCTTGCTCGCCATTTATTCGCCTTAAACTCGTATTAATCCAGGCAACGTCACATAACATCATCAGGCTGCATCAGATCGGCGAGCCGTTGGTCATGCTCGGCTTTAAGTTCCCGCAATCTTTGCTGTTGCGCAAAACTTTCCTCGTCGAACGTCTCACTCATCCTGCGCGTGGCTTCGGCCAGCGCATTTTCTATTTCCGGTCCAGCCACCATTACCCGAATGGCTTCCGCCAGGTCGCGGCAGGCGCGGCCAGGATCGGCATCCTTACGAGTGAAGGTGAAATTCAGCGCATCGGCCCGGAGCAGCCTTCTAGCTATATTATACAATTCACCTTGCCCCAATATGGTAAGGAGGGTGTTCGTATCAAGTATTTCCTGCTGCATTGCTGATGAAAGGATGAATTCCATCAGACCGCTCATCTGTGGGTCAAAGATTCGCAGGTGAGAAAGCTCCTCCATATGCACCCTGATCTCGCCGGGATAGCGGAGGAGGCCGCTCAGAATTCCGCACAGCAATGTGCCTTCCAGCCCTGAACTGCTGATCGCCCGCGCTTCGCCTGAAACCGGTTGGAACAGGGGTGGAAAGCCTTTTTTATGCCGGGGCTTGCGATCGCGGAAGGACGGGGCAGCGGGGGAGGGACGGCGGCTGAGGAACAGCGCGTCCAATCGCTCCCGGAATGCCTGTCCATAAAGCGCGCGCACATCCTCATGCCCGATCTGCGATGCGATCTCACGCAGCCGCTGCTTAAGGCCGGCGCGCTGCTCGGGCGTATCGAGTGGTCCTGCCGCCACTTCGTGCGCCCATAGGCGGTTGATCAGCGGCTCCGCCTTCTCCAGCACTGCTTCAAATGCTCTTGCGCCTTCGGCCTGGACCAGATCGTCCGGGTCTTGTCCGGTCGGCAGTGTCGCAAAGGCCATGCTGTGTCCCGGCCGCAGCAGGGGAAGGGCACGCATGGCCGCGCGTACCGCCGCCTTCTGCCCTGCCGCGTCGCCATCGAAACAGAGAATAGGAACCTCGACCATCTTCCACAGCCGTTCGATCTGGTGCTCCGTCAATGCGGTACCCAATGGCGCCACCGTCTCATCGAACCCCGCCTGTGCGAGAGCGATGACATCCATATAACCTTCGACCACGATCACGCGCCCAGTCCGTCGCGACGCGGGGGAGGCGCGATCGAGATTATAGAGGGTGCGCCCCTTGTCGAAAAGCGGCGTATCCGGAGAGTTCAGATATTTGGGCTCACCCGCGCCCAATATCCGCCCACCAAAAGCAATCACGCGCCCTCGTGCATCGCGGATCGGAATCATCAATCGGCCGCGAAACCGGTCATAGCTTTCGCGTTCGCCATCTGGATCGATCAGGAGCCCCGCTTCGATGAGCCGCAACTCGCCGTGGCTCTTCAGCGCTTCTTTGAGCCGTCCGCGCCCATCGGGCGACAGACCGAAGCCGAAGGCCTTTGCGGTCGCCGCGCTCAACCCGCGCCGCTTGAGATAGTCGCGCGCTTCGCTGCCCTCTATGCCTTGCAACTGTGCGACGAACCAGTCCTGCGCCGCGCTCATGACATCACGTAGGGGGGCCGCTTGTTCTGCCCTTTTGGCTGCGTGCGGATCGGGTGCAGGCACTTCCATTCCGGCACCTGCGGCGAGTTCTTTCACGGCCTCCATGAAAGGCAATCCGCGCTGATCGGTCATCCACCGAATCGCGTCTCCGTGCGCTCCGCAGCCGAAGCAGTGATAAAAGCCCTTTTCGTCGTTGATGGTGAAGCTGGGCGTTTTCTCATTATGAAAGGGGCAACACGCCTTGTACTCGCGCCCGGCCTTCTGGACTTTGACCGTCTTGCCGATCAGCGTCGAAAGCGTGACCCGTGCGCGGAGTTCATCCAGCCATTGAGGGGACAGGGACACCGCTAACACCCCTGCCTTGGAAGGGGAGGGTCGGAGTGGGGAATTCTGATTCCCCCAAACTGCGAATTGCGCAGTCTTGTCCAGATCCGTTCTTTGTATTCAGTGGGCTGGACCCGCATCTCGCGGGCAAATTCGCCTAATCGTGCATCGTTGCGCAGCGCCATTACCCACCCTAACCCCTCCCGAAGGGAGGAGGCTTGTATTACGCCAATGCCGCCTTCACCAGCCCGCTCGTCTTGCTCATATCGAGCTGCGTTCCATGCCGTTCCTTCAGCACAGCCATCACCTTGCCCATGTCCTTGACGCTTGACGCGCCTACTTCAGACTTGATCGCCTCGATCGCCGCCCGGGTTTCGTCTTCGCTCATCTGCGTGGGCAGGAAGCCCTCGATGACGTCCAGTTCAGCCTGTTCCTTGGCGGCAAGTTCGGCGCGGCCGCCCTGTTCATACATGGCAATCGATTCGCGCCGCTGCTTCACCATCTTTTGCAGCACATCTGTCACCAAAGCGTCGTCCTCGGGAACCTGACTTGCGGTGCGCAGTTCAATATCGCGATCCTTGATCTTCGCAAGAATCAGGCGAACAGCAGCCAACCGTTCCTTGTCGCCCCCCTTCATGGCGGCGGTTTGGGCAGCTTTGATCTCGTCGCGAATCATCGGGCGCTTTCATCCTCTTGTCTGGAAACGCATAGCTATAGCGGCATAAAACTGATTTTAATAGGATTGACCCTGGATCATGAGAAGCCTAATTCCGCGTCCGTTTAGCCTGCAGACTGCGGGCATGCCCAGGAAAAGAAGAAGGACATTATCATGGCAAGCGCCAAATCCCTGACCGTGCCCAAAGGAGCGACGGGGGTATTGGTCCTTGCTGACGGCACCATCCTGTTCGGACGCGGCTTCGGCGCGGTTGGCGAGGCGGTTGGCGAGGTCTGCTTCAACACGGCGATGACCGGCTATCAGGAGGTCATGACTGACCCGAGCTATGCCGGGCAGATCGTCAACTTCACCTTTCCCCATGTCGGCAATGTCGGCACCAATCTTGAGGATGTGGAGGCTGACGCGCCCCATGCCTTTGGCTGCATTGTGCGGGAGGATGTGACGCAGCCAAGCAATTTCCGTAATGTCCAGCCCTTTGATGAGTGGATGAAGGCCAACGACCGCATTGGCTTGGCGGGCGTAGACACCCGCGCGCTCACCCGCCGCATTCGCCTCTCCGGCGCACCCAATGCAGCAATCGCGCACGATCCCGAAGGCAATTTCGACATCGATGCGCTTCTCACCAAGGCGCAGAGCTGGCCGGGCCTTGAGGGCATGGATCTTGCCATCGAAGTGACGGGCAAGGAAACGCGCCTGTGGAAAGATGGCGTGTGGAGGCTCGGGTTTGGATATGGCCTGGATGAAGCAGGCGATGAACGCCCCCATGTCGTCGCCATTGACTATGGCGCCAAGCGTAACATCTTCCGCAATCTTGTTCGTGCGGGCGCAAAGGTGACAGTCCTTCCTGCTACCGCCAGCTTTGAAGATGTCATGGCGCAAAAGCCTGCTGGCGTATTCCTTTCCAATGGTCCGGGCGACCCCGCCGCGACGGGCGAATATGCCGTGCCGGTGATTCAGAAACTGCTGGATGCCAATATCCCCATCTTCGGCATCTGCCTTGGCCATCAACTTCTTGGCCTTGCCGTGGGGGCCAAGACCATGAAGATGTTTCAGGGCCACCGTGGCGCGAACCATCCGGTGAAGAGGCTGGAGGACGGTGTGGTCGAGATCACCAGCATGAACCACGGCTTTGCCATCGATAACGACACACTGCCCGACAATGTAAGGACGACCCATGTGTCCCTTTTCGATGGCAGCAATTGCGGTATCGCCCTGACCGACAAACCAGCGTTCAGCGTCCAATATCACCCGGAGGCGTCGCCCGGACCGCAGGACAGTTTCTATTTATTCCAGCGGTTTGTTGAGGGGCTTGGGTGATCAAGGTTATATTTTCATCATTGTCCACAAGCGCCCGTTTCCTCATAAGGTCCGCCGCATAACATGCCAAAAAGAACAGACATCTCCTCCATCCTCATTATCGGTGCTGGTCCGATTGTTATCGGTCAGGCATGCGAGTTCGACTATTCGGGCACGCAGGCATGCAAGGCGCTGAAGGAGGAGGGCTATCGGATTATCCTGGTCAATTCCAATCCTGCGACGATCATGACCGACCCCGATCTGGCCGACGCCACTTATGTGGAGCCGATTACGCCGGAAATCGTCGCCAAAATCATCGAAAAGGAGCGCCCGGATGCAGTGCTGCCCACTATGGGCGGTCAGACGGCGCTTAACACCGCACTTGCGCTTTTCAATGACGGCACGCTGGAAAAATATGGTTGTCAGATGATCGGCGCGGATGCCGAGGCTATCGACAAGGCCGAGGATCGCCTGAAATTCCGCGATGCGATGGACAAAATCGGCCTCGAATCCGCACGTTCTCGCATTGCGCATACGCTGGAAGAGGCCATTGCCGCGCTGGATCATACGGGACTTCCCGCCATTATTCGTCCGTCCTTCACTCTGGGCGGGACCGGTGGCGGCGTTGCCTATAATCGCGATGAGTTTGTCCAGATCGTCACTAGCGGCCTTGAGGCATCGCCCACGACCGAGGTGCTGATCGAGGAATCGCTGCTCGGCTGGAAAGAATATGAGATGGAAGTCGTGCGTGACCGCGCCGATAACGCCATCATCATCTGCTCTATCGAGAATGTCGATCCAATGGGCGTCCATACCGGCGACAGCATTACCGTTGCGCCTGCGTTGACGCTTACGGACAAGGAATATCAGATCATGCGCAGCGCCAGCATTGCTGTGCTGCGTGAGATTGGCGTCGAAACGGGTGGTTCGAACGTGCAGTTCGCGGTCAATCCGAAGGATGGCCGCCTCATCGTCATTGAGATGAATCCGCGCGTGTCGCGGTCCTCGGCGCTGGCATCGAAAGCCACGGGCTTCCCCATCGCCAAGGTCGCGGCGAAGCTGGCGGTCGGCTATACGCTCGATGAAATCGAAAACGACATCACTGGCGCGACGCCCGCCAGCTTTGAACCGACGATTGACTATGTCGTCACAAAAATCCCGCGCTTTGCCTTCGAAAAGTTCAAGGGCGCCGAGCCGCTGCTCTCCACCGCAATGAAATCGGTTGGAGAGGTAATGGCGATTGGCCGCAACATACATGAGTCGATGCAGAAGGCGCTGCGAGGACTGGAAACGGGCCTTTCAGGATTTGACGCTGTCGAAAACCTGATCGGCGCTTCCAGGGATGACATCCTTGCCGAACTTGCCCGCCCAACGCCGGATCGCTTGCTCGTTGCCGCGCAGGCCTTGCGCGAAGGTCTTTCGGTAGAGGAAATTCACGCCGTCACCAAATATGATCCCTGGTTCCTTGAACGGATCGAAGAGATCATAGAAGCTGAACAAGGGGTCTGCGACGGTGGGCTGCCGCAGGATGCCGAAGGGCTTCGGCGGCTCAAGTCCATGGGCTTCTCCGACAAGCGTCTGGCTTGGCTTTCGCTGCAATCAGCGCATCTTCCCGCGGGCACGCGCCGCGCGGTCGCTCGTGGTTCGGGCCTGATCCATGAAACGGTTCGCGCCATGACGGGTGGGGTTACAGAAGCCGAAATCCGCGCCGTGCGCCACCGGCTGGGCGTCCGTCCTGTCTTCAAGCGGATCGACACTTGCGCCGCTGAATTTGAAGCGCGCACCCCTTATATGTATTCGACCTATGAGGCCCCGACCTTTGGCGAACCGGAGAACGAGGCGCAGCCCTCCGACCGGAAAAAAGTCGTCATTCTTGGCGGTGGTCCCAACCGGATCGGGCAGGGGATCGAGTTCGATTATTGCTGCTGCCATGCCTGCTTCGCTCTTGAGGAGGCTGGTTATGAAACGATCATGATCAACTGCAATCCGGAAACGGTTTCAACGGACTATGATACGTCCGACCGGCTCTATTTCGAGCCGTTGACGGCTGAGGACGTCCTGGAAATTCTGGATGTGGAACGCTCCAGGGGCACACTGTTGGGTGTCGTTGTCCAGTTTGGCGGCCAGACGCCGCTAAAGCTCGCACAGGCCCTGGAGGACGCGGGCATTCCCATTCTGGGCACATCGCCTGATGCGATCGACCTGGCGGAGGATCGCGAGCGGTTTGCCGCATTGGTCCACAAGTTGAAGCTCAAGCAGCCGGAAAATGGTATCGCTCGCAGCCGGGAGGAAGCCATAGCGGTAGCCAATCGCATCGGTTATCCCGTGCTCATTCGCCCATCCTATGTGCTTGGCGGCCGGGCGATGGAAATCGTCGACGGCGAAAGCCAGCTCAATGACTATATCGCCACGGCCGTGAAGGTGTCGGGGGATAGCCCCGTTCTGATCGACCGCTATCTGCGTGACGCCGTTGAAGTCGATGTGGATGCTCTCTGCGATGGAACGGATGTGGTGGTGGCTGGCGTGCTACAGCACATAGAAGAAGCGGGTGTCCATTCCGGGGATAGCGCCTGTTCGCTTCCGCCTTATAGCCTGTCTGCGGAGATTATCACTGAAATCGAACGTCAGACGGAACTGCTCGCGCGCGGTCTGAACGTTCTTGGTCTCATGAATATTCAATTCGCGGTAAAAGACGGCGAGGTTTACCTGATTGAGGTCAATCCGCGCGCCAGCCGCACTGTGCCCTTCGTGGCCAAGGCTATTGGCGCCCCAATTGCCAAGATTGCCGCTCGCGTGATGGCGGGCGAAAAGCTGCGCGATCTACCGTCGATTAATCGCCATATTGAACATATTGCAGTAAAGGAAGCCGTTTTTCCCTTCGCGCGTTTCCCCGGCACTGACCCGGTCTTGTCACCGGAAATGAAATCGACCGGCGAAGTCATGGGCATTGACCTCAATTTCGCGACGGCCTTCGCCAAATCGCAACTTGCGGCGGGCGTCACGCTGCCACAATCGGGTAACGTCTTCATCTCGGTGAAGGACAGCGACAAACCAGCCATTCTGGCGGCCGCTCGCAAGATTGCCGGGCTGGGCTTCACCATCGTCGCTACGAGCGGTACGGCGCGCTATCTCACCGACGCAGGTATTGCTGTGGAAGAGGTGAACAAGGTTGCACAAGGCAGGCCCCATATCGTGGACCGGATCAAGGACGGCGGCATCGCCCTTATCTTCAACACGACCGAAGGATGGCAATCCCTGAAGGACAGCCAATCGATCCGGGCATCGGCGCTTAACATGAAGGTTCCGTCCTTCACCACGGCGGCGGGAAGCATTGCGGCGGCCGAAGCGATTGAGGCATTGCGAGGCAGCACCCTTGAAGTGCGCGCTCTGCAATCCTATTATGGACGTTCGCACGCTTGATCCCGGCAATTTGTGTCATGCTGCGGCGGCCCGACAGGGAAGGGGGCCGCTTCGTGGAATTTTTGATAAAAGGAACGCTACATGGCGACGGTTGAAAAGATGCCGATGCTGGCTGAGGGGCATGAAATGCTTTCGGCTCAACTGCGGGACCTGAAGGCGGAACGGCCGAAAATCGTCGAGGCGATCGAGGAAGCGCGCGCGCATGGTGATCTTTCGGAAAATGCCGAATATCACGCCGCCAAGGAGCGGCAGGGACAGGTGGAAGCCACCATCGCGGATATAGAAGACAAGCTGAGCCGCGCGCAGATCATTGATCCCAAGACTCTCTCTGGTGACAAAATCGTCTTCGGCGCCACAGTCACTTTGCTTGATGAAGATGATAAGCCGATCACTTACCAGATTGTCGGGCAGGCCGAAGCGGACGCCAAATCTGGACGGATCAGCTATAACAGCCCGCTGGGTCGCGCGTTGATTGGCCGCAAAGTGGACGATGAGGTCGAGGTGACGGTGCCATCGGGTGATCGCTTCTATCTCGTGTCCAAAATCGAGTTCATTTAACGCCGCCCGTGAACATTCCGGGCGGAAGGACGACAAACTGGATCGTCGGCGCGATTGTCGCGACTTATGTTCTGTCGATCCTGTTCTGGGGACTCGACTATGCAGCCGTTTTTGGCGGCTTCATTCCCCTGCGCGTAACGGGCGGGCTTGATGTTCCGGGCGGCGTTCCCATTTGGCTGACGCCGCTATCGGCTGTTTTCCTTCACGCGGGTCTGCTGCATCTGTCGCTTAACATGCTGATGATGCTTTTTTGCGGCCGTTTCGTTGAGAATGTATTGGGCGGCAAGCTTTTGCTGCTGCTGTTCCTGATCGGTGCTTACGCAGCGGCCGCGGCCGAATTCGCCTTTGATCCAGCTTCGGACAACCCCATGATCGGCGCGAGCGGCGCCATTTCGGCGGTGATGGGAACCTATGCTTTGCTTTATAGCCAGAATCAGGTGAAGGCGATCGGACCCTTATCGGCTCACGCCGTGCGTATCCTCTGGCTCGCAGCGGCATGGATGGCCATCCAGTTCATGATTGGAATTGTCGGCCTGGGCGGGATCGGCCGCATTGCTATCGGCGCTCATATCGGTGGCTTTGTTGCCGGCCTGCTACTTACCCGGCCATTGATTCATTTGCGGTTTAGGCAGCGCTGAAGGCGTTTTACTTTTGGCGCTGCTCCAAGTCAGGCTCCAGCAGTCGATGGAGATGCACAACCACATATTTTATTTCGGCGTCATCCACCGTCCGCTGTGCCGCTGCGCGCCATGCTTTCTCGGCGCTTTCATAATTCGGGAATATGCCGACAATATCGATCTTATCCAGATCTTGGAATTCTAACGTCATGGGGTTTTTAACTCGACCTCCCATCACGAGATGCATTTTGCTCATGCAGCGGATCTTTCATTTGAAGAGATGATTATAATTCCCTGTCACGGCGCGAGGCGGGCGTTATGCCACCCTCGCTCCGCTCGTTACTTCCTCCGCAATGTCTCGGAAGCGACTCTGGTGGCCGAACTCACAACGTCGCTGGCCTTTTCCGCCAAGCTGCTGATCTTTTCCTTGGCGGCATCAAGATCGATATCCTCAATCTTGTCCTTCATCCTGTCTTTCGTTCTCACGATTCTGTCAGAAGCGGAGGCGCTCACGCCTTTCGCCGCGAGCAGTCCGGCTGCGATCTTGGATGCCGCCGCGCTCTTCCTGCCTTTTCTCTTAGGCAGAAACGCTGCCAGCATGACACCCAGAGCCATGCCGCCAGCGAGAGATGCAAGAGGGTTCTCCTGAATGATTTTCGTTCCGCGCATCCTGACTTCGTCACCCAGTTCGCTTGCTTTTTCCCGGGAGGCGTCAAGGGCGTTGGCGGCATTTTCCCGCGCGCCGCTGAACTTTTCGCCCAAATCCTTATTCATTGATCGTCTCCTGAATGTCTGATGTCGTTCCACCGTCTCCGCAGAAAAGCGGCGGCGGACCGCGACCATATCATGATGGGTTTACGCAGCAGCAAGCCGACGGTCCCGCTCAACACTGCGCCAATGATGAAGGGGTGATTGCGCGCCTTCTGTGCCGTTGCGTATAGGCGTTCATTCAGCTTTTGAATCGCCTCTCGCTTCAACTGCCGTGGCGCCAGGCGATTGCGTATTTCATGCAGAGAATGAAGGAAGGCGCCACGCGCCACGTCGGCATTTCGCTCCGCCCGTTTATAGGTTTCACTGTGGGGGGCCAGTTTCATGGATTCTCGTCTCCGCTGATGCGCCGAAATCTGCTGCGAGCGAACAGCAACAGCAGGAATATGATGACGAGCACGCCGCCGAACACCGCCCCGGTCGCGCCCAGCGGCCCCAACGCGGGGGTGAGCGCCATGATAAGTCCTACTAGCAGTGCGACGACGCCAGCGAGTCCCAGGACAGCCGCAAGCGCCAGCAATATGGCGATATTGCGGAACTCAAGGCCGATTTCGGCCGCGCGGATTTTTTGCCGCTCAATCTCCGCTCGCGCATAGGCTTTTCCGTCTTCCACAAGCCGGGAAAACATAACGCCGATAGGTTGATCCGTTGGCGGCTCGATCTGTTCATCCTGTTCGTACAACAGTGGCATCCCATCTGGACGGAGTAGTCCATCCGCTTCATCGGCTTTCCGGTTAAGCGTTTTCGGTTTCCGTTTTGGGCGCCTTGGCCGGTTTGACGAGACGCATCAGGACGAAGCCCGCAATGGCTGCGGCGCCAATGGCGACGGCCGGACTTTTGCGAACAAAATCGCGTGCCTCGTTTACCAGATCGTCGATATCCTTGTTATCCAGCGCCGTGGCTGCTCCAGCAATCGCTTCGGCCGCGTAGCGGGCATAGTCGCCATATTGGTTGCCGAGTTTTTCGTCGACTGTGTTCGCGCTGTCGTCGATCATCCGGGACAGACTCTGCATAGCCGAACCGGCCTTTTCTTTTCCGCTGACGGCAGCGGACCGAGCGGTCTTCGTTGCTTGTGCCTTTACCGTATCAGCCTGCTCGCGGAGCTTGCCCTTTGCATTTTTCAGCGTCTCTGCCGCTTGCTCGGTCGGGGAGGTACTCTCTGTTGCTCCAGAACTGCTGTCGTTCGCTCCGCCGCTGATAGCAGGCGTGCTGGACGTTTCGGCAGGACCAGTCGGTGCCGCAGACTTCCGGGGTGCTGTCTTGCGCGTAACTTTGGGCGTTTCTGGTGGGGTCTCAGGCATTTCGGGTCCCTTCCATGATCTTGGGTGGTCATCGGGTATCGAAAATCTAACCCATGGACCATTCAGTAGTTCCGTTTGCGCAATCATAACAGGAAAATTGAAAGGGATGGAAGGGGATGGAACCTTCAAAAGCGCTGTTCCGACGTATTAGGCTTATAGGCAGCATTGCCATCGAAGCGCGTGCTGGCTAAGGCGCGGCGCAGATCATTCCGCCATTTGCAACGGGAGCACCGCCATGACTGCGATCCTCGATATTCACGCTCGCCAAATTCTCGATAGCCGCGGCAATCCGACCGTAGAGGTCGATGTCATGCTGGAAGATGGCGGCTTCGGCCGCGCGGCGGTGCCTTCGGGCGCGTCGACCGGCGCTTATGAAGCGGTTGAAAAGCGTGATGGGGACAAGAGCAAATATCTTGGCAAGGGCGTGCTTCAGGCTGTTGAGGCCGTCAACGGCGAAATCGCTGAAGCCATCACCGGACTGGAAGCAGAGGATCAGGGTGAAGTCGACGCGGCAATGATCGCGCTCGATGGTACGGAGAACAAGGGCCGCTTGGGTGCGAATGCTATTCTGGGCGTCAGTCTCGCGACCGCCAAAGCGGCTGCGGACAGCCGAGGGCTGCCGCTCTATCGCTATATTGGTGGTGTGTCCGCCCATGTCCTGCCGGTGCCAATGATGAATATCATAAATGGTGGAGAACACGCTGATAATCCAATAGATTTTCAGGAATTCATGGTAATGCCGGTCGGCGCGGGCAGTCTCGCCGAGGCGGTGCGCTGGGGAGCGGAAATTTTCCATACGCTCAAAAAAGGTCTGCATGAAAAGGGTCTGGCGACAGCCGTGGGAGATGAAGGCGGTTTCGCACCGACGCTGGCCTCTACCAAGGATGCGCTTGACTTCATTATGGCGTCTATTGAAAAAGCCGGTTTCAAGCCGGGTGACGATGTCGTGCTTGCGCTCGACTGCGCTTCGACCGAATTCTTCAAGGACGGTAAATATGTGATGGCCGGGGAGGGCACAACGCTGACTCCCGCCCAAATGACCGATTATCTCGCCGATCTGGTTTCCACCTATCCGATCAAGTCGATCGAGGACGGCATGGCAGAGGACGATTTCGAAGGATGGAAGCTCCTGACGGATCGCATTGGCGGCTCGGTTCAGCTTGTGGGCGATGACCTGTTCGTCACCAATCCTGACCGTCTTTCGATGGGCATTGGCAAGGGATTGGCCAATTCGCTTCTGGTGAAGGTCAATCAGATTGGCACCCTCACCGAAACGCTCGAAGCTGTCTCCATGGCGCAACGGGCTTCCTACACCGCCGTCATGTCCCACCGTTCGGGCGAAACCGAGGATGCAACGATTGCCGATCTAGCGGTGGCCACTAATTGCGGTCAGATCAAGACTGGCAGCCTGGCGCGTTCCGATCGCCTTGCCAAATATAATCAGCTCATCCGCATTGAGGAGGAGCTGGGCAGCGTAGCGCATTATGCGGGACGCAGTATTTTTCTTTGATCTGAAGCGCTTCCATTGCCGATGAAAATAACTGGGACTTCTGAACTGCATGGAGTTCCAGTTCTCATCATTGAAAAGCGGAGTAGTTGTACACTGGAAAGGCGAGGCATTGTTCCAGGATCGCAACAATAATGCGATAAATCGCATTCAGTTCTTCACAAATCTGTTGCAAGGCTTTCCAGCCTGTGATTCTAATCCGCTATGGCCCAGATCGCGAAATTAAAAGCTTTGTTGATGTCCGCTTTCGGACCTGCCTTCGCGATTGTCATCCTGGCGCTGTTCGCGGGATACGCCGTGCTTGGCTCCAACGGAATACTGGCTTGGGGCGATTATAGCCGGGCATTGGCCACTCATCGGCAGGAGCTGCAAAAGATCAAGGCCGAGCGCGACCGCCTGAAGAATCGGGTGGACCTGGTCGACCCTCGCCACGCCGATCCCGATATGGTGGATGAGCTGGTTCGCCGTGAACTCAATGTCACTCATCCCGATGAGGTTATCGTTCCACTGCGCTGATGCTGGTGGAACTTCGACCTGTTCCCATGAACTTTTTGATTTTTATGGGATAATGATCGGGCGCGATCGCTCGTAATTAAACATCAAATTTTGACTATTGCTCGTAAGAACATTTCCCTTTCGGCTAGTTGACCACGCCACAATTCCAAACTTCCCAAACTTGCGCGGACAGATCGCCTCTCGATAACTTGTTTGCGGCTGTTGAAGGGCCGCCGCCTATTCGGTTTTCGGCGGTCCAGCGGGATTGAAGCCGTTGCTTTTCATGGACGTCTGATCCTATAGGGAAGGCTTCTCAATGGAGATATAAAAGGAAAAATCCTTGGCCAAAACTTCATCCCCGCGAACCAGCAAGAGCCGGACTCCCGCTCGAAAAGCGGCGCAGCCCGCAATCCCCAATCGTGAGCGGCCGGTGGATCCCGTCGATTACAAAGCGACCAAGGAGGAGTTGCTCGAATTTTACCGGCAGATGCTGCTCATCCGTCGGTTTGAGGAGAAGGCGGGGCAGCTATATGGCCTGGGGCTCATTGGCGGTTTCTGTCACCTTTATATCGGCCAGGAAGCGGTTGCAGTGGGGATTCAATCCGCGCTCGAGGTTGGCAAGGATAGTGTGATTACCGGCTATCGGGACCATGGCCACATGTTGGCTTATGGCATTGATCCAAAGATCATCATGGCCGAATTGACTGGGCGCGGTGCTGGCATCTCACGGGGGAAGGGCGGCTCAATGCACATGTTCTCGGTGGAGCATGGCTTCTATGGCGGTCATGGCATCGTGGGTGCACAGGTGCCGCTGGGTACTGGGCTGGGCTTTTCACACAAATACAAGGATGATGGCGGCATCTGCGTCACATATTTTGGAGATGGCGCGGCCAACCAGGGTCAGGTCTACGAAAGCTTCAACATGGCCGAGCTTTGGAAGCTGCCGATCATCTTCGTGATTGAGAATAATCAATACGCCATGGGCACTTCGGTCAATCGCTCCTCCGCCGAGGACCAGCTTTACCGGCGGGGCGAAAGCTTTCGTATTCCGGGTATTCAGGTGGACGGAATGGACGTTCTCGCTGTACGCGGTGCGGCAGAAACGGCGCTTGAATGGGTGCGCGCCGGCAAGGGGCCGATACTGCTGGAGCTCAAGACGTATCGCTATCGCGGCCATTCCATGTCCGATCCGGCCAAATACCGCTCGCGCGAAGAGGTCCAGACGGTTCGCGAAAAGTCAGATCCGATCGAAGGCCTTAAACCAGCCTTGCTGGATGCGGGTGTTTCTGAGGAAGAACTCAAATCTCTCGAAAAGGAAATCCGGAAGATCGTCGCCGACGCAGCCGATTTCGCGGAATCCTCTCCTGAACCGGATTTGTCTGAACTCTTTACCGACGTGCTGGTGGAGCAATATTGATGGCGATAGAATTGAAGATGCCGGCACTCTCTCCGACGATGGAGGAAGGCACGCTTGCCAAGTGGCTTGTGAAGGAAGGGGATGAGGTTTCCTCCGGCGATATTCTGGCGGAGATCGAGACTGACAAGGCAACCATGGAATTTGAAGCGGTCGATGAAGGGGTTATCTCGAAAATTTTGATCCCGGAAGGCACTGGAAATGTAAAGGTTGGCACCGTCATTGCCACGATCACCGGCGAGGAAGGCGAGAGTGCGGCTGGCGTCGCATCCACTGGCGAAGAAGCGCCAGCGAAACGCACTGAAGTTGAGACGCCCAAGGCTGCGGAACGTCCCGCGGTTACTGCCAAAGTCACCGATCCGGGGCTGCCTGAAGGTACTGAGTTCGAGAGCCAGACCGTTCGCGAAGCGCTGCGGGACGCGATGGCCGAGGAAATGCGCGCCGACGACCGTATCTTTGTCATGGGTGAGGAGGTCGCCGAATATCAGGGTGCGTATAAGGTGACGCAGGGCCTGCTCGAGGAGTTCGGGCCGAAGCGAGTCATCGACACCCCAATCACTGAATATGGTTTTGCGGGCCTTGGGACCGGCGCGGCGATGGGTGGCCTGCGGCCGATCGTCGAATTCATGACCTTCAACTTCGCCATGCAGGCGATCGATCATATCGTTAACTCGGCGGCCAAAACAAATTATATGTCGGGCGGCCAGATGCGCTGTCCCGTGGTTTTCCGCGGGCCGAATGGCGCAGCTTCCCGCGTGGCGGCTCAGCATAGCCAGAATTACGGGCCTTGGTATGCCGCGGTGCCTGGCCTCATCGTTATTTCGCCCTATGATGCGGCGGATGCCAAGGGTTTGCTGAAAGCAGCGATCCGCTGTCCCGATCCGGTGGTATTTCTTGAAAACGAACTGCTCTATGGCCGCAGTTTCGATGTTCCCACGCTTGACGATTTTGTCCTGCCCATCGGCAAGGCGCGGATTGTAAGGCCAGGCAAGGATGTCACTCTGGTAAGTTATTCCATTGGTGTCGGCCTGGCGCTTGAAGCCGCCGAGCAGCTCGCCGGAGAAGGCATTGACGCCGAAGTCATCGACCTGCGCACTCTACGTCCGCTCGACAAGGCAACGGTGCTTGAAAGCCTCAAAAAAACCAATCGTCTGGTGGTAGTTGAGGAAGGCTGGCCGGTGTGCTCAATCTCCAGCGAAATCTCCTCCATCTGCATGGAGGAAGGTTTCGACTGGTTGGACGCTCCCGTCATTCGCGTGACGAACGAGGACGTGCCTTTGCCCTATGCAGCCAATCTCGAAAAGGCCGCTCTCGTCAACAGTGCGCAAGTGATCGAAGCAGCGAAGAAAGTTTGCTATCGATGAGTGTCATGTGCAGGTCGAAATGGTGGCCTTCTCCGTATTGGTGGGCAAGGTAAGGCTGCGCTGATCGCGAACGGGCATGGCCGCGATTTCGGTCATGTTCACGTTCGGCACCACTTTGGAAGAAATGAGCGGCTGATAGGTATAAGCCACTTCCACGAATATCACCGCTCCCCCACTGGGCGCGGTCACCTGCTGTCCTGCAGGACCCATTCCAGACATGTTGGTCCCGCTAGATTTTCCTGCGGTGCCGTATTTTGGGGTATGGGTTTTGGAGCCCCTGCACCGTTGCCAATGGATATAATATCGGTCCGCAATGACCTTTCCCCCAGAGTCCTTCATCTGCTCAAGGCTGGACAAGACAATTCTGCCATTTGCATAAAGATCAAGGGAGCCTGCTTGAAGGCCCGCCCCCGTTAAGATGTCGTTGATATCAGTTTCGCTGATCTTTTTGACAGACAGAACTGTGCCATTTCCTATGCGGCCGCCGTTGTCTGCGATATGGAGCGCAACCTGGCTCAGGCGCATTTTAACCGTGGCATAGTTGGTGAGTTCGGCACCACTCATCATCATGGCCATGAGAATAGGCAGCGAATAGGCAAATTCGATTAAGGCCACGCCGCTTTTTGTCTTGGCCAGGCGCCGCCCGGCCACAGAGATCCTTTTGAATTTCGCTGTTTCAACAAGGTTTTTCATGTGCAATTCCTTGCCGTGGGCGCGGCATATTGGCTTTGCTCCCCATAAGGCTGATTTTCCAGCACGGTGGATGCCGTAATATGCACCTTGTCAGATAAGCCAATCAGCTTGGCCATTGCGAAGAGACGGGGATAGGAAACATCTGCCGTATACACGACCATGTCCTTTGCACCGCCTTGCCCTGCGTTGCCGCCATCCTTGTCCCAGTTTTTATTATTGTTATCGTCTTGATAGGGTTCACCGCTGTCGCAGCGTCCGTTGCCGTTCGTATCCGTAAAAGGTTCGGCCGCAGCGGCTGCAGCTTTCTGAAAGGTCTTGTAATAGCGGCGGGTCAAATCAACATCCGCACTGAGGTTTAGGTTCTTTACCTGTTCCTGAACGTGGGTATCCAATGCGGCCTGTTGCGCGGTTGCGGAACCGCTTTCCAGTGCAGAATCGCGGGCAGCTTTTTGCATCACGCCCTGCAGAACTGCCTGCATATAGAGCGTATGCCCCACATCAAGCGTGCCCATCAGAAGCAGCACTAGAACCGGACCGACGAAAGCAAATTCGACAATCGTGTTGCCGGATGCGTCATCAAAGCCGCGCTTGCCGGAATATCTGAAAGAAGGAAGCCAACTGCCATTCATCCCGCACCTCATTCCGTGAGCCGGAGATCGGAAATCTCACTGGCAATCTGTTGGAATTGGGCAATAAGATCACTGCTGCTGGCCGCTGCATAGAACCGGCCGGGCGATGCGCAATTCTGGAGCCGTGTGGCGGTGCTGCCAGAGACAGAGCCATAGGATATCACCCATAGCGTGATGTTCATGTTTTTGACCGCGGTACAGAGCGCCGAGTAGCGGGCATTGATCTGGTCATCAAAGGCGTTCTTGATTCTTCCAGAATCCGTTGCTGAATAGGCATCACTAATTGACCGCCGGTCAAGGGGCGGGAAACCATAAGCTGCGTAATCTGTATATCCCGAATTGGTGTCGCCATCGGTCATGAAAATCAGATGGCGCTGGATCTGGCCGCCATTCGGCGTGAATGCATTGTCGCTCGCGAAAATGCCGGTGGGCGACATAAGCCTTGCACCCCAGAGTAAACCAATGTCGTGATAGGTATTGCCGCTTGGAGTTAGGGAATCGACATAATCGTCAAAGGTAGAAACCGAAGACCAAACCTGTAATAGACGAGCCTCACGGGGGCAGGCGTAAGGCACATTATTGTAATAATCGGTATCAGTTATCTTGCGTGCGCCATTCATTTGATTCCAGCTGTACGTGCGCTGACGGGCGAAAATGAGATCGGGAAGCGCGGGTCCCCAAAGAGTGTCCTGATCGGTCCGATCGGGGACCAGATCGATATTGAGGTCCATCGCCTCTGTTGGAATGGGATCATAGCTGCTTCTCGAAACCGTTTTGCGTTCTTCAATGCAGCCGTCCCAATCGACGGTTTCTTCGCTTCCCCCTGATCCGACACGGAGGTTGATGGAATTATTCCAATTGCTACCGCCAGCCTTCAAACCACGGATATCAAGGGAAATGCGGTCGTAAATCCATGTGTGAAAAACAGTGCCATTCGCGTCATCGCGAGTGTATTTGATCTTATCCTGATTTACGCGACGCGTGCATTTGTCCGACCGGTTGCTATACCCGACTTTGGCATAATCCGTGGTCGTTGCCGTAAATGAGTCGGGGGTTTCCCATGACGCGGGAAAGCCGCTGGTGTCGCTTCCATTGGCCCAGTTGTCGCATTCCCATTTTGAGAGTTCTTTTGTTTGCTCCCATGCATCATTCGCAACTGGTTCGGCTCTGTAAAACACGCCTTGGCGAGATTGGTATTTCCATTCATCGGCCAGAAAGTTGTTCGGCAGCAATTTGCCCACATTCACGTTGGTTGCATAGGGAACAAAGCCGAAGCGCAACTGCACCGTAGAGCCGTTGCCGCCATTAGGGGTGCTTCCGCAGGAAGCGTCCGTATCCTGCTTGGCGAGTGCCTCATAAAAGCATTTCACCGCTCTTCGCAGGCCGAAAATCTTGGAAGCGGAGTCACCAGGAATGTTATCCGACATGGATCCGGTGGTATCGAGCACGAACATTACGTCGGTGTTCGGAATACGCATTTCCGCCGTGCAGGTAACGGCGATGGTCCTTTCCGTCTGACCAAAGATACGCATAATGGTCATCGGCATGACGACAGATGCATTGCCCGTCACGGTGCCGCCGGTCTCAGAAAAGCTTTTGGTCAAGGCACTGGAGCCATAAGCGGCATCGGCAAAATTGGCCTGGAACATCTCCTTCGCTGCGTCATCACCTTTGGTCGTTGACCAACTGCCCGAACCCATGGCCTTCCGTCCCGCCAGAGCGCCCGCGTCGCAAGCCTGTTGTAACCGGGTCTTGGCGAGATAGAGGCGGCTCATGTCGAGACCTCCGCCAATCATTCCTGCCAAGGGAAAAATCGCCGCTGCCACGATCGCCAGCGTGTTCCCCGCTTCATTATGCAGCAGGCGGGTCAGGAATCCCTTTGTAGGTGTGGAACAGCTTGCCATTGACCGCCTCAATCCATTACGCGATGTACGCGTCGCCCCGCCAAAAGCGTGGTCTTGCTTGTTCCTATGCCCTGAGAATGGTTAGCGGTCGGCGTATGCTTATGGTTGACAGCGCGTTAACCTTTGAATTCCATTATTGCAGGAATGTCTGACAAGTGGCTGATCTTATTGACGATGTCCCGCAATTGCAGCGCATTGTTAATGCCTATGCTCCCAAAAAAATTCGGGAAGGCCAACAGATTGTCTGGGCACTCGATGCACGGATGGCGGAGATTATTCGTTCCACCAGCGAACCGATGATCGGCCAAATGCGGCTTACTTGGTGGCATGAGGCGCTGACGAAAGATCCCAAGGCCGGAGGATCTGGCGAGCCATTGATGGCCGCTCTGCGGCGGCAAGTGCTTCCTCTTTCAGGCGGGGAGAGCCTGCTATCGATAATTGATGGGTGGGAGGTTTTGCTGCAGCCTTTGCCGCTTAGTGATAGCCAACTTGTCGCATTCGCTGAACAGCGCGGTGGCGGGCTTTTCAGGGTCATGAGTGCATTGGCTGGCGGTGGCCCTCCTTGGCTGGCGCAAGCTGGAATGGGATGGGCCTTATGGGATTTGTCAGGTCATGTGAGCGATCAGGACACCGCTCGCCGCGCTCTGCACTTGGCGGCCGAATTTTTGGCGGATGTGCCCAAGAGAGATTGGCGGGCAGCGTTTGCATCTCTGCGTATTCTCACGGCTCTTGCGCGGAGCGATGCGGAGCGGGGGGATATTCCTCCGTTTCGGCTCACAATAAGACAATATGCGCGCATCGTTGGACTTGGATTTTGGGGCGGCTAAGGGCAATGCGCCGGTGGCGCATCTATTCTATAACGGAGGTGGCATGACGGCTGTGACGCGATTTCTGGCGGGTGCTGTTTCTGCGCTTCTATTGACTGGCGCAGGCATATTCTGGTGGCAAAGCCAGGCGCAGGTGAAAGAGACGGCTATTCCTGCCCCGCCGCCACCTCCGCCTCTGGAGGAAAGTATCCCTGTCGCCGTCCCCGGGCAAGTGGGTGCGCCGCCGCCAATGCCACCTAGCGCGCCTCAGCAGACGCGTGAAGAAAGGCGCTTCGCCCGCTATGACAGAAACAGGGATGACATTATTACACGCACGGAAATGCTCTCGAGCCGGACCAAGGCTTTCAGAAAGCTCGATATGGACGGCAATAACCTGCTGTCATTCGAAGAATGGGCGGTGAAAACTTCAGACCGGTTCGCGGGCGCCGATGCTGATGCAAATGGCAAGCTTACTGCGGCCGAATTTGCAACGACAGCGCCCAAAAGAAGCCCGCGACCGAAATGCAAATGCTGAAACGCTCAGGTGGGCAGTTGCTCATTTTGTTGTAAGACTTCGCCGGCCAGATAAAGAGAGCCTGCTATGAGGATAGATGAGGAACCGTCGTCATTCAGAGCACGCAACGCCGTTTTCACGCAATCATGCGCTTGGGCTGCAATGTCCCACCTGGATACCAGTTCGACGAGTGCGGCGGGACTATGGTGGTCGTGCTCCGGCACGGGTACGGCGTGGAGGCTTCCGATGTAATCGCGCAAAGGGGCAAGAAAACCACCAGGGTCCTTGTTGGACAGCATTCCCAGAATAAGATGGATTTTTTGTCCAGGTGCAAGGTTGGTATGAAAATGCTTGCCAAGCGCTTCACCAGCGGCAGGATTATGGCCGCCATCAAGCCAGATCTGAGCATTGGGAACGAGGTCAGCCAAGGGGCCTGATTCAAGCCGCTGGAGGCGAGCTGGCCAATGGGCCCAAAGGGGAGCCGCCTTGATCGCTGCTTCGGAAACGGCAATACTCTTCTGATGCCGCAGCATGGCGATTGCAAGAGCGGCGTTCATGGACTGGTGTGAACCTGGCATACGGGGAAGTGGAGTGTCGATCCGGCCCTCTACATCGCGGTAATGCAGCTTGTCGCGATAGACGGCGGCGTCCCAATCCTGGCCCATGGCGAAATAGGGTGCTCGTGCCTGGGTGGCCATTGCCTGTATCGTGTTGCTGACAGAGTCAGGATATTTCATGGTGATCAGCGGAGCGCCTGATTTTGCTATCCCTGCTTTTTCTGCGGCAATCTCCAGCAGCGTGTCGCCGAGAAATGCCTGATGGTCGATGCCAAGCTGCGCAATACCGCAGGCGGCAGGAGCGGTTATGACGTTTGTTGCGTCTAGCCGCCCTCCGAGGCCCACCTCGATAACGCATCCGTCGGCTGGATGTTCGGAAAAGGCGAGGAAGGCCGCGGCTGTCGTGACTTCAAAAAAGCTGGCTCCAATGTCATCGGCCTCATCAATCACCCGACCAAGATAATGGGCAAGAGCAGGGTCGTCGATCAGCACGCCGTTGAGGCGTAGGCGCTCATTGAAACGTACAAGATGGGGGGACGTGAATACATGCACGCTTTTGCCGTCCGCCTCCAGAGCAGCCCGCAGAAACGCGCAGGTTGATCCCTTGCCGTTTGTTCCTGCGACGTGAAAGACAGGCGGAAGTCTGTGATGAGGATCGCCAAGGCGTGCAAGCAGCGCAGTTATCCGTTCCAATCCCAGTATGTCGCGTCCCGGCGAAAGCCGCGCGAGGCAGTCAAGCTGAGTCTGGACCGCTGGATCCGACGAACGGGCATGATCTGGCACAGTCTACTCCCCCTCATTTGAAGGGGAGAGAACATATGTCACGCTGCTGCCTTGCGGGGGCAGAGATAGCTTATGATCTGGCTCAGTCGCGCGCGCAGTTCGCTTCGATGCACCACCATGTCGATCATGCCGTGATCCAGAAGATATTCGGCGCGCTGGAATCCCTCGGGCAGTTTTTCCCGAATGGTGTTCTCGATAACGCGCTGCCCTGCAAAACCGATGAGTGCATTGGGTTCGGAAATTTGAATATCGCCCAGCATGGCGTAGCTGGCCGTTACACCGCCAGTCGTGGGATCGGTAAGGACAACGATATAGGGGAGGTCAGCGGCATGCAGCTTCTGGATCGCAACCGTTGCACGAGGCATCTGCATGAGGGACAATATCCCTTCCTGCATGCGTGCACCGCCGGCAGCGGTGAAAATAATATAAGGGCATCGGCGGGAAATGGCTTCCTCGATACCCTGAATAAAAGCTGCACCCACTCCCATGCCCATCGATCCACCCATATAGGCAAAATCCTGAACACCAATGACAACGGGGGCCGTTTCTATGGTGCCATAGGCATTGATAAGGGCATCATGTTCGCCAGTCGCGGACCGTGCGGCCTTGATGCGATCGGTATATTTCTTGCTGTCACGGAATCTGAGCGGGTCTTCCTTGACAACCGGCGTGGGCAGGACGTTGCAGCTTCCTTCGTCAAAGATATGCTTGAAACGTGCCTTGGGGCCGATGCGCCCGTGATGATCGCATTTGGGGCAGACCGACAGGTTGTCCTGCCATTCCTTGAGGAAAATCATCTGTCCGCAATTTCCGCATTTATGCCAGAGATTGTCGCCTGTCGTTTCCTTCTTGGCAATGAAGGGAATGACCTTTCGGACGCGGTTAATCCAGCTCATACGGCGGCCTCCTTTGCGGCGCTCGCAATGGCGGCGCTCAGCGATTGGATATAATTTTTGATGTGGGGTGCGGCAGAAGCGCCATGCTGCCCGATCAATTCCACAATGGCCGATCCGACGACAACGCCATCAGCGACGCGGCCAATGATAGCGGCCTGTTCTGGTGTTCGTACGCCAAAGCCGACTGCGACGGGGAGATCGGTATTGGATTTCAGGCGAGTGACGGCTTCTTCAATGCTGTCCAGCGCAGCCTGCTGTTTGCCTGTTACACCCGCGACTGAAACGTAATAGAGAAAGCCACTCGCGCCATCGAGAACTGCGGGAAGACGGTTGGCATCGGTCGTAGGCGTTGCGAGGCGGATGAGGTGAATTCCCTCCTGCCGCAGTGCTGGACCGAATTCGCCATCTTCCTCGGGTGAAATGTCGACGCAAATCACGCCGTCTATGCCAGCCGCTTTCGCTTCCCTGGCGAACCAGTCCGAACCTCGACGAGTCATCGGGTTTGCATAACCCATCAGAACCAGCGGCGTTTCGGAATGGCGTGCGCGGAATTCGGCCGCGATCTTCAGCAGGTCCGCCGTTTTGGTGCCAGCAGCCAGACTGCGCAGGTTGGCTGCCTGAATGGCGGGGCCATCAGCCATTGGGTCCGTGAAGGGCATGCCAAGTTCAATAATGTCGGCGCCTCCTTCAACCAGGGCATCCAGAACAACCGCCATATCATTGGGTGTTGGATCCCCTCCCGTGACAAAAATCACCAGAGCGGCGCGGCCTTCGGCGCGGCATTTCGCGAAACGGGAGGCGAGGCGATCGCTCACAATTCCACCCCCAATGCTTTGGCAACGGTGAAGATGTCCTTGTCGCCCCGTCCGGAGAGATTGACCACGACGATCTTGTCCTTGTCCAATGTTGGCACGATCCGTTCCGCGGCGGCAAGCGCGTGAGCGGATTCCAATGCCGGGATGATGCCTTCGAGTCTGCAGAGGCGCTGGAAAGCCGCCAGCGCCTCATTATCGGTCACTGGTTCATAGCGAACGCGCCCGATTTCATGAAGCCACGCATGCTCAGGGCCAATCCCCGGATAATCGAGCCCTGCGGATATGCTGTGTGCTTCCGTGATCTGTCCATCATCATCTTGCAGAAGATAGGTCTTGTTCCCGTGCAGAATACCCGGGGAACCGCCGGCAAGGCTCGCGGCATGCCGGGAAGTATCAAGCCCTTCGCCCGCCGCCTCGACACCGACGATTTCGATACCTTCATCATCGAGAAAGGGATGAAAAAGACCGATGGCATTGGAACCACCGCCGACGGGCGCGATCAACATGTCTGGCAGACGTCCCTCAGCTTGCAATATCTGCTCACGGGTTTCACGGCCGATCACTGACTGAAAGTCGCGGACAAGTTCAGGATAGGGATGGGGACCCGCGACGGTGCCGATGATGTAAAAAGTGTCATGCACATTCGCGACCCAATCGCGCAACGCTTCGTTCATCGCATCCTTGAGCGTGCGGGCTCCCGCCTCAACGGCGCGGACCTCCGCCCCGAGCAACTTCATGCGAAACACATTTGGCTGCTGCCGTTCAACGTCAAGGGCGCCCATGAATATGGTGCAGGGCAGGTTGAAGAGGGCGGCCACGGTGGCAGTGGCAACGCCGTGCTGGCCCGCACCTGTTTCCGCGATGATCCGGGTCTTGCCCATGCGTCTGGCCAGCAGGATTTGGCCGATGCAATTATTGATCTTGTGTGCGCCGGTGTGATTCAGTTCTTCACGCTTGAGATAAACCTTTGCGCCGCCCAGTTCCTTGGTCAGTCGCTCGGCAAAATAAAGGGGATTGGGTCTGCCGACATATTGGCGCAACAGATATTGGAATTCCTCCTCGAATTCTGGATCCTGCTTGGCGGCGCGATATTCGCGTTCCAGATCAAGGATGAGGGGCATTAACGTTTCGGCCACATAGCGACCACCGAATTGCCCGAAATGCCCGCGTTCATCGGGCTGAGTGCGATAAGAGTTTTTGCGTGTCATATCTGGGAAACCGCTTGGCAAAAGGTGGCGATCTTGTCCACATCCTTAATGCCCGGTCTGCTTTCAACGCCAGAGGAAACGTCTACGAGAGGCGTTCCAGTGATGGCTACGGCCTCCCGGACACTGAAGCTGTCGAGCCCCCCTGATAGACCCCAGGGCAGGGAATGGCGAAAACCCCGTAGCAGTTTCCAGTCAAAACGTATGCCCATGCCGCCTGGAAGGTCTGCACCTTCCGGCGTTTTGGCGTCATAGAGAAGCAGGTCGGCTGCCGCTGAGTAGGCGAGGCCTTCGTTCAGGTCAGTGCGCGTCTTGACGGCAACGGCTTTCCAGGTTTCTCGGCCGTGTCGCGCGCGAATGGCAGCAACCCGCTCGGGCGTTTCTTTGCCGTGCAGTTGCAGCGCGTGGAGATTGCCGCTGGAGATGGCGTGTTCCAGCAACTCCTCATCGGGGTCAACGAAGACGCCCACGCGTCGGACATGATCCGGCATACGCGCGGCAAGCGCTGCTGCTTTGTCGAAGTCGACGTGGCGCGGGCTCTTACGGAAGAACACCATGCCGACGTGCGACGCCCCTGCGTGAATGGCGGCATCTACGGTTTCGGGCGTCGAAAGGCCGCATATCTTGATGGCGATTCGGGACATGGCCGGGGTGTAGACCGTCCCGCTAATATATGCACTACACTGATGAGGACTGTTAAAGAGTGGCCTCGATCTCCCGGGCGGCGAGGTCAGGATTCTCTGCCTGAGTAATCGGTCGCCCGACGACAATGATCGATGCGCCATGGTCCAGCGCTTGCCGGGGTGTCACCGAGCGTTTTTGATCGCCCTTCTTGCCGTCTGGCGGACGCACGCCGGGAACGACGAAATAGCCGTCGGGCCAGAGTTGCCGTGCGGCCGAGACTTCATGGCCGGAACAGACAATACCGTCCAATCCCGCGCTGCGCGCCAGTTCGGTGAGGCGCTCGACTTGATTATGCGGAGGGCACATGACGCCTATGTCATTAAGATCATTGCCATCAAGGCTGGTCAAGACCGTAACGGCGACCACCTTGGTCCCTGCGCTCGCGGCCGCTTTCGCATCCTCCAGCATGGCGCGACCGCCGGCTGCATGAACAGTCAATATCGCAGGTTGCAGGCCATGTAGTGCCTGGATCGCCTTGGCGACCGTATTGGGAATGTCGTGCAGCTTCAGGTCAAGAAAGATCGGCAGATTGAACTTCGTCATCTCCATCACGCCGTGATGGCCGTTGGCGCAGAAGAATTCGAGACCGAGCTTCAGGCCGCCGACATGATATTTGACGGCGTTTGCAAGGTCCTTCGCTTTTTCAAGGTCCGGGGTATCGATGGCGACATAAATAGGGCTGCTCATACGACACCCGGAGAAGTGGTAGTGGAAATCGAAGAAGATTTAGGCGGCGTGTGCGTTGTTTCAGTGGACGCCGTGACAGCGCGATTATCTGCGAGGGTGCGCTCAACCGTGTCGAACCGCCGACGCCAGCGCCAGCTCATGGCGCGATGATAGAGCCAAAGCGGCAGGCTGCCCAACAGGAACGCGCCGATGATCAGAACGGGCAATTTGGTGTCCATGCGCAACCCGTCCCACAGGTTGACCGTCACTGGCGTCCAGTTGTTGACTGAAAACACCACAACGATGATTGCCAGGGCAACCCAGAATGCGGTTCGTAAAAATTGCATGCGCTGCCTCATGTCTGCTCTGCCTGAAACAGAACTTATGCGATTTTGCACTTGCATGCCAGTCTTGGACGTAGCGATCGCTAACCGGGATCAATGCTCGCCGAAGACGCGGTCGAAAATCGTATCAACATGTTTGAAATGATAATCGAGATTGAACTTTTCTTCTATCTGTTGAGCGGTCAGGGCGGCCGCGACGTCGGGATCTGCCTTCAGCAATTCCATCAGCGACAATGCGCCATCGGATTCCCAGACCTTCATGGCATTGCGCTGGACCAGGCGATAAGAATCCTCGCGGCTGACACCGGCCTGGGTGAGCGCGAGCAACACGCGCTGTGAATGGACCAAGCCGCCCATGCGATCCAGATTTTTCTGCATTCGGGCGGGATAGACGAGCAGCTTGTCAACGACGCCAGTCAGCCGGGCGAGCGCGAAATCGAGAGTGATCGTGGCGTCAGGTCCGACATAGCGTTCGACTGAGCTGTGCGAAATGTCGCGTTCGTGCCAGAGCGCCACATTTTCCAAAGCGGGCGTCACATAGCCGCGCACCATGCGAGCAAGGCCTGTCAGGTTCTCCGTCAATACAGGGTTGCGCTTGTGTGGCATGGCGCTGGAGCCTTTTTGGCCCGGAGAGAAATATTCTTCTGCCTCCAGAACTTCCGTGCGCTGCAGGTGCCGGATTTCCACGGCGAGGCGCTCTATGGAAGAAGCGATGACACCCAACGTCGCGAAATACATGGCGTGACGGTCGCGCGGGATCACCTGTGTGGAGACAGGTTCAATGGCAAGACCCATCTTTTCCGCCACATGCGCTTCGACACGCGGATCGATATTGGCGAAGGTGCCGACCGCGCCGGAAATGGCGCAGGTTGCAATATCGGCCCGGGCCGCTTCCAGCCGCTGACGGCAGCGAGCGAATTCGGCGTATGCTTCCGCCATTTTGAGACCGAAAGTCACGGGTTCGGCATGAATGCCGTGGCTGCGGCCGATAGTCGGGGTCAGCTTGTGCTCAAAAGCGCGGCGCTTGATGACGTCCAGCAGCTTGTCGATATCCGCAAGCAATATGTCCGATGCGCGGGCGAGCTGCACGGCCAGGCAGGTGTCGAGCACGTCGGAGCTGGTCATGCCCTGATGCATGAATCGGGCGGGTTCCCCCACATGTTCGGCCACGTTGGTCAGGAAAGCGATGACGTCGTGCTTGACCTCCGCCTCTATGGCGTCGATGCGCTCGACCTCAAACGCGCCTTTCTCCCAGATCGCCGCAGCAGCTTCCTTCGGCACCACGCCCAGTTCGGCAAGAGCATCAGTGGCATGCGCCTCGATTTCGAACCAGATACGAAATTTGGATTCCGGCTCCCAGATGGCAACCATATCGGGACGGGAATAGCGCGGGACCATGTGACGAATCCTATATTGAAAGGGATGTCGGCCAGCTAGCAGGGTCGGACAGCCGGGGCAATCACTGCCAGGATGCGGACAAGCCACGCACCACGGAAAACCGCATGCCGCAGTTTCGGCTCAGCTTCGCGATGTGCCGAAAGGTCCGTCCGATAAGGCGATACCCCTTCTTGAGAATGGCGGAACTACCGGCATTGCACCGGTTTATTACTTTCCGGCTGACCATAAGGCCCAAGGTCGCAAATTAGGAGAAACAGATGATACGCACTCTTCTTTGTTCTGGCGCTCTTCTGCTGGCTGGGCCGGCGTTTGCCCAGAGCGCTACTGGCGGACAAGAGATGGCTCCGGCAGAACAGGCTGCCCCGGCCGATTCAGCCCAGCCCTCGACGGTCGATGTGGCTACTGTGGTGGACAGCGAATTTCCGTCCTATGATGGGGATAAGAACGGCGAATTAAGCCAGACGGAGTTCACGGCGTGGATGACGACCCTGAAAAAAGCGGAAATCGCTTCCACCGGACAAGCGCTTGGTGACCAGGAAATTTCCGCCTGGGCGAGCACTGCCTTCGCCATGGCGGATCAGGACAAGAGCAAGGCTGTAAGCAAGACTGAACTGGTCACTTATCTGGGCGGCTGAACAGGTTCCCGGCAAGAGGTTCACAAGGGTGGAAGGCGGTTCGGATTTTATCCGGGCCGCCTTTCATATGGGCGTTCGAAAGGGGATCCAATGTTGCAACGCCAGCTTGACATAGTTGACACTGAGGGACGTTGAAATTGAACGAAAAAATCAGCTCTCTGTAGGAGGTGTCGAATCCTACAGCAGGATCAACGATGGGAAAGAACCTGGCGGGACGTTAGCGTCCCAGCCGGGTTGTAGGAAAGCCAAAATTCGAGACATGGATTCCGCCCAGCCAAGTCGTCATTCCTGCCATGCAGGAACGACGACAAAGGACAACCAGCGGCTTCCGTCCGATCAGAACGCCCGTTTCAGTGCGTCCGCCAGATCAGTTCTTTCCCAGGTGAAAAAGTCACCATTGGCTTTCCGGCCGAAATGGCCATAAGCGGCAGTCGGCTGATAGATGGGCTTGTTAAGACGCAAATGCGTGCGGATGCCGCGCGGCGTCAGTCGGACGAGCTGCGGCAGAATTGCTTCGATCTTCGCCTCGTCTACCGTGCCGGTGCCGTGCGTGTCGACATAGAGCGACAGCGGCTCGGCCACGCCGATAGCATAGCTGAGCTGGATAGTGCAGCGCTGGGCAAGGCCTGCGGCAACGACATTCTTGGCGAGATAACGGCTTATATACGCGGCGGAACGGTCAACCTTGGTCGGGTCCTTGCCCGAAAAAGCGCCGCCGCCATGAGGAGCCGCGCCGCCATAGGTGTCGACAATGATCTTGCGACCCGTCAAACCAGCGTCGCCATCAGGCCCGCCAATTTCGAAAAGGCCCGTGGGATTGACGTAAATATTCTCGTCCGAGGGCATCCAGCCCTGCGGAAGGACGTCGGTCATTACTCCCTTGGCATAATCGCGCAGTTTCTTCTGCCCCTCGGCATTGCTGAGGGCCGCGCTGTGCTGGGTTGAGACGACGAGCGCCGTTGCGCGCACTGGCCGGCCATTTTCGAACGCGAGCGTAACCTGGCTCTTGGCATCGGGCTCAAGGAAATCGGCGGCCTTGCTGTGGCGGTCGGCCGCCATCTGTTCCAGGATCTTGTGCGAATAATACAGCGTCGCCGGCATGAGATCGGGGGTTTCGTTGCAGGCATAGCCGAACATGATGCCCTGGTCGCCCGCGCCTTCATCCTTGTTTCCGCTGGCGTCAACGCCTTGCGCGATATGCGCGGACTGACCGTGGAGGAAGTTGGAGAGTTCGGCGGTTTCCCAATGGAAACCCTCCTGCTCATATCCAATGCGTTTGACCGTATCCCGGGCCGCTTTTTCGATTTCGGCCTTGCCTGCCGCTGTCAGTTCACCATTTTCGGCAATGAAGCTGCGATCCGAGCAGCGCACTTCCCCCGCCAACACGATCCGGTTGGTGGTGGTGAGCGTTTCGCAGGCGACACGCGCTTCGGGGTCCTTGGAAAGGAACAGGTCGACGACGGCGTCGCTGATCTGATCTGAAACCTTGTCCGGATGACCTTCGGAAACGGATTCCGACGTAAAGAGATAGGAATTGCGCATGTTGCTCCTGCGGTTTCGGGGGCATCTCCCGAAAGGAGATTGCCTATATAAAGAATTCCTTATGTGCTTCTTTAGCGGCTTCGTGACCGCAAGGCAATGGCGCAGGCGAATATCAGCAGACCGAACAGAAAAGGCGCGAAATTGCCGATGCGGGAAAAGAGGGTAGGAGGCAGCTTAGGCGGCAGAAAACCATCGATATATCCTGCCTGCTCATGCGGTATGGAGTCGAGAATCTGACCGTCCGCACCGATGATCGCCGATATGCCGGTCGGGGTCGAACGCAGGATTGGAATGCCTTCCTCCAGCGCGCGCAGGCGGGCCTGCGCCAGATGCTGTGGGGGTCCCCAGCTTCCGAACCAGGCGTCATTGGAAGGATTGAAAAGGAAATCGGGGCGATGCGCCTTGTCTACGACCTTCCCGGAGAAGATGATTTCATAGCAGATCTGGGCCGCCATGCCGAGCGGCGGCCGCCCCGGGGCGGCAGGCAGCATCAGGGTCTGCGGGCCTGAACCGGGCCAGAAATCCACGTCTCCCGGAACGAGGCGGGAAAGCCCCAGCGGCGCGAGGATCGTTCGCAGGGGCAGATATTCCCCATAAGGAACGAGATGCGCCTTGTCATAGCGGCCGATGAGACGGGAATCGGGCGTCAATACCCAGAGGCTGTTGTTCGCGCCAAGCAGCTTGCTTGATTGATAACCGCCCTTGTCCTCATATTCCACATAGAGCTTGACCCCGCCTGTCAGGAGCAGGTCGTTCGGACCAAGCAGGGCGGCAAGGCGATTCCGCCATTCAGGTTCCATATCGAGAAAAGCGGGAATGGCGGCTTCCGGCCAGAAGACAAGGCGCGGCGTTTGGGACGACGTGCCCGTCAGGCTGGCAAGTTTTCGGAAATTGTTTTCCTCCTGGGTGGCGGAATGCTTGTCCTGCTGGCCGATGTTCGGCTGAACGATGCGGATGCGGGTGGTTCTGCTCTCCGGGACGGTCGGGCGGGTGAGAGCTGCAACGCTCATGAACAGCGCGAGGATGAGCGCCAGCGAGGCGGCAGCTTTGCGGTGGGGACGGCTTGCGGCCAGAAGGAAGAGGCCGGCGATCAGGATCGTCAATCCCGAAAGGCCATAAGTGCCGATCCAGCGCGCGCTGTCGGCCAGCGGCGGGACCGCCATCCAGATGACGCCCAGCGGGTTCCATGCAAAGCCAGTGAAAAGATTTGCGCGCAACCATTCAGTCAAGATCCAGGCCGCAGCGAACAGAAGGACGAATGGTAACCTGTCGCCACGCCCATATCGCCATGCAAGCCCAGCGGCCATTGCGGGAAAAATGGCGAGATACAGGGAAAGCAGGACTACCGCGCCGTAGCCGAACCAGTGCGGCATGGCGTCCTGAAAGGTAAAGGCGTGGGCGATCCAGTTGAGCCCAGCCGTGAAATGGCCCATGCCGAACCACCATCCCCGGACCAAGGCACCGTTTCGGCTCTCTGCCCGTTCGACCACGAAGAGGAACAGGGCGAAGCTGATGAGCGTCAGCGGCCACAATTGGAGGGGGGCAAATCCTGTCGCGGACAAAAGTCCAAGCAGAAGGGCGGCGATGTTGGAATGACGTGTCAGCACGAGCGCTGCTATCGCCTGCTTTGGGACGAGTTTCAACCGAGGATGGCGAGACCGCCGATCAATGGCCCGCCGTTATATCAATCCCATCGCGCGCATGCTGCTGTGCCCATCCTTGCCGACGATGATATGATCGTGGACGCTTATGCCCAGCCTTCTGCCCGCTTCGATGATGTTGCGGGTGGTGTGGATATCCTGCTGGCTGGGCGAAGGGTCGCCGCTGGGATGATTGTGGACCACGCCTTGCAGCATTATAAGCCGTTGATTTTTATGCAATAAATGGGAAGTCTGACAAGGACTGGTGCCGGAGACTGGGGGCGGTTGATCATGCCCGAACGTGACCATCACGCCTGATCACCCCTGTGCTCGCCGAGTCCCTTGGATGCACGGCACTGCACCTTATTCTTTTCATCCCACGTATCAAGCTCGTCGAGGGGGTAGAGCACGGCCTTGCCAATTTTGACGAAGGACGGGCCGAGACGCATCGCGCGCCAATTTCGAAGGGTCCCAACCGAAATACCGCCCCGGTAGCGTTCAGCCACCTCGTCAGGCGTAAGGAATTTGCTATCTGGCACTACCGCCTCCTCCGGCAGCACGACCAAGGCCGTGTCGCCGCGTCTTGAGTTGATCATCGCGGTAGTCTGTCGAGGATCGCTTCGGGTTTATGTTTAAGCGCCCGGGACCGGTGCCTCACGCTTCCGCACGGACATACATGCTGCGCCATTCACCGCCGCGAAAGACGTTCCAGGCAGGTGTCGGAGAAACGGATACCATAGAGGCCACATAGGCGGGGTTGGCCGCGCTGCCTTTCGGCGATGGCGCTAGGTGCCGGGCAGGTGCTGCGCCACGGGCATATGGGCGATCTCGGTTGCGCGTTTGTGGGGGTTGTGCGGACGAGGAAAGACACGACTCCCTTCAAAATCGAGTTCCGCAAGGAGTGCCGGTCCGATTCCGACCACCCGCACCATCCTTCAAAAATTCAGTGGTTCAGTAGCAGAGCTGGCTCGAGTCCGAACGGCTCGATCGTTGGTTGTCGCTGCGCCGGTGTGGCGCGCCCATATAGGGTAATGGCAGACGCTATTTAGCGACGCCAAGCCGACCGATTGTTGTCAGGCCGAATGCGACTGCCCAAAGCAGAGGACCTGCAAGGCCTGGCCACGGTGGGGTCAGTCCCGGAATCAACACAAAAATGATGAATGGGATATCGGCAACGGCCAGTAGAACGGCGTTAAGCCAATAGCCACAGCGATCATTCCGCCAGTTCAGCAAAACGGCGATCGCCATACCTGCCACAGCGAAGGCCAGAAGATAGAAGGCATCCTGTTGCAGGCGGGCCCGGGTCATTCCGTTGGCGAGGTCCGCAAGCCCAAAGACGGCTTTGGCTGCCATCAAATGGAAAACTCCCCATAAAATGTAGAAAATGGCGCCGATCCTCGCGGCCCAACGCGTACCCGACATTTCTTCTTCCTCCGTAATGTGAGCGGTCCACATCCCCAAGGCCAACGAAGGCCTTGGATGAAGCAACGTGAGCGGCGCGGACCGCCTTAACGATCATGGGCCTCCTGGCGCCCTATTCAGCGAAGCATCATCTTCATGACGAAGTTTGCCAGTCCGCCGAATGGCGGACGCAGGAGGTTGCCGGCATTCCACTTCTTTTGGTCAAAGACGCCCTTCGCATGGCTGAATGTGCGAAAGCCCTCTAGCCCATGATACGAGCCCATGCCGCTCGCACCGACGCCACCAAATGGAAGATCGTCTTGCACGTAGTGCATCAGCGTGTTGTTGATCGTGACGTTGCCCGACGTCGTGCGGCTGAGAACCGTTCGGCAATCGCCGCCGTTTCGTGTGCCGAAGTAGTAGAGCGCCAAGGGCCGCGGTCGCGCATTGATATAGGAGATGGCTTCCTCAACCTTGCGGTAGGGGAGGATCGGCAAGATTGGTCCGAAGATTTCCTCACGCATTATCGTCATGTCGTCTGTCGTATCGAGTACGACCGAAGGGGACAGCGTGTGGGCACGCGTGGGCGCATTTTCGCGGTCGCGTCCCACGCTAACAACCCGAGCGCCCTTGGCCCGTGCGTCATCCAGCAATCCGGTGAGGCGAGCGTAATGCTTCTCGTTGATGATGGACGTGTAGTCAGTGCCCGTCGAACCGTCAGGGTAAAACGCCGCAACAGCCTGGCTGTAGGCGTCGACGAACTGCGCAACGTCGTCCTCATGAACCATCGCATAATCCGGCGAGATGCAGATCTGTCCGCCGTTCTGAAGCTTGCCGTAGGCGATGCCTTCGGCGGCACGCTGAAGGGAAGATCCCTTTTCGACGAGCGCAGGGTTTTTTCCCCCGAGTTCTAAGGTGACCGGTACGAGATTTTCACTTGCGGCTTTCATCACCGCGCGACCGACGGTCGTGCTGCCAGTGAAAATAAGATGATCGAACGGCAGGGATGAAAAGGCCGCTCCGACAGAGGCGTCGCCGGTCACGACCGCCACCTGTTCCTTGGGAAAAAGATCGGCAAGAAAAGAGACGAGAAAATCTGCGCTTGCCGGTGTGAGTTCGGACGGTTTGATCATGACACGATTGCCGGCCGCAATCGCCGTCACAAGGGGCATCATCGCGAGCGCAAATGGGTAGTTCCATGGCGAGACAATTCCGATCACGCCAAGCGGCTGGTACTCGATGCGCGCGCTTCCGAACCGCATCGACATCGCGACGTGGCGGCGCGTCGGCCGCATGAATTTAGCCAGATTGCCGAGCAGATAATCGATGCCGAGCACCAACGAGAGCGGCTCCATCAAGCTCTCGAACGGAGCACGATGGCCGAAATCTGCCATCATCGCGTCGGTGATATCAGTCTTGCGCGCGACGATCGCGGTGCGAAGTTTTTTGAGGTCGGCGCGCCGCTGGGCCAGCGATGGTGGCCCTTCCCGAAGAAAGGCCGTGCGCTGCAGGGCAAGAAGTTCACCTAGTGAATCGTCTACGTCGTTGGCCACGTCGTTCATATCGTCTGCCTCCTAAGCGGCTTGAGGGTTCGCGGCGTTCGCGTTTTCCGTGCTGGTCGATGACGGATTGAGCGAGCTCCGGTCGTTGTCGTCCGGGTATGGGCCGCGCGGCCAAGTGCTACGGCGGCGAGACTGGTCGGGACCTTGCTGGTTCCCGGGATGGACATCGCACGCGACTTCCAACGTCGGTTCATCGACGACCTGCCTTCGGCTCTCCAATGCGATCGACGTTGTAGACGCCGTAAAGGAAGATCCCGACGATTGCGGTCACAGCGGCATCGGCTTCGGCGGGCTCTCGCGGCGAACTGAGGCCAAGGAGCACGCGCAAATGGAAATTGTCGCGGAACATGCCGACGAAATGGTCGGCAGCGGCATGGCAGTCGTATAGCTCGATTTCGCCGCTATCTCGCGCCGCTTCCAGCACTTCCGCGAGGCGGTCGGAAGCGCGGCCTGCGCCCTTTTCGTAGAATGCCTTCGCCAATTCCGGAAAGCGGAGGGCTTCCGACATGATCGAACGAAAGACCCCGATCAATGCGGGCGAGGTATAGACATCGAGGAGCCGTCGCCCGAATTCCAGCAGGATTTCGTCCAGTTTCTTCCCGGAAAAATCGTCGTCGGGAAGAGCTGCAATGGCGGCGTCCGCGCTCTCCGACACGAGAGCGGTGAACAGGCCCTCCTTGCTGCCGAATTCGCTGTAGATGTTCCGCTTCGAGCCGCCAGCACGTTCGATGATCGCGTCGATGCTGGTCGCAGCATAGCCCTGCTCAAAGAACACTTGGCCAGCCGCCTCGAGGATAGCCGCGCGCCGGTCGTCCGGCGACGGGCGCTTCATTGGGGCGGTCGAGGCCATCGGTCACTCCTTAGACGTTTCCCCTTGACTCGTACGGTACGTTACCTTACCCGTCAAGCGCTACGGTAACGACCATTACCAAGGTGACCAATGTGCGACAAATAGCGACTCTAATGGTGGTGGCGGGACTTGGCGGTTGCGCCATCGCGCCCGATCTCGGCGTCAGGCCCGAACCAGCTCAGCCGAGCGCGTTCGCGTCCGATCGCTCCCTTGCGGGGACGTCGCACAATTGGCCGACCGATAGCTGGTGGCAGGACCTGGGCGATCGGCAGCTCGACGCGCTGGTGAGCGAAGCACTGGATAATTCGCCGACCATCGAACAGGCCGCGGCTCGTATTCAGATGGGGATTGCGCAAGCTGAACGTGCCAGAGCCGCGCTCATGCCGAGCGTCGATGCGACGGCGACGGCTCGTTACTCGCGCATCACACAGAGCATCGGATTGCCTACGGACGGCGACTGGCACTGGCTCATGGCCGGTCTCGTCAACCTCAATTATGATCTCGACTTGTGGGGAAAGAACCGCGCTTCGCTGCGCGCCGCTGTCTCCGAGAGAGCCGCCAGTGAGGCCGATGCGGCGACGGCACGCATCACGCTCGCGGCGGCGGTTTCGACAACCTATGTGGATTTCGCCCAGTTGCTGGAGCGCCGGCGCGATGCGGCGGATGCCGCGCGCGTCCGCCGCGAGACCCGCGATCTTGTCGTGCGACGCTTCAACGCCGGTCTTGAAGCCCGCACCTCGATGGAGCAGGCCGAGGGCAGCGTCGAGACGGCCGAGGCTCAACTCGCGGCAATCGATGAAGCCATCGGTCTCAATCGCAATGCCCTTGCGGCTCTGATTGGCGCTGGGCCGGACCGTGGGCTGTCGATCACGGCGCCGTCCCTTACGAGCAGGAGGTCGACCGCGCTTCCCGCGAATATTCCAATCGAACTGGTCGGCCGAAATCCGGAAGTCGTGTCGGCGCGTTGGCGGGTGGAGGCAGCGGCAGAGCGCATAGGCGTCGCGCGCGCCGGCTTCTATCCGAACGTCAATATCGCCGGTCTCATCGGGCTAGCCTCGTTCGGCCTGAACAATTTGGTCGACACACGGTCGATCATCGGTGCGGTCGGGCCTGCGATCAGCTTGCCGATATTCGATGGCGGGCGGCTCAGCGCCAACTATCGGGGTGCCCGCGGCGAATATGACGCGGCGGTCGCAAGCTACAATGAAGAGCTGCTCCAGGCGCTCCACCGCGCCGCAGACGCGGCGACCTCACTCCGTGCGCTAGGGCCGAGAGTCCAGCGCACCGACGCGGCGCTCGCCCGTCAGGAGGCGGCTTATCGCCTTGCCCGCATGCGGTACGAGGGCGGGCTCTCTGGCTACCAGGCCGTCCTGATCGTTGAGGATGCGCTCCTTGCAGCGCGCGAACAGTCAACGTCGCTCCGCCTGAGAGGCTTCGTGCTCGACATCGCCTTGGCCAAAGCCCTGGGGGGTGGCTTTCGCGCGCCCGCCCCAACGGCAAACAGCAACTCGTAATTCAGGATTGACCGATGACGGACGCAGCCACGCTCGAAGAGAATCCCCTCGCCGCAAGCAGCCAACCTCCCCCCAAAACGGCAAAGCGAAAGCGCCTATTCCTCCTTTTCGGGGGCGGCCTGATCCTTATCGCCGCCTGCTGGTGGATATGGTCGACGTTCATCGCGGCGGATGCCGAAAGCACGGAGAACGCCTACACCAATGTCGAGGTCTCGCAGGTGACGCCTTTGGTTGGTGGCCCGGTCAAGCGCGTCCTTGTTGTGAACAGCCAGCTTGTTCATGCCGGCGATCTGCTCCTTGAACTGGATGACACCGACCTGCGTCTCGCCGTCGATCAGGCCGAGGCGGCGCTCGGCCGAGCACGACGGCAGGCGCGTCAAGGGCGCGAAAACGACGCGAGCCTCGCGGGCCAGGAAGCCGTGCGGGAAGCCGACGAGGCGACTGCGCGGGCCGATCTGGTCAGGGCGCAGGCAGATCTCGAAAAAGCGCAGCTCGATGAGCGGCGCCGGCAACGCCTCGCCGGGCCGGGCGCGATCTCGCAGCAGGAAATGAGCGATGCCCAGACCGCGACGCGCGTCGCGCAGGCGGCGGTTTCGCAGGCCAGATCGCGCATCGCTGCTGCGGAGGCTGCTCGTACTGCGGCCGGTGGCGCGCGTCGCGCCAATCAGGCGCTGTTCGATGATGCGACCATCGAGACAAATCCCGAGGTGGTCGCCGCGCAAGCGAGGCTCAATCAGGCGAGGGTCGATCTGGCCCGCACGGTGATCCGGGCTCCTGTCGATGGTGTCATCGATCAACGCAGGGTCGCAGTCGGGCAGCGGGTGCAGCCGGGCGTCCCGATCATGGTCGTGGTGCCTATCGAGAGCATGTACGTCGATGCGAACTTCAAGGAAGGTCAGCTCACCCGCGTTCGACCCGGCCAGCCCGTGCGGGTGACCTCCGACCTCTATGGGACGGATGTGGTCTACCGGGGTCGCGTCGCTGGTATTGCGGGCGGTACGGGCTCGGCGTTTGCAGCGATCCCTGCCCAGAACGCGACGGGCAACTGGATCAAGGTCGTTCAGCGGCTCCCGGTGCGCATCCAGCTCGATCCCGCCGAACTCAGAGCCCATCCGCTTCGCGTTGGGCTCTCGATGCACACGACAATCGACCTGTCGGGAGCGCAGTGAGATGTCGGCGAGCGATCAAGAGCATAAGGGGGGCGGCTATCCTCCGCTCACGGGCGTCACGCTGGTGCTTGCGGCGGCCGCGCTGTCGTTCGCAAATTTCATCGTCGTGCTCGACACCACGATCGCCAACGTCGCCATGCCGACGATCTCCGGCGACCTGGGTGTCTCAACGACAGAAGGCACATGGATCATCACGGCCTACGCGGCGGCTGAAGCTATCACCGTTCCTCTGACGGGGTGGCTGGCGCGACGGTTCGGGGAGGTTCGGCTTTTCGTAATGTGCGTCATCGGCTTTGTGGCGTGCTCTGTCCTATGCGGGCTGTCGCACAGCCTCGGACTGCTCGTGGCCTTCCGAATCCTGCAGGGTTTCGCGGGCGGCCCGCTGATCCCGCTCTCCGCGACATTGCTGATCTCGGTCTTTCCAAAGGAGAGAGCGAATGTCGGCCTCGCAATCTGGGGAATGACGACTGTGGTGGCGCCCATCTTCGGGCCAATCCTCGGCGGCTATATCTCGGACAACTATCACTGGGGCTGGATCTTCCACATCAACGTCCTGTTCGGTGCGGCGGTCGCCAGCGTCGTATGGTGGCAGTTGCGCAACCGCGAGACGCCGATCGAGCGCAAGCGGATCGATGTGGTCGGGCTGCTGCTTCTCACGGTCTTCGTGTGCGCCTTCCAGGTGATGGTCGACAAGGGCCGCGAACTCGACTGGTTCTCGTCTTCCTTCATCGTTTGGGCGGCGATCGTGGCCGCCGTGGCGCTGATCGCGCTGATTATCTGGGAGCTGACCGACGAGGAGCCGATCCTCGACCTTTCGGTATTCCTCTCGCGTAACTGGCTGATCTCGACCGTAACGATGGGGCTGATGTTCGGGCTATTCTTCGGCAACATCGTGCTGACGCCACTCTGGCTCCAGCAAATGATGGGCTACACCGCGACTTGGGCGGGTTTCGCCACCGCACCGATGGGTATTCTCGCTGTCGTGTCCGCACCCATCGTCGGCCGACTGATGACTAGGATCGATCCACGCCTCATCGTCACCTACGGCATGGTCATGCTGGCCATCTCGTTCTTCATGCGCGCCCAACTCACCGCTCAGGCCGACTATATGTCCGTCGCCACGGCGATGTTCGTGCTGGGGGCTGGTGTTCCGGCCTGTCTCATCACGATGACGTCCCTAGGGGTTTCAGATCTACCGCCCAATAAGGTCGCCAACGGCTCCGGCTTGCAGAGCTTCATCCGCATCATGTGCATGGCCACAGGCGCGTCGTTGACATCGACCTACTGGGAGAGTGCGACGAAAGAGAACCGAGCGAACCTGGTTTCGATCATCGATCCAACGATGACGTTCTCGCCGCTGCCCGGCCTCTCACCGGAGTCGGGGCTTGCTGCATTCTCAAGGGCGGTCGACGCCCAGGCGGTGATGCTTGCCACCAACGACTTCTACGCGATGGCGACGATCCTCATTCTGATCTTCGCGGGCGTGATCTGGCTCGCGAAGCGCCCCAAGGGTCCTCTCCAGCAGGTGAGCCACTAGGCGGGCTCGGCTGGGGCGCGGCGAACCAATCGTAATCTGGCGTGCCTGAATCGCACGATCGCAACACAAAGAGATCGACATGGACAATGATCAAGGCGAGCGCGTCATTCAGCGGGTGCGCCATCCATTGGTGATCCGGCGCGCCAAGGTCGCGCGCGTTTCGAGCCTTTCGCCCCACATGCGTCGGATCGTCGTGTCAGGGGCGGAACTCAATGGGTTTTTCAGCCCGGGCTTCGATGATCACGTCAAACTGTTCATGCCGGCTCCGGGTGCCGCGTTGGTCTTGCCCTCGGTTGGAGAGCGGGGAATGGAATTCCCGACAGATGGCGCGCGGCCCGTGGCGCGGGATTTCACGCCGCGCCATTTCGATCACGCCAGGACGGAGCTGACGATCGACGTAGCGCTGCATGCGCACGGGCCCGCCACTGACTGGGCGGCGACGGTCACCGAGGGACAAGAAGTGGGAATCGGCGGGCCTCGCGGATCGATGCTGATCCCGGACAGCTTTCACACCCACCTTTTGATCGGCGATGAGACGGCTCTGCCGGCCATTGCGCGGCGCGTCGAAGAACTACCGTTGAGCTGCCGCGCTATCGTCCTGGCGGAGGTTCGGAACGCGCAGGAGCAAATCGAACTGGACGGCGACTGCGCCCTGACGGTGCGCTGGGCTTACCGGGAGGATGGCGGTCCCGGCCTGGTCGACCTCTTACGGTCGCTACCGGAATTATTGGTCGATGCGTTCGCTTGGATCGCGTGTGAATCCTCGACGGCAAAGGCGTTGCGAAGTTACCTCGTGGAGATAGGCAAGATAGAACCCAGGCTTGTCAAAGCCTCGGGCTACTGGCGGCGCGGCGAGAGCGCTGTCCATGACGTTCACGAAACCTGATCGTGATCCATAATGGCTTTTCTTTCGCTCCGATCCGCCGTGCTGCCCCTATCAGGGCGCATTATGACTTGGGGGCGTCAAGCCGATGTCAGGCTTTTGCTATGACATTCTTTAGGGCAGCGAACGCCGCTTTGCAGAATGGCCCGGGCCCGGCATCTTGCCCGGTCAACCATGCCTCGACGCCGAGCTTCAGAATGCCGATGGCGGTCGCCGCGGCCACGCGGCAAGCAATGTCGCCTTCAGGCAGGTCCTTACGGCTGGCGAGGGCTTTGGCCAGGGCCCGCTCGACCTTCTCATACTTCGCCTGGTCCCCTGCACTTAGGACCGGCGTATCTCGTATCAGGCGAGCAAGCTCTCGCAACTGTGGGGATTGATACCGGGTGATCATCTCGACCAGCGCGCCTTCAGCCATATCGAGCAGCGGCACGTCAGCCGCGCGGTGAGCGACGGCCTCAGCAATGGCGTCCGGGAACTCCGCCGTGTGGGAGAGAACGATCTCCTCCTTGGACTCGAAGTAGTGGAACAGGGTGCGGCGCGAGAGAAAGGCGGCTTCGGCGATGTCATCCAAGGTCGTGGCCTCGAAACCGCGCTCGATGAAAAGCCGCATGGCCTCGGCTTGAATCCGGGCATGTGTGTCCGCGCGCTTGCGCTCACGCAGGCCGGCTGAAGGGAGAGGTTTGTTGTCTTGCACTTCTTGCATATTTACACTGTTGGCAATATCTTTGCAACCTTCGTAACTCTCTGTGAAGGTAGCAACTATGGCGGCTTGGACCACTCGCGATATTCCCGATCAATCCGGCAAGCTCGCCATCGTCACCGGAGCAACAGGGGGGCTGGGTCTGGAAACGGCGTTGGGATTGGCGGGCGCGGGCGCGGAGGTCGTCTTGGCGGGGCGCAATCCCGCCAAGGGCCGTGCAGCCGAGGTCGCGATCCGTCAGCGTCAGGCCGACGCGAAGGTCAGGTTCGAGGCGGTGGACCTTGCACGCCTGGAGTCGGTGGCAGAGTTCGCCAATCGCCTGCTCGCCGCAGGTCGACCCATCGACATTCTGGTCAACAACGCGGGCATCATGGCTCCGCCGGAACGCAAGGTGACGGCGGACGGGTTCGAGCTGCAGCTCGGCACAAACTATCTGTCCCACTTCGCGCTGACGGGCAGATTGCTTCCGCTGCTGACGTCGGGAAACGCGCGCGTTGTGCAACTCTCCAGCATTGCGCATCGCTTGGGCAAGATTCACTTCGATGATCTGAACTATGAACGCGGATACAAAGCCGTCGCCGTCTATGGGCAGTCAAAGCTCGCGATGCTTATGTTTGCCATCGAGTTGGATCGTCGCAGCAAAGCGAATAGCTGGGGTCTTACGAGTGTTGCGGCACATCCAGGATATGCTCGTACCCACCTCGTGGACAACGGCCCCGCCGTCGGGGGCAACGCCATCTCGACGTCGATCATGAAACTGTTGGGGTGGGCCATCGGTCATTCAGCCGAAGCTGGCGCGCTGCCGACGCTGATGGCGTCGACGCTGCCAGGCGCCAAAGGCGGACAGCTATTCGGCCCTCAAGGCTGGATGGAAATCAAGGGTCCCCCGGGACCGGGGAAGATCGAGCCGAAGGCTTTGGATGGTGGCGCCGGCTCAAAGCTGTGGGCCGAGTCGGAGCGGCTGACGGGCGTGACCTTCGGCTAGCGGTGCGCTCGCGCGCGAACGTCATCTCACGCGCCTGTTGCATTCGCCATGCAGCACCGAATTGCGCCCATCGGAGGATGCCAAGGCAATGCCCTGTCAAAAATGGTGCGCGATGAACCTGCACCCTGTCTACCTGGCTTGATTGGGCGGTCCCGCGCACAGTGCCAGACCTTGCGTTTGATCTTCGCTATTTGAAGTATGCGATCGTTGTCGCCGAACAAGGCAGCTTTCGGCGAGCTGCCGATGTTTTGAACCTGCCGCAGTCCACCGTCAGCCGCCGCATCCAAATCCTCGAGCGAACACTTGGTGTCCCGCTGTTTGAACGCAGCAGGACCGGCGCGCGGCCGACGCTTGCGGGAGAGCGCTTCATGCGCGAAGCCGCGGTCGGCGCAGGACATTTGCGCGAGGCGGTCAATGAGATCGCAGCGACAAAACGCGGTGACGCGGGCCGGTTGAGGATTGGTCTGATGACATCTCTGGCAAGCGGCTTCCTGTCGGAGTTATTCGACGCCTACCATCGACGCTTTCCCGATGTTGAGGTGAAGTTCGAGGAAACGACGGCGCAGGCGAATGCTGCCGGCGTGCTGAACCGACGGCTGGATGCCGCCTTTATTCCAGGCGATCCGCGGCTGCCGGGGTGTCATACTCAGGATCTGTGGAGCGAAAGAATCTTCATCGCTTTGCCCGATCGGCACCTTTTGGCGTCCTCGCGAGATATTACTTTGCAGGATGTGCGCGGCGAAGTGTTTCTGGTGGAGGCCGACGCGGCCGGCCCGGCCATCGAAGACTACCTCGTGCGTCAACTGTCCGGCCCGGGCTTTCGGCCAAAGACGTCGATCCAGCGTGTAGGCCGAGATAACCTCCTTAATATGGTCGCGAAGGGATTCGGGATCACGCTGACAACTCACTCCACGGTTGGCGCGATCTATCCGGGAGTTTCCTTTCTCCCAATTAGCGATGCCGCACAGGTCGTAAGTTCAAGTGTAGTTTGGTCTGAGACCAATCAAAATCCGGCGCTGAAGCGGCTGCTAGAGTTGGCTTCTTCTCACGCGAGCCGGCGAAAACAAGCTTCGAGCCGCCGTTGATCGGCCTTGAATGGTGAGCGCTTTCGCGGGCGTCAGGCCGATCCAGACGTGGCAGCTCGTGGAGAGTTGCGGCGGCTTTTCGCGAACGCTCGGTCTGATGAGATGAACCGCTCCAGCATTGGCACGATGAGCTTGACCGGATCGACGAGCGCGTGACTCTCTTCGCGGCCAAGCGCTTCGGCGTAGGCGGTGAGATCGCGATGGAGCGATGCAGGCAGCTCCAGCGTCACTTTTACCGGCTTGTCATCAACGATGGGTCCAAGCTTCAACTTCATCGCTGCTAACCTCCATAGGGCTCAAGAACGAGATCGCGCGTGACGATCACGCGAACAGGAAACCCCGGTCGGATAGTCAGCGTGGGCGCAATGTTGAGCTGTCGGCGCACGATCTGCTGGCCCGCATCGTTGATCGTGTCCTGCCCGCCATTCCGAATTGCGCTGATCAGCCGATCGTCGTCGTTTGTGGCCAGCTCGGCTCCGACGCTTAGCAAGGTCGAGAGCCCTGCCGCCTTCGCCAAATCCCACCAGTGGTAGTCCACGCCGTCCTGCAGTCCGGCGAACCCTTCAGCGTCCGCACCTGGCTGGCGCTCGAGGACGATTGAGCGGCCGTTCGGGAAGATCAATCGGTTCCAGACCAGCAGCACCCGGCTCTGACCGAACTGCACGTTGTTGTCGTATTGGCCGATGACGCGGGTGCCCTGCGGCACGAGGAGGATGCGGCCGGTCGGGCTGTCGTAGATGTTCTCCGTGACCTGCGCGGTAATCTGGCCCGGAAGATCCGATCGGATGCCAGTGATAAGAGCCGCCGAAATGACTGCGCCTGCTTGCAGGATATTCGGAGACGCCGGCGCTGCGACGCGATCGGCCGCGACGGTGCGCCGATCCGGGGCGGCGTTGAGGAAGGCGGTCTGGCGGTCCTGCGCCGACGGCGTTGCTGGTGGCGGCGCAAGGCCCAGCCCCGCCAGATCGGGCCCAGGGGGCGGAGCGATAGCGGGTGATGCCGCTGAGGCGGCAGCGCGCGTCTCGGTGCCGGAGAAGATCCGGCTGGTTCTCGCCGTCTCGATCTCCTGCAGCCTACGCTGCTCTTCTGGACTGATGCCCGGATTGGGCGTGCCAATGCCAGGGGCTGGGACGGGCTGACCTCGCTCCTGCGCGCCGACGATCGGTCGGCCGAGATCGCCCGGCAGGGGCGGACCAAGGCGAGGCACGCCGCTATAATCACGTGGCAAGCCGGCGAGCCCATCGGCGGTCGAGCGGTTGTCTGTTGAATAGAGTTCTTCGTTCGGGCGACTGCCATCACGAGTCTGCAGCGCATAGACGAGAGCGCCGCCGAGCCCGACGCTGGCGACGAGGCCAATTCCCGCGAGGACTTTGCGTGAAAGACGGGTGACGCGCGGCGGCTCGGCGCGCAGACGCATTGGCGCGGCGCTGGCTGGCTCGCCGGTCAACGCCTGCGTATCATCGGCCGGCGTTTGATCGGTCTGGGGCTCGTTCTCGCTCATGACGCCGGCCGACCATCGGTGCGGGTGATGCGCACGCGCTTCTGGTGATCGCCGGAACCGAAGCGTAGCTCGGCGGCGGCGAACAGCCGGTCGACGATCATGTGGTTGCCGCGCACGCGGTAGTTCACCAGCTCGGAGGTGTTGCCCTCGGGGCCGACGACGAAGAGCGGGGGCATCTCGCCCTGGCCGATCCCGCGGGGAAATTCGATGAAGACCTGGCGGCCGTCGTCGAAGGCGCGTAGCGGCCGCCACGGCGCCCGGTCGCCGTCGATCGCGTAGCGGAAATTGACGTTGGCGAGATCAACGCCCGTGGCCACCGGCTGGGCGGCCTGGGCTTCCGTGTTCTGCCGACGCAAAGCGATGAGCTGGTCCTGCGGGTACTGCCAGGAGACTGACGCCATGTAGGTCCGCTCGGTCGAGCGAAGCTCCATGTGATAGGTGCGCAGGTTGGTGTTGATGACGAGGTTCGTCATCAGGTCCATGCGGGTCGGCTTCACGAGGATATGGATCTGGCGTGTCGCGCCCGAACCGCTCTCGGTATCGCCAATGATCCAGCGCACCGTGTCGCCGGCGGCGACCGGCCCTGAGCCGACGAGCTGCTCGCCGGGCTGCAACGCGATGTCGGTGATCTGGCCCACGGCGGTGTAGACTTGGTAGAGCGCGCCTTGCGTGAACGGATAGACCTGCATCGAGTTGATGAAGCCGTCGCGCACCGGCTGGATGCGCGCGGCGGCGTTGGCCTGGTTCACCCTTGCCGTCGGATCGGCCGGCTCTGGTGTGCGCCGGGAGGGCTCGACGCGCTGCAACTGGCCGGGAAGCGGCAGCGGGCGTGGCAGTTCGACGACTTGCACGGGCGCAGGCGGATCGACGGTCTGAACCGCCGGCGCCGCGCTGTCGTAGGAGATTTCCGGCGGCGGATTGGTGGTGGCGCAGCCGGCGAGCGCCGTCGTCGCGAGAAGCGCGAAAGGCAGCGCGTATCTGCGTAGAACCGGAAGTACGAGGATGTGGGAAGCCGGAATTCCGGCTTTACGGAAAGACGGCTTCATTGCCCAAGCTCCCGTGACCAGTTGATGGCGTTGACATAGATGCCGAGCGGGTTCGCCCGCAGCCGGTCGGCATTGCGCGGGATCTGCACGACGATCGTCAGGATCGCGGTCCAGCGCGTGGTCTCGGCGAGCTGGCCGTTCTCGTAGCGTCGTTCGACCCAGGCCACGCGAAAGCTGTCCGGCGACGCGCGGATGACGCTGGAGACGTCGATGGCGATCTGCTGGCGGCCGACCTTGGCGAACGGGTCGTTCGCCCGGGCATAGTCGTTGAGCGCCATTGCGCCGCGATCGGTCGTGAAGTCGTAGGCGCGCAGCCAATTCTGGCGAACGATGATGGCGTCGGCCGGAATCGAGCGGACCTGCTCGATGAAACGCGCGAGGTGGAAGGCGATCTGGGGATCGGTCGGCCTGTAGTCAGCGACGGCGGGTGCGACGGCCTGCGCCTGGCCGAGTCGGTCGACCTGCACCACCCATGGCACGATCGTGCCTCGCGCCGACTGCACGACGAGCGCGGCGGCGAACCCGGCCGACAGGATCAGCGAGCCGAAGGCCATGAGCCGCCAGTTCTTAGCCTGCACGCGTGAGGCGCCGATGCGCTCGTCCCAGACCTGGGCGGCGCGCTGATAGGGGGTCTCTGGCTCGGCAGCTTTGCCGTAGTGGGTGGAAGGTCGTTTGAACATCAGCGATCGCCTTCAGAAAGATTGACGGAGGAGCCACCGCCGTGGGCGTCGCCGGATCGGACGGCGTGGGCCGTGGCCTGGACGGCGTGGGTCATGCTCTGGGAGCGGCGCATGCGTTGCGCCCAAGCGGGCGGCCCGCCGGCATTCGCGGAGCCGGCGGAAGCGGCGTCGCCGCCGGCGGC
>DATCYF010000006.1:0-200577 GCA_036570425.1 Rhizorhapis sp. | reverse complement strand
GCGGTTCCAAGCTGGCCTCAAGCCCGCGCTGGCGATAGTCCTGTGATGAAGGGCTCCGCTTCGGAATTGACTGGCCCTTCCAGTCGAAGCCCCTCCGGCAAATGGAGGGTGCGGGCGGGAACGGCCAGTTCGCCGCCATGTTTACGCACAAGGGCCGCGATCTTGAGCAAAATGTCTTCCTTCACATTCATGTAATCGTTGTAATCGGTGCTCACGGTAAAAGCATAAAGAAACAGCTTAAGGGCAAAGTCGCCGCAGGTGTCAAAATTAAAGGCGAAAAAATCATGCTCGATGCCCGGATGCTCGGCGAGCATCCGGTTGACGTCTGCGACGATCGCCTCGACTTTGTCGATGTCGCCATAGCGCAGAAGCATATGCTCCATGATGCGGCGATTTGTCATGCGCGAATGATTAATCACCACGCCCGTGTTGAACATCGAATTGGGGACATAGAAGGGTTTGCGGTCGAATCCCATGATACGGGTTGCGCGCCAACCGATCTCCTGCACCTCTCCCATCACTTCGGTCCCTGACATGATGATCCATTCACCAACCTTGAACGGTCGACTGGCATATATGGTCAGGCCGCCGAGCAAGTTAGCAACCAGGCTTTGGGCCGCAAAGCCGATGGCGATCCCTCCAGCACCGCCCAGGGCAAGAAGCCCAGCGACAGAAAAACCAAGTGTTTGCAAGATGACTAATGCCGCAGTGACAAAGATCGCAATCCGCGCCAGCTTGCCGATCGCGTCGGTTGCGGTAGGGTCCAGTCCGCCGTCATGGGCCTTGGCCAGCATATTGGACTCCATCCGCCGCACCATGCGGAGCAGAAACCACGTTAGCAGTGAAATCGTTGTGACGTCCCGTATGGGCGGGAACAGTTCGGAGAGCAGCGAGTAATCGCCGGCCTGCGTCAGAATACTGACAGTGAACGTCAGACCGACAATCCACAACATGCCACGCAACGGAGGTCCAATCGCCTCCAGAATGGCAGCCTGCCAATCCGATCCCCTATCGCAGGCATGGTGGCCGAAAATTCTCAACCCTCGCTTCAGCAAGGCGTTGCCAACGATTATTACACAGACGACAAGAAATACATACAGCGCGTCGGCCCAGCGGCTTTCCAAAAGTGTGTTAGTCCATTCTGACAATATCATTAAATTCTCTTCGTCCCGTTATTTCATTCTCGGTCCGTGCACAGGACAACATAGCCCCACCGGAAAGGCAATGCTCCCCGTGGGTCTGAAAAATGCCCAACGTCTTATTGAATGCGCCTCCGCCAGGTCAGTTGCCGCCAGATATAAATGACGACAATCATGAGGATGACCGCTGTCGAAAGCGGCCCGATGATCCGCTCGATTTCCTTGAATTGCGACCCGAGAAAATATCCGGCTATAGCCAAAGCGGAACTCCAGACGGCCGTACCTGCCGCTGACCAGAGAAAGAACCGCGCCATGCCCATTTTCAGGAGACCGGCGGGAATGGAGATTATTGTCCTGACGCTGGGCAGCATGCGAGCTACAAAGACGATAGCAGAGCCAGATCGACCGAACAGCCGTTCAGCCTTCTGAACGTCATACCAATCCATGGTGAGCCAGCGGCCGTATCGGTCCAGCAATGGCTTGAAACGCTCCACTCCAATCATTCTGGCGACAATATACCAGAGGAGATTTCCCAGCATCGCTCCTGCCGTTCCGGAGATGATGATGCCAGTGAGGCTCATTTCACCGCGAACAGCCAGCACGCCTGCGATAGGCATGATCACTTCTGACGGTATGGGAGGAAACATCGTTTCAGCGAACATTAGAAGGAGAATTCCAGCATAGCCCAGTTGATCGATAACTTGAACAATCCAGTCGAACATCGTTTCTCTCTTACGGCATGGCCTCCCAGCATTAAAGCCGAGTAAGAGATCTGCCTATGTCTAGCCGCGAAAATTTCGATCAGACGGTAATGCTGCTCGCTTGTCTGTTTCGGAACATCCTGCGCCCGCTTGCATTTGCTAATCTGCGTCCTGCGTATGCCGGTGGGCGCTGGGTCCGGATAGCGTTACGCTCTGGATCATGCGGGAGCATCGCTCGGGCGGCGCACATGCCAGCGCGGCCCGCTGGCTCCGTCACAAGGAGGACGCTGCCGTGGCTGCCATTTTCACCTGGAAACATCAAAGGGCGCTTCGCCCTATGCATGCGATCCTGCTCGCCGGGACCGTTCCGTTATTTCTGGGCGCTATGCTCAGCGATATCGCCTACGCGTCGAGCTATCAGGTGCAATGGACCAACTTTGCGTCATGGCTGATCGTCGGCGGTCTGATTTTCAGCGGGCTGGCGCTGCTGTGGGCATTTATTGAACTGCTCCGCGCCGATCGCCGTGGGGAGCGCCCTCTCGTTTATTTTCTCCTTCTGCTGGCGACCTGGGTACTCGGTTTCATCAATGCGTTAATCCATTCCAAGGACGCTTGGGCGAGCATGCCTGCAGGTCTTATCCTTTCAGTGATCGTTGCCGCGCTTGCGATTTTGGCCACCTGTATCGGCTTTTCCGGCTTTCGCGTGGGAGGACCGAAATGAGGTGTACGAGCTTATTCGCTGTCCTGGCCCTCCCGGCCCTGCTGACCGCCTGCGGCAGCGATCCGGACGCAGCGCAATATGGTCCTGAGCCAAAGCTGCCGGACCGGCAGCGCGGGCTGCTCCCCAGCATGGAGATTGCAAATCCGGCGCAATGGGGCGACCAGCGGCCTATGGCGCCTCAAGGCTACACGATCACGCCCGTCGCCACTGATCTCGAAATCCCCCGACAGACCCTCGTGCTTCCCAATGGCGACATTCTGGTTGCCGAAGGCAAAGGCGGCGGTGCGTCGAAGCTGACGCCGAAGGACGTGATTGCGGGCTACATAAAGGCAAAAGGCACAAGTCCCGTAAAGGGCGGCAATCGCCTGACGTTGCTGCGGGACAGCGACGGCGACGGCACCTATGAAGCACGAGCCGTCTTCGCTGAGAATCTCAACGCCCCTTATGGGCTCGCGCTGGTGGGCGACCGCCTTTACGTCGCCAATCAGGATTCGCTGGTGCGGTTTGATTACCGGGATGGCCAGATTCGAGCGAGCGGACCACCCGTCAAGGTCACGGACCTGCCGTCGGAAATCAACCATCACTGGACCAAGTCGTTGGCCGCCAGCCCGGACGGACGTTTTCTATATGTCGGCATCGGGTCCAACAGCAACATCACCGAGCGCGGAATGGCGGCCGAGGTAGACCGGGCCATGGTGTGGCAGGTCGATGCCCGGACCGGCGCGCACAAACCCTATGCTACTGGCCTCCGCAATCCCACTGCCCTCGCGATCCAGCCCGGATCGGGTCAGCTATGGGCAGTGGTGAACGAACGCGACGAACTCGGCCCTAACCTTGTTCCAGACTATCTCACATCCGTCCGTGAAGGTGGATTCTACGGCTGGCCCTACAGCTATTGGGGTCAGAATGTGGACCCGCGCGTGAGGCCGCAGAATTCTCAGAAGGTCGCCTCGGCGATCCGTCCGGATTACAGCCTGGGATCGCATGTCGCCGCTCTGGGCCTGGCCTTCTCCACGCCTGCGATGGGTGCCCGGTTCGCCGATGGCGTGTTCGTCGGTGAGCATGGCAGTTGGAATCGCAGCCAGCCAGTCGGGTACAAGGTGGTTTTTGTGCCGTTCCGTGGCGGCCGCCCCGCCGGTCCGCCAGTCGACTTCGTCTCCGGCTTCAGAGGGGCGGACGGAAAGACTCGTGGCCGGCCGGTCGGGGTGAGCGTGGACCCGCGTGGCGCCCTCATCGTCGCCGACGACCTTTCGAACACCATCTGGCGCGTGACCCCAACCCGCCAACCAGCGGTAACTCAGGGCCCTGCACGCGCCGCACCACAGCAGTGATTGCCGCCGGGATAGCGCCCGGTGAGAGTCTCATGCCGTCGCCGCATTGGGCAAGCGCATCGGTTCGCGGACTTGAGACAACTGAACCACTCCTGCCCCGGTTCAGACCCAATCCTCTATCGCACGATCCCTATCCCGATCCTCAGACGTGTTGTCTTCCGATCATAATCAAGCAGGTTTTCGCCATAGCCGGCAAAACCCTGGCCGAAGACGTAAATGTTGAGACTGGAATCAACGATGCGATCGAGCGGATAGGACAGTTCGGCATCAATTGCGCCTTTCCCGGACGAGAAATTGAAGCGAGTGTTGGTCGTCAGGCGCAATCCGTCATCCTGACCGATCTGGGCGAAGAGGGCGGTATTCCCGCGATAACGCTTGATATCGGGGTTGTCTTCGAGACTCCCGACATAGAAGGAAAGACGGGGACCGAGCGAAAGCGTATATTTGCCGATGGGCATGGTGGCGACTGGTTGGATATACAGAGTGTTGAGACTGCGTGACGTCAAACCATCGCGGCCGTTCGATTCATGACGGAAGCCGGCCTGACCGCCAAGCGCGATCTGCTCTCTGACTGGAGCGGCAGGCAGGAGGTAAAAGACTTCCGGCATATAGTCGATATTGCGAAAGGGTGAGGACTCCGCGCCCAGATCCCAGAACATCCGCTGGGTATAGGCGAAGTGGATGCCATTGATGAGGGGGTTGTCACCTCCGACAGCCCCGGGATTTCCGAACAACTGATATTTGAAGCTGATCTGGACCCGGCCATCACTGCTCGTGCCCGGACCATATACGGCGTAGATTGGGGCATAGCTGGAAAGATTGCCAAGGAAGGCATTGCCGCGATCCGGCTTGGCGGAGGGTGACTGGCTGGCTAAGGCTGCCAAGGATGCCTTAACAGCCGGCTGCCTGGCCTCCGTTTTCGATGCCATGTTTAGCGCTTTGGGATCGGGAGGCGAGAAGGCATAACCCTGCGCCCCGTCGGTCGTGAGTGACAGGATCATGGCACCGCGAACGCGACTTTCCGCCGGAAGACGCAGAAGATATTTGGCCTGCTCGAATCCGCCGGGTTGGATCGTTTGTTTTGGCGATGGAATCGCACGCTCCAGCATTACCGAAGTAGATCGATTATCAACTGTCAGCGCGGCCGGAATCCGATCGGGCAGATCATTTTGCTTCGGCTCCGGGCCGGGATTGAGAACCGTGACCTCCACAAGCATGGTGCCCGCCTGTGCCGCTGGCTCGACGTTACTGACCAGCATGCGCGGGCCGGATTGGGCCATCGCCTGCGTGACGGCCATTGCCAATGACATCACGGCGATTGTGGAGAGAATCTTCATGATCACCTTATGCGGGAAGAAATCCCGCGCTGAAAGCCGGCAAGGTCCAGCGGGTTCCACCGCAAGCCATGGCACTGACCGGAACTCCCCTATGACCAGCATGGCTGAGCTGAGCGCCTGCCTGATGAGGGTACCGTCATGAAGGTTAGTGCGTTATTGTCCATTAAATCCAAAGCAACATTGAGGTCATGTCTTTGCGTCTCTATCTGCCTGCGCTGTCCCGCCTCTTGAGGATCGCGATCTTGTCTGCATTGCCTTTTTCGCAGGTTCAGGCAGCTGAACCTGCGCCGTTCGACCTCACCGGTCCTGGGCTGCGTGTAACGGTGCAGCGCGACGGGGTCACGCTTCCCATTGATGCAGTGCCCACGCTTGAAGCCGATGACCTGCTTTCCATACAAGCCGACCTGCCCAAGGACCAAGGAACGAAATTTCTGCTTCTATCGGCGTTCCTGCGTGGTGCGACCAACCCGCCGCCAGAGGATTGGATCAGGACCGTCGAGACATGGAAGCGCAAAGACAAGGATAAGACGCTCTGGTTGCAGGTGCCCGAAGGCGCAAAACAGTTGGTCCTCTTCTTCGTACCTGAAACCGGGGGCGCATCCGACGCGATCTCCGACACCGTCCGGGGACGACCCGGGGAGTTCGTACGTGCGATCCAGGCGCTTAACCAGGCTTCGCTCGACCGCTCCCGTCTGGATGCGTTCATGGGCGCGATCCAGGCACAAGCGAATACGCATCCTGAATATCTGCGGACGCTTGCACCCACTCTCGCACGCAGCCTGTCGATGAAGCTGAACGAGGGGTGCCTCGACAGAGTGATTGCGCGCCAGGCTTCCTGCCTCCTTGAAGACCGGGAATCGCTCGTGCTGGCGGACATGCACAGCAGTTCGATCGCCGAGACCCTGGCTGGTGCGCCGACTGACCTTGCCCTGCAGCTGAGCACTACCCGAGAAGCGGGCTATGGCTATTACACCCCCTATATTGGGGTTGTCCGGGATGTCGCTCGCATCTTCGGGGCATTCAACAATCCGCAGTTCCGTTATCTGCCGACGCTGAGCCTGCGTCGAGGTAACAAGGTCTCACTGCTCCTCAATGCAGCCCCATCCTTCCAGAAACCGAAATCTGTCCTCGTCGCGGCCATGCCAGCTATCGAGGCTGATCTTCCACCCCGGCTCCGTAGTATACAGGAGGAGCCCATATGCGCATCCCGTCAGGAGGTGGTGCTTCCTGTCGACGGCGCGCCACTGGTCTACTCCACCAGCTATGCTCGGAAGATGGCCATCAGGGTTACATCCGCAGCCGGAAAAACTTTCGATCTCCCAGTAGAAGCGCGGGCGGACAGAGGCGGTTATGTTCTGAAAAATGACCGCCCGATACCAGCAGGCCTCGTCGGTCCTGTCAGGGCTACTCTCCATGGCTTCTGGGGCTTCAAGCCGTTTCAAGGACCGGAGTTTGCGCTGCAGTTCGCCGGAGGCGAGCCATGGCGGCCTGCGAAGGACGAACCTCTAACGCCCGGCCGTGACAATCCCCTGACGCTAAGAGGCGTCGCGCCCGCCTGCGTTGCAAGCATCTCCGTTAGCCAGGGCCAATCCAGGGCAAAGGCGCTGTCGTGGGAAGTGCGTGGAGACAAGACACTGTCACTCAACGTGCCGGTAGCCGGTGCGGAGGCGGGTGATCTGGTTCTGCAGATCAAGGAGCACGGCGTTGCTGAACCCGTCAACGTGTTGTTGCCCGTCGCGCAGCCTGTCGCGACGCCAGCTCTTGAAATCCCATCTGCCTCCAGGTGATCGGGATGGCCTTCGTCAGCCTTGCGCGCTTCGATCAGTGAACGCGTGTGACGGAGGGCCCGAACGCAAATTTCAGATCAGCGCCTGATCGAAGCCCATCCCGGATCAGGTCGAGGAGTCTAAATCCCGCCGTTCGTCCACGCCATTATCAGAGGTAGCTAAGCTCCGGAAAGAAGTCGCCGCGGCCCTCCGGACTCATGTCGAGCAGACCCCATACCGGATCGACCAGATCGCCGGCGCGGTGATCTTGGCCGGGTTCCTCCTGCACGTAGAGCAATTCGCTGCCCCAGAAGTGGCGGACCGTGCCGTCGGCATCCTTGCGGAAGACGTTATACATCGGTTCATCCCAGTTCTCGCCGGGTTCGTAGCCGCGAGCGTCGCGCATCTCCGCGCCGAACTTCGACGTGTCGCCGAAATAATGGTGGGAATAGTCGTTGCTGGCGGTCGAGAGCAGCTGGAGATTGCGCCAGCCACGCTTACGCGCCAACGCCTCCAGGCGCGCGATCGGTGATTTGGCGACGACATAGGTGGGAAAGCGCTGGTCGGCGTGGAAAACGCTGCCGTCGAGCCCGTCGAGTGTGTGGGTGCAGCCGGTGCAGGGCTGGTCGCGCTCGGGTCCGTACATGAAGCTGTAGAGCAGGATGCTCGGGTGGTCGCCAAACAGTTCGGAGAGCTTCACCTGCTCGGGCCGCTGGTTCGCGCCTATCCGCTCGAACACGAAATCCTTGGGCACCGCGCCGCCGGGCGGCAGCGCCCGACGCTGGGCGGCGACCGCTTCGAGCTGGCGGCGCAACGCGATCTCGGCATCGAGCAGCGCATTGCGTGCTGTCCGGTATTCGGTGCTTTCATTGGGGAAAGACAGATGTAACATCGTTACCCTCCTGAATCCATCGTGATAAGATATTCCGATAGGCAGCGAAAACATGGCTCCGACCGTAATGGGACTGAGGTGCCTGCCTGCGGCAACCTATCCCTAGCGGGAATGTGTGACCGCATGTCGCTGCCAAACCGAATAATGGTGCTCACATCGAACCGTTCCATCATGCCACTTTGCGCATCACCCGCGAACATGAACGAAAAGCGGTTAATCGACGGATTTCACCCCGGAGCAGCGGTCTACGCTGCCCACAGGTACTGCGCTTCAAGGCGCGGTGCTGATCCTTGCTTCCTCGGCATAACGATTCCAAACGCCAGCCATGGCGCCAACCCGTTCGGGAAAACTGGTGGCAAGGTTTGTCTGCTCGGCGGGGTCCCGCTCCAGGTCATACAACGCCCAGTTGCCGGAGCCCATAGGCCGAGGAAGCCAGAGAAGCTTCCACTTGCCTTGCCGGACGCTGCGCTGGCCGTGCAGTTCCATCGAAACAGCGTCTCCATCTTCGTGGATCTTTTCGGCGCGCGCGCGCAGATATGGCAGCATAGATCGACCGCGGATCCCCGCCACCTGATGTCCTGAAACGACGTCCACAACCGGCGCGTCGGCGGCCTCCATTATTGTGGGCACAATATCCATTACGTTGCCGAAGGCATGGCCCACGGCACCTTGTCGTTGGAAACCGGCATAGGTGATGAAAGCCGGCACCCGCGTTCCACCTTCCGTCATCCAGCCCTTGTGCATCGATGACGGGGCCGTCGCCGCCTGCGCCCAATAAGGCCCATAAAGAACGAACGAACTCGCCGCCCCCATATTCTCCAAACGATTGTCAGCGCGGGCGATGAACTCCAGTTCGCCCGGCATAACGGAGAAGGTCTGCGCCACTTCTCCTGCGGCCCCGTTGTCCGAACTGAAGATGAAGATCGTGTTGTCGTAGCGTCCCGTGGCGCGGAGATAAGTGATCAGGCGGCCGACATTCTGATCCATTCGGTCAACCATCGCGGCATAGATTTCCATCTTTCGCGATTCAACTTGCCGCTGGGCAGGGCTGAGCTTGCTCCAGGCTGTCGAGTCCGGCCGCAGGGGCGCGGGCGCGGTGTCGTCACCGATCAAGCCCAAAGCCTTCATTCGCGCCAGCCGGTCACGCCGAAGCGCGTCCCATCCGTCATCATAACGGCCCTTGTACTTGGCGATCAGGTCCGCAGGCGCTTGCAGCGGCGAATGCGGCGCAGTGAAAGCTAGATAGGCCAGGAATGGCTTCGTCTTGGGTGCCTCATCCAACTGTCCGATCAGCTTTGTCGTGAAGTAATCTGAGGAATAAAAATCGTCAGGAACACCGACGCGCACGCCGTTCTGACTGTACCAGGCAGCCGTGTTGGGATGATCGTCAGGGCCAAAGCCGCCCTTTCCAAAGTGATTATGCGCCCCTTGCAGCAGCGCAAAGCTCCGATCAAAGCCGCGGGCATGGGGGTCCTGATCGGGCGTAAGGCCAAGGTGCCATTTCCCCGCCATCATCGTGTGATACCCTGCCGCGCGCATCCGTTCCGCCAAGGTAGCTACCCGTGGGGTAAGATGGCCCTCATAGCCCCAGTGAGTACGATCGCCTCCAGCCTCGGCCATGGCCCCTACCCCGGCCGTATGGTTGTCCGTGCCCGACAGAAGCATGGATCGCGTGGGGGAACAGGAAGGCGCAGCGTGAAAGTCAGTCAACCGCAACCCTGCCTTGGCGAGCGCATCCAGATTGGGGGTATCGATCTCTCCCCCAAACGCCCCCAAATCCGAAAAGCCCAAATCGTCGGCCAGAATGATGACAACATTAGGGCGGTTTACCTGCGCCTTCACCTGATGCTCCTGCGATGCACAGGCGGACAATGTGCTGAACGTCAATGTGATTGCAGCCGCAGCTATTTTCCCGACCGACATCTGAAACCTCGTCCTATCCTCAGAATGTGTACGCAAAGCTTATGCCCCACGTCTTGGAATCGCCGACATAATCATTCAAGATGCGGCATAATGGTTCGCGAAGGTGCGCCCGGTGACCGGATTAGCTATCAAGGAGCGGATATAGCTGCCGCGGCCATCCGTAGCGCACTTGTGAATTTTGCTTCAAATTTGGGAACCTCAGGTTCATTCTGATCCGCAAGGTAAATGGCCTGAAACATCATCGCATTTACAAGCTGCAATCGATAACTGAGATCCGTTTCGCTCAAATGAGGACATAATTCCGCCTGTTCGGTCATTATCTCGATTATCGAGGGGACCATGGAACTGGCCTTGAGCCAGTGATGTGCCGTCCGGTTGTCACATACGATTTGTGCAAGAAATCTGACATACACACGATGTCCATTTTCATCGACTTCTTCCACAATGGGACGGAAAAGGGCTTCGTTTAGATTGTACAAAGTAAAGCCTTCTTTCCTGGCTTCGTCGATCTGTAGGCGGCGTCGATTTTCTATAAAAGGCAGGCGTCTCTGGAAAATCGCCTGGATCAGGCCATCCTTGTCACCGAAATGGTATTGGACAGCAAAATTGTTGACCTGATTTGCCGCAATCGCGATTTGCCTGAGCGACACCAGGGATACGCCGTCTTCGCCAAAGAGGCGCTCGGCGGCACGGACGATATCCTCTGCCGCATTGCCGCTTCTCTTTTTTAAGGGTGAACGAGCCATATCTCTCTCACTTGATGCTTGACATCTCCTTGATCCAACCCTTAGCAACATGTCAATTATTAAGGCACATGCCTGAAAAAAAGAACATGTTACATGCACGCTATGGACCCGCAGCAGCGGCCAAGCGAAAGGGAGAGAGAAATGCGGGCGGGGATATCAACTTTTTTCGTGACGGCCCTTTGTGGAGGCCTGGCGATAGGTAGCACGGCATCGGCCGCGGCACCCGATCAGACCGGGCGCGAAATATTGCCTGTGCCACCTCAGCCCTTCACTGGCGTGATGAAACCGGCTTTGGATCAGTCCACTCCCGTCTGGTCTCAATTGGTAAAGGCGCCGCAAGACGCGCCTAACATCTTGTTGGTCATGACTGACGATGTTGGCTTCGGCGCATCCAGCACCTTTGGCGGGCCAATCCCGACGCCCAATCTCGACCGCCTGGCCAAGCAGGGTGCGCGGTACAATAATTTCCATACAACAGCGATGTGTTCGCCAACCCGTGCTGCGCTGCTGACCGGCCGCAACCATCATGGTGTCGGCACAGGGGCGCTGACCGACATTGCCATGGGGTTTCCGGGCTACAATGGAGAGATACCGGCTACATCCGCGACGATAGGCCGCATTCTTTTGGGCAATGGCTACAGCACCGCATGGTTTGGCAAGCATCATAATGTGCCCGGGAACGAATCCAGTATGGCGGGGCCCTTTTCTCATTGGCCAACCGGTCTCGGCTTCGAGGAATTTTACGGCTTCATCGGTGCGGAAACCGATCAGTTCCGGCCCACGCTCTATCACGGCACCCAACCCGTGAGTCTGGAGGGGCGGGATCCGGCCTTGATGCTGGACAAGGACCTCGTCGATCATGCTATCCGATGGCTGCACCGCCAGCATGCTGCAGCGCCTGAAAAACCATTCTTTCTCTATTATGCGCCGGGTTCTGCCCATGCCCCGCATCAGGCCCCGCCCGAATGGATCGCTCGCTTCAAAGGCAAGTTCGACAACGGCTGGGACGCCCAGCGGGCCCAGACGGTTGCCCGTCAGGAAACCATGGGCATTGTTCCGAACGGCACTGATGTTACACCCAGACCGGCGCAGCTTCCCGCTTGGGACAGTCTCAGTCCCGACCGCAAACGACTCTATGCCCGTTATATGGAAGTTTATGCCGCCATGCTGGCGTATCAGGACGATCAGTTCGGTCGTCTGCTCGACGAACTGGAACGGACGGGGCAGCTATCCAATACATTGATCGTGTTTATCGAAGGCGACAATGGCGCCAGTGGCGAGGGTGGGCCCGAAGGCACCTTTAATGAACTGGCCAAGCTTACAGGGAACCCGGATCAATCGTTCGAAGAACAATTGCACAATATCGACAAGATGGGAGGACCAGATACCTATCAGGTATATCCAGCAGGCTGGGCCTGGGCGATGAATGCGCCCTTCCCCCTGTTCAAGCAGATCGCATCCCATCTGGGCGGAACGCGTAACGGTCTTGTCGTGACATGGCCTGGACATATCAATCAACCCGAGGACATTCGTGACCAGTTCCATCATGTCAATGATATCATGCCGACATTGCTGGAAGCAGCGGGCGTGCCAGCGCCCAAAATCGTCGACGGCAGTACACAGCACAGCCTGGACGGCGTGAGCATGACGTATACATTCAAGGGCCCCAACCTGCCAGGACGCCATGACGTGCAATATTTTGAATTGCTGGGCAACCGGGCAATCTACCGAGACGGATGGCTCGCTTCCACTAATCCGGGGCGAATGCCGTGGGAGCTTTCGTCGGCAATCCAGCCGCAAGATTTCACCTGGTCGCTTTATGATTTGAAGAATGACTTTGCGCAGACGAAGGATCTTGCCGCGAGCGAACCAAAAAGGCTGGCAGACCTTAAAGCGCTTTTCGATTCAGAGGCAAAGCGCAACAATGTGTATCCGTTCCGCGCCAATCTTGATCCTGTAGAGGCCGCGCGAATGCGCCGGCCAGAGCCGCCTCGCGCCAATTATGTTTTCTGGGGAGGCGATGTAAGTCTTGCCTGGGCAAAACAGCCCATGCTCGCCGGTGGCTTTACCATCAATTGCGACATTATCGTTCCCGACAAAGCGAATGGTGCGCTGGTGGCTACGGGTAGCAATCTGGGCGGGTGGTCATTCGCTCTTCGCAATGGCCGCCCGATCGCTACCCACGCGGCGTCCAGCGCGGAGGCGGATCAGTTCAGCATACAGGCGTCGGCCCCGCTTCCTGCCGGCACGCAAAACCTTGGGTTCGTTTTCATTCCGGACAGCACGAAACCCGGATCGGGCGGCATCTTGACCATGACGGCCAACGGGCAATCCATAGGCCAGGGCCGAATTGGCCGCGTCAGCGTGCTTACCGCCGGTCCGGGCGAAACATTCGACATCGGCGATGACAATGGCCGTCCCGTGATGGACTATGCCGGAACACCCCATTTCGACGGTGAGATAAAGAGCGTTCGCATCACATTGGGGGCCGGACAATGATCCGGGCAATGTCTACAAGACGTTTGGTGGGGATTGGCACCTTTACCCAATCCTCTTCATATGATTGCGCACCCCCGTCATTGTCTGCCCGCAGCTACCGCGCTGCAATCAACAAGCTGCAAATGCATGAGACCACGGATCTGCTATCTTCAGACTGCTCGACATATCCGTCGACGAAAGCTGTGGTGAAACACCGTCTTCATGAGTTCGCCTTCAAAATCCCGGTTCCGGCGCTTCACTTTCCGCGCACTGAATGGCAGCGCAACTCATGTCCAGAGCCGTCGAAATGAGAAGAGATGCAGCTATGCCATCGCTACGGACTGTGTCGGCTTTCCAGAATGCGTCAAGTATCAGGCTGGTTACGAGCAATATTCTGAAATCCTGGGCAGCAGGGCTTACGTCCGACATACAATGCCGAAGATAGTTTACCGTCTGAGAGGTGACAGGGGCGCGATCGGCCGCCCTGCGCCATTCGGGGGGCATGCCAGTCGTATTGTTCAGCCTTCGCAAAAACAGCGCATAACTTGGTCGCCCCTGCGCGTTACGGATTTCCCATATCGGCTGGAAGATGATCTTGAGAAGGCTGCGAACCTGAGTGCGTTGCTGTGGGTCCAACGTTTCTATCAGCGCCTTTCTACGCTGATCGATTGCCGGGAGACGGTGCTGGAAGATCGCTTCGAGCAATCCTTCCTTGGAACCAAAATGATATTGAACGGCGGCAGTGTTGCCCTGCCCCGCCGCAATCGCAATCTGCCGCAGGGAAACAGCATCAATTCCATGCTCGCCAAAGCAATCTTCGGCTGCCTGCAAGATGCGTGGCGCGGCGGTGACGTGAGAGCGCTTGACCAAGGAGACAGGAGCAATTCGCATGGGCCTTCCTATAGCCAACCTTTCGATAGGCTCAATGCGTTAAAACACGTGATTTAACTCGCCTGATTTAAATTCAACAATGAAAATGGGTCCCAACATGGCGGCGCAGGGGAGGGCAGCGGATGAAACGAACGATATGTAGCGGAATTACGGTCGCGCTTTTGCTGTCATCAAGCGCCGTGGCGCAGGGCAATATAAGCAGTGCCGGGCCGGTTCTTCCCCGTCCCGCAGAGCCATTCAAGGGGAAGGTTGGGCGTGTTCTGTCCGATTCATCCGCTGCATGGCCGCAGCCCGTGAAGGCACCAAAGGGCGCGCCCAATATCTTCCTCATCATGACCGATGATGCCGGTTTTGCCGCCTCCAGCGTTTTTGGCGGGCCAATCCCCACCCCCAATCTCCAGCGTCTGGCTGATGCGGGCCTGCGCTATAATCGTTTCCACACGGCCGGCATTTGTTCCCCCACACGTGCTGCACTGCTCACTGGCCGCAATCAGCATGCTGTAGCGACAGGCAATATCGTTGATGTTGCCACGGGCTTTCCGGGGTATCTGGCGGAAATTCCAAAGAGCGCCGCAAGCGTTGCTGAGGTCTTGCGTCAGAATGGCTATAATACGGCATTTTTTGGCAAGCATCATAACGTCCCTTCCTGGCAGACCAGCGCCTCTGGCCCGTTCGATCTGTGGCCCACCGGACTTGGCTTCGAATATTTCTTCGGCTTCATTGGCGGCGACTTGGATCAGTGGCATCCCCGTCTTTACCGCGGTATCACGCCGCTTGACGGCAATGTATTGCCCGAGGGTGAAACGCTGGACCATGTGCTGGCCGACGACGCGGTTCGCTGGCTACGCAACCAAAATGCCGCCGCACCGGACAAACCCTATCTCCTCTACCTGGCGCCGGGCACTACCCATGCGCCGCATCAGGTTCCAGCCGAGTGGATCAATCGTTTCCGCGGTGCCTTTGACCAGGGATGGGACAAGGTTCGCGAAGAAAGTTTTGCCCGCCAGAAGAAGGCTGGCATCATTCCCGGATCAACCGTGCTGACGCCCCGTCCAGCTGAACTGCCCGCTTGGGACAGCCTGTCATCCAAGGAAAAGCGCGTCCACGCGCGAATGATGGAAGTTGCGGCCGCAACGCTTGCCTATCAGGACACACAACTTGGCCGTATCCTGGATGAGATCGATCGGGAGGGAGAACGTGACAACACGCTCATTCTCTTTATCGAGGGCGATAACGGCGCCAGCGGCGAGGCAGGCCCGCCCGGAACGAGCAACGAAATGGGAGCCATCGCCAACGGGATAAAGGATGATGTCGACAGCCTGACAGCCATGCTGGATGAGATGGGCGGTCCCAAATCCTACCAGAATTATTCGGCAGCGTGGGCGTGGGCAATGAACACCCCGCTTCGCTGGATGAAGCAGGTTTCATCCCATCTTGGGGGCGTGCGCAATGGCATGGTGCTGTCCTGGCCCAGCCGCATTGCGCATGGCGGTGAAATCCGGTCCCAATTTGCCCATGTCACCGATGTCATGCCGACCCTGTTGGAAGCCGCTGGAGTGAAGGCCCCCTCCATGGTGAACGGTGTTACGCAACAACCGATTGATGGCACTAGCCTGCTCTATAGCGTGACTGATCCCAAGGCCGCCGAAAGGCACAAGGTCCAGTATTTCGAAGTCACGGCCAATCGCGGCATTTACGCCGATGGCTGGCTTGCCAATACCCGACCACGCCGCATGCCATGGGAAGATCTGGCTCCCGCGGGCAGCGCGGATACCGACTATGAATGGGAACTGTTCAACCTTCGCGCTGACTTCAGCCAGGCAAAGGATCTGGCGCCTTCAAATCCGGCCAAATTGGCCGAAATGAAGGCCTTGTTCGACCGGGAAGCCGAGAGAAATCATGTCTTCCCGCTTGATGACCGGTTCGCCTTTGCGCGCGGGATCGACAGCGCCATAGCCCATGACCAGAACCGCAATCATTTTCAATATTGGGGCAAGGACGTGAGCGTGGCCCTTCATGCGGCGCCGTCCTTCGCCAGGCGTCCATTCCGGCTGACTGCCGACATAGAGGTGACGCAGTCGGCCCAGACGGGCGTTCTGGTCGCGAATGGCAGTTGGTTTGGCGGCTGGAGCTTTTATTTGAAGGACGGTCGACCCGCAGTCGTACAGGCCCTGTCTCAGCGGCCCGGCGAACAATATCGGACGATTGCGCCCGCGGCTTTGCAGCCGGGGAAGAACCGCGTTGAATACAGCTTCAGCCCCGACACCCCTGCACTGCGTAGCGGCGGCACTATGCGCATTGCCGTTAACGGGGAGATGGTCGCCGAAAGCCACATGCCTGCCACGATTATGCGCCCAGCAGGCCTTGGCGAAACCTTCGATCTGGGCCGCGATACCGGAGTGCCCGTAACGGAGGATTATGCCAAAGACGGCGCTTTTGGAGGAAAAATCATCAACATCGACGTCTTATTGGGTGCGCCGGGCACTACCGGCGATCTCGCACGCAAAGACAACAAACAATAGTGCCCGAGTGAGTGGGGAAACAATCGGGCTATAATCAGGGAGGGAAGAATATGATCAACAAGAAAATAACGACGTTGCTCAGCAGTATCGCCTTTGTGGCGACGACCGCTCCGGGGTGGGCACAGGACCAGCTCTCAACAGTATCGCCAGCGGCAGCACAAAGCTCCACCAGTGGCTTGGCTGGCGACATCGTCGTAACGGCCCGGCGGCGCGAGGAAAACCTTCAGGACGTTCCCGTAGCCATCACCGCCTTTTCTTCGGCGGCGCTAGAGCGCAGCACTGTCCAATCCCTATCCGATCTCAACACCATTACGCCCGGCCTGCGCTTCGGCGCCGAGGGCGGCAAGGTCGGCACCTCCATTTCGTTGCGTGGTATAAGCAAAGTGCCTATCGGAGCGGGCGCGGCGGGCGTCGTGCAATATTTCGCCGACGTCCCCTACCCCGCTGAAGGGGGCAATGTGCCGACCTATGATTTGGCCAATATTCAGGTCCTAAGGGGCCCACAGGGTACACTCTTCGGCCGCAACACGCTGGGAGGGGCCATTTTGATGAATCCCCAGGCGCCTACCCGACAATTTGAAGGCTACGCCAAGGTCACTTATGGACGGTTCGACTATCGCGAGTTGGAAGGCGCAATCAATATTCCGTTTGGCGACATCGGCGCGCTGCGCGTTGCCGGTCAGATCCGCCGGCAGGATCCGCGCACGAAGAATCTGGAACCGGGCAAGCCCGGCTTCGACGATGTCCATGAGGATAGTTTTCGCGCCTCTTTATTGCTGGAGCCAACAGACTGGCTCACGAACAAGACCATATTCAGCTACTACCAGGCGGATGAGCGCGCGGGCGGCCTCTATCTCTATCGCCACAACCGGGGCGCTGTCCCGGCGCTGTCGCCGATTCTGGATCCACAGATCGAGCCCCTGCTAAAGGTACAGAAAGATAATTTTTATGGCGCTTACGACGGGGGCATAAATGGCGGATACGCCAAGACGCGCTTTCGCTCCGTCGTCAACGACACATCCATGGAATTCGGTAACTTCACTGTCCGCAATATCTTCGGCTACGTCACCTCGTTGGTCAGGCAGTCGATCAATACCGGCGCGACGCCGATACTCCAGCTACCAACAGGAGCGGGGACATCTATCCCCTTCGTTCTGTTCCAGGCAGGGGGACGCCAGGACCGAGAGTATATCACCAACGAATTCCAGATTTTGGGTGATTTTGAAGGCTTCGACATTATCGTGGGCGCGTTCTACAATAATGACCGGCCTCACGGTCCCTCGGGTAACGGGTTTAAGGCTTTTCAGCCAGCGGCAGCGCCCACGCCCAATGTCACGGCCCATTATGACAATAGAAACTTTGCCGTTTTCGGACAGCTTGGCATCGACCTCACCGATCGCCTGAAGGCGAATATCGGCGCTCGCTACAGTTGGGACAAGACCACCGCCTGCGGCGGCCAGTTCCCCGATAATCAGTTTGCATCCTTCGAGGATTGCAAGGCTATAGGAAACCTGGGCGTCACAACCGACGGCATAGGTGTCATCCGCTACAAGGGAGAAGAGCCCAGCTGGACCATTGGTCTGGACTACCGGTTGAGTGATGATGCGTTGTTGTACATCGTCTCGCGCCGGGGCTACCGCGCAGGCGCGCCAAACACGCCGCTGTTTGAAAGCCCCTATACCACAGGCGGCATAGCCCCGGGATGTCAGTTCACCACACCGCCCGCCACCGGCCAATGTCCCGATTTCCGTCCCTATCAGGTAAGCGGAGAGGAAAAGGTCACCGATGTCGAACTCGGCCTGAAAACCAGTTTCGAGCTGCAGGGCGCGCGCGGGCACTTCAACATCGATGCCTTTTACATGAAGTATGAAGGCGTGCTGCAGGGCATCAATGTGCTGGGTACGGGCATTCCCCAGGCGCTGACCCCTGATTTCCCGAGCCGCACCTCGATCGGTCAGGGCGTCGCGGATGAGAGCATCTGGGGCATAGAACTCGAAGCTTCGGTCAGTCCGACCCGTAATCTCACGGTTTCTTTCAACGGAGCCTATACACGCAGCAAGATTGATTCCTTTACGCTGCCTCCGGTCGTGGGGTTCACCTTCTCCAAGGAGAACGTGAATCTGCCGACACCGAATTTCTCCGGAACCATGTCGACCAGTTGGGTCCTGCCCTTCCATCCTGCCGACAGCGACCTGGTTTTCAATGCGGACCTGTTTATGACTGACGATTTCGGCGGCGCGTCCGGTGAAAACCTTCCGGGTTATGTACTGGCAAACACCCGCCTGGACTGGAAGGATATTGGCGGCAGCGGCCTGACACTGGGGGTCTATGTTCGCAACCTGTTTGGCGAGCGATATTTCACCAGCCCTTCCGTGTTGCTCAAGTCCGTACCTGTAAACTCAGTGTATGTGGGCGAACCGCGGACCTGGGGTGTCACGGGGCGTTTCAACTTCTGACCTCACAAGCCAAGGGCGTGGTGGCGTTTTACAGCTGCCACGCCTTTCCCTATATTCGGGGCCTATTTCATGGGATTACGGGATGTCCAAGCAAGCCATGCATGATTACATGCCGATCGAATATGAGGACATGGCCTTCATTCGTGGCGGAACCTTCTGGATGGGATCGGATGACCATTATCCCGAAGAAGCGCCTGCGCGACGTGTATGCGTGGACGATTTCTGGATTGACACTGCCCCTGTTACCAATCGGCAGTTCAGCGCCTTTGTCACGGCCACAGGATATGTAACATTAGCCGAAACCGCTCCCGATCCGGCGCTTTATCCTGGCGCAGATCCAGCAATGCTGCGCGCCGGCTCTTCATTGTTCGTGCCGCCCCGTGGGCCCGTTCGCCTGAATGATCCGCTGCAATGGTGGACCTTCTGCTTTGGCGCAGACTGGCGGCATCCGACCGGCCCCGACAGTTCCATCGACACGTTGCTCGACCATCCTGTCGTTCATATCGCTTACGAGGATGCCCATGCCTATGCCGGATGGGCAGGCAAGGAACTGCCGACCGAGGCGGAATGGGAATATGCGGCGCGAGGTGGTCTTGACCGTGCTGCCTATGCCTGGGGTAGCGTGCTGGCGCCCGAGGGGGTGATGATGGCTAACTATTGGCAGGGGCTGTTCCCATCGCAGAATCTCCTCACCGATGGATATGAGCGAACATCGCCGGTGCGGACTTATCCGCCGAACGGTTTGGGCCTGTACGACATGATCGCCAATGTCTGGGAATGGACCGCCGATTGGTATTCTGAAGCAGCCACCGGTCAAATTGCGCCATCCTGCTGCATTCCCAGCAATCCACGCGGCGGTGAGGAAAAGGACAGTCATGATCCTAATGATCCCGGCGCCGCCTTCCCCCGAAAGGTACTAAAGGGCGGCTCGCATCTTTGTGCCGAAAACTATTGCCAACGCTATCGCCCCGCCGCCCGCTATGCGCAGACTGTTGACACTTCGACCTCACACATCGGATTTCGATGCATATATCGTCCGGCAAAGACCGAAGAGGTGACTGAAGGTAGAATATGATTAGGCTCCGCGAGACCGGGAGCCCAAAGATGCCGCACGCTGGGCTGGAACCGAAATGGCAGGAAGGATGCGGAGCGTGACAAAGCAAGTGCAAGGAACGCCGCATGAGTTTCAGAAGCGATACGGTCCGTGGGTTCTGATCGCGGGGGCATCCGAGGGCGTTGGTGCCGCGCTGGCCAGGGAAATGGCGAGCCGGTCGATAAACTGCATGCTCGTGGCGCGGCGTTCCGAACAGCTCGAACGCCTTGCCGAAAAGATCCGGATCGATTTCCGGGTGGAAGTGACAACGCACAGCATCGACCTCGCGACTGACTGCGCGTCCGCGGACCTGGCTTCGGCAGTCGGCGATCGTGAGATTGGCACCTACATCTACAATGCCGGGGCCGATACGCGGGCAGACCGCTTCGTTGATCTTCCAGTCGACGCATGGTCAGGAATGGTCAGACGCAATGTTCTCACCATGATGGAAAGCTGCCATTTCTTTGCCGGTGCGATGGCGCGACGGGGGCATGGCGGTTTGATGATAATAGGGTCGGAAGCGGCGTTATGCGCCGCGGCCAGAGCCGGGATATATTCGGCAACCAAGGCTTTCGGCCTTGCCTTGGGAGAAGCACTGTGGGCAGAAATGGCACCGCAGGGCGTGGACGTCCTCAATGTCCTACTCGGCGCGACCGATACGCCGATGTTGCGCGAACGACTGCGACTCAGCGGCATATCCCCCCAAGCCATAAAGCTGGCTTTGCCTGACGAGGTGGCACGATCCGCAATCGACCAACTTGCGCATGGTCCAACCTATGTTGCTTATGCCGACCCGGAAGACACCGATATCCTTACTTCGGCCCAAGCCCGCCGTGCGCGCGTCCTGAGTGCCAGCCAGAAATTCGCTTCCTTCCTGAAAGCGGATTGAACGAAGCGAAGCAGCTGCCGCAGAACGGAGGAGAGTATTTTCTATGGCCAACGACATGGGCGCGAGGCGGGAACGATCGGGCGCTCCATACAGATCAGATACGGAATCGGCCGCTCGTTGCGACTTTCGAGCGCCGACAAGAGATAATGGCCGGCGGCAAGGAGAGAATCGTTTCCGTTAGCCGTCAGGGCGAAGGGAGATTCTCTCCATCACTTAACAGGCGACAGAGCTCGGTAATTGCAACACCACAAGCTCACTACATAAATCGATCCAAGGCAGAGGCCGGCACTTCGTTGATCTGCGCCAGTTATTTGGGATCGGATACTATGCTTTAACCCAGCGGTATTCAGACCCGCGGTATTTCCATTTTGCATATCTTACTTTCCTGCTAAGCTCTTATCAAACAGTCACAGCGAGGAAGGATGGTCTCCATGGCGACCCAGCAGGTGACGGCAAAGCTGTGCGAGGATCCCGAGGCTGATGCCGCTTTGGAGGCAAGTTTCTTAGCCATCCGTGAAGGTCGCGATCCCACTCCTTTTTATCATGTTTTGCGCACGCGCAGCCCCGTGTATTTCTCCCGCCGCCGAAACATGTGGATGCTGACCGGCCATTCGGAGGTCGACCAGGTACTGCGCTCCCCGGTAGCACAACTGCAATATACGAAGCGGATGGACGCTATGCGCCCCGCATGGCGCGACCATGCCGCTAGCGCTTACTTGGAAGGAGTCATCGCCTTCGTCGATGGGCCGCCGCATCAGAAGATCCGCAAAGCATTGATGCCTGGCTGGACGAAGCCTGAGATGGAACGCCTTCGCCCACAGCTTCGCGAGCTGAACGAACGGCTCGTCGACGAATTCGTCGCCCGCGGCGGCGGCAATTTTTATCGGGATCTCGCCCTTCCTATGGCGGAGCAGACGATCTTTAACCTGTTCGGCATCAAGGACGTCGATCCGGCTTTTTTGCGCGGCTTGGTAGACGCCTTCCTGTTTGTCCACGATTATGACGCGACCCCTGAACAACTTCGGCGCGCCGACGACGCTGCGTTGGCAATGCGGGAATTTTGGGAGGTTGAATATCGCAAGCGTGTCGAGCAACCTGGCGATGACATGCTGTCGGCACTGGCGCGCAACCCCGGCCTTACCGTCGATGAAGGGATGCGCATCGCGGAATCGGTTTATACCGGCGGCTTCGATTCCACCGCTTTGACCGCCACTACCGGAATGTGGTTGCTACTCAACCACCCCAACGAGCTTAAGAGGGCACGGCAGGATCCCGATGCTTTAGAGAAGCTGCCGGACGAGGTGCTTCGCCTCGCAGGTGCAATTCCGATGACACTTCGCGTCGCGACCGAGGATATCACCCTTGGTGATCATGTCGTCGCACGGGGCGATCTGATTGGGATCGGTCTGTTAGCGGCCAATCGTGATCCGGCGGTGTTCCCGGACCCCGACCGTCTTGACCTCAGCCGGCCTCGTCCACGTCTGATGTCCTTTTCAAGCGGCGTCCACGCCTGCCTGGGCCATTTTCTGGCGCGCATGGAGCTTTTCGAACTCTATCGCGCGGTACTGAAGCGCACGAGCCGGGTCGACATTGTCGAGGCCCAGTTCCGAAAGGACAGACAGGCAGCGGTCGGCATGGACCGCTTGATTCTCGCCGTTTCTTAATCAACTCGGGCAGCAAAGAAGAATTACGTTCAGCCAAACAAACAGGGAGAGGAATGATGTTGAAGCTGATGACCCTGGTCAAAGCGTCGCCGACGTTCGATCATGCTGGCTTTCGCGATTATTGGGCGGGGCGCTATCTGCCGTCGATCCTTGCCGCCCCCGAAGCCCGAGGCATCGTGCGGATCGTGCACAACCATGCGGTGCCTCTGCACATTCGCGACGACGACCAAATCTCGGAAGGTGGCTGGGCAGGCGTCAGTGAGACATGGTTCCAGAATCGGACCGATGCCGACGCGTTTCTGGCAAGCAGCCACGTCCACGCAGCGGAGGCTTCTCACGCCCAGATGATGCCCGAAATCAGCCATCTCCTGTGCAGCGAGTTACCGACATGGGACCACGGGCTGGAAAGGGCGAGTGTGAAGATGATCGCTTTCTTTCTTCCTTCCGCGACGATGACCCGTGAGCAGAGTCAGCACTATTGGACGCACGAACATGTTCGTGTCGGCACAACGCTCAACGATCCGACGCCTTATGCGCCGCGCTATGTTCAGAACCACACGCTTCCCGACTTCCACGCCGAAAAGCCCGAATACGATTTCGCTGGCGCCCCCGAACTCTGGTTCAAGTCGGAAGAAGCCGCGCGACGGATGTTCTTCGAGGCCAAGAACCTTGACCTGCTCGCTGAAGATGAAGCGAAATTCTCTGACCGTTCGACCACAGTCATGCTCGTCACCGATGAGCAAGAGGTTTATGTAAAGGAGCAGAGCGCCTCCGCGACCCCCGCCGAAATCGAAAGGCTGGCATGAACCGACTGACGGATGAGATCGCGATCATCATCGTCATGGTCATCGTCTAAGACATTCCCGCTTGGCACCACCGCAATCCCTTCTGTTGCGGTGGTGCCAGGCTATCGCCTCCGGACATACTGATCGCCGTCGCATCGCGGTAATCCGGAGTCTGTTCATGCCTTCCTTACAGCTGGCTACCCTCTGGAATGCCAGCAGCATTCTGCGCCACAGGCCTGACCTTCTCCAGATTTCGCGTGGCGCTGGAGAAGGACGGTGTGACCTTCTGCAGGGTCACCGGAACGCCGTTCACCACAGCGTTGCCGGATGGTAGATCGAGAAGCTCGGAGGGATTCACCCGGTTGCTGTTCACTCCCGGATTGGACCGCGCGACGTTCAACTGAGCGCCTGGGCGGTCATGTCCCCAGCCGTGCGGCATGCTGACTACGCCGCGCTTGATATGTGGCGTCAACTCGACGGGTACGACTATGCGACTTTCGCCGCTCGTCACCGCAACATGGTCCCGGTCGTCAACATCCAGTGCCGCGGCATCGTCTGGATGAATCAGCAATGTGCACCTGTCCTTGCCACGCGACAGGACCGGCACATTGTTCATCCACGAGTTCATCGAACGAAGCGTGCGTCGACTGACCAGATAGGTCTGCGGCCGGTGCTCGGCTATGGCTTGCCTCAGGCGTGGAATGTCGTCGAGCAGATAGGCAGGCGCCAGTTCGACCTTGCCTGACGCCGTGCTGACCGGCACGCTCGATTCCGCTTCACCGACCAGTATGCCATGCGCGTCGGCCTTGAAATCGTCCAGGGTCAGTCCGTCGCGTTCGCCGTAATGATCGCCATATGGGCCGCTCCGGATCGCCAATTCCAGAATGCGCTCCGAACCCCGTTGCGGCGTAGTTGCGAGAATGCGTTCCGGATCATAACCGAGATGCCGGCACATCCCGCTGAAGTAGAGGTCGTCAAGAGCGCCTGTATCGATCTCTTCAAAGCATCTGCCGGCCAATATCTCGGTCACGTACATAACAACGCGCCACTCTTCCATCCGCTGTTGCGTGAACAGCGGAGCCGAATAATGTCCGCCCGAGGTGAGGCACCACGGCCAAGCCCACACGTCCCAATGCGCCTGCTCGAGCGGCGAGGGGCCGGGTAGGATGACATCGGCATGGGTGGTGGTTTCGTTGATGTAGTTGTCGAAGGAGATCATGAAGTCCAGCAGTGGCAGCGCGCGTTCCAGCCGATCCGCACCTGGCGCGCTCAGCACGGGATTGGCAGCCACTGTCACCAGCCCGCGGATCTTTCCTTCACCTGGCGTATCGATCTCCTCGGCGAGGCAGGAGGCTGGGAACAAGCCGAGGATTGCAGGCGCTCCCCGCACCCGGCTTGTTCCGGACACCAGCGGCGCATCAGCCGGATAAGGCGGCGTCAGATCGAGATGGGGCGCCACCTGTGTACTAAACATGAGGCCGCCGGGTTTTCCCATATTGCCAGTCAGGATCGCGATCGCGTCGGTCAGCCATGACGCGAGCGATCCGAAGCGTTGCGTACAAAGGCCGATGCGCCCGTAGATAGCGGCCGTCCGGGCCTCCGATATCTCCCGCGCGAGCAGCCGGATTCGCGCTGGGGGAATGTCGCAGAATGCGGCTACATACTCGGGCGAAAAATCAGCGGCGACAGCTTGAAGTTCGGCCAGCCCATTCACTTTGCCTTCCAAATCGCCGAGTCGCACGCGCTGCTCCGCGAAGAGCACGTGGACGATACCGAGCAACAGTGCCGCATCCGTACCCGGAATTATTGGCAGCCATTCGTTCGCCGCTTGGGCCGTCCCGGTTTCCACCGGGTCGACCACCACAATCCGCCCGCCCCGCGCGCGTAACGTGCGAATCGCGCCCATCACGTCACGATGCGAAAAGATGCTGCCTTTTGAAACACTGGGATTGCCGCCCATCAGCAGCATGAAATCCGTCCGGTCGATGTCGGGAACCGGGATGCGCCACATGTTGCCATACATCAGTTGGCAGGCGACATTCTTGGGCTGCTGATCGACGGTGGAAGAGCCATAGATTCCACCCACCTTCAGCTTTTGGAAGAAATAACCGACGTAGCGCACCAGATCGAAGCTCTTCGCGATCATGTTGCCGGTGTAGGCCGCCAACGCCTGGCTGCCATATTGCTTGATGACCGGGTGAGCGATTCTCTCGCAATGACGCAACGCCTCTTCCCAGCCAACCTCGTGCCAGGTTCCATTCTTCTTGATCACCGGCCCGCGCAAGCGATCCGGATCGTGGTGAAGGGCGCCCATGGTCGTCCCCTTGGGGCACATGTGGCCGCGGCTGAACACATTGTCACGATCGGGCCTGACACTGAGCACCTGCCCGTCCTGCACCCGCACTTCGATCCCACACATTCCCTCGCACAAGGGGCATGTGCGCATCTGCACCTGCTCATTCGTCGTCATTATCGACACGATACCCTCTCCATTGTCACGGCATGCATTTGAGTTTGGCCAAGCCGCTTCCCTTCTTGTACGCTCAAAAATGGGCTAGTCCTAGTAGCAGGCTATAAAGGGGATTTTCGGCGTACGCCGGTGCGATGCCCTCACGCCACAGTGATGAAGGAGGCTGGAATGACCTATAATCGGGAAGAAAAGATCGTATTGGAATTCATTAGCGCCTATCGCGACAGCTGGCCCGACGACATGGCCGCCGCACTGCTTCCGCTGGCGGAGGATGCGTATTACCAGATCGTCGTCCCGACGATTCCGCCGGTGCATGGCCGCGAACATATTCTCGCCGAGCACAATCTGATGCGACAGAAGGTTTCGGACCAACGGCACGAGATGCTCAACATCGCCTCGCACGGCAATGTCGTTTTCACGGAACGGGTCGATTATTCCTGCCGTAATGACAAATGGACGGCCGTTCCGCTTGTCGCAGTCTTCGAGTTGAGCGACGATGGCAAGATCACTGCCTGGCGCGAATATCTCGATCTTGCCAACACCTCGCGCCAGCACGGAATGACTGCGGAAGAGTTGATCCAATCGCTCGATCTTGCACCCGCCGGGACGTGACCGCCAGTGACGTTGCAGAGCGGGCCTGCAACAAAACCGTCGCCGCGGCCTTTCTTCGCGCAATAGCCGAAGGAGATGCCGCCACCTGCTCCGCCCTCCTTGATCCCGATGGTAGCTGGTGGGTGCTCGGCTGGGGAGAAATGAGCGCCGCAAATTTCCTGATAAGCCTGGGTCAGACGATCGATCGCTCATCGTCACAAAGCATGACGATAATCGGTATGACCGCCGAGGCGGAGCGAGTTGCCGTGGAGGCGGCTGGCGAATTCCATTTCCCGGAGGGAGTCTACGCAAACCGCTACCACTATTTATTCAAGATCAGGAACAGCCGCATATTCGCCGGCTTCGAATATTTCGATACCTCCGTTGCAGCCCGCTTCTTCGCTGGCGTCTAAACATTTTGAGCACTCAGCTATGTGACTTCAGCGACTCTTCCAGCTGACTGACTTCGATGCCGATCTTGCGCGCAACGTTACCGCCATCGAGATATTCTCGCCATGCGAAGATCTTGCCGCGCTCATTCACCTCGAACACCGCGACTAGTGGAATCGGGATCCAGGTATCGCCAGGCTTGGTATAATCGACACGCTCCGTGAAAACGAAGCCTCCGCCCGAGCCTACGCCCTTCATTTCATGCCGCTGGTCGCCATACTCGGCTTTGATCTTTTCCCATTTCGCCTTGATCGCAGCCTTTCCGCGAATGGGATCGGTGGTCGGAACGATGCTTTGATAGTAGCAATCATCCTCCACCAACTTGAGTGGATCATCCAGATTATCGGGCCAGCTGTCGCGAAAATAGCCAATGAACTTCAACGCGACGTCCTCTTGCATGCTCGTCATTTATTCCTCCTCACTGTTGAAGCCGAGTCCTTTAAAGACACAGTGTCGTGTCTGGTTGGCGATACGAGGCCAGGTCGCGCTTACGAGCCAAAGCGGTAGCGAACCCTGACACCATAAGTGCGCGGTGGACCGAAACTGCCCGTGTAAACGCCAAAGCTCGGTGTGCTCAGGATGACGTTCTGAATGTATCGCTTGTTGAAAGCATTATCCAAATAGAAGGTAACGTCGATCGGTTGGCCGCCCACGTCTGACCACCGCGCATGGAAATTCGTGAGGCGGTAGGAGGGAAGCAGGACCGGTCCCTGGAAATATTTTCCAATATAATAATGATCGGCATGCAGCGTGACCTTACCCAGGGACGGACCGATCGGCAGGTCATAGTCGATGGCCGCTTGGTAGCTCCATTTTGGTGATCCCGTGAAACCTTCGGCTCCCTGGAAGAATGGCGCCAGGATTGCGGGTGCTTCCAGCTTGACATATTTTTGCTCGAGGTACGACAGGCCGAAGGCGAATCTCAGGGCGCTCGTCGGCGACACTATGCCGTCCACTTCCACACCCTTCGCTCGCGCCGAGCCCGCGTTGATGCTGAGTGCGGTATTCGAGGGGGCATTGGTGCTATCGACACCCGGCAGGCCGGACGCTGCGGTGATACCGGTCGCCTGAAGCTGAATGTCAGTGAATTTGGCAGTAAAGGCGGCGATATTCAACCGCCCATACCAGCCGCCCGTACGCCATTGCAGCTTTGCGCCGGCTTCATAATCGGTCACCTTCTGCGGTCCAAAGCTCTGAAATGGCGCAAGAACCGGGGCAAGCCGCGGTGTGTTCAGTGCGCCCGCGCGGTAGCCTCGTCGTGTCGTTACATAGAAGAAAGCGTCGTCGCTTACCGCCCAGTCGACACCGAAATTGTAGGTCGGTGCCTTTGATTTGGTCGACCCGAAGAAGCTTCCGGGGCCGAAAGCGCTGCCACCATCCGCCCTGCACTCACCCGTTCCGTCATAGGGTTTGGCGAGCGTCATTCCTGTCGCCAGAGATATGGAAGTTCGACCGTTGCTGCACACCGAAGGCTCGTCCCAGGTATAACGATAGCCAGCATTCAGCGTAAGGCCCGAAAGGGCGGACGAAAGGTGGTCCAACTCGTAGGATATGTTTGCAAAGAGCGCCTCGCTCTTGTCGCCATAAAGCGTGTCGGACAATGATCCTACGGGCCAGACTCCACCGAGAAAGTTGTTGACTATGAACTCGGTCGTCGGGGATGGCGGTGTCGGCCGGAATATATCCAGGGCAAGGTAATTGACACCGGCCGGCTTGGACTTGAGGTAAAAGGCACCGACGATCCAGGACAACTTGTCGCCGAATGCAGTTCCGCTCAATTGGATTTCATCCGTATATTGCTCGGACTTACTGTGATTGCGGGTGGTGATCAATACGCCCGGCTGGCCCGGAATATATCCCAGGGCCGCGAGGCCCGGTCCGAGGTCGGGTAGCGGAGCGTTGGCAATTCCGGTGGCGTCCTGGAAGTTGCTGACACCCGTATAACGGTAGCCGAATATATTCTTCAGTGTAACCGAGCCAATATCGATGGTCGTCGTGTTGGAAACACCCCAGAATGTTTCCTTGTCGAACGGCTCGTTGGATGTTCGAACAGTGCGTTTGCCGTGGCTGCGCAACTCGGCAACGGCAGCATTCAGTTGAGGATTGATTACCTGGAAGGGGTAGAAACCCTGGGCGTTTGTATCGATCCGTGTGTGATCGAAGACGAGATCGTTGCGGATCCAGTCTGTTGGCTGGAACCGTACCGAAACTCGGAAAGCGTCCATATGGGCATCGTCGGTGTCCCCGCCGGGGCCAAGATTTTTGGTGAAGCCCTTTCGGCGATCGATGTCGGCCGCCAGCCGGATGGCGAGCACGTCATCAATAATCGGAATGTTGAGTGCGCCCTGGAATTCGCGTTTGTTGTAATTTCCGACCTCGACTTCGGCATAGCCTTCCAAATCGTATGTAGGTAGCGCCGAATAGACCAGTACCGCCCCGCCTGTGGTGTTGCGCCCGAACAAGGTGCCCTGAGGCCCTTTGAGCACCTGCACATTACTGACGTCAAACGTCGGCGCGAAGCTTCCGATCGACGGCAAGGGCACTTCGTTGAAATATGTGATGACCGACTGCAAGCCCGGACCCGTGACAGCCTTTCCCTGGCCGCGGATTGTATAGGTTGAATTGGACATTGATCCGGCGCCGTTGAGGATCACGCCTGGCACCAGCTTCTGGATGTCGCCCGTGGTCTGAATCCCTTGGGCGGCAATGGTTTCCGCACCGACGACGGCAACCGCGACCGGGACTGTCTGGAGGCTCTCCTCACGGCGGCGGGCTGTCACGATGATTTCATTCGAATACGAGCCATCGGAGGCTGCGGGACGGGCGTTATCAGTCTCACTGCCGCTCGTGCCCGACTGGGCAAAGGCGTGCGGCGGTGTGAAAGTCAATACGGGCGCAATTGAGCCCATTAATAGAATCTTGGAGATACGACGTGCCATCGATTGCCCCTCCTATGTGCACCGTGATCCGGAGCCGGGGCGCATGCCTCTAAAAGGCTACGCCCTCGTGATTCTGTTCTTGTTGTGAACGATATTGGTAAAAATCGATGTGCGCAACTGCCATACGTGGTAACAAAAAATTGACGCAATTCCGCAGCAATGATCGAAGGAGCGCTCGGCTATTTCAACATGTTAGCGGCGCCGGTGCCACATATCACATCGGCCGGGCGAAACCTTCCCTTCTGACAAAGACGAGCAATACTGCCATCGCCACGTAGGCCTTCTGAACGATCCCGATCTTGTCTTTCGCCGATAGATACCGCCCAGCTTAACCTGGCGGTTTGCGGTGTCGCGCTTCCCATTCGCTATGGTCGGCGACCTGGGGCAAATGTGTCATCAAGCCCCCGTCGCAGCTGATGATCTGTCCATTAACGAATTTCGATTCATCCGCTGCAAGAAATGCGCACAAGGACGCGATGTCTTCAGGTTCGCCAAGTTCGGGAGACGGAGTATGGCGGTGGACGAGTGATATCAGCTCGCTCGCGACCTCTCGGACGATCGGCGTCACAATAAGGCCCGGCGCTATAGCGTTGGTGCGAACGCCTTGCCGTCCATGCTGCGTCGCCATCGCATAAGTGAGCATGACTATGGCTGCCTTCGAAACGCCATAGGAAATATGAGCAGTGTCGCTTCGGAGGCCTGAATCGGACGACATGTTGATGACCGACCCACCGCCTTGGGCAATCATGTGGGGCACGGCATATTTCGCTGCTGCAAAGTACCCGCGCAGATTGACCGCCATGGTCCGGTCCCAGACCTCAAACGGCGTGTCAACGACGGTTCGATCGTTCGGCATATTGTCCATCAGCCAGGCATGATTGTTGTGCAGCACGTCGACGCGGCCGAAGCGGGCGATAGTCTCCTTTACCATCTCTTCCACCGACTTCTCGTCGCCGCCGTCAAGATAGACGGCATGCGCATTTTTACCGATCTTTCCAACGACGTCCTGCGCGCGTTCCAGGAAAATGTCAGCGACGACGACCTTTGCTCCTTCGCGCGCGAACCGTTCGGCGGTGGCGCCCCCAATGCCACCCCCACCCCCGGTGACAATGGCTACCTTTCCCTCAAGCCTGTTCATCCTCGAATCCCTCCTGTGTGAGATCATGCTTGCACGCATGCTCCGGCGCGCGCCGTCGTGTAAACGTTCTATTCTTTCATGAAGAATTACACCATTCTCTTGCGATCCGAGAATTTTACTTCATCCTCGATAAGCAGTTCGTAATTCTTGGATACGCTCTCTTCCACGGTTATCTTGGACGCTTTGAAGAACGGAGTCCCTTCGTACTATTGTGCGCCAAAGATATAGATGCAAATGATCCAGCTCGCAAATGCACGGCCGCAATTCCCGGCAGCTATACCCATATTTTCCAACGCAAAGGCAATTCTGGGCCGATGGAAGCTTCGGCGGTAGGAATGGCAAAGACGCTCTGGCCTTCGGAGATTGCGGACACGCAGTTGGACGCGCTTCGGTTCGTACCCTTAAGTCTGCGGATCTCGATCCCGCGCTCCAGGCAGGTCAGGAGGGCACTGCGCCGGGCACTCGTGCTACCAGACCAGCGGCAATGTCTGGGGCTGCACCATTCCGCCCAGATGGGTCATGATCCTGGCGCCGGGCGCGATCCGGAATTCGGGGATGGCGGCAAGGAACTCCTCGAGCGCGATCTGCAACTCCCGCCGGGCCAGGTGCATGCCGATGCACACATGCGGGCCATTGCCAAAGGTCATGATCTGGCGCGGTGCCCGGTCGAGGTCGATCTCGTTGGGTCGGTCATATTCTTCCGGATCGCGGCAGGCCAGGATGGTGGTCATCAGTACCCGATCGCCCGGTTTGATCGTCACCCCGTTGATCTGCTGCTCCTTGATGCAGGTCCGAAAGGTGCTCGTCGCCCCGAACGCCCGCAACAGTTCTTCAAGGCCGGTCTTGATGAATGCCGGATCCTCGCGCAGCCGCCGCTGATGCTCGGGGTTCTCGGCCAGATGGCGGAAGTGCAGACCCATGACGCTCGTGACCGTGTCGAGTCCGCCAATGAAGAGGTTGAAGGTGTAACCGATCAGTTCGTCGTCGGTGAGCGGGCGGCCGCGTATTTCGGCCTGGATGCCGTAGCTGATGAAATCGTCGCGCGGGTTGCGCCGGCGATCGGCGATGACTTCGCGCATATAACCGGTGACGTTGCGCACCGCATTGCCCACCGTGTCCAGATCCGATTCGTGCAGCAGGTCATGCTCCCATGTCATGAACCGGGCGGTGTCCTCATGCGGAAGGTCGATGAGGTCGAGGAAGATCGACACCGGGAAGGGAAAGGCGAAGTCCCGGATGAAGTCGCACTTGCCCTTGTCCTTGAAGCTGGCAATATGGTGCCGGGCGGCCTTACGCACCTTGTCTTCCATTGCGCGCATGCGGGGCGGCGAGAACAGTGGATTGAGCAGCGCGCGAAAACCGGTGTGGAGCGGCGGATCAAGTTCGGTCGGGATCATCGTCCAGCTTTCGCCGATCGCCGCGGCAAAGCCGTTGGCACCCATGCTGGAGAAATGCTCAGTGTCCTTATAGGCCTCGCGTACGTCGGCGGCGCGGCGGAGCACCCAGGCGGGGGTGCTGCCGGGATAGGCATTGGTTGCGTAGAAAACGGGCGGCCATTGATGGATCGCCGGGATGATCGTCTTGTAGGGATCCTCCTCGACATAGCGGCCCTGGACGATGGGATATTCGCGGACGAACTCGGCCGGAACATGAGGCGGGATCTCGACTGCGCTTTCGGTCATTTCCAACATGCTCTCTCTCCTCTTGAGTGATCAGCTTCGTTTCTGCTTCGCCTCGGGCACCGCAACGATCCGGAACCACCGGGAATAGAGTGCAGGCAGGAGGAAAATCGTCAAGCCAGTACCGACGATCATGCCCCGACCAGCACGATGGCGAGCCCGCCCCGACGTGACCCCCCTCATTTTTAGAGGATTGTTTCGGACTGGTTATCTTTCTGAAAATACGTGCTATTATATGATATGTTGCATTCTGCGGTTGAGAAACCTGTAATTGGCGCAGTATCGATCGACAGGGAAACCGCCGCAACCTGGCCGTCACGGAGGCGTTGAAGAGCATTGTACGTCAATTCAGTGTCGGGAAGAATGTCTATGCATTCAGCTAAATATTTGAGAAATCTTCTCGGGGCCGCACTGGGTGCGGCCCTGCTCATGTTTGCTGGATGTTCAGACAAGCCCACACCCGCACCCCCGCCGCCAGAGGTGGAAGTCATAACCGTCAAATCGCAACCGATACCCAATGTAGTGGAGCTTCCGGGACGTGTTCAGGCCACCCGTACTGCGGAGGTTCGTGCGCGGGTCGATGGCATTGTGCAGCGGCGGCTTTATGACGAGGGTAGCAACGTGCGTGCCGGACAAGCGCTGTTTGCTATTGATCCGCGGGAATTGCGCGCGAACCTTAATGCCGTTCAGGCGACGCTGGAACGTGCGCAGGCCAATGCAGCCAATGCTCAGCAAGATGTTGATCGCTATCGGCCTTTGCTGAAGGATCAGGCGATCAGCAAGCAGGAATTCGACGCAGCGGTCGCCCGGCTTCGTTCCGCCCAGGCAGACGTCGCGCAAACACGCGCACAGGTGGAAAGCGCTCGACTGAGCCTCGGCTATACGACGGTAACTGCGCCCATTTCCGGTCGCGCTGGCCGGGCTCAGGTGACTGAAGGCGCTCTCGTCAGCGCCGCCAGTGGCACGCTGCTGACGACTATCGAGCAAATTGATCCCATATACGTCAATTTTTCACAATCCAGTTCAAATCTGCTCGCAATCCGCCGTGACATTACGGCCGGACGATTACGATTCCCCGGTCTTGAGAAGCTTGAAGTTGAATTGGAACTGGAAGACGGCACGACCTATGGCTTTCGCGGGCATATCGATTTCCTTGACCTGGCGATCAATGAAGGCACGGGCACTGCGGCCCTGCGCGCGGAATTTCCCAATCCCGGGCGATTACTGCTGCCGGGCCAGTTCGTCCGCGCGAAAATTCACGCGGGCATGAAAACCGGCGGTTTCCTCGTGCCTCAACGAGCGGTGACGGTGGGAGCGCAGGGCGGCACGATCATGGTGGTAGGGCAAAAAAATATCGCAGAGCCGCGCGAAGTAAAACTGGGCGAGCTGCAGGGAGGCAACTGGATTGTGCGCAGCGGGCTGAAGGCTGGTGATCGAGTCATCGTATCGGGCCTGCAAAAGCTGCAGCCGGGCAAACCGATCCGAATCGCCAAGTCTAAGGCGACGTCCAAGCGTGGCGCCCAGCCGCAACAAGAACGTTAGGCCAAGCGGATGGGACCTCGTTTCTTCATCGACCGGCCGATTTTTGCCTGGGTCGTGGCGCTTTGCGTCATTCTGGCCGGGATATTGTCGCTTCAGGCCCTTCCGATTGAGCAATATCCATCGGTTGCGCCCCCTTCCCTCACGATCCGGGCGACATATCCCGGGGCGGAAGCGGCGACGCTGGAGCAGAATGTCACTCAGGTGATCGAGCAGGAGCTGAATGGCGTAGAGGGCCTGCTCTATATGTCGTCGACCAGCAACTCCAATGGCTCGGCGACGATCACCATAACCTTCAAGACCGGCACGGACATCGACAAGGCTCAGATGGACGTGCAGAATAAATTGGCGCTGGTTGAGCAACGCCTGCCCGAACAGGTCAGGCGGCAGGGCATACCGGTTCAGAAGGCCAATTCGGGATTCCTCCTCCTGATTGCAGTCGGTTCGAATTCGGGACGTACGGGCGCGCTGGAACTCGGCAATTTCGCCAATGCGCGGGTCGTGGACGAATTGCGGCGCGTGCCCGGCGTGGGCAATGTCCAGGTATTCGCATCTCCCTACGCGATGCGCATCTGGCTCGATCCGCAGAAGCTTGCCAATTACCGGCTTTCCGCCGCCGAAGCGCTCGCTGCGGTTCAGGAGCAGAACAGCCAAAGTCCCGGGGGCCAGATCGGCGATCTTCCGCTGGCAGGAAAGACGGAACTCAACGCCACTATTCTGACGCAGAGCCGCTTCACAACCCCCGAACAATTCGCCAATATCATTCTGCGCGCCAATCCTGATGGATCGGCGATTACATTGGGCGACGTTGCGCGGGTCGAACTTGGCGCACAAAGCTATCTCTTTGACTCTGAACTCAATGGAAGGCCGGTTGCTGGCATCGCAGTGCAGGCCACGCCGGGCGCCAATGCGCTGGCAACGGCCGAGGGGGTCAAGGCGCGAATGAAGGAGCTTGCGACTTCATTCCCCCAGGATATCACCTGGTCCGTACCTTACGATACAACGCCGTTCATCAATGCATCGATCACTGAAGTCGTGAAGACGCTGATCGAGGCGATGGTGTTGGTGTTCCTGGTAATGTTTCTGTTTCTTCAGAACTGGCGAGCGACGCTGATCCCGACCATTGTCGTCCCGATTGCCCTTGCAGGCGCGTGCCTGGGGCTGTGGCTGTTCGGATTTTCGATCAACGTATTATCCCTGTTCGCGATGGTTCTGGCCATCGGCATTCTAGTCGATGACGCTATTGTGGTTATCGAGAATGTTGAGCGGATCATGGAGGAGGAGCACCTCTCCCCCTATGATGCCACGGTGAAGGCGATGGGACAAATCACCTCCGCTATTGTCGGCATCACGTTGGTGCTGATGGCTGTGTTTGTACCCATGGCCTTCTTCCCCGGCTCAACCGGCGCCATCTATCGGCAGTTTTCGGTTACTCTCATCATCTCGATCGGCTTTTCGGCGCTCATGGCGCTATCGCTGACGCCCGCGCTTTGCGCCACTTTCCTGAAGCCGCACCTTCCGGAAGATCAGCGCAAAAGAGGCTGGTTCATGGACCGGTTCGGCCGTCTCTTTGGACGGTTCAACATATGGTTTGACCGCACTACGGGGCGTTATCAGGGAGTCGTCGGCAGGCTTCTTTCCGCTCCCCTGCGTTGGCTGGCGGTATTTGCGGCCATGTTGGTTATAACGCTGTTTCTCTTCACCCGAATCCCCGGCGGCTTCCTGCCCATCGAAGATCAGGGCACCGTATTGACAGCCGTGCAGGCTCCCCCGGGTGCCACCCGGGAGAGAACCGAAGAGGCCGTTGCGCAGGTCAAGGCCTTCTATCGGGATCAGGAGATTGTCGACAACACATTCATCATTCGCGGCTTCAGCTTTTTTGGGCAGGGGCAGGCCAATGCGATGATGTTCACGACGCTCAAGCCGTGGGGAGAGCGAAAGGGCTCCGAAAACAGTTCGGTGACGCTCGTCGGGAAGGCAAACGGCGCGTTCATGGCAATCAAGGAAGCCTTGGTATTCGCGCTCAATCCCCCAGCCATTCAGGAACTCGGCACCGCCAGCGGTTTCACCTTCAAACTGGAGGATGTGGGCGGCAAGGGCGAGGCAGCGCTAATCAAGGCGCGCAATCAGTTGCTTGCCGGCGCGAGCCAAAGCCCGCTGTTGACCGGGGTCAGACCGGAAGGTCAGGAAAATGCGCCCCAGCTCCGCGTGATGATCGATCGTATCAAGGCGCGTGCGCTGGGTCTTTCGATCGGAGACGTCAACGGCACTTTGGCCATTGCGTTCGGCAGTGCCTATGCGAATGACTTCACCCGTGACGGGCGAATCCTGCGCGTCCTTTTACAGGCCGATGCCCCCTATCGAATGACGCCGGAGGACGTCCTGGCGCTGAAAGTACGGAACGCCTCTGGCGAGATGGTTCCCTTTTCCTCCTTCACCCAAGTGGAATGGACTTCAGGACCCCAGCAATTGCAGCGCTATAACGGCTATCCGGCAATGACCATTTCCGGCATGGCGGCTCCCGGCCGTTCAACCGGTGAAGCCATGGACGAGATGGAACGGCTAGCCACCGCATTGCCGGAAGGGTTCGCCTATGAATGGACCGGCATATCCTTTGAGGAAAAGCAATCGGGTGGGCAGATCGGTTTGCTGCTCGCGCTGTCTTTCCTTGTCGTTTTCCTGCTGCTTTCGGCACTTTATGAAAGTTGGGCCATACCGATTTCCGTGCTGCTCGTCGTTCCGTTGGGCGTTCTTGGATCGGTTCTTTTCACAATGATTCGGGGCTTGTCGGCCGACGTTTATTTCAATGTCGGGCTTATCACGATCATTGGTCTTGCCGCGAAAAACGCTATCCTCATCGTGGAATTCGCGATCGAACTCGAAGCCGAGGGCAAATCACCGATGGAGGCGACGCTGGAGGCGGTGAAGCTCAGATTACGTCCGATCATCATGACTTCATTGGCCTTTGTCGGGGGCATGGTCCCTCTGTTCATCGCGACCGGCGCTGGCGCGGCGAGCCGGATCGCCGTCGGGACCGGCGTGGTCGGCGGCATGCTTGCAGCGACAGGCTTTGGCATCTTCTTCATCCCTGTTTTTTATCTTTCGGTGCGTCGTTGGCTCAGTAAGAGGCGGCCCCCTGCGCCGGGTGAAGAGCGTCATAGCGATCAGGAGCCTGGCCATGCGTAAGGGAATGGCGCTCCTGATGGTCGCACTGCTGGGAGGCTGCAATTTGGCGCCGCCGCACGTGAGGCCTGATCTGCCAACCGCGGCGGACTACCCCCCCAGCTATGCTGGTGATGCCACGCTTGGCCAACGCGCGGTGGAGATCGGGTGGCGGGATTTCTTTAGCGACCCGCGGCTGGAACAATTGGTAGCCACCGCGCTGGTACGCAATCGCGATCTTGCCATTGCCATCGCGCAGATCGAGGAAGCGCGTGGGCTGTATCATATTCAGGCGGCAGAGCGACTGCCGACGCTCGGCGCCACCGCCGATGTCACACGCAGCCGCACGCCAGGCGCTGTCACTGGCATCCCCGAGGTTGGACCCTCCACCGGCACACGATATTCCGTTGGCGTCGGCGTTACCGGCTTCGAACTTGATTTTTGGGGGCGGGTGAGAAATCTCTCCGAAGCGGCGCGTTCGCAATATTTCGCGACAATCGAGGCGCAGCGCGCTTTCCGCCTCACCCTTATCCGCGACGTGGCCTCGACCTACTTCGCCTCTCGGGAAGCTGACGAACGGATCGCACTGGCCGAAGCGACGGTGCGCAGTCGGCGGGAGGGGCTGCGCATCGCCAAGCGGCGGCTTGATGCCGGAGTCACTTCGGCCCTCGATTTTCGCCAGGCGGAATCGCTCCTGACTCAGGCCGAAACCGAACTGGCCGGGCTGCATCTTGCCAAGGCGCAGAACGATAATTTCCTGGCTGTCCTGACAGGTGGGCCACTTCCGGCCGGATTATCTGCGCCCATGCCACTCGCCGATCAGAAGAGCGGACAAGTGATCGCAGCCGGTTTGCCCTCCGATCTAATGGTCACGCGCCCGGATGTTCTGGCCGCCGAGGAGAGACTGCGGGCCGCGCGCGCGAATGTGGGCGCTGCCCGCGCTGCATTCTTTCCTACCATTTCGCTGACAGGCAGCCTTGGCTTTGCATCGACCGCTCTCGACAATCTCTTTAGCGACGATGGATTAAGCTGGAGCTTTGGCCCATCCATCAGCCTGCCCATCTTTGACTGGGGCGGCCGCCAAGGCAATCTGACCGTCGCCGAAGCACGGGAGAATATTGCTGTCGCTGATTATGAAGGCACCGTTCAACAGGCATTTCGCGAAGTCGCGGATGCCCTGGCGGGTCGGCGCTGGCTATCGGAGCAGGTTGGCGCTCAGTTGCGCGCGACCGAGGCGCAGCGTCAGATCGCATTCCTCGCCCGCACCCGCTATCGGGAGGGCGTCGCCAACTATCTCGAAGTGCTCGACGCGGAACGTAATCTGTTCACGGCGGAACAGGCATTGATTCAGGTACACCGCAGCGAACTCGATAACCTGATCTCACTCTATATCGCCCTTGGGGGCGGTGTGCTGGAAACAAATCGGCCTGGCACCCCGCAATAAATATCCGGAGATAGCCCCATCAAGAAATAGAGGTGATCGGCGGAACCTCGTTACGCGCCCATCGGTTTGCCCGACAGACAGATGAAGGAGCTTCCACATGAAGACGTTCGGACCCTTGAAGATTGCCAGCGCTTTTCTGGCTGCGTCCATGATTGCAGTCCCGGCCTATGCGGACCGCGGCCCCACTCAGGACGAAGCAAAGGCGATTGCCGCCAAACTTACGGCCGAAGGCTTCAAGAGCTGGGAAGAAATTGAGCTGGACAATGACGGTCCCTATTGGGAAATCGACGATGCCCGCGCCATGGATGGCAAGAAATATGATCTGAAACTAAGCCCTACCGGCTATGGTATCATCAAGAAGACGCAGGATTAGTCGTTGGGCGAACGCCCGCCGGACGACGGGTAAGCTCGGGATAGCCCCTTTCCGTCATCCCGATTGTATTGCATGGAACTGTTCGGACGGTCGTTGAGTTGTACGCGGCATAAATATGTCGCATTACGATATCTATGCCACTTATGGCCAATGCACAAGCACCGCGAGCGCGGAGGTGGATGTCGATGTCTGGCACCACGGCGCGGCCTTTCATCGGCGTCGGGATCATGCCGGATGCGATGACGGTGATCCCCAGCCGCGCCGTCCGGCGCCCGCGTCCGCGCGAGGTTCCGCAAGCCGCCCTTGGCCGCATCATAATCCGCGTCACCAGCGCGTTAACGCCGAAATGAAACGAGGAGATGTTGACAATCGCGTCTGCCTGACCCGCGCTGCGCAGGTCCTGTACGAACCGGCGTGAGTGAAAAATGCCGGTGCCACGCAACACTCTATGGATTATGCGCCGAGGTCGGTGGCGTGGCACATGCTCTCGCCCTTCTCAAAAGTGAGACTCTCGATAAACTCGGCCAGCTCCGCGTTTCCTCACTCAATGCGCCGGACGCGAGTGTACTTGCTAAGCTTCACCCGCTCCCCATGCCATTCAACCAGACTTGATCAGGCCACGAATATTGCTCATTATCCGGGCAAGTGTCGGTCCGAATGGCCACAAGCGCTTGCCTCCGATTTGGCAAACGTAACTGACCCTCTCGTGTAAGGGCCGTCCGCCTATAATCAGCAACAGTTCTCCGCGCTTGATGATCCATGGGAGAACCGGCTTTTCTCTACCAAGGCCTTAAGACGGGTGACACCGTCAAGATAACGGGACCATCCCACCGTCCGCGATTTTCAATTCCGTTCCTAGCTCGCGCGAGCCCCCAATCGCCAGAAAAACGACCGCACTGAACCTCGAAGAATTCCACGCGAAGCCGGAATAGCAATCAGCCGACGGATCGTGATATCCGCCGGCTGTATTCTGCCATCGCTCTCCCTTTGGGGAAATCGACAAGGCTTAATGTTTGTCAGCCCAGATGTTGCGGTAAGACATGTAGGCCAAGCCCGTCGCAACGATCAGGAAGAACAGGACCGCCAAGCCCGCACGATGGCGGCTCTCCAGCTTGGGTTCTGCCGTCCAGGTCAGGAAGGCAGCAACGTCCTTCGCCATCTGATCCACCGTCGCCTTGGTCCCATCGGCGTAAGTGACCTGACCGTCACTCGTCAGCGGCGGCGCCATGGCGAGATTCAGGTTGGGGAAATAGGGATTATAGTGCAGCCCTTCAGGCGTTTTCGCATCCGGAAACTCCTTGAGCAATTCCGCCGATTGTTGCTGGTATCCTGTCAGCAACGAATAGATGTACGCATTGCCGTGGTGACGTGCCTTTGTCATCAAAGACAAATCCGGCGGAATCGCATTGTTGTTCGCAGCGCGTGCAGCCACATCGTTAGCGAAGGGCAACGGAATGTGATCCGCCGGGATCGGCTTGCGAGTAGACGCTTCACCGGTCTCAGGATCAACCGAAGGCGTTTCAATCGACCAGTTGGCAGCGATCGCCTTTACTTCGGCTTCACTATAACCAAGGCCTTCCAGATCGCGGAAAGCGACGAGGCGCAGCGAGTGACACGCCGAGCAGACTTCCTTGAATACCTGGAACCCACGCTGCAGTTGCGGACGATCATAGTGACCGAGCGGGCCATCGGATGCGAATTCCACCTCTTTCGGGCTGAGATGGAATTCATGCTCAACGGTCGGGGCTGGCGGATCACCGATGTAGTTCACCGCTCCAAATACAAAGGAGTAGAGCAGCATGCCCGAAAAGAAGATGCCGACGAGGGCAGCAATAACGCGAACCATTTTTCTGTTTCCCCCTTAGGCAGTCTGAGCAATCGGCGCGGCTTCCGCCGCTTCGCCATGCAGGACCGATTCTGAAATTGAGGCAGGCAGCGGAAGCGGCCGCTCAATCTTGGAAATGATCGGCAGGATGATCAGGAAGTGGGCGAAGTAATAGGCCGCCGCGAGCTGGCTGATCATAACGAAAGGTTCTTCTGCCGGAGCGCCGCCGCAATAGCCAAGGATCACGACATCAACGACGAGTACCCAGAAGAACTGCTTGAACAACGGACGGTAGTTACCCGAGCGAACCGGTGAACGGTCAAGCCAGGGCAGGAAGAAGAGTAGGAGGATCGACGCGAACATCGCCATCACGCCCAGCAGCTTCGCCGGAACGAAGAGGAAGTCGAAAGTGAAGGCGCGCAGGATCGCATAGAAAGGCCAGAAATACCATTCAGGTACAATGTGCGCTGGCGTCGAAAGCGGATTGGCCGGAATATAGTTATCCGGGTGACCCAAGTAATTGGGTGCGAAATACACTGTCGCTGCAAAGATGATCAGGAATACACCGAGCCCGAAGCCATCCTTCGCCGTGTAGTAAGGATGGAAGGGAATGGTGTCCTGGGGTCCTTGCACATCGACACCGGTCGGATTGTTCGATCCTGGGATATGCAAAGCCCAGATATGCAGGATGATAACACCCGCGATAACGAACGGCAGCAGATAGTGAAGTGAGAAGAAACGGTTCAACGAGGCATTGCCGGGTGCGAAACCACCAAGCAACCAGGTTTGGATCGGCTCACCCACGACCGGAATAGCACCGAAAAGACCGGTAATCACCTTGGCGCCCCAGAAGCTCATCTGACCCCAGGGAAGCACATAACCCATGAAGGCCGTAGCCATCATGAGCAGGAAGATAACCAGGCCAAGCAGCCACACCATTTCGCGCGGCGCTTTATAAGAGCCATAAAACAAGCCGCGGAAAATGTGGAGATAAACCACGATAAAGAAGAAGCTGGCGCCATTGGCATGTGCATAACGCAGGAGCCAACCGGAATTCACGTCACGCATGATATGTTCGACGCTGTCGAATGCGACGCCGGCATTGGCGGCATAATGCATGGCGAGAACGATGCCGGTGATGAGCTGAATAACCAGCGCAACGCCAGAGAGAACACCGAAATTCCAGAAATAGTTCAGGTTCCGCGGGACCGGGTAGCCAGCACCAACGGCATTATAGACCAGACGCGGCAGCGGAAGGCGGGAATCGATCCACTGCATGAGCGGATTCTTTGGGGTATAGTGTTCAGCCCAGGGAAAACTCATGATCTCTTACCTCAGCCTACCGTTACGACAGTGTCGGATGTGAATTTATATTCCGGCACTTCCAGATTTGTGGGCGCCGGACCTTTGCGGATGCGAGCGGCTGTATCGTAGGAGGAACCATGACAGGGGCAGAAATAGCCGCCGAATTCACCGCGGTTTTCACCTTCGCCAGCGCCAAGGGGCACACAGCCCAGATGGGTGCACACGCCCATGGTGATCAGCCATTCCTTCTTGCCTTCGGCGGTACGCTCTTCGAGCGTCTGCGGATCACGAAGATCGCCAAGCGGCACAGCGTCGGCTTCGGCGATTTCCTTGGGCGTCAGGTGACGGACGAAGAGCGGCTGACTGCGAAAAACGGTCTTGATCGCCTGACCGGGCTGAATCGCGCTGATGTCGACTTCCGTCGAGGCCAGTGCGAGCACGTCAGCGCTCGGGTTCATTTGGTTCACCAGCGGCGGAATGACCGCGACGGCGCCGACGCCGGCGAAACTCACTGCCGCAATATTGATGAAGTCACGACGGCGGACACCGGTTTCACCGGGATTTTCCGTCGTTTCACCTTGATCAAGCGTTGTCATTCAACTGCCCTTGTCCCTTGTTCATTTTCACAAGTGCGCTGAATCCCTGCAAAAATCAGCGACGCAGACGCAATGCCGCCAAATCCCCCGGCGGTTCGCGCGCCTGATAGCCTTGGAATGCCCCGTTTGCCAACAGGCAATTTGATTGCTCTATGACAAATGCCCTCGCCGGATTAAAGCGCAGGCATGCGAATGGCCCTTTATCAGCCCGATATCGCCGGAAATACCGGCACCATCATCCGGTTATGCGCCTGCTTCGGTGTCGCGCTGGACATTATAGAACCCTGCGGATTTCCGTTTTCCGACAAGCAGTTGAAGCGTTCTGCCATGGATTATGCATCCGCGGCCCAAGTAGAACGGCGCCCGAATTTCAGCACGTTCAATCAGGCAATGAAGCAAGGGGGCCATCGGCTCGTGCTGCTCACCAGCCGGGGGGATGTGCGCCTGCCAGACGCTGTATTCCAAGAGAATGACGTGCTGCTGCTGGGGTCGGAAGGGGCAGGTGTGCCCGACGATGTGCATGATCGAGCGGCGCTTCGGATTCGCATTCCGATGAAGGAGGGTTTTCGCTCCTTGAATATTGCCGTCGCAGGGGGCATCGCGTTGAGTGAAGCATTACGGCAGACGGGACTTTATCCGGCATGATTACTCTGGACGGGGAACAACAGGCGGCACGCGATTGGTTCGAGAGCCTGCGCGATCGCATATGCCTGGAATTCGAAGCGATCGAGCGTGAGAACGGAAGCGATGCATGCTTCACTTACACGCCTTGGGATCGGCAGGCGGAGGGGCTCGGGCCCAGCGAAGGCGGCGGCGGCGTCCGCGGCGTGATGAAGGGCCGCGTTTTCGAAAAGGTAGGCGTGAATATTTCGACAGTCGGCGGCACCTTCGCCCCGGAGTTTGCAAAGACAATTCATGGCGCGGATGAAAATCCGCAATTTTTCGCCACAGGAATCAGTCTCGTGGCGCACATGGCCAATCCCCATGTGCCAGCCGTTCATATGAACACTCGCTTTCTGGTCACGACCAAACGCTGGTTCGGTGGCGGCGCGGATTTGAACCCACCCATTCCTTACGATACCGACACTGCGGACTTCCACGCTGCTTTCAGGCAAGCGTGCGAGGCGCATGATGCAGATTACTATCCGCGCTTCAAAAAATGGGCAGATGATTATTTCTTCATTCCCCATCGCGGCGTGCACCGGGGCGTTGGCGGCATATTCTATGACCATCTGGAGGGCGCTTTCGACGCGAATTTCGCATTTACGAAAGACGTGGGGGAGGCATTCCTGGCAATATTCCCGACTATCGTGCGGCGGCGCATGGGTCTCGCCTGGACCAGCGAAGAGCGACAGCGGCAGCTGGAGTGGCGCGGGCGCTATGCAGAATTCAACCTGGTCTATGATCGGGGAACATCGTTCGGGCTCAAAACCGGCGGCAATATAGACGCTATATTAATGAGCCTGCCGCCGCTCGCATCCTGGAGTTGATGGAATGAGCTTGCAGGGCGTGCCGCCGCATCAAGTCGCGACGATCGTCACCACCCTGCAAATGATAGCGCGGCCGAAACCAGCACCCCTTCCCTCCTCGCATTTGCGGCTGGTTCGCTGGAACAAGCCAGCCATCGCCAAATACCGAGCCTTATTTCGTCGCGTCGGTGAACCGTGGCTGTGGTTTTCCCGCCTCGTCATGGCGGATCGGGCGCTGATCGACATCATTCACGATGATGACATTGAGGTTTACGCGGTGACGGACCCGATGGGCATTGAAGTCGGCATATTGGAGCTGGATTTCCGATCGCTGCCGGATTGCGAGCTTTCTTTTTTCGCGCTCATCCCCGAATTGGCTGGCAAGGGGCATGGCCGTTGGCTGATGGCGCATGCGCAAATGCTCGCTTGGCGGGTGGGGGTCGAACGGTTCTGGGTCCATACCTGTACGCTGGACCATCCAACGGCACTGGGATTCTATCGCAGGTCAGGCTTCATACCCTGCATGCGGCAGGTGGAGATTTTCGACGATCCACGCCTCCTTGGCTTTCTACCAAGAGAGGCTGCGCCGCATATCCCGCTCATGAACCAACCGTGAGCAGAGAACCCATTAGAACCCTTGCCTAATATTGATCCGGCCCCAGCGTGGGGTCGAGATCACGCGGCCGGATGAAACATGCCAATTTGGCCGTTTGAGGGCCCACGTCATTCCATTTTTCAACATCAATCTCTATCACTGCCAGACTGGCGGTCGGAAACTTCACTTCCACTTCGTCGCGCAGACGGGACGTGCCATCGTCGGAAACCAGGGACAGTATCAAATCCTCAAGCCCCGGATTATGCCCGAGCATCAACAAATCCGATTTATCCTCAGGGATATCGCGCAAAACATCCATCAGGGTCGCCGAAGATGCCAGATAGATGCGCCGGTCCCAATTCGCTTCGACATTTTGGCCATAGGCTTCAAGAAATTCGTCAAGCGTCTCAGTCACGCGCAGGGCAGGCGACGCGATCAGATAATCGAAATGCATGTCGCGGCTGCGCGCATATTGCCCCATCGTCGCCGCAGCGCGCGCGCCCCGCTTGTTGAGCGGCCGGTCGAAATCGCGCGGGACGTGATCATCCCAGCTCGATTTGGCATGGCGCAGCAGGGTCAGCCGTTTCAATTATCTCTCCACACAGGATGCGTCCTGCGCCTGATGCCCGAAAGATGTTTCGGATGAAAGACGGGAACTTACAGAAATTATCGCTTCGTCCAATGTTACGCGCCGGATCGGTACGCCTTCGGGAAAAGCCGTAAGCAGGCGGGAGGGCATGGCGGCAGAAAGAATGACAAAACTGCCCCGGTCGTCCGCCCGGCGGATGAGTCGACCAAAGGCCTGCGCCAGTCGGGATCGGATCAGCCGGTCATCATAGGCGCTGCCGCCCCCCGCCAGACGTCGCGCGGCATGGAGCACCGTCGGCTTGGGCCAGGGCACACCCTCCATAACCACCAGCCGCAGCGAATGGCCAGGAACGTCGACGCCGTCGCGCAACGCATCTGTGCCAAGCAGCGAAGCGCGCGGATCATCGCGAAAAATATCGACCAATGTGCCCGTATCCATCGGGTCTACATGCTGGGCATAGAGCGGTAGCCGCGCCTCAGCCAAGCGATCGGCGATGCGGGCATGAACGGCACGCAACCGGCGAATCGCGGTAAAAAGCCCCAGCGTTCCACCCTGTGCCGCTTCGATCAGGCGCGCATAGGCGCCCGACATGGCGGCGATGTCACCCTTCTTGATATCAGTAACGATCAGCACTTCAGCCTGCGCGGCATAGTTGAAGGGGCTATGCGCCTCAAACCGTGCCGGGGGTCGGAGCAGATGCTGCGATCCGCTCCGTGCTTCCGCTGTGTCCCAATCGCCGCCGCCCTTCAGCGTGGCGGAAGTGATGATGACCCCGTGAGCAGGCTTGGTGACAACCTCCGTCACCGGCCGCGTGGGATCGAGCCAATGGCGGTGAATTCCAATATCATACTCCCGCCCTTCAAAACGGTCGATGGCCAGCCAATCAACAAAGTCAGGATCAGCGGGACCGCCAACGCGGGAGAGTAGCGATAGCCAGCCCGCCACCATGTCGCAGCGCCAGCCGAGCGAACCGAGAGCGCCCTCAATCCGCGCCCGCGCCGCGCCATCAAGCCAGTCGGGGGCATCCTCAAGGACTGCCTCCAACCGTTTGCCAAGCCGCGTCAGCGGACGCAGAAGGTTATCCAGCGCTTCGGCAGCCGTTTGCGCAGCCTCCACCAGTGCACCATCCAGTTCAGCCATTTCGGTTTCAAGGCCGTAGCCCGCATCGGCGCCGTCCTGCGCGTCCCGAGCGTAAACCGTTCCCCGCGCGGCGGCGAGCATGGCTTCAACCGGGCCGAAGGGTTCGCCTGTGTTGATTCGCTTCAGCCAATCATCCGACGGAAGCGCAAGCGCCGCATTCCGGGCTGCCTCTATCGCGCGGGCGCCTTCCTCATCATAGCTGGCGACATCCGACAGCCGTGCGGCAAGACCGCGGCGGCGGCCACGCGAGCTGCCCTCCGGTCCGATGACCCAACGGCGCAGCTCAATCGTTTCCTGCCCTGTCAACGCGATGGCAAAGGTCGAATCGGCAGCATCGAACAGATGGTGTCCCTCATCGAAAATGATCCGCGTGGGCCGGTTACCCGCCTCCCGCCCTCGCGCCGCATTGACCATGACCAGAGCGTGATTGGCGATAACGAGATCAGCATCAGCGCTTGCCCGCGCTGCGCGTTCGATGAAGCATTTGCGATAATGCGGACAACCAGCATAGACGCACTCCCCACGTCGGTCGGTAAGAGCGGTGGAGCCATTGCGACGGAACAAGGTCGGCAACCATCCGGGCAGGTCGCCACCGACCATGTCGCCATCCTTGGTGAAAGCCGCCCAGCGCGCCACCAGATGCGCCAGTGTTGCCGCCCTGCCGGCAAAGCCGCCCTGTAACGCGTCCTCCAGATTGAGGAGGCAGAGATAATTTTCCCTGCCCTTGCGCACTACCACCTTGCGCCGGAGTGTCGCCGGATCGGAATAGATACGTTCGGTTTCGCGGTCGAGCTGACGTTGGAGCGCCTTGGTATAGGTTGAAATCCAGACCGCTCCATCCGCTTTTTCAGCCCAGAGCGAGGCGGGGGAGAGATAGCCCAGCGTCTTGCCGATGCCCGTCCCCGCTTCGGCAAGGAGCATGTTGGGCTGATCGCGGTGCGCGCGCGGGGCGAAGCAGGCGGCCGCCGCCTCAGCATAGGCGCGCTGACCAGGCCGTTGCTCTGCCCCCTCCCCAGTCAAACTGCGGAGGCGATCCGTCACTTCCTCGTCATCCAAGGAAATGGTGCGCGGCTGAGCACGGGCAGGCTTCTCCTCCCATTCCGGCAGCTTGGAGAACAGCCAGCGCTCTGCCCTTTCGGGTGTTCTGATGCGCTGCGCGACGAGTTGTGCCCAAGGCCAGCGCAGGCGGAACAGGGATTGCGCGGCTGTCCACGCTCCTTCGCGTTCTGGCCAGCGGGGCGACTCAAGCGTGGTGAGGAGCGCTTCGGCTGCGGCATGATAGAGCGCGGGAATGTCGGATTCGGCCAGTTCACCATTTCCGATGAAGAGATTAAGCGCACGCGCGAATCCCTTGGGCGTCGGCACGACAAACCGCGCCGGATGCACGAAGGCCCACAACTCCAGCAAATCGAGTCCCGACAGGTCAGGATAGCCAAGCCGCTGCCCCATCAACGGAGCGTTGAGGAAAATCACAGGCGTCTCCGCCGCGCGGCCAACGGCCTCCCCTTTCGACACGGCGCGCGTCTGGCCGTCCGGATCGCGCAGCCAGATGCCGCCATGACTTGCATGCAGCGCAGGAAAGGCTAGGGGAAGTGTCACTATTTTCCTCTTAAAGCCGATTGGGAACGAAAGGGCAACATCAGTGAGCGATTTGCGCGACACAGCGATGCAATCAAAGGCATGGCCTTTTGAAGAGGCGCGCAAGCTGCTGAAACGCCATGGCCAGAGCGCACCCGACAAAGGCTATATGCTTTTCGAAACCGGCTATGGTCCATCGGGCTTGCCGCATATCGGCACGTTCAATGAAGTGCTGCGCACCACGATGGTCCGTCATGCCTATGAGGCGCTGTCGGACATCCCGACGCGGCTGGTGGCATTCAGCGATGACATGGATGGTCTGCGAAAAGTGCCCGACAATGTGCCGGAGCAGGATATGCTTCGCGAGCATCTGGGCAAGCCGTTGACCGCGATCCCCGACCCGTTTGGGAAATATGAAAGCTTTGCGCATCATAATAATGCCATGCTGCGCGCATTCCTGGATCGCTACGGTTTCGATTATGAGTTCGTATCCTCGACGGAACGGTACAAGGGCGGCCAGTTCGACGAAGCGCTGAAAAACGTGCTTCGCCATTATCAGGATATAATGGCCATCATGCTGCCGACCCTCCGCGCCGAACGGCAGGCCACTTATTCGCCCGTCCTGCCGATCAGCCCCAGAAGCGGTATCGTGCTTCAGGTGCCGGTCGAAGTGGTGAATGCCGAGGCTGGCCTGATCCGGTTCGAGGATCAGGGCGAAGTGATTGAGCATTGTATCCTTTCAGGCGGCGCGAAACTGCAATGGAAGGTCGATTGGGCCATGCGCTGGGTAGCGCTGGACGTCGATTATGAAATGTATGGCAAGGACCTGACCGACAGCGGCATCCAATCGGGCAAGATCGCCAAGGCGCTGAGCGGCCGGAAACCCGAAGGCCTCATCTATGAAATGTTTCTCGACGAAAAGGGCGAGAAGATTTCGAAGTCCAAGGGCAATGGCCTTTCGATCGAGGAATGGCTGACTTACGGATCGGAAGAGAGCCTGGCCTTTTATGCTTATCGTGAACCCAAGAGTGCCAAGCAACTTCATATCGGCGTGATCCCACGCGCAGTGGACGATTATCTTCAGTTTCGCGGCAATTATCCGGCACAGGATCTGGACAAGAAACTCGGCAATCCGGTGCACCACATCCATAATGGCCAAGTGCCGGAGGCTGCCCTGCCAGTCACTTATGGACTGCTGCTGAACCTTGTGGGCGTGATGGGGGCGGAGGCGACCGAGGAACAGGTCTGGGCCTATCTCGGCAATTATGTCGAGGACGCGCGCGCGGACAAATATCCTGAATTGGCCGGCCTTATTCGTAACGCGCTGGCCTATAATCGGGATTTCATCGCGCCCACGCTTCTCCGTCGCAAGCCTGAGGGTGTGGAAGTTGCAGCGTTGGAACGCCTGGACAGGGAACTGGCGGCACTTGCCCCCGATGCGGCGGCCGAGGACATTCAGACCATTGTTTATACGATCGGCAAGGAGGGCGGGTTCGAAACTCTGCGCGATTGGTTCAAGGCGCTGTATGAAACCCTTCTGGGCTCCTCGCAGGGTCCGCGCATGGGCAGTTTCATTGCGCTTTATGGCGTAGCGAACAGCCGGAAGTTGATTGCGGAGGCGCTGGCGCAGTGATGGTGATCGGACGGCGTACAAGATGATCTTGAGCGCCGCCCCTGCAAATGCCTGCCGCTATTGAGCAAGCCGCTGCTTTTATCCATCACGATGCAAAAGCGTGATTTTGGCGGAGAACCTTTCCCGGGCTTTGAGCGTTGTTAACCATAGTCCACCCCCTTTCGGACTGATGGCGTACGCTTTGGCCCGTCATCGCCGCGCCGCCCTGCTTGTAAGAGCGGACGGCGCGGTCAAGGGGGACAATCACCAATAGAAGTTGTGGATGACGTCCACCACTCTGCCCGTGCGGGTGTTTACCAGCAGCACATCATCATAATGACGCACCCACCGATTGGGACCACGAGCGACGGGGAGCCGGTAACGCCGCGGATCGGCAATCACATAACGCTGCGCATAATAGCCTGGTTGAATCCGGGCGCCGGCGCCAAAGGCATGATAGCGATAAGGCGAACGCCAGTTGCCCCGAGTATAAAGTTTACGGTTCTGCTTGCGATAATCACGCCAGTCTTCGCGATATTCACGCCGGCTCTGTCGAACGTCGCGAGCTTCCCGGCGCACATCACGGCCATCGCCATATCGGCGTGCCTGACGAAGTTCGCGCTGTTCCTGGCGGATGTCGTGCCGGTCACGGGAAAGCTCCCGATTTTGGGCCATGGCCATTCCGGGCAGAGCAGTGGCCGCCACCAGGGCGGCAATGATAATCTTGCGCATAATTCAATTCCCTTTGCTCAGTGGGCCAATCCGACGAAAGAAATTGGCTTACCGACATCCGCGATTTTTGATGATTCGTCCTGAACGGCGCGGGAATGCGATTGTCAGCTTTATGAAAGCCTCTGTCGCAAAATGTATCAGGGAGCAGCCGGACATCATTCAAGCAAAGCCGGTTGGAATAGAAGGCGGGGCCGTCTATATGAAGCACGCTTCACAAACAGGCGAGCTCATCCTCATGTCCCTACGCCCCTGGCGCGATATCGAACGGCGGAAATCCCGTCAGATCATGATCGGCAATGTGCCGGTCGGCGGCGATGCGCCTGTCACAGTGCAAACTATGACGAATACGTTGACGTCGGATGCGAGGGCCACCATCGACCAAATCCGCCGCTGCGAGGAAGCGGGCGCTGACCTGATCCGGGTGTCCTGCCCCGATGAGGAATCGACCACTGCGCTCAGGCAGATCGTTCGCGCCGCGCGCGTACCCATCATCGCGGACATTCATTTTCATTATAAGCGCGCATTGGAAGCCGCCGACGCGGGCGCGGCCTGCCTGCGCATCAATCCTGGCAACATCGGCAGCGAGGCACGGGTCAAGGAAGTGGTGGACGCGGCGAAGGCCAATGGCTGCGCCATCCGAATCGGCGTCAACGCTGGTTCTCTCGAAAAGGACCTGCTCGAAAAATATGGCGAGCCCTGCCCGGAAGCACTGGTAGAAAGCGCGCTTGATCATATCAAGCTGCTGCAGGACCAGGATTTTCACGAATATAAGGTCGCGGTGAAGGCTAGCGACGTCTTTCTGGCGGTATCGGCCTATATGGGTCTTGCAGAAGCCGTGGATTGCCCGCTGCATCTGGGGATCACAGAGGCCGGGGGCCTGATCGGCGGCACGGTGAAGAGTGCGATCGGCATCGGCAATCTGCTCTGGGCCGGGATCGGCGACACCATCCGCGTCTCCCTTTCCGCCGAACCGGAGGAGGAAGTTCGGGTCGGCTATGAAATCCTGAAATCGCTTGGCATTCGCACGCGCGGAGTACGAGTCGTGTCGTGCCCAAGCTGCGCACGACAGGGCTTTGATGTCATCCGCACTGTTCAGGCGCTTGAGCAACGGCTTCAACATATCCATACCCCGCTTTCGCTCTCCGTACTTGGCTGCGTCGTCAATGGCCCTGGAGAGGCCCGCGAAACGGACATCGGCATCACTGGCGGCGGCGCTGGCAAGCATATGGTCTATCTTTCCGGCGTCACCGATCATCATGTGCAGGATGCAGAGATGATCGAGCACATCGTTAAACTGGTCGAAGCGAAGGCGGCGGAAATAGAGGCGGCCAATGCGGCAGAGCAAATGGCGGCGGAATAGGGTTCCTTTCCTGTTTCGCTCGATCGCCGCAGCGGCCATTCGTTAATCAATGACGCCGCCCAGCCGCCATTCCTTCGTTCCCTTTATCGCTGCATTTGCGGGCGTGGCGCTCTTTTCCTGCATGGACGCGGTAATGAAGAGCCTGTCGCTGGCCATCGGAGCCTATAACGCTTTATTCTGGCGCTCTCTTTTGGGCACATTGATTGGCGGCGTGGCCATGGTCGTGATGCGTTATCCCGTCCCCCGATGGAATGTGCTGCGCGTTCATATCTGGCGGGGGATCGTGGTCACTTTCATGGCGCTCAGCTTTTTCGCAGCGCTAGCCCGCCTGCCTTTGGCCGAGGCTATCGCGCTCTCCTTCATCGCGCCGCTCATCGCCCTTTACCTCGCCGCTTTGCTGCTCAAGGAGAAAATCGGCGGTGGTGCGATCGTGGCTTCGATACTGGGTCTGCTGGGAGTGGCTGTGATCCTGTTGGGCAGGATCCAGGGCGATTATGATCGCGAAGCGCTCTGGGGCGCGGGCCTGATGCTGATTTCAGCCATATTCTTTGCCTATAATCTTATCCTGCAACGGCAGCAGGCGCAGCTTGCCTCTCCGGTCGAGGTGGCTTTTTTCCTGAATCTGGTCATGGCGCTGGTGCCAGGTATCGCCGCGCCCTTCCTTGCCGTCATTCCGCCCACAAATCTTTTCCTGACCATCGGCGGAGCCGCGCTGCTCGCTTTCGGTTCGCTCATGCTTTTGTCCTGGGCTTATGCCCGGGCGGAGGCGCAAATGTTGATTCCACTCGAATATACCGCCTTTATCTGGGCATCGATCATGGGCTGGTTGGTATTCAGAGAACCGCTGACGCCGACGACCCTTGCAGGCGCAGCGCTGATCGTCGCCGGTTGCCTTATCGGCGCAGGGCGAAAAAGAGCGCATGTGCCGCCCATGGAAACAACTGTGTTTTGAACATTCAACGGAGAGGCTGCCTTTTTCGTCACCATCAGCCGACCGCGCAACCGCCCTTGACGCGGAGTCCCCGTCCGGCGCATGGTGAAATGAGAGAACATTTCATGCACATTTTCAGGGATTAGGGATCATGGCCGGCCGGGCATCGGCGAAACGCACACCGGAATGGCAGGAAATGCTGAAGCGAAGCCTGCTGCGCAGCGGGGAGCTGATTGGCTCCATACTGCTCTTCTTGACCGCATTGTTCCTTACGCTGGCGCTGCTGAGCTATCAGCCTACCGATCCATCGATGAACACGGTGGCGGGTGGCAGCATCGCCAATATGATGGGTGCACCGGGGGCATGGATCGCCGACTTCCTGCTTTGGCTCTTCGGCGTGCCCGGCGCCCTCGTTCTTCCTCTGATGCTGGTGTTGTCCCGGCGGATGTGGGGAGAATATGCCATGGGCGGATGGCAGGGACAGCTTGGCCGCTGCCTTCTGGGCATCTACCTCATTGGTCTTGCCCTTTCCCTTTATCAGCCGGACCCGCTCGTGGCACTGCCTGCGGGATGGGGCGGCGTTCTGGGCCTTCTCACGACCAAGGCAATCCTGAGCCTGTCCGCCAATGCGCCAGATCCGGCATCCATGTGGATTTCCGGTTCCATCATGACGATCGCCCTGATCACCGGCATTGTCATCTGGTATCGCAGCCTGGCGCTGGAAAAGCCGCTCTTCCACTTCGAAAAGCCGAAACTTCCGCGCTTCAGCCTGCCCAGACGCGGGCTTGGCGACGAGACTGCGGAACTTCGCTCCGCCCCCGTGGAGGCAGCGCCCCGTCCCGCCGTCGCCCCGGCCGAGCGACCGCCCATCAATATTCAGTCGCCCCAGCCTGCCGCTGCACGCCCGCAGAGCCGCGATGCCCGCCAAGAGGATCTCTTCGGCCACTCTTCGCTTCCCTCTCCCGATCTTCTTTCCAAGGCTCCGCCCAACAGCGGGGTGAAGATCGACAAGGCCAGTTTGGAACGCAATGCTCGCCTGCTGGAATCCGTACTCGACGACTTCCATGTAAAAGGGCACATCACCGAAGTTCGTCCCGGTCCAGTGGTCACCATGTACGAGCTTGAACCCGCGCCTGGGGTCAAGGCCAGCCGTGTCATCCAGCTTGCCGACGACGTTGCCCGCAATATGTCGGCGCTTTCCGCGCGCATCGCCACGATCCCGGGCCGCACGGTCATCGGCATAGAACTGCCCAACGTCAACCGCGAGTCCGTGGTTCTGCACGAGCTTATCTCAAGCGAAGGCTTCGCTGATCAAAATGCGCAGCTTCCAATCATTCTCGGCAAGAACATCAATGGCGATCCGGTTATCGCGGATCTGGCCCCCATGCCGCATCTGCTGATTGCGGGCACGACCGGCTCCGGCAAGTCAGTCGGCCTCAACTGCATGATCCTATCGTTGCTCTACCGGCTGACGCCGGACCAGTGTCGCATGATCATGATTGATCCCAAGATGCTGGAACTCAGCATCTATGACGATATCCCACACTTGCTCTCTCCGGTGGTGACGGAGCCAAGCAAGGCTGTGCGTGCACTCAAATGGGCGGTCGAGCAGATGGAGGACCGCTATCGCATGATGGCCTCGGTCGGCGTCCGCAATCTTGCCAACTTCAATGAAAAGGTTCGTGCCGCCAAGGCAAAGGGCAAGCCGCTGGGTCGTCGCGTCCAGACCGGCTACGATCATGATACCGGACAGCCTATCTATGAGGAAGAACAGCTCGATTTCCACCCACTGCCGCAGGTAGTCATCATTGTGGACGAGCTGGCCGACCTGATGATGACAGCGGGCAAGGAAGTAGAATTCCTGATCCAGCGCCTTGCGCAAAAGGCCCGGGCGGCGGGCATCCACCTTATCATGGCGACGCAGCGCCCATCCGTGGACGTTATCACCGGCGTCATCAAGGCCAACCTGCCCACGCGTATCAGCTTCTATGTTGCGTCAAAAATCGACAGTCGCACCATCCTGGGCGAACAAGGCGCGGAACAGCTTCTGGGCAAGGGCGACATGCTTTATATGCCGGGTGGGAAACAGATTACCCGGGTTCACGGCCCGTTTGTTTCCGACGACGAAGTCCGCGCCGTGGCCGATCACTGGCGCGCGCAAGGCCAGCCCGACTATATCCAGGCTGTTACCGAAGAACCGGAAGACGGCAGCTTTGCCCTTGATGGCGCCGATCTCTCGGACGACAGCCCCGACGCGCAACTTTATCGCAAGGCCTGCCAGCTCGTCTTCGATAATCAGAAGGCGTCCACAAGCTGGCTGCAACGGCAATTACGCATCGGCTACAACAGCGCCGCGCGTCTTATCGAGCGGATGGAAAATGACGGCCATGTCAGCGCCCCCAATCATGTGGGCCGCCGCGAAGTGCTGATGGATGAAAATGGCCAACCTAAATAAGGGCATTGGACGGGACGCTGCACTCTAGCGATGGCCCCAACCCGCTATTGTCGGCAGGCATGGTCGCCAGTCCTTCGCATCGTCTTCATAGGGGATATGGCCCCACTGCACCTGAACCCTTGCCGACCGGCCAATTCAGTTCGCATTCAATAGGCCCCGTTCATATATAGATTCGGAAAACAACCGGAGGTCCAATGATGGTTCGATATGCCCTCGCCTTGCTTGCAGCACCCGTCATGCTCGCCGCCATACCGGCGCAGATCGCGCATGCGCAGCAGAAGGCGGACGATCTGAAGCAGGTCAGCGCCTATATTCGTGCGGTAAAGACCATGACGGCGGACTTCACGCAGACGGATCGCAACGGCCGGACGCTATCGGGCAAACTCACGCTGAAGCAACCAGGCAAGATCCGGTTCGAATATCAAAAGGATGTACCCTTGCTGATCGTGGGTGACGGCAAGTCACTCACCATGATCGACTATGAAGTCAGTCAGGTGCAGCGTTGGCCGATTCGCAATTCGCCGCTCGGAGCCCTGCTTGATCCTGATCGTGACCTCGGCAAATATGGCAAGGTCGTCCCTTCGGGCGATCCGCGCATCCTGATGGTGGAGGCGCGCGATCCCAAGCGCCCGGAATATGGGGTCATCACACTTATCTTTCAGCGGAAGGCCAGCGCGCCGGCGGGTCTGGAAATGTACGGCTGGGTTGCGCTCGATTCACAAAACAACCGGACAAGCATTCGCCTTTCGAATGCGCACTATGGTGTCTCCGTGCCGGACTCCACTTTCCGGTGGAGAGACCCGAGGCCGCAAGGAAGGCCCGGTCGTTAAGCGGAACGATTTTTGCGGTTGAATGAAATGCTGAAAACTTCCGTTCATCTGCCGCTCATATCCGCATCACTAAAAATATGGCTGTGACGGCGGACAGGCGCTGGATTCCCCCCTGTTACCCACGCCACGGCCGCCGCCGCACCTGCGTGAAAACGCAATTGAGACCCCCGTTCCACGCCCCCGGAGCGGGGGTCTTCCTATAATAGAGCCGTTGAGGGACTTGGAACATTCCATGCAATCAGTTGTGCTCGCGCCCAAGTGCATCCGCTTATGTGGCGTTATATACTCCACCTGAATCGCCCCAGGCCGCCTTGCCCCGGTCGGATTTCGGTCCTAGGGAGTTCGCCATGCCTCAAACCATTAAGATTGCATCCTGGAATATCAACAGCGTCCGTGCCCGACTCGATATCGTCGAACGCTTCCTTCAGGAAGAAGCACCCGACATATTATGCCTGCAGGAAACCAAGGTCGTGAACCAGACCTTTCCCGAAGGTCCCTTCCGTCAGCTTGGCTATAACCACCAGATATTGCATGGTCAGCCCATGCATCACGGGGTCGCCATCATCAGCAAGATTCCGATCCGCGAGGATGATCGCTTCGATTGGCAAGCGAATGGGGAAGCGCGCCACGTGGGCGTGCGGCTGGACAATGGCGTTCGTCTTGAAAACGTTTATGTTCCGGCGGGTGGCGAGATTCCGGACCGGACTGAGAATCCCAAATTCGGGCAGAAGATCGATTTCCTGGAGCGAATGGTCGCTTGGTCCGCGCAACTCGACAAGCCCACCATTCTGGTCGGCGACTTCAATGTCGCGCCGCTGGAATGCGATGTATGGAGCCATAAGCAGCTTTTGAACGTCGTCAGCCACACGCCCATAGAATGCGAGCTGCTGGCGCGCTTGCAAGCGGCCAATGATTGGGTCGACCTGGGCCGCAAATTCGTGCCCGCGCCGCAACGCCTTTACACATGGTGGAGCTATCGCGCCCGCGACTGGTCCGTGTCCGACCGGGGCCGCCGCCTGGATCACATGTGGGCGAGCCCAGATATTGCTCATACCGCCGTTGCGCACCGCGTTGTGGAACCCTGCCGGGGATGGAGCCGTCCGTCGGACCATGTTCCATTGATTACGGAATTCAGCTTCTGATGAACCCGCGCCTAGCCGCTCGCGCCATTGACGCGTTGCACAGGGGCTGGCCAGTCACCGTGTCGGCTGGGGCAAAAGGCTATGCACTTCTTGCCATCGAAACCGCCAGCGATTCCGCGCTTGCCGGGTTTGATGGCGAGCAACAGGCAGATGTGTTGATTTCCGCCAGCAGGGCAGAAACGCTGAAGCTCACCAATCAACTTGCCGCCGCAGAACCTGATCGAGGGGTGTTGGTTGAACGCGCGCCCTGGATGGATCTCTCTTTGGCCATGGCCGTCGCTGATCCGGTGCAGGATCTGCGTTCGCCACTCAAGGGTCCCTTCCGCGCCAAGCCCCTGGCCATGCCCGACGCAGCGGCGGCGGCGCTAAAGCTGGCGAGGTTGGCTGGCATCTTGCCTGCCTTTTTTCTCCTTGAAGGCGATGTCGAGACGGAAGTGCAAGTCGATACTGTCGACATAGAGGCCTATGACGATGCCGCGCGTCTCGCCATAGCGACGCGAGCGAGGCTTCCTGTGACGGCCAGCGAGACGGCGGAAATCGTTGCATTCCGCAGCCCGGAGGAGCCGCAGGAACATATCGCGCTCATAATAGGCCAACGCGATGAGAGCGTTCCCGTCGTCCGTCTGCACAGCGAGTGTCTGACCGGCGACGTTTTGGGATCGCTCAAATGCGATTGCGGTCCGCAGCTTCATCAGGCGCTGCATCAGATCGCCGAGGCAAGCTGGGGCGTACTCCTGTACCTCCGTCAGGAGGGACGCGGCATCGGCCTTGTCAACAAGCTGCGCGCCTATGCGCTGCAGGACCAGGGTTTCGACACCGTCGACGCCAATGTTCGACTCGGCTTTGCCATTGATGCACGGGATTTTTCCGTCGCGGCGCGAATGCTCGATCTCCTGAACATCGGCGAAGTTCGGCTTCTCACCAACAATCCCCTGAAAGTGGAGGGGCTGGAGCAGGCCGGCATCAAAGTGTCCGAGCGCCTCCCCCTCGCGATCAAGGCGAACCCGCACAACGCCCACTATCTCACAACGAAGCGCGACCGCACCGGCCACAAGCTATGACGACTATTCGCGTGTCCAGCACGGCCGGACGGCTGATTTTCGGTGGTCTCGACATTCCCTGCGCGATTGGTCGGTCCGGAAGCTGTCCGGCAAGCGCCAAGCAGGAGGGTGACGGGTGCACGCCCCTTGGCCGTTGGCCGGTCAGAGGAGCGCTGCTAAGACCCGGCCGGGTAGCGCTCAATCAACCGCTCGCGATCCCCTGGCGTTGGACGCGGACCCATGATGGCTGGTCCGACGGGGTTCAGGATCCTGCTTATAATCGGCCTGTCCGCCTCCCCCGCGGCTGGTCCGCCGAGTCATTGCAGCGCGATGATGAGGCGTATGATATCATAATCGTGTTGGGTCATAACGATGATCCTCCCGTCCCAGGCGCAGGAAGCGCCATCTTCTTTCACATCTGGGTAGACGGGCGGCCGACTGAAGGCTGCGTTGCCATCGCGCCGCAGGAGATACAGCGAATTTTGCCGATGTTGCTTCCAGAAACAGTGTTGGAAATTTCAAAGTAGCGCCTTTGACCGGATGGGCAGAAAACAGGGGTAGCAGCATCTGCATGTGCACACGCCCCTTGCTAAATCTCCATAAAGCCGTTATGGGGCCGACCCTTGACCCTCTCACATGGCAGTTTTTTTCGCATGAGCCTTCGTAATGTGGCCATCATCGCGCACGTCGATCATGGCAAAACCACGCTGGTGGACCAGCTTTTTCGGCAGTCTGGCACCTTTCGCGACAATCAGCGCGTCGAAGAGCGCGCCATGGACTCAGGCGACCTCGAAAAAGAACGAGGGATCACGATCCTTGCCAAGTGCACCAGCGTCGAATGGAACGGCACGCGGATAAACATCGTTGATACGCCCGGCCACGCCGATTTCGGCGGTGAGGTTGAGCGCATCCTCTCCATGGTTGACGGGGTTATCCTGCTTGTCGACAGTTCTGAAGGCGCAATGCCGCAGACCAAGTTCGTAACTGGCAAGGCGCTGGCGCTGGGCCTGAAGCCTATTGTCGTCGTTAACAAGATTGACCGCCCGGATGGTCGCGCCGAAGAGGTGCTCGACGAAGTGTTCGACCTGTTCGTCAGCCTTGAGGCCAATGACGAGCAACTCGATTTCCCGACACTCTACGCATCAGGCCGCAACGGCTATGCAGGCACCACGCCCGATGTGCGCGAGGGCGACCTGTCAGTCCTGTTCGAAACGATCCTGAGCCATATTCCCGCCCCGAAGGTGGATGTGGACGCACCCTTCACCTTTCTCACGACGTTGCTGGATCGCGACAACTTCCTTGGCCGTATTCTGACCGGCCGTGTCCAGACCGGCACGCTTAACATGAACCAGCCGATCCATGCGCTCGACCGCGACGGAAAGATTGTGGAAACCGGCCGCGCGACCAAGATCATGGCTTTCCGTGGACTGGACCGCGTTCCCGTGGAGAGCGCCAAGGCAGGTGACATCATCAGCCTCGCCGGTCTTACCGTTGCGACGGTTGCCAATACGATAGCTGATGTTTCTGTCAGCGAGCCGATCTATGCCCAACCAATCGACCCACCGACGCTGTCGATGCGCTTCGCCGTCAATGACTCGCCCATGGCCGGACGAGAGGGCAGCAAGGTCACCAGCCGCATGATCCGTGATCGTCTGATGCGTGAAGCGGAATCGAATGTCGCCATTCGCGTGACAGAAAGCGACGACAAGGATAGCTTTGAAGTAGCAGGCCGCGGCGAATTGCAGCTTGGCGTCCTTATCGAAACCATGCGCCGCGAAGGCTTCGAACTGGGCATTTCCCGCCCCCGCGTGCTATTCCGCGACGGCGAGAGCGGTCGGGAAGAACCTTATGAAACTGTCGTGATCGATGTGGATGACGAACATTCCGGCACGGTCGTTGAAAAGATGCAAATCCGTAAGGCCGAATTGACGGATATGCGTCCCTCAGGCGGCGGCAAGACCCGGATCACCTTCTCGGCACCCTCACGTGGCCTTATCGGCTATCATGGCGAGTTCCTGTCCGATACGCGCGGCACCGGCATCATGAACCGGCTGTTCGAGAAATATGGCCCTTACAAGGGCAATATCGAGGGCCGCCAGAACGGTGTCCTTATCTCCAACGGGACGGGCGAAGCGGTGGGCTATGCCCTTAATGCCCTTGAAGATCGCGGCATCCTGTTCGTCTCGCCTGGCGAGCCGATCTATGAAGGCATGATCATCGGCGAAAATGCGAAGCCCGACGACCTTGAAGTCAACCCGATGAAATCGAAGCAGCTCACCAACTTCCGGGCGAGCGGCAAGGATGACGCCATCCGTTTGACGCCGCCCAAGCGCATGGCGCTGGAACAAGCCATCGCCTACATCGATGATGACGAAATGGTCGAGGTCACACCGAAGTCGATCCGTCTGCGTAAGCGCTATCTCGATCCGAATGAGCGCAAGAAAGCGAACCGCGCCAAGGCGGCTTGATTTATCTCGGCATCCCGGCTTAGGCCGGGATTCCCATATTAAGAGATATACAGATGACCGACACACCTCCCGATCGCCTCTCGACCAATCCACGCAGCCCACATTTCGACATGGAGAAGCTTCAGCGTGGCGTCGGTATCCGGTTCAAGGACCGGGTCCGCACGGATATAGAGGAATATTGCATTTCCGAAGGCTGGGTTCGCGTAGCCGCTGGGAAGTCCCGGGATCGTCATGGTCAGCCGCTCACCATCAAATTGAGCGGGCCAGTGGAAGCCTGGTACGAGAATCCAGCGGAAGAAGATACAGAAAGCCAGACGGAAGTCTGAGGATTGAGGGGCGGCCCTCTTGAACCCTCATTGTTTGCCGGAGCAGCCGCTGCTGTATTTGGCAAGCTCAGCCGGAAATTAAAATGGTCAGGTGAGACGAGCTCCGCCGGACTTTACCGCAGCCCCTGATCCTTCTTCACCTGATCAATAATCGCCGCGAGGTTACGACGGCCATTTCCGTCCATTTCCTCGCGCTTGAACTTCTGCCGCTGGCCTGATCCTGCATTGTCGGCGAGTTGTCGGATCGCAGGCTTGCTCAGGTCTGCACTGGCGATGGTCAGATTGCCTGCACCTGATGACGCCTCGGGATAGATGAAGCCGTAGGCGGGATTGGAGCGTATGCCCAGTTGGCCCGAAGGACCATACCACACTCGCACTTCGCTCCAGTCGCCTTCCGGAGAGACGTCCACCGCCAACGCATCTTGCTCGACGCCTCCGCGATAGGACCAATTCGCATGATTGAGCAGCACTTCGCGGTTGCTCAGTACCTTGCTGACCATCGCGACATGGCCTGCGCGCATCGCTCTCGACGAGCGGAAGGCCAGCACCGCACCCACGCGGGGTTCGTTACCACGATCATAAACACCTTCTGCATGATCCCACCATGTATTGGCATTACCGGAAAGCTGAACGCCGGAAATCTGCCGGGCATAGGTGACGCATTGCAGATATTGGCTGGCCTGTGCCGCCGTGCCGCCCATGATCAGGCACGATATGAACAGCATGATGGCGGTTGCACGCCCCCCGAAAATCATTTCGTGTTCGACCCTTTTCTTCCCTGCGAGATGTCTGGAGGGAGGTGCGCCGAAAGGAAAGTCTGTCAGGTTAACGCGATTAAACAATTGCGGCGAAATGGTATTTCCCTGCGGTGTTTGGGGGCTTCAGCCTTCCCGTACAACCCGGCCCGCCGATACGTGCAGGCGGCAGGCGGCCCCTAATTCCGCGAACAGCGCCGGTTCCGTGCCAGTCATCCACACCTGTCCGCCGCCAGCCGCCAACCGCTCGAACAGCGCGCACCGGCGTGCGGGGTCCAGATGCGCCGCCACTTCGTCGAGCAGTAACACTGGTCGTCGCTCCATGCGGCGTGCCACCAGTTCGGCATGGGCAAGGATGATGGAAAGCAGCAGCGCTTTCTGTTCCCCCGTCGAACAAAGCGCTGCGGCTTGGCCCTTTGCGGCATGGGTGACGGCAAGGTCAGTTCGATGTGGTCCGGCAAGCGCCCGTCCGGCGGCGGCGTCTCTGCGGCGGCCTTGCTTCAACATGTCCGACAGATCGCCCGCCGGATCATCCCAGCCATCCAGCGACAATCGAGGACGCGCAAAGGGACCGTCAAGTTGTTGCTCCAGCGCCTCGCCGAGCGCCGCGACCGTATCGCGCCGGGCCAAGGCGAGCGCCGCCCCATGCTCTGCCATCTGCGCCTCCAACGCGGTCAGCCAGACATGGTCAGCGGGTTGGTCGGCGGTCAGCAGCTTCGTGCGGGAACGCATAGCGGCCTCATAACGGGCGCTGTGGACTGCATGGCCGGGATGGAGCGCCAGCACCAGCCGGTCCAGGAAACGCCTGCGGCCGCCCGGAGATTCCTGGAACAACCGATCCATCGCAGGGGTGAGCCAAAGGATCGACAGCCATTCGCCAAGCGCGCTTGCAGAGGCACTGGCGCCGTTGATCCGCACCAGCCGCCGGTCTGGCGCGTCGATCGCCGTACCGGTGCCGATCATGATGTCGTCAACCTGTGCCGCGATGCTGAAATTCCCCGGCCCATCCTGCCGCGCCATGTCCCGCAAGAGAGAACCGCGAAGCCCCCGTCCCGGCGCAAGCATTGATACTGCTTCCAGGATATTCGTCTTCCCGGCTCCATTCTCGCCGGTCAGCACTACAAACATATGATCCGGCACAATCAGCGCATCGGCATGATTGCGGAAATCAGTGAGGGACAGGCGGCAGAGCGGCATGAAACCGCTCTAGCGGTTGATGATGGAAGGGTGAAGGATTAGTCAGCGGCTATCTCACCAAATCCGTACCCTGTCCTCCGGTGTCAAATAGAGCTTCGCAGTCGGGGACGGCGCATAAGCTTTGTACCATGGGTCCAGATTGCGCACGACCCATGTGCGCTGGATGGACGGAGAATGCGGGTCTGTAAGCAATCGTTGGCTCAGATTGGCTTGGCGGTAATTGCGGCGCCACACCTGCGCCCAGCCCAGATAGAAACGCTGATCCCCCGTAAAGCCGTCAATGAAGGGCGCTTCCTTGCCCTCCAGGGCCAGCTTGTAAGCATCGTAGGCAACGGTCAGACCTGCAAGGTCGGCAATATTCTCGCCCAACGTCAGCTTGCCCTTTACATGCTGACCCGGCAACGGCTCATAGGCATCATATTGAGCGGCCAGCTTGCCGGTCAGCGCCTCAAAATTCTGGACGTCCTGAGGCGTCCACCAGTCGGTCAGCGTGCCGGTCTTGTCATATTTCGCACCCTGATCGTCGAAATGATGGCTCAATTCATGACCAATGACCGCGCCGATGCCACCATAGTTGACCGCCGGATCGGCATTGGGATCGAAGAAAGGCGGCTGCAGGATTGCGGCTGGAAACACGATCTCGACCATGCCGAAATTGGCATAGGCATTGATCTCCATCGGCGTCATGCCCCATTCCCATCGGTAGATGGGCTTACCCAGCTTACCAATTTCATAGTCGTGCTCAAACTGGCGCGAACGCAGCGCATTGCCGAACAGATCGTCGCGCCTGATCTCCAGCCCCGAATAATCGCGCCATTTATCAGGATAACCGATCTTTGGCGTGAAGGCGGCGAGCTTTTCATGCGCCTTGGCCTTGGCCTCAGCGCTCATCCAGCTAAGCTGATCGATGCGGCGTCCCATGGCGGCCATGATATTGTGAACCACATCCAGGGCGGCCGCCTTTGTTTCCGGCGGGAAATATTGAGCCACGTAGATCTTGCCGACCTCCTCCCCTAGAGCGGCGGTCGTAAAATTGACGGCGCGCCTCCAGCGCGGTTCCATTTCCGGCGTGCCCGAAAGAGTAGTGCCGTAAAAGGCGAAGCTTTCCTTCGCGATGGCATCTGGCAGGTCGTCTGCAAAACCATCGAGACTGCGAATAAGCAGCGCATCTTTCAACACCTGCAGTTTCGCACCCGCAATGGCAGCAGCGATGCCCTTAAACGCACTCGGCTGCGCGACCAACACATCAGTGACATTAGCGCCCAGTCCCTTGATGTAGGTGGCGAAATCGAAGCCGGGCGCGAGTTTCTGAAGCTCCGCCACTAACATCTTGTTGTAAATCTTCGTGGCGTCGCGGCTGTCGATGCGCGTCCAGTGGACTGTGGCAATCTTCGTTTCGAAATCCAGTAATGCTCGCGCTCGGGCCGATCCATTGGGTTCGCCGGCGAGTGTGAACATCTTTTCCAGATGTGCGACATAGGCGGCGCGGGTCTGCTTCATCCGGTCGCTCTGATCCAGATAATAATCGCGGTCGGGCATGCCCAAGCCTGATTGATAGAATGAGAGAATATAGGTTTCGGGATCTTTGTCGTCCTGCCCCACAAATGCGCCGAAGGGGCCATCCACTCCATTGCGGTTCGCTTCCGCAGCCAGCGAAGCATAATCCGCCTTGGACGAGAGCCCCTTTATCTCCTCCAGCCAGGGTTTGATCGGCGTCAGCCCTTTCGCTTCGACCGTCGCTTCGTCGAGATAGCTGGCGAAGGCATTGCCGATCTTGCTGTTCGGATCTTTCTCCGCTGCCTCCAGTATCTCCTGGGTGCGCTTCTTCGACAAATCCTCAAGCACAGTGAACATGCCATAATTGGACTTGTCCGCAGGAATGGGCGTGGTTTTGGCCCATGTACCATTGGCGTATTCGTAAAAATCGTCACCCGGAGCAACGGTACGGTTCATGCCGCCTTCATCAAAACCGAACGTTCCGATCTGCGGCGCCAGCCTTTCTGCTTCCGCCGATTGCGGCGTGGGCATTATCTGCTCCCTCGACTGCCCGGCGCATGCGGCAAGGATGGAGGTCGACAGGATCAGCGTCATCATCTTTGTCACGGCAGGCCTCGACAGAAAGCATATTATTTTGAAATGTTTGAAGCGTGGTAAGCACAAGGTCAATCTCTTGATCTGCTCCACAAGGGCAGACATAACGGACGAGCAGAGCAGAGATGCGGTCTCATTGAAGAAAGATATGCGGATGACCTCACAGGAAAAGTACAGCCGGGTCGCACGCTGGCTGCACTGGATCATTGCTGTGTTGGTCATTGCGGGCCTGGCGCTTGGGCTGTTGCACGAACGCCTGGAAAATGTCCTTCCTTCCGCTATTCCGATTCATAAATCGATCGGCTTTACAGTTCTTGCGCTTACGCTGGTGCGGCTAGGCTGGCGCTTGGGCCATAAGCCACCGCCGCTGCCTGCGGAAATGCCCGGATGGGAAAAGTTCCTTTCGCGCGTGACGCATATGGCCATTTACGCATTGCTTCTTATCCTGCCCCTGTCGGGTTGGACATTCTCATCGGCGGGGCAAAATCCGCTGAACTGGTTCGGCCTGTTCGACATCCCGAAATTTGGCCTGACTAAGGAGGACGCGATTACCGGCATTGCGCACGAAACGCATGAACTGCTGGCCTATCTGATGCTTGGCCTCGTGCTGCTGCACATTTTCGCAGCCCTTCGGCATCAATTTATTCTGAAGGACAATGTGCTGCGGCGTATGACCGTTTAAGCCGCACCGGCATCATTCGCCTGGCCATCCGCCCAATAACTTAGCAGCGTATGCGCAATGGCCAAAGGAGGGGGCGCGACGAAGGGAGCGCCCGGTTCACCCGCCAGTGCCGCCCTGACCCCTGCAAGATTCACCCATATCGCATCCTCGATCTCGGTCGTGTCAAGCGCAAGCGCCGGATCATCTGTCTGCCCGGTGCAAGCAATCATCAGCGAGGATGGAAAGGGCCACGGCTGGCTCACACCATAGCGCACGCTGTGGACGCGAATACCCGCTTCCTCCCACAGCTCCCGGGCCACCGCTTCCTCAATCGACTCTCCAGGCTCGACGAAGCCCGCCAGCGCTGAATAGCGGCCGGCCGGAAAACGCGGCTGCCGTCCGACCAATATTTTCCCGTCATATTCTGCCAGCATGATGACGACGGGGTCAACGCGCGGAAAATGCTCCGCTTCGCACCCGCTGCATTTTCGCGCCCAACCAGCTTTGATGGTGTGTGTCGCCTTGCCGCAATTAGCGCAAAAGCCGTGTCTTTTGTGCCAATCAATCAGGCTCCGCGCACAACCGTAAAGCGCCAGTGCTTCAGGCCGGAGCAGAGAGGCCATTTCCCACACCTTTGGCGCGAAGACCGCGCCGTGGGGAATGTCAGGGTTGATCTCCGCAAAGGCTGGGCCATCTTCGTCCACGCCCAAAAGAATGAAGTCCTCCGCTGGACGCCCAGGTGGCAGGGAAGCCCAGGCCAGTTCCCCATCCCCGCCCTCGACCGGATCAAGCCCGTCCAGCACCAGCATCCGGGCCCTCGGATCGGCGAACGCACTGGCGAGCAGCGCGGGGGCCATGCGCACGTGATCGGCGCGGTCGAGCACGCCGCCCACAAATCCCGGGATGATCGGAACGGTCAATGGCAAATCCTTGCAAATGGCTGCCATCAGGCAATCTCCTCCAGCACAGCACGGGCAGCTTTAGCGAACAGCGTCGGCAGGCCAGCCTCTCCGATGTCCTCTATCGTCCACCATTCGCCGGCTTGATCGGCCATGCAAGCCCTTTCCACATGCCGCCATTCGACGTGCAGATTTAACGCGAAATGCGTAAAAACATGCGATACCGGCCGCGCCAGCCGCTTCCATTCGCCCGCTAAAGGCGGCGCATAACCGGGCTCCCCCGTCCAATCGGACGTGGGCAACGCCCGCATGCCGCCGAGCAAACCCTTGCCCGGACGTCGCACCAGCCAGACATCAGGACCATTTTGCATCCACCACACATAGCCCTGCCGCTCGGGCCGCGCCTTCTTCGCTGGCTTAACCGGAAAGGCAGCGGGATCGCTACGCCCGGCGCAGTCATCGCTGAGCGGGCAAAGCGCGCACAGAGGATTGCGTGCGGTGCAGATTGTCGCGCCCAGATCCATCATCGCCTGCGCAAAATCCCCGGCGCGCGCATCGGGCGTGATCCTGTCCGCTCCAGCGCGTATATCAGCCCGCCCCTGCGGCAAAGGGACCGTAATCGCGAACAGTCGCGCTACAACCCGCTCGACATTGGCGTCAATCACCACCGCCCGCTGTCCAAAGGCGATGGCGGCGATGGCGGCAGCGGTATAGGCGCCAATGCCCGGAAGCTTCAGCAACTCCGCTTCACTCTGCGGAAAGCGACCACCATATTCCCGCGTCACCATTCGGGCGCAGGCGAGCAGGTTGCGCGCCCGCGCATAATAGCCAAGGCCCGCCCATGCGGCCATCAGATCAGCCTCATCGGCGGCAGCCAAGGCGGCTACGTCAGGCCACCGAGTGGTGAATTTGTCAAAATAGGGCTTCACGGCCGCTACCGTCGTCTGCTGCAACATGATTTCCGATAACCAGACGCGGTAGGGATCAGGTGCGTTCGTCCCCGGCGCCACCCGCCAGGGCAGTGTCCGGGCATGCCGGTCATAATAAGCCAGGACCTTGACGGCCACGTCGAGGGGAGTGGAAGATTTCGTCATTTACGATTTGAATCATCGACCAACATGCGCCCGCTATGCCATGATGCAGTCGATGAAGAAACGTCCCGACAAAAAATCGACAACAGAGGAAGCGCGCCCGCGCGGCGGGCCGGCACGCAATATTGCCGACATCGTTCCCAATATCGGACGAGCGGCCTTCCGCCGATTCGGCTTCGTCCAGAGCAGCATCGTCACGCGCTGGGGCGACATAGTCGGCCATACCTATGCCGAGGTCTCCGCGCCCGAATCAATCCGCTTCCCCGCAGGGCAAAAGGCAGGCGGCACCCTGAGTCTGGTCGTCGCCAGCGGCTTCGCACCTATGATGCAGCACGTGCTGCCAGAGATTGTCGAGCGCGTGAACCGTTTCTTTGGCTACAATGCGGTCGCCAAGGTGGCCATGCGTCAGGGTGAGGTGGAACGTCGCGAACCGGAACGGCGTCCTGCGCCCAAAATGCTGAAGCCCGTGCCCAGCGACATGGGAGAGAGTTTGCGTGATATAGGCGATCCGGAACTCCGCGCCGTTTTGGAATCTCTTGCGCAGGGGCTTGCCAATTCCAGCGGTCTGCCAAAAATCGGAAGCCGCTGATCCTGCCGAAGAAAGGCGTTGTTCTTGACCAGTCTGTTCCGCAACCTCGCTCTGGCCGCCATCGCCGTCAGTCTTTCTTCCACCGCGCTTGCGCAAAGGGTGGACTGGACCAAGCGCTACAGCATGTCGAACATCGGCGGCTTCGTAATGGGCAAGCCGGACGCGCGGACCTCCCTTGTCGAATATATTAGCTATACCTGCAGCCATTGCGCAGAGTTTACCCAGAAGGCCGCCGCCCCGCTGAAGATCAACTGGATCAGCACAGGCGCCATCAATGTGGAAATCCGCAATGCGGTGCGTGATCGCTATGACCTAACTGCCGCGCTTCTCGCCCGCTGCGGAGGCGCAACGAAATTCTTCGGCAATCATCATGCTTTGTTCGCGAACCATGACACGTGGATGAAGCAGGTGGCCGCGTATGATTCGAAGAGCAAGGACCGGCCCCCCGCCTCCATTGACGATGCGATTGAAGACATCGCCGCGAATACCGGTCTTTACATTTTGATGCAAAAGCGTGGTTTCACGCGGGCACAGCTCAAATCCTGTCTTGTCGACAAGCCCTCCCGGGAAAAGATATTGGCGATGACTCAGGAGGCATGGGAAGGTGTGAAAATTTCCGGCACCCCCAGCTTCGTCGTCGATGGACGTCTGTTGCCGGGAACACATGACTGGAAGGGGCTACAACCCGCATTGCCCGCACCGGGCAAGTAAACTAGGTGCACAGACACAATGAAATTTCTGGAGCCTGTTCGTCCCATGAAGAAATTGATCGGCCGTTCCACCATGACACTGGTGCCCTTGGCGCTTGCCCTCGCCCTCACAGCCTGCGGAGAGAAGGGTGAAGGTGGCAATTCGACCGCGAGTGGCGAACCCATTGCGGCCGTTCAAGCGCCGGCGGGCACGACCTGGGCCGATGCGGTGAAAGCAACCCCTGAAGGCGGCTTCGTCATGGGCAATCCCGACGCGGCCATCAAGATTATTGAGTTCGCATCGCTGACATGCAGCCATTGCGCGGATTTTTCCGAAAATGGCTTTCCGGCGCTGCGCGACAAATATGTGAATACGGGCAAGGTCAGCTATGAACTGCGGAACTTCGTTCGCGATCCGCTGGACATGACCGCGGCTCTTCTGGCTCGTTGCGCTGGCGCGGAACCCTTCTTCTCGCTTTCCGAACAGATCTTCGCCTATCAGCCGACGCTTTTCGAAAAGGCCCAGGCCTTGGGAGAATCGGGTTACAAAGCCGCGGTCGAGGCTCCGCCGGAGCAGCGTTTCATAAAGCTGGCCCAAGGTGCGGGACTTATACAGTTCGTCATGGAGCGGGGGATCAGCGAGGATCAGGCCAAGCAGTGCCTATCGGACAACAAGGCGGCCGAAAAGCTCGCTGATCAGGTTCAAAAGGCCAATCAGCAATATGATATAGAAGGCACGCCGACTTTCCTGTTGAATGGGCAAAAGGTCGACAATGTCTCGGGCTGGCCCGCGCTGGAAACCAAGCTGCGTGAAGCGGGCGCCTGATTGGCAAGGGGCTAAAAGCCCTTCCGGAACGGGGGAGGAATGTCTGAAGCCCTGCCATGCAGATAAAGCGCCTCAAACTTTCCGGGTTCAAAAGCTTTGTTGACCCCGCCGAACTCCGCATCGAACCGGGCCTGACAGGAATTGTCGGCCCCAACGGCTGTGGCAAGTCCAACCTGCTGGAAGCGATTCGCTGGGTCATGGGCGAAAGCTCGGCCAAATCCATGCGCGGCGGGGGCATGGAAGATGTGATTTTTGCTGGAACGGTGAGCCGCCCCCAGCGGGATTTTGCCGAAGTTTCGATCCTCACCGAGCGCGAACCGCACGAAATCACTGGTCCCGTTTCCATCGGCGAGGATGGGGAGTTGGAGATCATTCGCCGGATCGAACGCGGCGCTGGCAGCGCTTATCGCGCCAATGGCCGCGATGTGCGAGCCAAGGACGTGGCGCTGATCTTCGCCGATGCCGCCACGGGCGCACATAGCCCGGCGCTCGTAAGCCAAGGCAAGATCGCCGCCGTCATCGCGGCCAAGCCCACCGAACGACGCATGATGCTGGAAGAGGCCGCAGGCATCGCCGGCCTTCACGTCCGCCGCAGGGATGCCGAGCAGAAACTCCGCGCTACCGAAACCAACCTTGCCCGCCTGGACGATATTCTGGGCGACATGGACAACCGGGCCAGTTCGCTCCGGCGGCAAGCGCGAGCGGCGGAGCGCTATAGTCGTCTGACAGACCAAATCAGGACAGTCGAAGCGCGCCTGATCTACGCCCGCTGGCGCGATGCGGCCAGCGCAGCCGAGATCGCGCGCACCGAAGCCAAGCAGGCCGAAATGCTTGTTGCCGAAGCGCAGGAGGCACAACAGACCGCCGCTGCATACCAGAATGAAGCGGTGAAACAGCTCGCCATGCGGCGCAGCGAAGCGCGAGAGGCCCGGGACACCGCATCCGAAGCGGGCCACAGGCTTGCCGCCCTTCGCAGCGAACAGGCCTCTCTGATCCAACGCCGCACGGACCTTGAAGCGCAGGCCACTCGCCTTGAGGAAGACAAGGCTCGCGAAGGCTCCCTTGCTCACGATGCGGCTGAGGCAATCAAGCGACTTACGGCGGAAGCGGAACAGATTGCCATGCGTCTCAAGGAGACAGAGGCCGTTCGCCCCGATCTCGACGACCGCATCGCTCGTGCCGACATCATCGCGCGCGATGCCGAACTCGACCTTGCCAGGGCCATGACGAAGCAGGCAAGTGAGCAGGCCGAATTACGGGTGGCGCAAGCCGCCCTGAACGCTGCTCAAGCTCGCCTCGATCGCAGCCAACGCGATGTTCAGCGCTTGGAGCAAGAGCTTGCCAGCCTCGCCGAAACGGCCCCATTAGAGGCAAAGCGCGATGCCGCCTTGGCCGCGCAGGAGAAAGCGCGCACTGACCGCGAACAGGCAGAAGCCGCCATAGCGCTGGCAGAAACCGCGCGCGCCTTCGCCGCGGAAGCGCGGAGTACCGCCGAATCCGCTCTTTCGGCGGCAAAGGCGACCCTCGCCGCGCTCGACAGCGAAGCGACCGCTCTTCGCAAGGCCATCGATAACGGGGCCAGTCATCATCGCGCGCTTGACCGGATCAAGGCCGCGCCGGGATACGAACACGCGCTTGCCGCTGCTCTGGGCGACGATCTGGAAGCTGCAATCGGGCCAGAAGGAAAGCGCTATTGGATCGGAGCCGCCCCGCAGGAAGTTGATCCGGCCTTGCCCCCCGGTTGCACCGCCTTGGCCGATCATGTGACTGCCCCGGATGAACTCACTCGCCGCCTCCTGCAGATCGCAGTGACTGAGAAAGACGAAGGGCAGCCTCTCGCCGTTGGCCAACGGCTTGTCACGCTTGAGGGGAAACTTCGCCGCTGGGACGGCTATATCGCTACCGAAGGCGGCGCGGCGGCGGCCGAACGCCTGATTCGCCTCAATCGCCTGGAAGCCATCGAAGACCTCCGCCCCAAGTCCGCCGCACAGGTCGAAACGGCAGATGCCAGTCTTGCCGCTGAGGGGGAAGCCACCCAACAGGCGAGTGAACAACTGGCGACAGGCCGAACCGTGCTCTCCCGCGCCGATCAGATGCTCCGCGAAGCGCTCCGCGCTGCTGACGAAGCCGCCCTCGCGCTGGAACGGCTGAATGGAAAGCGCGAGCAATTGGAAAGCCGCCTGAACGAAGCGCGTACCGATTTCACCTCCGCCAGTGCAGAGCATGACGCTGCCAAAGCCGGTCGCTCCAGACTTCCCGACGGCAACGAAACCGCGCAACGCGTCGCCACGCTTCAGCAGTCCAGTGAAAAGGCCCGGCTTGCACTCAGTCAGCTTCAGGCCGAACAGACGATGACGGACCGCTCAATGGGCGCTGACCGCGACCGTCTCTCTTCCGCCCAATCGGAGGTCCGAAGCTGGCGTGCCCGCGCTGGGGAAGCCGCTCGCCGCATGGAGGACATGGCCAAACGCACGCAGGACACTGCTATTCAGCAGCAGGCGCTGGAAGGCAAACCGGAAGCCATCGCTCGCGACATCAAGGCGCTGGACGAAAGCAGCCACGCCCTGCTCGAAGCCGCCGAGGCCCAGCAAGCGGCCGAACGCGGAGCGGAAGACGCGCTCCGCCAGGCCGAAGCCAGACACGCCCAGACAGGCGAAGCCCTCGCCTCCGCACGAGAAGCCCGCGCTGGCGCTGTCGCCCGTGCCGAAAACCAGGAGCAGCGCCGCGTCGAAATGGGGCGCATCTCCGGCGAGCGCTTCGAATGCCCCGCCCTGCTGCTGCCCGAGCGCCTTGGCTTCGACAGCGCAGATGTCCGCGAAGCCGCGCATGAATCGCAAACTCTCGAAAAGCTGACGCAAGACCGGGAACGCATTGGTCCAGTCAACCTCGTCGCGGCGCAGGAATTATCCGGACTTGAAAGCGAACAGGCCCGGAGCCGCGCCGAGAGCGACGAACTGAGGCAAGCCATCCACCGCCTGCGCGGTTCCATCGGTGGTCTGAATCGCGAAGGCCGCACTCGCCTCCTTGCCGCGTTCGCGGCAGTGGACGGCCATTTCCAGCGTCTCTTCACCGCGCTTTTCGATGGCGGACAAGCGCATTTGAAACTTATCGACAGCGACGATCCGCTGGAAGCGGGTCTTGAAATCATGGCGCAGCCGCCGGGCAAAAAGCTGGCGGCCCTCACCCTGCTTTCAGGCGGCGAGCAGGCCTTGACTGCCGTCGCGCTCATATTCGGGCTGTTCCTCACCAACCCCGCCCCCATCTGCGTTCTCGACGAAGTTGATGCGCCACTTGATGACGCCAATGTCGAGCGCTTCTGCGATCTGCTCGATCAGATGGTCCGCGATACCCGCACCCGCTACCTGATCGTCACCCACAACGCGGTGACAATGAGCCGCATGCACCGCCTGTTTGGCGTAACGATGATCGAGAAAGGCGTGAGCAGGCTCGTATCAGTCGACCTCGGTGGGGCAGAGCAGTTGCTCGCGGCTGAATAGAGCCATCCTGCAGATTTGCCTCAGGTTGCTGCCAGGCATTTCCCGCCGTTTGTGTCGAGCGTGGTCGGGACGAACGGAGGGCGAAATGGACGATACGGGTTAAGCCGAACCGACAACCAGACAGCCCAGAAACATCAGCAATCCCGCAAACCTGTTCGACCGAAACTTGACCAACGGATCGAGCCCGTTTTCCTTCAAGGTCCCCACTTGCCACATCAACTGCAGCGCCACCGGTAACAGCGCCAACACGGCCAAGCCCTGCGGCCGAATCTGCCAGATTGCGCCGCTCCAGAGCAGCAGCGCCGCGGCGTAAAATGCTCCGACACCAGGCCTCACATAGCGTCCCATGCGCAGGGCACTGCTCTTGATGCCGATCAGCGCGTCGTCCTCCCTGTCCTGTAACGCGTAAATGCTGTCATAGCCGATCACCCAGCAGATGCACCCGGCATAGAGCATCAGTCCAGGCAAAGTGAGCCCACCGGCAATCTCGCTCCACCCCACCAACGCCGCCCAACTGAACACCAGCCCCAGCCACGCCTGCGGCCACCATGTGATGCGCTTCATGAAGGGATAGGCCGCCACCGGCGCAAGGCTGGCCAGCGCTACCACGGCGGCATAAGGCGAAAGCTGTAGCAGGACCGCAAAGCCCAACAGGCACAGCAACAGCAACCACACCCAGGCCGCCTTCAGCGAAACGGCCCCGCTTGCAAGCGGTCGGCTGCGGGTCCGCTCCACTTTCGCGTCAAGGTCGCGGTCGACAATGTCATTATAGACGCACCCTGCCCCCCGCATGGCGATGCTGCCGATAAGCAGCCACAGGATCAGGTCCCAGCGCTCAATCGCTCCACCTGCCAGCGCCACAGCCCAAGCGCCCGGCCAGAATAGCAGCCACCAGCCAATGGGCCTGTCGAATCGGGCTAGCGATGCATAAGGCCGGAACGCGGCGGGGAGCATGGCGAGCAGTCCACGCGCCTCGCTATCGGGAACTATCGTATCGTTCAAACCGTCCATCCATTCTTCTCAAGCAAAGACGAGAGGCAGGAGGCAGCCGCAAACGGCTCGACTTCGCTCAGCCGGAACGGCAATAGGGACATCATCGCCAAGTTGAAAGTCCGAAGAGAATGCCCGCAACTCCCGCCTGGCCACCGCAAAGCGCGCCACGCCTCTATGTTGATGCGCCGCTGGGCGAAGGCGCGATGATTCCACTGGATGGCAATCAAGCCCATTACCTCATCTCCGTGATGCGCGTTAAGGAAGGCGACATCATCCTGCTGTTCGATAACCGCACGGGCGAATGGGCCGCCGAGGCGCGCAACATCCGGAAGCGTGACCTTGCTCTCCACATCGTCAGCCAGACAAAGCCGTTGGAAACCGTTCCAGATTTCTGGCTGTGCGTCGCACCCGTCAAAAAGGGCCGCATCGATCTGGTCGCGGAAAAAGCGTGTGAGTTGGGCGTGGCCAGGCTTCAGCCCGTACTCACGCGCCGCGCTGTAGTGGACAAGCTGAATCTTCCCCGCCTGCATAGCCATCTGGTGGAAGCCGCCGAACAATGCGGGCGCACCGCTCTGCCAGAACTAGGCGAGATGGTGAAGCTTCAGAACCTTCTGAAGAATTGGTCCCAAAGCCGCCACCTCTTCTTCGCGGATGAACAGGGTGGCACGCCCATGGCCGAGGCACTTTCCGCCCATGCAGGACCCGCAGCCTTCCTCATCGGACCCGAAGGCGGCTTCGACGAGGAGGAACGCGCCGCCATCCGCGCCCATCCTGCGACTGTTCCTGTTTCCCTCGGCCCGCGCATATTGCGCGCCGAAACTGCCGCCATTTCGGCTACCGCCATCTGGATGGCGCAGCGAGGGGACTGGGCGGGTGAAGTTCATATTGGATCGGATCACAAGTAAAACTCGATAGTTTCACAATAGAAACTCTTCTATTGGCCCGAGAAAGGGGAGCCGTTAAAGGCCCTGCATGAGCACACGCACAGACTCAGGGGGTGAGGATCCCATCATCGAAAGCCGCGATCAGTTGATCGCGCTGTTTGAACAGGGCGAAAAACCTCCCGAAAAGTGGAAGATCGGCACCGAGCACGAAAAATTCGTGTACGCCCGAAAAGACCATCATGCTCCTTCCTATCCGGAAGAAGGTGGCATCCGCGCACTGCTCATGGGTCTCACCCGCTATGGCTGGGAACCTGTGCTGGAGGGCGGGAATGTCATTGCGCTTTCCGGGTCCGATGGCACGATCAGCCTGGAACCGGCCGGCCAGTTGGAACTTTCCGGAGCGCCCCTCGACAATCTTCATGAAACCTGCGCCGAAACCGGACGACATCTGGAACAGGTCAAAAATGTCGGCGACACGCTGGGCCTGGGTTTTCTTGGTCTTGGCATGTGGCCCGACAAGCGCCGCGACGAATTGCCTGTCATGCCCAAGGGGCGCTATGGCATCATGCTGAACCATATGCCGCGTGTGGGCAGCATGGGCCTCGACATGATGCTCCGCACCTGCACCATACAGGTTAATCTCGATTACTGCAGCGAGCCCATGATGGCGAAAATGTTTCGCACGTCGCTCGCCCTCCAGCCGATAGCGACGGCATTATTTGCCAACAGCCCCTTTACGGAAGGGAAGCCAAACGGGTTCCTTTCCTATCGCAGCCATATATGGTCGGACACTGACGGCGCGCGCACCGGGATGCTGCCTTTTGTTTTTGAGGATGGCTTCGGGTACGAGCGTTATGCAGACTATGCGCTCGATGTACCCATGTATTTCGTTTACCGGGACGGCAAATATATTGATGCCGCCGGACAGAGCTTCCGCGACTTCCTGAAGGGACGACTCCCGGCCCTCCCTGGCGAACTGCCGAGAGAGAGCGACTGGGCCGATCATCTCTCCACCGCTTTCCCGGAAGTGCGCCTCAAGAGCTTTCTTGAGATGCGCGGCGCGGATGGCGGCCCGTGGAGCCGCATCTGCGCCTTGCCCGCGTTCTGGGTAGGCCTCCTCTATGACAACGCAGCGCTTGATGCCGCTTGGGACGTCGTCAAGCATTGGACGATGGAAGAACGTCAGGCGCTTCGCGATGACGTGCCGCGCCTTGCGCTCGATAGCCCAATTCCGGGCGGTCGCACGCTTCAGGACGTGGCACGCGAAATCGTCAATATCTCAGCAGCAGGGCTTACCGCCCGTGCCCGCTTTAACGGGTCGGGCGATAACGAATCGGGCTATCTTGATACGCTTCAGGAGATCGTCGCTTCGGGCAAGGTTCCGGCGCAGCGGCTGCTCGATCATTATCATGGCGCGTGGGCGGGCGACCTCCGCCACGTCTATGAGGAAGAGAGTTTCTGATCGGCACTTGTTACTCCGCCGGTTGCAACGCTCCCACATCGCCCTTCTTCCGCCCGGTGATCCAGCTGAGCAGCCTGGGCAGCGGTCCATTGCGGTCCATCCAGGCCGTATATTCCCGGTAGACCGGATCGGTCATCAAATGCCGCTCCTCCGTCCGCGCGCGCCAATAATAGACGCCGCTGACCGTCGCCATGATGGCCGAATTGCGGACCATGTCGGTGAAGCTGCCATTGCTGACCAGAAACGGCAGGGTCGATAACCACCAGAAAAGGTTCTTCGACACATAGGCTGGATGCTTGGTCCAGCGATAAGGCCCATGCGTCAATATCCCGCGATGCGTCAGGTTGGAAAAGCGCAGACCAAAGGCCACCGTGGCCCACGCATATATGGCGGTGAGCACCACGAGCACGCCGCCGATGATCCACAGCAAATACGGGTGGGCCGAAAACCACCACGCCCAATCCTGCGTGCCATGATGATAATCCAGTGGGCCGCCATTATTCATGAGAACGAAGGGCGGATAGCAAATGAGCGCCGCCACCCATCCTGTCATATACGGATTGGCTGTGCGGATATGCGCATCCAATGGCTTCATGGTCAGCATATAACCGACGGTCGCAAAGGCGACATCGACGACAAACATGAAGCTGATCAGGAACCGCGCCAGTTCGACTGGACCGGCAAATAGCCCTTCTGCACCCAAATGCACCATATCGGCAAAATTGCCCGGCACGATGGCCAGCATGAAGGCAAGGAAAAAGCCCTTCACCAGCCAGCTTCGAAGGTGGTTCCGCACCTCCTCCTGATCGGGCTTTCCCGCGGCACCGATGATCAACTGGCCGAATGCGAAGGCTCCATCGCGCGGTTCCATCATATATCGGTCGAGCCAGATGACATAAGGGATAGAGAGGCCGAATAGCCAGGGCGCGGCCGCAGCGAACATTTCCATGGAGAACAGGTAGCCCCCATTCCAGTACCAGCGCGCCAAACAATATATGACGGCAATTCCCGCCCATGTCGCCCATAAACCGGCCAGCTTCACCAGGCTGATGTCCAGCGTTTCCCTGAATGGTTTGGGATGCTTCCAGTCGATTCCGGTTGATGGCCGCAAATGCACTTTGTCCACCAGCATCGACCAAAGCACCATGGGAACGCCACAGGCAAATACCCCTGCCATCCCTGCATAAGGCCCGTCCATGCCAAAATGCCGCGCCACAGCGATCCACAGCAACAGGCCAGCCAGCCCGGCAAGGCCGACGCCGTGCCCCACTGCTGATTGTGGGCAAGGATCGCTTTTCTTCCTCTGCGTCCAATTCATGTCCGCAGGTGTAATGGAAAAGGGTAATCAACCCATGAAGACGGAAGTTCTGCCCTTACTCGCTCAGCGATCCCGCCGGGCGAGCAGACGCAGCCTCAAGGCATTCAGTTTGATGAAACCTTCCGCATCGCGCTGATCATAAGCGCCTGCATCATCCTCGAACGTCACCACCTTCTCGCTATAGAGTGAGTAAGGCGACTTCCGTCCGATCACATGCACGCCGCCCTTGTAAAGCTTCAGCCGTACGGTGCCGGCAACCTTGGCCTGGCTATGATCGATCGCCGCCTGAAGCATCTCGCGCTCCGGCGAGAACCAGAAGCCGTTGTAGATCAGTTCCGCATAACGCGGCATCAATTCGTCCTTGAGGTGCGCCGCGCCGCGATCCAGCGTCAGTTGCTCGATCCCGCGATGCGCCGCGAGCAGAATGGTGCCGCCCGGCGTTTCATACATGCCGCGCGACTTCATGCCGACGAAGCGATTCTCGACCAGATCGAGTCGTCCGATGGCGTGCCGCTTGCCATAACCGTTCAATGCTTCCAGCAACGTTGCGGGGCTCATCGCCTCGCCATTGATCGCAACCGCATCACCCTTTTCAAAGTCAATGGTGATGATCTCAGCCTGATCGGGAGCCGCTTCCAGATGGTCAGTGCGTGAGAAGACATAATCGGGCACTTCCTCCCACGGATCTTCCAGCACTTTCCCCTCCGAGGAGGTGTGCAGCATGTTGGCGTCGGTGGAAAACGGCGCTTCGCCCCGTTTGTCGCGAGGAATGGGGATCTGGTGCTTCTCAGCAAATTCGATGAGCCTGGTGCGACTGGTCAGGCTCCATTCCCGCCAAGGTGCAATCACCTTGATGTCGGGGGCGAGCGCATAATAGCCAAGCTCGAAACGCACCTGATCATTACCCTTGCCTGTCGCACCATGCGACACCGCATCCGCGCCCACCATGCGCGCAATTTCAATCTGCCGCTTGGCAATTAATGGCCGCGCAATAGACGTACCGAGCAGGTACAATCCTTCATAAAGCGCATTGGCCCGCATCATCGGGAACACATAATCGCGGACGAATTCTTCGCGCAGGTCATCAATGAAGATATGCTCGGGCTTGACGCCCATCAATTCAGCCTTCTTGCGAGCTGGTTCCAGTTCCTCGCCCTGCCCCAAATCGGCGGTAAAGGTCACCACCTCGCAGCCATATTCCTGCTGTAGCCACTTCAGGATAACGCTGGTGTCCAGCCCGCCGGAAAAGGCCAGCACAACCCGATTGATCTTGTCGCTCATCTCTTCATCTTTCCAAGCATGGAACCGCCGCAAAGGGCGCACAGCGCGCGCCTAACAGGGGCGGCGGATACATGCAACCGTGGCATGGTCCTGAACGGAAAGGGGCTCCCTCCGCAGCCGGAAGGAGCCCCTTTCCTCTTATATTAAGTCTCTGGTGTTACGCGGCCAATTTCCGCAGCACATACTGCAGGATTCCGCCATTCAGGAAATATTCCAGTTCATTGGCAGTATCTATGCGGCAGAGCGCCTGGAAGGTTTCCGTCTTGCCATCGGCGCGGGTGACGATCACGTCGACCGTTTGGCGCGGCTTCAGAGCAGCCACGTGCTGAATCGTGAAGGTCTCCTCACCGGTAAGGCCCAGCGTCTTGCGATCCACGCCCTCAACGAATTGCAGAGGCAGGACACCCATTCCCACCAGGTTTGACCGGTGAATACGTTCGAAGCTCTCGGCGATCACTGCCCGCACCCCAAGCAGGGTGGTGCCCTTCGCCGCCCAGTCGCGGCTCGATCCGGTGCCATATTCCTTGCCAGCGATGACGACCAGCGGCGTGCCATCGGCTTTATGGCGCATGGCTGCGTCATAAATAGGCATCACTTCGCCATCATATCTGGTTACGCCGCCTTCGACGCCATCCAGCATTTCGTTCTTGATGCGGATGTTCGCGAAGGTGCCGCGCATCATGACTTCGTGATTACCGCGACGCGCGCCATAGCTGTTGAAATCAGCCTGGGAGACCTGATGCTCCTGCAGGTAGAGACCCGCCGGAGACGCTGCCTTGATGCTGCCAGCCGGCGAAATATGGTCGGTGGTGATCGAGTCGGCAAAGATCGCCAGTGGCTTCGCTTCGATGATGTCGCTGACCGGGGCCGGCGTCATGTTCATGCCTTCGAAATAAGGCGGATTGGCGACATAGGTGCTGCCCGTGCGCCACTGATATGTGTCGGAAGCCACGACATTAATCGCCTGCCACCGTGCGTCGCCGTCGAACACATTGGCGTAGCGCGCCCGGAACATCGTGCTGTCGATGGCCGCGTCCATAACCGTGCGGATTTCGTCGTTCGAGGGCCACAGATCCTTCAGATACACGTCCTGCCCATCTGACCCCTGCCCGATCGGCGTTTCGACGAAATCCGTCGTGACAGTACCTTTCAGCGCATAGGCGACCACCAGCGGCGGCGAGGCGAGGAAATTGGCGCGCACGTCCGGCGATACGCGACCTTCGAAATTGCGATTGCCTGAAAGCACAGCGGCCGCGACAATATCATTACCGTTGATCGCCTGGCTGATCGGCGCCGCCAATGGGCCGCTGTTGCCGATGCAGGTGGTGCAGCCATAGCCGACCAGATTGAAGCCGATAGCATCCAGATGCTCCTGCAAGCCAGCTTTGGCAAGGTAGTCGGTCACCACCTGCGAACCCGGAGCAAGCGACGTCTTTACCCACGGCTTGGGCTTCATGCCCTTTTCGTTTGCCTTCTTCGCTACCAGGCCCGCGGCCACCAGCACGGAAGGATTGGAGGTATTGGTGCAGCTTGTTATGGCCGCGATCACTACGTCGCCATCGCCAATGTCATGATTGCGTCCTTCCACCGGCACGCGCTCCGGAAGGGCTTTCTTGTAGACATTCGTCAGGTCCGCGTTGAACACCTCGTCCACCTGGCTCAGCACAACCTTGTCCTGCGGACGCTTGGGTCCGGCGAGGCTCGGCTGCACGGTGCCCATGTCCAGTTCCAGGGCGTCGGTGAACAGGGGATCTGCCGCGGCAGTGTCCAGCCAGAAGCCTTGTTCCTTCGCATAAGCTTCCGTCAGCGCCAGTTGCTCCTCGCTACGCCCGGTCAGACGCATATAATCAAGCGTCTTGTCGTCGATGGGGAAGAACCCGCAGGTCGCGCCATATTCCGGCGCCATGTTCGCGATAGTCGCGCGGTCAGCGAGCGACAGCGCACCAACACCCGGACCATAGAATTCGACGAAGCGGCCCACCACACCCTTGGCGCGGAGCATCTGCGTTACTGTCAGCACCAGGTCGGTTGCCGTGATGCCTTCGGCCAGCGCGCCCGTCAGCTTGAAACCGACGACTTCGGGGATAAGCATGCTCACCGGCTGACCCAGCATGGCCGCTTCCGCTTCGATGCCGCCCACGCCCCAGCCGAGCACGCCCAGACCGTTAACCATTGTCGTGTGACTGTCCGTACCGACGCAGGTGTCGGGATAAGCCACTGTCGCGCCAGAGGCGTCCGACGAAGTCCAGACCGCCTGCGCAATATTTTCAAGATTCACCTGGTGGCAGATGCCAGTGCCGGGAGGCACAACCTTGAAGTTATCGAGCGCCTTGGAACCCCATTTCAGAAACTCATAGCGCTCGCCATTACGCTGATATTCCAGCTCCACATTGTCCCCAAAGGCGCGGGGCGTGCCGAATTCGTCCACCATGACCGAGTGGTCGATGACGAGATGCACCGGCACCTGTGGATTGATCTTCGTGGCGTCCGCGCCCAACGCGTTCATTGCATCGCGCATGGCGGCAAGATCAACGACGCAGGGAACGCCCGTAAAATCCTGCATCAGCACACGCGCGGGGCGATATTGGATTTCCCGCTCCGACCGGCGTTCCTTCTGCCAATCCACAATCGCCTGAATGTCTTCGACCGTGACCGTATCGCCATCCTCGAAGCGCAGCAGATTTTCGAGCAGCACCTTCATGGAAAAGGGCAGGCGCGAAACATCGCCCAGCTTCGCCGCAGCTTTTTTCAGGGAGTAATAGCCAATCGCCTTTCCTCCCAAATTCATCGTCTCGCGGGTGCCGAGCGTGTCCTGTCCTATAGCAGTCATGAAGCGAACCTTTCAAAACGTCAGGGCAAAATGGCGCTCCGCCCCGTTCTGGTTTGTAGCGATGCCCGGGGGAATCGGTCTGGATTCGCTGGAAAGAGGCGTCGTTGCATTTCCATCCAGCCGCTGGCACCGGCTCGAATGAGTCTCGCGCGCCTTAGCAAGGCTTGAGGAGGATGGGAAGGCTTGAAAGTCATGTCACTCTACCCCCAATCCTTATCCAGAATATCCTTGGACCAAGTTAAGGCGCGTAATTTTCCCTTATACCCCTTTATCGCCCAATAAGAGGGACGCCGTTTGCCTAAACTTCGCAGGTTTCCGCGGGAACTTCCCAAGTCCGGAAAACACAACCTCCGTCAAAGCACTGCGACGACGGGTAATCCGGCCGTCGCGCAAGGAACTCCGGTCGCCGCTCGTCGTTATTTTGAAGCTTCGAAAGGGAGGACATCAACCATGCATTCCAATCCCGTCCACGCACGCAAATCCGTTTTCGATCCGGTCATGCGCGGCTATCACATCATGTATCGCACCAATGAGAATAACCATTGTCCCGGCTGCGGCCATAGTCATTGGCTGGTCGGCCGACTGCTGGCGGAATGCGCCTTTTGCGGCACAGCCTTGCCTTTGGAAGTACATAGCGGCGGCCTGGGCGGACAGCCCCGTTTCGTCGGATATAACGCTGCCGGCTACGTCGTCTGAAAAACAGATGGCCAGTTCCTGAGAATTCTCCTCCGATCTGGAGAAGCATCGCTGCTTCTCCAGATCGGACCAGCATATCCCCATTTCGGCACCCGATCTGAATGAAATTTCGATATTTATTTTCCGTAACAATCCGTGCTTTTAGCGATTTCCCTAGGCTGCATTCGGGGGGAACTGCGAAAACTACCTTCATAATGGAGGATAGCCCGTCGCGACATTCCCCCAGTCTGGGTTAATAAGGGCCGCGAACAAAAGAAGCACAGGAGCGTCAAAATGGACGAACAGGGGACTAATTTCGGCATGGATGCGTTCATTGCCGGATCAACATTCAAGACAGCTTTTGGGGGGTAGCTATGATCGCCGCCCCCCAGCCCTGGTTATTTGTGATGGGGCAGAGGAGCGGTCTAGACTGGAAGTAATGCTAGATGCCGCTGGGGCCCGTTTGCTCGGCACCGTGAACCTCGCTGAAGCCATTGAGAGGCTGGACCGCATAGCTTCTGTCCGCCTTATTGTCTTGAAAGCCGACGCCAACAGTCCCTTGCTCCTGGAACTTCTCCAGCGCATCGGCCGTATGGCCGAATTGGATGGGATCGCCGCTATCGTGGCCGTGCCCCATGCAGGTCTTGACGATGCGTACGCGGCCTTGGGGGATGCCCCGGTGGACCTTCTCTGCGATCCCATCGAGGGGGACCTCACTGCGGCGATTGCCCTCTCCCTCCAAGCCGCGCAATCAACCCTGCTTCACGACATAGGCCGGGAAAGCGAATCGCTCCGCCTCCAGCAGCTATCGGAAGAGGTCAGCCGCATCGCCCGCACGCTGGCTAACCTGTCGAGCCAGGATGATTCGCCGGCGCTTCCCTTGTCCGCCTCAGCGAGCAGGGCTGAGACGCATGGCGGTTATGCAGTGGAACCGGTTCATGTCTCTGATACTCCGGCGTCACCGGTCACAGCCCGGGAAATCCGCGACATGCTCCGCCTGCGCCGGCTGCGCGATCGCTTTTTCCCTGGCGATCTGTTCGCCGACCCGGCCTGGGACATGTTGCTTGACCTGATGGCGGCCCACTTATCCGGCCAGCGCGTGTCGGTGTCCAGCCTGTGCATTGCCGCTGCCGTTCCCGCCACCACTGCGTTACGCTGGATACGCGCCTTGACCGACCACGGCCTTTTCCTGCGTCAGGCGGACCCATCCGACGGTCGCAGGGTTTTTATCGCCCTGTCCGACAAGGCGGCGGAGGCGATGGCTCTTTTCTTCGCCGCCGCCAAACGCGGGAACGGGATGATGGCTTGACGCTTGCCGGAAATGCCCTATAGGCACGTCGCGTCGGGCGATTAGCTCAGTTGGTAGAGCGCCTCGTTTACACCGAGGATGTCGGCAGTTCGAGCCTGTCATCGCCCACCATTTCCCAGGAAGGCATGTTTAGCGCATGATCTCCTTCCCTGGGAGATCGCGGCGCTTAATGTCAAAGCATCTTGCGCAGTGCGCAACTACATGATGCTTGCAATCAGCTCTTCCGCTTTTTTTCCGCGCCAATCCATCGCACCGATCACCCGGACCACTTCCTTACCGTCCGAATCATAAAGCACCGTCGTCGGCAGCATGCCGGAGGCATAATGGAAACCGAACTGGTTCTCGGCATCTATATAGGGCTGCAGGGCCGCAAATTTGCGCTGCTTGAAGAAGGGGCTGACGACTTCCTTGCCCTGGCTGTCCTGCGAAATGGTGAGGACCTGCATTTTCCCACCCTGTTCGACCGCCAGCTTATCCAGCACCGGCATTTCGATCACGCACGGTCCGCACCACGTCGCCCACAGGTTGACCAGCAGCGGCTTGCCCCTGAAATCCGCCAGCGTCACATCTTCGCCATCTGGGCCTTCGAAGGGGAAATCAGGTGCGGTTTCCCCGGCATGGCTGGTGTCGATGGCGGGACTGAACGTCGATTCGCCTCCGGATGAATTTTCGCTCTTCTGGACGGCGGTTGCTTGCGCATTCTCTTGCTCCTTGTCCCCTGATTGCCTATCGCAGGCGCTCAATATGACAGGCAGGCTCACAAGCAGGAGAATGGCAATTACTGAACGCACGACGGCAGGCTCCAACAGCATGTGGGGCGGGCGCTTCGCTGAGGGCCCGGCTTCGATCATGCGGGAGATAAATGCCTCCATACCATTCGACAAGCGATTATGGCGGCAGGACATCGCCGGATCGAAAGCGCACGTCGCGATGCTGGCGAAGCAGGGTATCGTGTCGGCAGAGGACGCTGCAGCCATTTCGGGCGGGCTGGATCAGATCGCGGCTGAATATGAAGCGGGCGGTCTTGTCGAAAATCTCGATCTTGAAGACATCCACATGCATGTGGAAGCGCGTTTGGCGGAGATCGTCGGCCCTGCGGCAGGACGCCTGCACACCGCCCGTTCCAGAAACGATCAGGTCGCGACCGATTTCCGCCTCTGGGTCCGCGATGCCATCGACATGGTGGATGCAGGGCTGAAGGCATTGCAGATCGCGCTTGTCACCCGCGCGGAAGAGAATGTCGCCAGCGTCATGCCGGGCTTTACGCACCTCCAGTCAGCACAGCCCGTTACCCTCGGCCATCATTTAATGGCGTATTATGAGATGATCCGCCGTGACCGCTCCCGCTTTGCCGATGCGCGAACCCGCATGAATCAGTGCCCGCTCGGAAGCGCAGCCCTTGCAGGCACCGGCTTTTCGATCGATCGCCATGCCACGGCGTCGGCTCTTGGTTTCGATGCGCCCACAAACAATAGCCTCGACAGCGTATCGGACCGCGATTTTGCCCTCGATTATCTTATGGCCGCTACGCAATGCAGTTTGCACCTTTCGCGATTGGCGGAAGAATTCATCATTTGGGCCAGCCAGCCCTTCGGGTTCGTGTCGCTGCCCGATGCCTATTCTACGGGTAGCTCGATCATGCCGCAGAAGCGCAATCCGGACGCTGCCGAGTTGGTACGCGGTCATGCCGGACGGATCGCCGGATGCATGAGCGCTCTGGTCATCACCATGAAGGGCCTGCCACTCGCTTATTCAAAGGACATGCAGGACGACAAGCCGCCGGTGTTCGAGGCGCATGACCTGCTCGGCCTTTCCATTGCGGCGATGACCGGCATGGTGGAAAAGGTCACCTTCCGCACGGACAGGATGCGCGCGTTGGCCGAAAGTGGCTTCGCCACCGCGACTGATCTGGCGGACTGGCTGGTCCGCGAAGCCAATGTGCCTTTCCGCGAAGCTCACCACATCACTGGTCGGGCGGTGAAATTGGCCGAAACCGAAGGCACGCCTCTCGCCGATCTGCCGCTCGACAAACTGCAGGCCATAGATTCGCGAATCGACGGCCGCATTTTCGGGGTTCTCACCGTTGACGCTTCAGTCGGAAGCCGGAAAAGCCACGGCGGCACCTCCCCCGACCGCGTCAATGAACGGATCAAGGCCGCGCGGGCCGAACTCGGAATGGGAGGATAAGGCGATGCGTAAATGCTCCGTTCTGTTGGCCGCCCTGACGCTTTCCGCCTGCGGCAGCCGCACGCCATTGACGCCGCCGGAGGGCCAGAGCTTGCCACCCAAACCCCTGGCCGCCACGGAAACACCTACACCGCAGGAATTGATGGAGCCGTCGGCCCAGGCCCGGCCGGGACGAAGCGACGAGCTTCTGAAACAATCGGAAAAGCGGAAGCCGGACGAATTCGACCTGCCGCCCCCCGGCTAACCCGATACATATCTCATTCCATACAGGAATTTCATGGACCATTTTGAATATAAGAACGGCGCGATGCATGTCGAACAAGTGCCAATGAGCGCCATTGCGCAGGCGGTCGGCACGCCCGTTTACGTCTATTCGACTGCCACTCTGGAACGTCATGTCCGCGTGTTTCAGGAAGCGCTTCAGCCCCTTCCCGATCCACTGGTCGCCTTCGCGGTCAAGGCCAATCCCAATGCCGCTGTTCTGGCAACGTTGGCGCGGCTTGGCCTGGGTGCGGATGTCGTATCGGCGGGCGAACTTCGCCGGGCCGTGGCGGCAGGCATCGCACCTGGCAAGATCGTTTTCTCCGGTGTCGGCAAGACCGCTGACGAAATGCGCCTCGCGCTGGACCTTGGCATTTTCCAGTTCAATCTGGAAAGCGAGCCGGAAGCTGAAATGCTTTCCGAAGTCGCGCTCGCGATGGGTAAGGTCGCGCCAGTCGCCTATCGCATCAATCCCGATGTCGATGCGGGCACGCATGAAAAGATTTCTACAGGGAAGTCGGAAAACAAATTCGGTATTCCCTACGGCCGAGCTCTTGCCAGCTATGATCGCGCTGCGCAGCTTGCGGGCCTGGACGTGCGCGGCGTTGCCGTTCACATCGGTAGCCAGCTTACCGCCCTTGCTCCGCTGGAGGCGGCCTTTGAAAAAGTAGGCGCGCTGATCGAAGCGCTACGCGACGAGGGTCATAATATCCGCACCGCCGATCTGGGCGGCGGGCTTGGTGTGCCTTATGATCCTGCCCTTCCGATCCCGCCCAGCCCGGCCGCTTATGGCGACATGGTGAAGCGAGTCACAGCGGACTGGGGCGTCCGGCTGCTGTTCGAGCCCGGCCGGGTGATCGTCGGCAATGCAGGCGCCCTGTTGTCGCAAGTCGTCAGGGTGAAGCAAGGCGCGTCTCAGCCATTCATCATCGTTGACGCGGCCATGAACGACCTCCTCCGGCCCAGCCTTTACGATGCATGGCATGATATCCGCGCCATCAAACCCAAGGGCAAGCGGGCAGAAGCCACTGTCGTTGGTCCAGTCTGCGAAACCGGCGACACTTTTGCCCGGAACCGCGACATGGACATGGTGCAGGCTGGCGATCTTCTCGCCTTCATGACGGCGGGCGCTTATGGCGCAACAATGGCGAGTACCTACAACAGCCGCGCACTGACTCCCGAAGTGCTGGTATCGGGCGACAAATGGGCGGTTGTGCGCGAACGCCCCCCCATAGAGACGCTGATCGAGGGCGACATCATCCCGGATTGGGCGCGGTAAGATGCACAGCCTGCCTCTCTTCGTCCGCCTGAACGGCCGTCCGGTCATTCTGGTGGGCGAGGGGGAGGCAGCCGAGGCCAAGGCACGACTGCTCCGCCGCGCCGGCGCGCAAATCGTCGGCGAAGAGGCGGAAGCAGCGCTCGCTATCGTCGCCTTGGACGATAATGCGGCTGCGCTTGCCGCCATTGCCCGGCTGAAGGAACGTGGCATATTGGTCAACGCGGTTGATCGGCCCGATCAATGCGATTTTACTTTGCCCGCCATCGTGGATCGTGATCCGGTAATTATCGCCATAGGAACCGGCGGCGCATCTGCTGGTCTGGCGAAGATCATCCGCCAGCGTTTCGAACAGATACTACCCTCTGGCCTTGGCAAACTCGCCGATGCGCTGGGGCATGCGCGCGCTCAGATGAAGGCTCGCTGGCCCAGCGCAGCCGAAAGGCGACGGGCCATCGATGCGGCGCTGGAACAAGGCGGTCCGCTCGATCCCTTTGCGCCTCATGGGACAGATGCCGTGGGAAAATGGCTGTCAGCGGATCAAACGAAAGCCCATGATCAATTAATCGAAATCCCGCTTCTGTCACCCGATCCTGACGATTTGACGTTGCGGACAGCCCGCCTCCTTGGAATGGCCGACACCGTCTACCATTTGGCTGACATCCCGGTGGTAATATTGGATCGGGCCCGGGCGGATGCAGTCCGCCTTACGGCAGTCGCTCCTCCAGTTGATCCCCGGCCGGGCTTGTCGCTCTATCTCCGGTGGCGTGTATGAGCCGCGCCTTCCTGCTGAAAGATGGGAAGCCACGCAGCATGCCGTCCGCCGAGGCGGAAGGCATAGCAAGCGATCATGATTTTCTGTGGCTGCACCTGGATGGGCGAGACGAAAGCGCTATCGCCACCATCCAATCCGACGAGGGCATTCCTGCAATCGCCCGATCCGCCCTGCTTGCGCATGAGACCCGGCCGCGCTGCGCCGTCCTGAACGGCGGCGCACTCATTAACCTTCGCGGGCTGGGCTCGACCCCGGAGGATGATCCCGATGCCCTGGTTTCCATTCGCATGTGGGCGGAAAAGGGACGGGTCATCACCATCAGCTTCCGCAGCATAGCGGCCTATGAGACCGTGGCCGCGCGGTTCATGAACGGAGAGATTTTTGATCCCGGCGACCTCATCGCTGCTATCGCGCATGAAATCACTGATTCGCTTGATCCTGACGTTGCTGCCCTGGGCGATCGGCTGGACGATATTGAAAGTGCGCTGGACGGCCCTCCTCCAGCGGGCTTGCGCCGGTTAGTCTCCGAAGTTCGTTCGCAGGCCATCAGCTACCGCCGTTTCATCGCGCCACAGCGTCAGGCGGTAGAAAGGCTGGCGCAGACGGATTTCCCCTGGCTGGAACCTGCCGATCATATCCACCTTCGTGAAGCCGCGGACCGATGCGCGCGCATGGCCGAAGAATTGGAGGCAGTCCGTGAACGCGCCGCGCTGGCCCATGAAGAACTGACGGATCTTCGCGGCGAACAACTCGACCGCCGTTCACTGATCGTTTCCATCGTCGCGCTCATTTTCCTGCCTGTCACGTTCATCACAGGCCTGCTCGGAATGAATGTGCAGGGCATTCCTTTTGCCCATCAGCCTTGGGCGTTTTGGGGCGTCTTCGCTTTTTGCGTCCTGATCGCACTTGCGGTGGGGCTATCGTTCGCTGCCGCCCGCTGGCTGAATCGATGAATTCACAGAGTTTTTGCCAAAGCAACGCCTGGTTCAGGCCACAGCCTTCGCCCGGCCGCTATGCTTGTTTGCATACATATCAGCGTCGGCGCGGGCGATCAGCGATTCGCCGCTGTCCGCCTCCATCATCACCGCCATGCCAAAGGATGCGCCAAGCGTCAGCCGCGCTCCATTGAATTCGCACTCTGCGCTGGCAATCGCCACCTTTAGCCGCTCGATCTTCGCCTGGGCCTCAGATCGCGTTAATTCCTCCAGGATCAGTGCGAATTCATCACCGGCAATACGCGCGACAATGTCAGTCGTCCGCACATTTTCAGCCAGCAGGCGCGCGATATGGATCAGCGCATAATCCCCGGCATTATGGCCATGCGTATCATTGATTCGCTTAAGACCATCGACATCGGCAAAAACAAGAATCGACCGCGTCCCATAGCGGCCAAGCCGCTTTAGCCTGTCATTCACCGCATTGATGAAATAACGCCTGTTATACAGCGGCGTGAGCGTGTCCCGCTCGACCACCCGCTCCAGTTCGCTATTAGCGATCCGCAACATCATCAGCTCTCGCTTCAGAATAGCGATCTCGCCTTCCAGTTCCCTGATCCGGTCAACGTCAGCCACCGGTGAAAGATTTTCTTTTTTCAGATTATGCACAGCTCATACCCCACACGCCAAAGCTGTATCATTGGCTTGGTTAATTACTGGTGTGGCTCCTGCCCCGGCAAGGAAATTTTTGTTCCCAATGGTCGATTGAGGCGATCAGCATTGCCCGAGCGGATTTCCCCGGTTAAGAGCCATCGCTTCTCACCTCGCGCTAAAGCCAGGAACCAGGAAGCGACATGACGCAGCGAAAGCCGCTGGTCGGCATCATAATGGGCAGCCGTTCCGATTGGGACACCATGTCGCATGCCGCCGAAATATTGACGATGTTGGATATTCCGCATGAATGCAAGGTCGTGTCCGCACACCGCACCCCGGAAAGGCTTTATGACTATGCCAAAAGCGCGGCAGATCGCGGGCTGAAAGTCATCATTGCGGGTGCAGGCGGCGCAGCGCATCTGCCTGGCATGACCGCTTCAATGACCCGATTGCCGGTGTTGGGCGTTCCAGTGGAGTCCAAGGCGCTGAAGGGCATGGACAGCCTGCTTTCCATCGTTCAAATGCCCGGCGGCATCCCTGTGGGCACCCTGGCCATCGGCAAGCCAGGCGCTATCAATGCAGGTCTGTTTGCAGCAGCCATCCTGGCCAACAATGACGCCACCCTAGCCGATCGGCTGGATGCGTGGCGGGAAAAGCAGACAGCAGACGTGGCTGCGGAGCCCCAATGACCGCACTTCCTTCCGGCTCCACCATCGGCATATTGGGCGGCGGTCAACTCGGCCGAATGTTGGCGGTGGCAGCGGCTCAGCTTGGCTATCGCTGCCATATTTATGCACCGGAAGAAACGAGCGTCGCCGCTGAGGTCTCGGCCGAATGGACCCGCGCCAGCTATGACGACATCACAGCACTCCGCGCCTTCGCTGCGAAAGTGGCCGTCGTCACTTACGAGTTTGAAAATATTGATCATGCCCCTCTCGCCGCACTGGACGAGGGCGCAACTGTGCATCCATCGGTGCAGGCGCTGAAAATCGCTCAGGATCGGGAGGCGGAAAAGAGCTTCGTCGGCAGTCTGGGCGGCCGTACCGCGCCTTGGGCCAGCGTCAACAACCGGGCCGATCTGGACGCGGCGCTTGCCCGTATAGGCACACCCGCGATCCTCAAAACACGGCGCTTTGGCTATGACGGCAAGGGCCAGGCGCGAATCATGAAGCCGGAAGACGCAGACGCGGCATGGACCCTCATCGCCGAACAACCGACAATACTGGAGGGCTTCGTCCGCTTCGATCGTGAATTTTCAGTGATATTGGCGCGGACTGATGACGGCGAAGTTCGTTTCTGGGCCTGTCCCGATAATGTGCATCGGGATGGCATTCTGTCGCTTTCCACTGTTCCGGCTGGACCGCTGATTACGGCTCAGGCGGATGAAGCAAAGGCGCTGGCCGGCAAGGTAGCCGACGCACTTGATTATGTCGGCGTTCTGACACTGGAATTCTTTGCCGGCGAGGATGGCCCTGTGTTCAACGAAATGGCGCCCCGCGTCCATAATAGCGGCCACTGGACCATTGAAGGCGCCATCACCAGCCAATTCGAAAATCATATTCGCGCCATTTGCGGCTTGCCTTTGGGCAGCACCAATCTGGTCGCCGCGAAAATCGAAATGCGAAACTTGATCGGCGATGAAGTCGATGACGCTGGAAATATTCTCACCGAGCCTTCCAATCATTTGCACCTTTATGGCAAACGAAAAGCAAGGCGGGGGCGGAAAATGGGGCATGTGACCCGATTGTTCCCCTGACTGCGCGAAAACAGCAAGGCAAAGGGAGCAGAATGTCGATGAACCGCCCGGAAATCGTTGTGATCATGGCACGCGCCGACAATGGCGTTATCGGACGGGAAGGCAAGATGCCCTGGCACCTGCCCGCTGACCTGCGGCGTTTCAAGTCTCTGACGCAGGGCACGCCCATGATTATGGGACGCAAGACATTTGATAGCTTGCCTGGGCTGCTGGAAGACCGCCGCCACATCGTGCTGACCCGCGATCCGGAATGGCAGGAGGAGGGGGCCGAAGTTGTTCACAATGTGGAGCAGGCCATTGCTCTGGCCAATGCGCCTCATATCTCCGTGATCGGGGGTGCTGAGATCTGCGCACTATTCCTCTCGCGCGCTGACCGGATCGAATTGACACAGGTTCATGCCACACCGCCGGGCGATACATTTCTCGATGCTTTCGATCCGACTGCATGGCAGGAAACGGCGCGCGAGGATTTCCCGGCGGAAGGTGGCCGGCCCGCATATAGTTTCGTCACTCTGCGGCGCATGGATTGAACGGTCATGTGGAACTTTCTATAGGCAGCCCGATGGAGCGGCTTGACAGCGGCTCGACAGTACCGCCGCATCTGCGTGGCGCCATTGTCGGGCTTGGCAATTTCGATGGGTTTCATCTCGGACACCAGGCAGTGGCCGGGCGCGCGATAGAGTGGGCGCGCGCGGAAGGCCGCCCCGCTGTCATTGCCACGTTCGATCCACATCCGGTACGGCATTTCTTCCCTGACCTCCCGCCCTTTCGCCTGACGACGCTCGATCAGCGGCAGAGATTGTTCGCGGCCGCAGGCGCCGATGCCATGCTTGTTTTCCATTTCGACGACGCGATGGCCGGCATGACGGCGGAGGATTTCGTCACGAAAAAACTGATCGGGGAATTGGGCGCGGCGGGCGTCGTGACCGGAGAGGACTTTACCTTCGGCAAAGGGCGCAGCGGCAATGTCCAGCGTTTGGCTGAACTGGGCACGCGCTACAGCCTGCGCACGGAATCCGTCGCGCCGGTCATGGGCAATGGAAAAGCGATTTCCTCCAGCCGCATTCGTGAAGCGTTACAAACAGGCGATTGCGCGGAAGCGACGCGCCTCCTCACCCGCCCCTTCGCGATTGAAGGCGTGGTTCAACATGGCGATAAGGTAGGGAGCGAAATCGGCTATCCCACCGCGAATATCGACATGAGCAAATATCTGCGGCCCGCTTACGGCATCTATGCCGTGCGGGGACGCTTACCCGACGGGCGGCTGTTGGACGGCGTTGCCAATCTTGGCATCCGGCCGATGTTCGATCCACCGAAGGAATTATTGGAGCCCTATTTCTTCGATTTTTCCGAAAATCTCTATGGCCAGATGGTCGAAGTGCAATTCATCGCTTTTCTGCGTCCCGAGGCCAAGTTCGAGACGATGGACGAACTCATCGCTCAGATCGACCGCGATTGCGAAGATGCACGCCAAATCCTTGCAGCAACGCCCCGCCTGCCTTAAGGCCGTGCCAAAGATCAAACCGTCCCGTCGTGCTGAGTAGGGGCTGAGCGAAGTCGAATACCTATCGAAGCTACCGCGTCTGGCTTCGATACGCCATTTCGATCAGTTCAATGGCTACTCAGGACAGGCGGGTTCAGCATTCCCGGATGAAAATGACCGATACGCCCAGCAAAAAGACCGAGGACTACAAGGATACCGTCTTCCTTCCCGTCACCGCCTTCCCCATGAAGGCGGGACTGGCGCAGAAGGAACCGGCCATGGCCGAGCGCTGGGCAAAGATCGGCATCTATGACCGTCTGCGCGAACAGCGCAAAGGACGGGAGCGCTTTATTCTGCACGATGGCCCGCCCTACGCCAATGGCGACATCCATATGGGCCATGCGATGAACAAGGTGCTGAAGGACATCATCGTCCGCAGCCAGTCGCTATTGGGCAAGGATGCGCCTTATGTCCCCGGCTGGGATTGTCACGGTCTTCCCATCGAATGGAAGATCGAAGAGGAATATCGCAAGAAAAAGCAGAACAAGGACGAAGTCCCCCCGCAGGAATTCCGCGCCCAATGCCGCGCCTATGCCGACAAATGGGTGGACGTGCAAAAGGCACAGTTTCAGCGCCTTGGTATCCTGGGTGACTGGGACGATCCTTATCTCACCATGAAATATGAGGCGGAAGCCGCGATCGTCGCGGAGCTTCTGAAGTTTGCGGAAAGCGGACAGCTTTACCGCGGCGCAAAGCCGGTGATGTGGTCCCCGGTCGAAAAGACCGCGCTTGCCGAGGCCGAGGTCGAGTATGAGGACGTGACATCGACGCAGATCGATGTCGCGTTCGAGATTGTCGAAGCACCCAATGCGCCCGAACTGGTCGGCGCGCTGGCAGTGATCTGGACGACGACGCCGTGGACGATTCCTGCGAACCAGGGAATCGCCTATGGAGAGGACATCGATTATGTGGCGATACAAGTCGCCGCTGCCGTCAGCGAGGGTCCGGTTGCTTCGCCGTGGCCAGCCGAAACGATTCTTCTCGCCAAAGACCTGATCCCTGCTTTGGCCGGACGCGCTTATTTCACCATCCCCGATGAACATATTGTCTGGTCGGGTAAAGGCTCCGATCTGGCCGGAGCGATTGCTCGCCATCCGATGCACAAACTCGAGGGCTTCTTCGCCAAGCCCCGCCCCTTCATCGCTGCCGAGCATGTCACCACGGACGCCGGTACGGGCCTTGTCCACATGGCACCCGATCATGGTGAAGAGGACTTTATCGCCTGCAAGAAAATCGGCATCGAGCCGGTTTTCGCCGTCACGGATGATGGGCGCTATCGCGAGGACTGGCTCTGGCTCGGCGGCCAGGGGTCAGTCATCAATCCGAAGTTCAATGCTCCCGACGGTCCGATCTGCACTGACCTGCGCGAAGCAGGCGCGTTGCTGGCCGCGTCGGCGGATTTTCAGCACAGCTATCCCCACAGCTGGCGCTCAAAGGCGCGGATCATTTATCGCTGCACGCCGCAATGGTTCATTCCGATGGATAGACCTTCTCCTCTTCCGGGGAGAGGGCTGGGCGTGGGGGAATCTATTTCCATCCCCCATCCTTCCTCTGAAGGAGAGGGGCTTTCGAACGCCCCTACGCTGCGCGGCATCGCTCTCTACGCCATCGAGAACACCCGCTGGGTGCCGGAGCGTTCGAAAAATCGCATCCGTTCCATGGTCGAAGGTCGTCCAGACTGGGTCATCAGCCGCCAGCGGGCCTGGGGTGTGCCAATCGCGCTGTATGTGCACCGCCAGAGCGGCGAGTATCTGAACGATCCCCAAGTCAACGCCCGCATCATTGAGGCGTTCAAGACCGGCGGCGCAGATGCGTGGTTCGGGGCGGATCACCAGGCGCTGCTTGGTCCGGATCACAGGCTCGACGACTATGAAATCGTGAACGACATTCTCGACGTCTGGTTCGACAGCGGCTCAACGCACAGCTTTGTCGTCGAGGCACGCTATGGTGCAGGGGTTCGCGCCAGCCTCTACCTCGAAGGCTCCGACCAGCATCGCGGCTGGTTCCAGTCCTCCCTGCTCGAAAGCTGCGGCACACGCGGCCGCGCACCTTATGACGCCGTACTTACCCATGGCTTTGCGCTCGACCAGCAAGGCCGTAAAATGTCCAAATCGCTGGGCAATGTCGTCGATCCGTTGAAGATCATCGCCGAAAGCGGCGCGGACATTCTGCGCATGTGGGTCGCCTCGACTGATTATTTCGACGATGTCCGCATCGGCAAGGAAGTATTGGCCGGTTCCTCCGACGCTTATCGCAAGCTGCGCAACAGCTTTCGCTATATGCTTGGGGCGCTCAGCGATTTCGATGAGAGCGAGCGAGTGCCCGTCGCAGAAATGCCGGAGTTGGAGCGTTACATTCTCCATCGCCTGGCCGAATTGGACGCGGAACTCCGCGCCGCCACGGATGGCTTCACATTCGGCCGCTATATGCGCGCGCTCACCTCCTTCGCGCAGGATGATCTCAGCGCTTTCTTTTTCGATATCCGCAAAGATTGCCTCTACTGCGATGCGCCCGCAGATCCCAAGCGACGCGCCTATCGCACTGTGCTCGACACGCTGTTCCATGCGCTTGTCCGCTACGCCGCGCCGGTCATTCCCTTCACCGCCGAGGAAGTCTGGCAAAGCCGCTTCCCCAGTGAGGAGGGATCGGTGCATTTCCTGGAATGGCCCGAAGTGGATGCCAAATGGAAGGCGGACACACTTGATGCCAAATGGTCCGCCATCCGTTCGGCCCGCGAGGAGGTCACGGAAGCCATCGAACCCCTGCGCCGCGAAAAAACGATCCGTTCCAGTCTGGAAGCAGAAGTCTCCATGGGGGAGATCGCAGAGGCAGAGAATATCGATTTCGCGGAAATTTGCATTGTCGCCAAGGTGGACATGCAGCCTGGGAGCGAAGGGGTTTGCGTCAAGCCTTCCGATTACCACAAATGCGGCCGCTGCTGGCGTTTGCTACCGGAAGTGCCAGAGGATGGCGCGCTTTGCGAACGGTGTGAGGATGTGCTGAACGCATGAGGCACATCGCCCTTCTCACAGTGAGCAAGACGAAAAGAGACGAGAACTGAGACAGATTCAGCGAAGCGACAGATTGGGGAAGCAAGAAAACGGCATGGCCATCCAGGCAAACCACCGAAAGCTCGGCATGATCGCCGCGGCAGCCATCTTCCTGAGCGATCAGATCATGAAATATATCGTGGTATATCCGCTCGCGCTGCAATCGCGGCAGACGATAGAGTTGCTGCCCTTTTTCGACCTTCATTTCGTCCGCAACTTCGGCGTGTCGATGGGCTTTTTCCGCGCCGATTCCGATGCCATGAGATGGGTGCTGGTTGGCTTGACCGCCGTCATCGCTGGTTTCGTTGCGGTTTGGATGTGGCGGGAAAAGGCACGCGGCGACGTTCTCGCGTTGGGTCTCGTGCTGGGCGGCGCGCTTGGCAATATCCTTGATCGGGTGCGCTTTGGCTATGTGGTGGATTTTGCCGATTTTCACATCGGCGAATGGCGGCCTTTTTTGATCTTCAATCTTGCTGATGCGGCCATTACCATAGGTGTGTTGATCCTGCTTGCGCGCGCGCTCCTGCTGCGCGACAAGGGGACCAAAGTGGAGAAAAGAAATGCGTAAATTTGTTGCGGGCTTCGGCCTTTGTGCCATGGCTCTCGGCCTTTCCGCCTGTGGTTCGGGCGGGGGTGTATTCAACCGGGACCGACCGGACGAATTCGCCGTTACGCGTGCTGCTCCGCTCGTTGTCCCACCTGACTTCTCGCTTGTTCCACCCCAGTCGGGCGCGGCTGGAAGGGCGGCATCCAACGACGCCAGTCGTCAGGCCCTGGAAGCTATGTTCGGCGGAGAGGCCGCGCGCAGCGCCGCCGAGCACGGTCTGTTGAAGGCGGCCGACACAGGCACCACCGATGCGGGCATCCGCTCGGATGTGGGCGATCCTGCAACGGCGACAGTGAACAAGGGTACAACGACACGCGACATTATCGCGGCCCCCGAAGGCGACGGCCAATATGCGCGCACGGTGACGCCGCAGCAATAAATCTATTTGAGGACCCGCAGCGCCTTTGATCCTTCGCGGCAGTTCGCCGGATCGATCGAAGGCGCTCCCTTTTGGGATACGCTGAACGCAGGCACGTCCATGGGTCGACCAATAACCTTCCCCGAAAAGCGCTCAGGGCTCAGCCCCGCGCATCGCACGAACAGGTCCAGCATCCTGGGCGGCGTATCGTAAGCCTCATAGGACAGGCGGAAGGTTCCCCAATGAATGGGGATAGCGTAGCTTGCCTGCAGCCCTTCAAATATCTTCACGGCATCGCGCGGACCGATATGAGTGCCTGATGACATTTGGCCCGCATAGAAGCGAAATGCGCCGATCGGAATGATCGCCAGACGAACCGGCCCATAGGAGGCTGCCTCCTCCGGCCATTTCATGTCCCCCCCGCCCGTATCGCCACCAAAAAAGATATTTCCCTCCGGCGTTTCGATCACAAAACTGGACCAGAGCGCCCGATTGCGGTCAGCCCCCCAACGGCTCCCCCAGTGGTGATTGCGGGTAACGACGACACGAACGCCCGGCCGCACGTCCACGCTCTGACCCCAATCCAGCGCGACCGCCTTCGCGCCTGTTTGCGAGATAATGCTGTCATTACCAAGACTCGTGACGATCAGCGGGCGGTCCCGCGCCCATAATCTTTTCAGCGTGGGCAGGTCCATATGATCGTAATGATTATGGCTGACCACAACGAGGTCGATCTTCGGCAGATCCTCGAAGCGAATGCCCGGCTTCGTTACACGCTCGGGGCCCAGCGGCGGGAAGGGGCTGGCATAATCCGACCAGATCGGATCGGTAAGGATATTGAGTCCACCCGCCTGCACCAGCACCGTGGCGTGACCAACCCAGACGGCCTTCATCTCTCCGGATTGCACGTTCATCTGCGGCTTCGATGGTTGCACTGCCACATTTTCGGGCCATTCCGGCCGCTCGTCCGCGCCCAGGAACCAGCGGGCAAGCACACCTCCCCGGCTGCGGCCCTTGGGCACGGTAAAGTCCTCGCCGCCATCAGGGTTGAAAAAGCGCTCTCCATTATAGTGGGAACTGAGCGGCCCTTCGTAGTAGATGCGATCGAGGAAAGGCGGCACCAGAACAGTGGCAAGGCAGAGCGCCACCACGGTGAAGAGCAGGAATGTGCCTGTAACCTTGAGGAATCGACCAATTATGCGCAGCATTCCATCTCTGCTTTCCGTTACGGGTCCGCCATAGCCATTTGCGGATATACCGCAAGAGCAATGGCTTTGACCCACGCCCGCAGCGCTGGCATAGGCGCGATTATGCTCTATGCCCTTCTACGCCCGCTGCTTTTCCGCCTGGATGGCGAAACCGCTCATCGTCTGACGGTCAAGGCGATGACGCTGCTGCCGTCCGGGAAACCGGATGCTGAGGACGCGGCACTTGCAAGCACAGTCGCGGGTCTGCGCTTTCCCAATCCAGTGGGCCTCGCGGCAGGTTTCGACAAGGATGGCGAGGTCGCACATAAGATGCACCGTCTGGGTTTTGGCTTTACCGAGCTTGGCACGCTGACGCCGCTGCCTCAGTTGGGCAACCCCCGCCCTCGCCTGTTCCGCCTGGTGGAAGATAGCGCCGTCATCAACCGCATGGGCTTCAACAATGGGGGGCAGGCCGCCGCCATTGCCCGCCTGGAGCGCCATGGCCCGCAGAGCGGCCTCACCGGCATCAATATCGGGGCCAACAAGGACGCGGCGGACCGGATAGCTGATTATGCGTCGGGCGTGTGCAACATGGCGCCCTTGGCGGATTATCTGGCCATCAACATCAGTTCCCCCAACACGCCCGGTCTGCGCGCGCTGCAGGACAAGGGCGCACTCGACGCCTTGCTCGCTGCCGTAATGGTGGAGCGGGGATCTGCGGGGCCGCCGATTTTCCTGAAAGTCGCGCCAGACCTTGAGCCTGCCGACATAGATGACATTGCCGCCCTGAGCGCCAGGCACAAGGTCGATGCGCTGATAGTGTCCAATACCACTATTTCTCGCCCACCTCTGGCTTCACCACATGCCGGAGAAACAGGCGGATTGTCGGGTGCGCCGCTGCACGACCTTGCGCTGCAAAGGCTTCGCGACTTTCGCAAGGCAACGGCTGGCGCAATCCCTCTCATAGGTGTTGGCGGCATATCCTCCGCCAATCAGGCTTATGACCGCATCTGCGCGGGGGCATCACTCATTCAGATCTACAGCGCCCTTGTTTTTGAAGGACCGGGACTCCCCCGAAAAATCAACGCAGGCCTCAAGGCATTGCTTTCCCGCGACGGTTTTGCCCATATTGCCGAGGCAGTGGGAAGCAATGCCGCATAATTGAAACTGCCCTGCCAGCCCACCTGAAAAGGGACCCCTCGTCATGCGTCGCCTAATCCTTTCCTTCCTGCTCCTCATTGCGCTGCCCTTCTCGACCGCGCTCGCAGCAGGCGGCGTCGTTTCCTCAGCCGACCCCCGCGCCAGTGCCGCAGGCCAGGAGATATTGCGCAAGGGCGGCTCGGCCACTGATGCAGCCATGGCGATGATGCTGGCGCTTAACGTCGTTGAGCCGCAATCGAGCGGCATTGGCGGCGGTGGCTTTCTGGTTCACCATGACGGGCAGTCAGGCCTGATCGATACAATAGATGGGCGCGAAACCGCCCCGTCAGGAGCGAAGCCGGGTCGCTTCCTTGGACCCGATGGCAAGCCCAGGGCCTTCAGGCAGGCTATGCCGGGCGGGTTGTCCGTCGGCGTGCCAGGCAATGTGCGGCTGATGGCGATGGCGCATCGGAAATGGGGAAAGCTGCCGTGGGCTGACTTGTTCCAGCCCGCCATCCACTTGGCCGAGGGCGGCTTTGAAGTGAATGAGGTGCTCCACGGCCGATTGGAAAGAATGGCCGCGCTCTGGAAGGAATTTCCGAAAGCACAGGCACTGTACTGGCGCGAAGGAGGGCCCGCTCCTGTGGGTGCTATCATCAAGAATTCCGAACTCGCCAGCTTTCTCAAAGAACTGGCGGCGGAGGGTCCTGATGCCTTCTACACGGGCGACAATGCCGAAGAGATCGTGGCTGCTCTCGCAAGCGCGCCTCGCAATCCGGCCGTCATGACAGCGCAGGATCTGGCCACGTATCAAGCGAAGGAACGCCCGGCCATCTGTGGCCATTATCGCGTCTATACCGTCTGCGGCATGGGGCCGCCCTCCTCCGGCGCTATTACCGTGCTGCAAATTCTGGCCATGGTCGAACGCTTCGATATGGCGAAGCTCGGAAAGGACAATCCGGAAAGCTGGCATGTCATCGGGGAAGCGATGCAGCTTGCCTATGCCGATCGCGAAAAATATCTGGGCGACCGCGATTTCGTAGAGGTGCCCGTCGCTGGCCTCCTTGATCCCGCCTATCTCGTCAAGCGATCGAAGCTGATCTCACTCGCTGCCGCTCTGAAAAGCTATGAGGCGGGCCATCCATCCGGCGCACAGAAACGAACAGCCGCCATTTCGTCAGAAGTCCACGGCACAACTCATTTCGTGGCGATCGACGGCGACGGAGACATCGTGTCCATGACCTCCACGATTGAAGGAGCGTTTGGAAGCCAACTGATTGCCAATGGCTATTTCCTCAACAATGAACTGACAGACTTCACTTTCGCCCCGGAAAGGGATGGCGCGCCGGTCGCAAACAGGGTGGAAGGCGGTAAACGGCCCCTCTCCTCCATGTCGCCCACGATCGTCTATGACGCATCGGGCAAACCCGTCTTCGCCATAGGCGCAGCAGGGGGCAAGACCATCATCATGCAAGTGGCCAAGGCCCTGATCGCCCATTTTGACTGGGGACTTTCCGCCCGGCAAGCCATTGCGCTGCCGCTGGTCTTTTTCAACAGCGAAGGCCTGATATTGGAAGAAGGGCCTTGGGGCGAAAGCATGAAACCGGCATTGGAACGTCTTGGCCACAAGGTCACATCAGGGAAGCTGGGGCTGAAGGCCAATGCGGCGGAGTGGGTCGGCGATCGCTGGGAGGGGGCTGCCGATCCGCGCAGTCCCGGCGTGGCGCTGGCGGAGTAGAGAACCAGCGCCGATTCTTCGATTATGGAGCCAGCGGCGAGGGTTCGTCCACCGTCGCTCCATCTATTGCACGCAAACGGCGCGGTTCCAGGATCGCGGCGGTTTCAATCAGGTCCAATGCCCGCCGAGCCTCGATATAGCGGCGGGCCTGTTCCATCCACTTGCTCCCCGCCGCGCGGCCCGGCATGCGCGTTACTTCAGCCAGGGCAGCCGCAGGACGGCCAGCTTCCAACATGTGCGAGGCCCGTTCCAACCGTCGTTGTGGCAGGGGTGAAGGCGTGCCTGACTGACGCAGGACGACGAGTTCCCCCACTTCGCGCTTCACATCCTCCCACCACTTCTCGCTCGGTCCCCTGCCTGTCAATTCAGGCCCGATCTCCACCAGGCCAGCCTGCAGATCCTGCAATGTTACCGGCTCCCGTGCGGCATTGATGATTGTGGCGACGGCGCGCGGCTGCGCGCGGCCGAAGCGGAGGCGAAGCTGGCCTTCAATATATCCCAGCGGCCCGCCGGTATCGAGCGCCCGGCGGGCGGCGAAGGCGATCAGCAGCCCCTCGGCGCGTGCCGCATTGCCGGACGCTGCCTGTGCTTGCACATTGATGCGGGAAATGCGGTCTTCCAATTCCGATACCCTGGTCGTGAGCGCGGCTGCGTGATCCCCTTCAATTACGGGCGGAGGTGCATCCACTGCGCGGCCTTTCACGCCCGCATCGTTATTGATCATGTCCTGTGCGCCGGGCCGCTGTTCCTGAACAACAACCTGCTTCCTGTCCCACCAGCCATGCCATCGGCTCGTTGCCCAGCCCATAGCGGCAAGGCCGCAGGCGAAGGCGAGAATTAGCAGGATCACCACGGTACGGATGCTATATGCGCCTTTCGTCCGGTATCCGGCGCTCTCTTCTTGAAGGCCCATTATCGTCGCTTTACTCTCGCAAAAAATCGGCTCATCTTATTTGCACAAAGTTATGGCAAGGGCCAGCAATGCTTCATCGCTGACCTTGGTGGCTATGCCGCCTGGTCCCCAGCCCTCACCCGCTGCATTGAACACAGCCGCACTGATGGCGGCAACCTGCAGCCGCTGCCGCTCCGGGAGGGCTATAAGCTTGGCCAATCGGCGCGCAGCACGGGGGGAATGGAGCAGGGCCACGGCTTTTTCAGGCATCGCCGCCTGCAACCCTTTGGCATCCCCCGCCTCCGCCGCCTCATAAACATAGCGGTGGATGATTGCGAGAGGCGCCGGATCAAAGGTGCGTCGATCCCGGCCGCAGGGATGGAAAATGCGACGATAACCTTGGGCAGCAACGATTTTTACAAGCGCGTTTACGTCAGATCGACCCGCCGCCGCCACGGTAAACCCCGCCTCCCGGGCAGCTTCGCCGGTGGCCTCCCCCACCGCAAATGCTGGCAAATGCTTGAACCGGTCGAGTTGCGGACCGCCATGCAGCAGTGCGTTGGCGCTGGTCAGCATTATGGCATCGAATTCGGCAGGATCAGGCGCATCCCAAACGCAAGGGCGCACTTGGAACAAGGGATAGCAAACAGGTTGCAATCCAAGCGCTGTCGCCCTGCCCGCAGTCATGGATGCGCCGGGCTCCGGCCGCAGGATCAGCAGCGGTAACGTCACGGCGTGAATAAGGCTCGCAACGCCGGACTGGCTTTTTTGAGAAGATCGCTTGCCAGCATTTTAGCCGCTTCTTCGTCGCCTCGGTGAAAGCGCGCCTCGCCCGCGACATGTTCCGTTCCATCGATGCTCAGTATCTCGGCTTTCAGGAAAATCCCTTCGTCCTCGATCCGCGCCAGCGCTGCGACGGGGGAATGACAACCGGCGCCAAGACCCAGCAAGAAAGCACGCTCCGACCGCACGCAATCGCTGGTATCGGAATCGTCAATGACGGCGAGCAAGTGGCGAATCGACGCATTTTCCGCCAACGTCTCTATCCCCACCGCTCCCTGCGCCGGGGCAGGCAACATGATATCGAGCGGAATGTCATAACCGGTTTCAGCATCACCCAGCCGGATGAGACCCGCTGCCGCTAGCAAGGTTGCGTCCGCCTCCCCTGCTTCAAGCCTGGCAAGCCGTCTTGCCACATTGCCCCGGAACAGCACGATGGAGAGGTCGGGCCGAAGCTGCAACAATTTCGCGGCACGGCGGGGCGAACTGGTCCCGACCTTACCACCCTTGGGTAGTGCGGCGACGCTCTTAGCGCCGATCAAGCGATCCTGCACGTCCGCACGCGGAAGCATGGCCGCGATGACAATCTCTTCGGGCCGGATGGTTTCTACGTCCTTCATGCTATGGACAGCGAAGTCGATCACGCCCTCGGCAAGGGCGCGGTCCAGTTCCTTGGTCCAAAGCGCTTTGCCGCCAATGTCAGCGAGCGGCCGATCCTGTATGCGGTCGCCATCGGTCCGCACAGTAACGATGTCGATCGCATTCTCGTCCCACCCGTGCGCAGCGCGCAAGGCCGCCGCCACCATATGCGCCTGAACCAATGCCAGTGGCGATCCTCTGGTGCCCAGGCGCAGGGGACGGGTGAGCGGCGGATTGTCATCATGGGTCATATCGTTGCTTGCTCTAATCCTTGGGCGCGGTAGAGGGAAGGGCAATGACGATCATATTGGGCCTGGAATCCAGTTGTGACGAAACAGCGGCTGCGCTTGTAACAAGCGATCGGCGCATATTGGCGCACCGGCTGGCGACGCAAGAGGCGGAGCACAGCCCCTATGGGGGCGTTGTACCCGAACTCGCGGCCCGTGCCCATGTCGAGGCGCTAATGCCTCTGGTGGAAGCTGTGTTTGCCGAAGCGGGGCTGACGCTGAATGATGTGGACGCCATAGCCGCAACCGCCGGTCCGGGCCTGATCGGCGGCGTGATGGTCGGCCTCGTCACCGGCAAGGCGCTCAGCCTTGCATCGGGAAAGCCGCTGGTAGCTGTCAATCATCTGGAGGGGCATGCCCTGTCGCCCCGCCTGGCCGATCCTTCGTTGCCATTTCCCTATCTGCTGCTGCTGGTGTCCGGCGGGCATTGCCAGCTTCTGCGCGTCGAAGGCGTGGGCCGCTATCGCCGCCTGGCTACCACCATTGACGATGCAGCGGGCGAAGCGTTTGACAAGACCGCCAAGCTACTAGGCCTTGGCTTTCCCGGCGGTCCGGCCGTGGAACGAGCGGCGGCGGCGGGCGACCCGAAGGCCGTGCCATTGCCAAGGCCCCTGCTTGGCACAAGCGATCCGCACTTCTCCTTCGCAGGCCTGAAAAGCGCGGTTATGCGTGCACAGCAATCCGGCAAGTGGGCAGCGGAAGATATTGCTGCAAGCTTCCAGCAAGCGGTGATCGACTGTTTGATCGACCGCACCCGCCGCGCTCTGGAATCGAGCGAGAACCTCACCGCGCTAGTGGTTGCAGGGGGTGTTGCCGCCAATCAGGCGGTTCGAGGCGCGTTGGAGACGCTGGCGGCTGCGCATGGCCTACCCTTTGTCGCACCGCCACTCTGGCTATGCACGGATAACGCCGCCATGATAGGCTGGGCAGGCGCAGAGCGGTTTGCTGCCGGATTGACGGATGGGCTGGATGTGGCGGCGCGGCCCCGCTGGCCGCTTGATCCGGGCGCAGAAAAGGCGCGTGGCGCGGGGGTGAAAGCATGAGAATTGGCGTAATCGGCGCGGGTGCATGGGGCACGGCCTTGGCCCAGGTCGCGGCCGCCAACGGCGATCCCGTCCTTATCTGGGCGTTCGAGGAGGAAGTCGCTCGCGCGATTAACGAAACCCACTGCAATCGCGTTTTCCTGCCCGGCAATGACCTGAATCCTGCAATCCAGGCGACGACAAGCCTTGATGATCTCTCCGTCTGCGATGCCGTTCTGGTGGTGACACCCGCACAGCATCTGGGCGCGATTCTCGGCAACGCGCCGGTGGGCAATCTGCCACTCATACTCTGCTCCAAAGGAATCGAGGCCGGTTCGCAGAGATTGATGTCGGAGGTGGCGGCCAGCGTCCATCCCGGCGCGCCCATCGCGGTCCTGTCCGGTCCCACCTTCGCACATGAGGTAGCAGTGGGCCTTCCCACCGCCGTCACTTTGGCCTGTGCGGACAGGACTTTGGGAGATGCCATCGCGGCTCGACTCGCACGGCCGCAGTTCCGGCCTTATCTTTCCGATGACGTGATCGGTGCGGAGATCGGGGGGGCGGTGAAGAACGTGCTCGCCATTGGTTGCGGCGTGGTCGAAGGCGCCGGGCTTGGACAAAACGCCCGTGCCGCGCTGATCAGCCGGGGCTTCGCCGAAATGACTCGCTTTGGCCTCGCCAAGGGCGCGCGAGCGGAAACGCTGGCGGGCTTGTCGGGACTGGGCGATCTGGTGCTGACCTGTTCTTCAACAAACTCGCGCAACTTCTCACTGGGCAAAGGATTGGGCGAAGGCCATGCGGCGGCGGAATTGCTGTCCGACCGGCGAAGCGTTGCCGAAGGCGCCTTCACTGCCCCAGTGCTTCAGGCCGCTGCCCGGCAGACAGGTGTTGACATGCCAATCACCGATGCGGTCTGCGCCCTGCTGACAGGTCAATTGTCGGTTGCTAAGGTCGTTGACGCACTGCTTGCCCGTCCTCTGCGACATGAAGGCAGCCTTTGACGCTATTCATGACAAGGGCAATTTACATCTTCGCCGCACTTGGCGATAAGCACCGTCTTTAGGAAGAGGGCAATTATTTGGCGGGTGCAGTTTCTCCCGATAGCCCGGCCAGCGCGGCGTCTCCCGAACAGGACGACATAGCCGCACTTGCCAAGGGAGGGCGCGTCAATTTTTTCGGTTTTCTGCTGCGGCTTGCGGCGCGGCTGCCCTTTCTGTTCGTGGCAGGGCGAGTCTACGGCGCAGAAACCCTGGGACGTTTCGCCTACGCCGTTCTGGTGGTGGAATTCGCGGCCCAACTCGCGACGCTGGGACTGAAGCGCGGCTTGGCGGGAGAACTCGCGCGGACGAAGCGACCGCATACCCATGTCGTCTATGACGCGATGCTGATCACTATGATAGCATCGGTCATTGCAGCTGCGGTCCTTTTCGCCTTTCCCCAGGCGCTGTTCCCCAACAGCAGCGTCAACGGAATGGACCGACTGCTTCCGCTCATCATCCTTGCAGTGGCGGGATCGGACGTAGCGCTTGCTGCTTGCGCCTATCGCTATGACATAGCGGCAACGGTGAGGGCGCGTTCCATCGTGGAACCCTGGACAATCAGCATCGCTGCGTTCGGTTTCTCCTTCTATTCGCTGCGCGACGGGCTGATCCTCTCCTATGTGCTCTCGATGGTCGCTGCACTGGTCGCTTCGATTGTGCCGCTGATAAAGAGCTATGGCAGACCGCGCGAATGGCGGCCCCGTCCCATACAATTGTGGCGCATGGCACGGCAGAATATGCCCCTCGCCGCCGCCGATGGGGTGGAATGGGGTTCGCGCAGGCTCGATCTTGCAATATTGGGCCTTTTCGCCACGCCCTATATCGTCGGCATTTATTATGTGGCGCAGCAGGTGGCTTCCTTGCCGCAAAAGCTGAAGACCAGTTTTGACCCGATTCTTGGGCCCGTCATTACGCGTAATCTCGGAGAAAAAAACTATTCGGCGATAGCAAGGCAGGTGAGTCAGGTTGGATTCTGGATCATCGCGGCTCAGGCTGGAATCGCGCTGGCCCTTGGCATACCGGGTGAGGCCGTGATGGGGCTGGTGGGCCCGAATTTCGTAGGAGGCACCGGAGCGCTCGCTTTTCTCCTTGCAGCCGAAGTCGTCGCCGCTACCGCCGTGGTGAGCGAAGCCGCACTGGTCTACATGGCACGGCACCGCAATCTGATGATCTCACTTGCCATGATTGCAGTGCAGGCAGGGCTGAGCTTCACTTTCATTCTTTTCGCCCGCGCCATGAATTGGTCGGACCTTCATGTCGCGGCCGCGCCAGCCCTTGCGCTATGTGTGGCGCTGGGCCTTGCGGCCCTCGTCAAGGCGCATTTACTCTCGCGGCTACTCGGCGCGCCCGTCAATGTCTGGCGCTGGGCACTGGTATGGGCAGCAATATTAGCGACTCTGGTGGGCATAGCGGCTACCCATGTCCCGGAATGGGCGGAACTGATCTTTGGCATTCCGCTGATCCTGGGCGCCTATTGCGCCGTAATCTGGTCCAAGGGGTTCGGTCCGGAAGATCGGGAGTTGTTCCGCAAGGCGCGCTGAACGTTGCATGCAAACGCCGCACCTTGCTTCTTCTCTGCCCATCACATTCCTGCCGCCAAAGGCAAGCGTCATGATTCGACGGCTGAGCAGGCCATCCGAATATCACTCTTTTTCAAAAACTTGACTTGTTGCCGCACGTTCAGGCAGCGTTCGCCAAAAGGAAATGGTTAGCGCCAACCATAAAGAGCAAATGAAGGGAATCTGACATGCGCAATATCATGCTTTCACTCGCGGCGGCGTCGCTGGCCATACCAGCGGCCTTCACGATTCCGACTGACAAGGCGGAAGCGAAGTCGCATCGCCACCGCCACTATGAACACAGGGAATGGCGGGGCCGCGATGGGCGGACATATTGCCGCAAATCCGACGGCACGGTCGGACTGCTTATCGGCGGTGCGGCAGGTGCCCTGGCGGGTCGGGCGATTGATACGCGTGGCGAACGCACCACGGGCACAGTGCTGGGCGCTGCCGCCGGCGCGCTGATTGGCAATGAAGTGGCGAGCAAGCGCCGCTGCCGCTAATCGTCAGCACGCGAACGGAGGGCGGTCCGGCACCGGCCTGGCCCCTTCCGATGGAAATTAGCTGCCGGTCCGCTCCGCCATGGCGAGGATATGCTCATATTCCGCCTTGGTAAGCGGCGCCACGGATAACCTTCCCTGACGAAGCATTTTCATGTCCGCAAGGGCCGGATCAGCCTTCATTTCCTTTAGCGATACTCCGCGAGGCAATTTGGTTTTGGGCGCGACATGCACCGCAACCCAGCGGCCACTGCTATCAGTGCTATCGGGCCCCGCCTCTTCCACCACCTCCATGATGCCAACAGCTTCCAATCCGATCTGGCTATGATAAAATAGCGCCAGATCGCCCTTTTTCATGGCTTTCATGTTGTTGGCGGCCTGAGCGCTGCGGACGCCGTCCCATTCAGCGGTGCCCTGCCTCACCAGATCATCCCAGGAAAAGCTATCGGGTTCCGATTTCATCAACCAATATTGCTGCGCGGCCATGCTCTTTCCTTTCCGATGGGGTGCACGCACTGTAAAAGGAATCACATCTGCTGAAAACGGGAGTTTCCGTGCTCTGCAGATCAGCCGAGCCACCTTCATCGGCAGAGCGCATAAAAGGAGCCCAAGTGTCTCAAATGATTCTGGATCAGGTGCCGGTGCTGTCTATGAAGCATGGCGCGACGACCGCTTTCGCCGACAATCTGGGGCAGTCCTTTGAACATTTCGGTTTCGCCATGATATGTGACCACGGCCTCGACCCTGCGCTGGTGGAGCGGGGCTGGGCGCTGGCAAAGGCGCTCTTTGCCCAGCCTGAAGAGGTCAAGCGCGCTTATCATGCGCCCGGTGGCGGCGGGCAGCGCGGCTATACGCCCCTAGGCACGGAAATCGCCCGAGACGCGACGGAGAACGATCTGAAGGAGTTTTGGCATATCGGCCGGGATCTACCCCCCGGACATCCTTTCACGGCGGCAATGCCAGCCAACATCTGGCCATCGGAAATCGAAGGCTTCAAGCCGCTGTTCCAGCAACTCTTCACCGAATTCGACCGGGTCGGCGCGCAACTCCTTTCCGCAATCGCCCTATATCTGGATCTAGGGCCTGGCTGGTTCAGCGATCCCGTCCGCGACGGCAACAGCATCCTGCGCTTGCTCCATTATCCACCCGTATCGCCGGGGGCATCAGGCATCCGGGCGGGTGCGCATGAGGACATCAACCTCATAACCCTCCTGCTGGGGGCAGAAGAGGCAGGGCTGGAACTGCTTGATCGCAACGGCCAATGGCTGCCGATCCATCCGCCAGAAGGCGCGTTGGTCGTCAATGTCGGCGATATGCTTCAGCGGCTGACCAATCACCGCTTGCCGTCCACGACACATCGGGTCTGCAACCCGCCAACCGATCGGCGCGGAGTTCCGCGTTACTCAATGCCATTCTTCCTGCATCTCCGGCCAGATTTCCTGATAGAGACTCTGCCTGGCTCAATCGATGCAGCGCATCCAGACCGCTATCCTCGCCCGATCACCGCTGACGCCTATCTTACACAGCGGCTCCATGAGATCGGATTACTGAACTAGGCGGCTAAGCCATCGGAGCACTCTTTCCTATATGACGCCGTAAGGCGCAGGCTGATCGCTCAACAGAATAAGCTGTCCGGTAACCATGTTCGCCTTGGCAAGCCAATCTATAGTGACAGCCAGCTTGTCCGTGTGCCCAGCTTCGAACGCTATAGCGTTTACCCGCTGCGAAGGTGCGGCAGCAACCGCCCGTTGCTGGGTATGAAGCGATAGCGCGGCCAATGCCATACGCCCTGCAGCGGGCGCGACTAATATGAGCGAAGAACAATCCGCTTCTCCGGTCGAACCAAGCCGCGAACCGGCAGCTTCCAGAAATTCCACCCGCAAATCCGGCGCTGGCCCTTCCGTCCGCAGCCGCACATTCCAGCCCTGCGCTTCCAACCCCTGCGTGACCTGCCGCGCCACAGGCGTGCCGGTCTCACTCAGGCAAGCGCGCTTCATCTGCGGGCGCGTCCCATGGTGATACCGATGGATTCGCCGCGTTCGGATAGCGCCAGCTTCACAATCTTGACCTCGACATGCCGCACTTTCCGATCCTGCAGGAAAACGGTTTCGATGATATGTTCGGCCACAGCCTCGATCAGCGTGAAATGCTGTCCCTGCGGCAAGGCTGCAGACGCCGCATGTTTCAGGTCCATATAGTTTTTGGACTGGCTGAGCGGCGTTCCTGGCGCATAATGATCCGCCATTTCCAGAGTTGCGCGCACGCTGATCCGCAGGGGCTGCGGCAAGTGCGTCTCTTCCGAATAAATGCCGGTCAGCACATCGACGTCCAGATCGTCGACCTCCAGGACCAGATAGTCCCCCAGTCCATTAGCGCCGCCGTTCATGCCGCCTGTCTTCCTTCTGTAGATTTACTGCTTTTCATTTGCGCACGAGACGCTAAGCCCCGCGCTTGCGGCGCTGATGCCCGCGGAACCATGGAATCGCAAGAATTGACGCACATAACAGCCCTCTCGACGCAAAGCGATAGCGCCGTGGAAGCGTTGCTGGACGCCGCCTTTGGTCCTGACCGGATCAAGCGGACGGCATACAAGATTCGTACAGGCATGATGCCGATCGGCGCATTGAGTTTCGCCGCGCTGGACGGGCAGCACAATTTCATTGGGCTTTTGCAAAGCTGGCCAGTCGCCTTGGTGGATAGCGCAGGACGGGAGCATCCGCTCATCATGGTAGGGCCCGTTGCTGTCCTGCCAGCAGTCCAACAGGGCGGCGTGGGCAAGAAACTGATGCAAAAACTGATGGACGAAGCGCGCGCGCACAAATGTGAACCGCTGATGATGATCGGCGATCCCGAATATTACGATCGTTTCTTTGGCTTTTCGGCCGCAGCTACATTCGGTTGGGAGTGTCCCGGCCCGGTCGAACGCCATCGCTTGCTTGCGCAATCAGTGGATGGCCGCGCTTTGCCGGGCCCAGGCAAGCTTGGTCCACGGTCAGCGCTGATCCAAGTGGCCTGATCGATAACGACACAAGCAAGTTCGACGGGTTATAATAAGCGCCAGACCGGAAAAGCTCTGCTCCCTTGTTCGTTCGATCGGTTATCCTTGGCGAAAAGCGTTGCGATCCGAAATGGGATCGATAACCTGCGGACATGAATTTGCAGCATCTCCGCTATCTGGCCGCTTTCGCTGAAAGCCGGACGCTCACGGGAGCGGCGGAAAGTTTGGGCATTTCACAACCGGCCATATCACGCGCGTTACGCGAGCTGCAGGATGAGCTTCAATGCGTGCTGTTCCGCCGGACAGGCCGTCGACTGGAATTCACCAAAGAGGGGAAAGCCGTACTTGAGGCGACCCGCCGGGCGCTTGCCGCCATTGAGGACATACGTCGCGTCGTTCCCGAACAGGATGGCAAAGCCATGCTCCGGATCGCGTCGTTCCAATCCATGGCGGCGGGCCTATCCTCTATACTGGAGCGTTTCCTGCGCGCGCGGCCAAACATTCAGGTCCAGGTTATTCATGCCGACGAGCAGGAAAAAATGATCGAGATGCTTCGCCGACGCGACATCGACGTTGCCTATGGCGAGATGGTCAGGCCGCCCCGCGGTCTGTCGCTTACGCCTATGGAGCCGCTGGAAATCGTGCTGCTCTCTCCGCCTGAAACTGACCTGCCGGCCCAGGTGCAGATTGAGCACATCGGCAAGATCCCCATGATATGTCCGCCGCCATCAGAAGAGCGTCGACGTCTGCTCGACGCGCCACTCGCGGCAATGGGGCTGAAAATGAACGTCGTGCTGGAAAGCGACGATCCGACAACATTTCCCGCCGGGGTTAGATCAGGCATCGGATCATCTGTTGCCTGGCGGCAGATTGCGGAACAATCGCCGGGGGTCGAGATGCGCTGTTTCCAGCCCCCGCGCAAATTGCCCGTTGGTTTCATTCATCATCCCAAACCCTCGGCGGCGGTGCGCCTGCTGCTCAGCCTTGCTGAGCGAAGCGCAGGCGCTAGCACCACAAAGCAGCAAGCAGCCCTTGCCCCGCCACACGGGTAACAAAAACATTCCAGCAGGTAGGCGACGGAGGGGTCCGCCCTTCAGGTGATGCTCCGCAATTCGCCAACAGACATGAACGGGCCCTATTCCGCGCGAGCGAACTGAACACTCATGGAGAGTAGAGTCGGTCGGCTGGCGTTATCGAAAAGCCCCCAGACAGATTCATCTTTATCCCGCCCCGAAGAACACCCGCCTAACCCCAATGCGCAATCGACTTCCATCGGGTTGCAGGCTCAGATGGCCGGACGGAGATTGCGTGATGGATATGGCTTTGGGCCAGAATACGAGAGCGGTCGGCATGGCAAAACCCCATATCGGCTTTGTCCTCCAAGGCCTTGGGGCCGGCGGGTCGGAGCGTATTGTCAGCCTTTTGTGCAATCATTTCGCGGCACAAGGCTGGACTGTGACCCTGTTCGCTTTTGAGGATCGTGATACTACCCCTTATTATCCGCATCATCCAGCCGTTCGCATCATGCCGCTGGGCATGAAATCCGAAAAGATGCCCTTGTTTGGAGCGCTCAAGGCGGTCCGCGCGCGGGTAGAACTGCTCCGTAAGGGATTTGAGGTCGCCTCCCCCGATCTCATCGTCAGCTTTCTGACGCGGACCAACATCTTTTCATTACTGGCCGCGCGCAAGCTGGGCATCCCGGTAATTGTTTCGGAACGCAACAACCCCGCAATGCAGACGGTAGGACCATTCTGGTCCCGTTTACGGAAATGGACATACCCCCATGCTTATGGTCTGATAACCATGACGCGGGGAGCGATGAACTATTTCCCCCCGCAAATGCGCAAGCGCCAATGGGTTATTCCCAATCCGGCCCACTTGCCTGACGAGGCAAAGCCTTACCGTGCTGAAGGCCGGACAATGGCCGCGGTTGGCCGGCTGGTGCCGCAAAAAGGCTTTGACCGGCTACTGGATGCCTTTTCCCGCATTGCCACCGATCATCCGGACTGGACGTTGGTGATCTGGGGCGAAGGACCTGACCGTGCTGCGTTAGAGGAGCAGCGCCGTCGTCTTGGGCTTGATGGCCGGGTCGAGATGCCTGGCGTGAGCAAACAGCCCGGCGGTTGGATCGAGCAGAGCGATCTTTTCATTCTCTCTTCCCGCTTTGAAGGTTGGGGACTTGTCCTGGGCGAGGCAATGGCAGCCGGTTTGCCGGTGATTTCCTTCGATTGTGAATGGGGGCCAGCCGAAATGATCGAGCAGGAAACGAGCGGTATTCTCGTTCCCAATGGCGATGTGGCGGCACTGGCAGAGGCGTTGGCTAAGCTCTGCTCCGATGGAGCATTGCGCATACGGCTGGGCGAAAATGCCCGTGCAGCCATGCGGCGCTTCACAACCGACAGAATATTGGAACATTGGCAACAAACACTCTGGGAAGCGCTGGCCAATGTGCCCGCGAGCCGGGTAGCAGCATGATTCGACCTATAGCCAATGCTCTTTTGCGCGATGTGCGGCAACGGGCAGAAGCGAAGCATCTTCGCGCTGTCGCATCCCGATGCGACGCGTTTCTGACATCCTATCCCAAGTGCGGCCGCACCTGGCTTCGTTACCTGCTATCGCATTACCTCGCGGAAACCGTCGGTCTCGGCTTCCAGCCTGACCTTGTCAGCACTTTCCGTATTCTGCCCAATTTTGATTGTGATCCGGTAAGGGGCGTCCCGGCTTTCCAATTTCAGCGGCGGCCGGCCATGCCACTGGTCCTGATCAGCCATCGTCGCCATGATGCGGCGCTTTTCGCCGACCGGCCTATCATATTCCTGATCCGCGATCCGCGCGACATAATGGTATCGGCATATTTCCACGCCACTCGGCACAAGCGCAGGTTTGGTGGAACGATTGGAGCGTTCCTGAGGGACCGTAGGCACGGCTTGCCGGCACTGATCAGCTATTGGAATGGCTGGGCCAAAGGGCTGTTGCGGACGCAGCATCTGATATTGAGCTACGAAGGGATGTTGAGTCAGACGGAGAAATCCGTCGCGGAAATTCTCAACTTTATTGGTCTGGCCATCAACATTTCAGCGTTGCGCAACGCCATTGCTGCGGCGCAATTCGACCGGATGCAGGAACAGGAGCGGGCGCAGGGTATTCCGGGCCATGAATATGACCGTTCTGACGTTCTGAGCTTACGCATGCGCAGCGGCAAGGCCGGAAGCTTTCCCGAACTTCTTGGTCCACAAGAAGCAGAGTGGGTCATCGCCCGCTGCAATGAAGGCCTGAGCACTACGGCATGGCGCATGTTCATGGAAGGTGGCGGTTACGCCGGCGGGCGCCATCGCCCCACGGTCTGGACAACTGCCCCGGCCATAGCTGCGGTGCGATAGGAGTATGTGCCGTGTCCAACGCCATTAAGCCGTTTCCTGTCACACATCAGCATATCTTCAACGTGATCCGCACTTATCTGGACGAGAGTGACGGCCTCGCTGAAGGACGTCCTTTGCGTGTTCTGGACATCGGGTGCGGGGATGGCCGCATGATGCATTCGCTGCATGCCTTGGCCAGGCAACATTGGCCGGGGCGAGCGGTTGAGGTGCATGGCTTCGACATCGGAGAGCATGGGTTCAAGGATGATGGCCAGATGGCCGCAGCCATTGATTTGCTGACCGCGAGCCATCCCGGTGTCGATTGGAAGTCGCGCATTCGCATCATCCCGGGGGATGCCAGTTGGGGTTATCCGCCGGGGTGGTTCGATATCGCGGTTTCCAACCAGGTGATTGAGCATGTGGAGGAATTGACTCCCTTCTTGCGCAATCTGCGTGAAGCCTTGGCTCCCAACGGGATATCCGTACATCTCTTCCCCCTCTCGCATTGCATGCAGGAAGCCCATGTGCGGGTTCCTTTTTCCCACTGGATTCGGGATTTTCATTACCGGGTCGCCTGGATCAAATTGATGAGTCGATTGGGGATCGGCAAATATCGTCATGATCGCAGGATTCTGGGCCATGCGGACGTTCAAAGTCATGCCATCCAGTCGGCTAAATTTATAGAATGCTGGACTAGTTATCGCAGTTTTCGGGAAATTACGGCGGAGTCGAGCCGACTGCATATGGCGACGTCGTATAATTTCACGAAGGACTTCTTTTTCACAAAGCTGCGCATGATCCTGCGTCGTCCGGCTTCACGGCCTTACCGGCGGAGGACAGCTTTCGGACTAGAGTGGCTGGGCTTTATGTCCGGGCGGTATCTCTCTTCGTCCACGCTCGTCATCCAACCGCTCGATTATGACATTGGCGCTCGGATAGCGGCAGAAAAGGCAGAAAAGATAGAAGCGGAAAAGGCTGTTGTGGAACTCGCCTGAAGGGTGCGCAGCAGTGCGGGCGGCTAATACACAAGGGGGATGAAGTAGGGCCATGATAAACCGTGAACCAGCGACGATCTGTTTCCCCTTCACCGGAGATGCTATCGGGGGCAGTCATATTTCGGTTCTGGGCCTCATCCGTAATCTGGATCGCAGTCGTTATCGCCCGCTTATCCTTCCGCAGCGTCCCGACGGCGCGGTCGCGGCATTGTTCAGGGAGCACAGGATTGAGATCGAACAATCCTTCCACTGGACCGAGCCGCCCTTTGACATGCGTATCGATGCACGCACCGTATTGAGCGTCCTTGGAGACATAAGGCCACAAATACGCTTCCTGCGGTCCAAAAATGTCGCCATTGTCCACAGCAATGACGGACGCACCCATGCGACCTGGGCGTTGCCGGCACGGCTCGCAGGCGCGAAGCTGCTCTGGCATCATCGGGGCAATCCCGGCGCCAGAGGCTTGCGTTTTGCAGCACCGCTGTTGGCCAACGAAGTGGTCGCGGTGTCGCGCTTCGCCTTGCCACGGCCGGGACTATTTTCCGCCGCGAGCAAAGCCGAGGTTGTGCACAGTCCCTTCGATATTTCCGTTCATGAGGACCGAACTGCCGCGCGGACAGCATTATTGAATGAGTTGCGAGCGCCTGCCGATTCCATCTTTATTGGGTATTTTGGGACTTTTGTGGAGCGCAAGCGGCCGGAACTGTTCATTGAAAGCATCGCGGCGCTGATCGCCCGCCAGCCCGGCCGACCCATATATGGTTTGATGTTCGGCGCGGCGCTGGACAATCGTACGCAATCTGCATTGGAGAAGAAGGTGCAGATGCTGAAGCTGGGAGAGCATGTGCGGTTCATGGGCTGGCGAACGCCGGGTGTCCGATGGATCGCGGCCTGCGACATGCTGATGGTACCTGCCATAGATGAGCCTTTCGGCCGGACACTCATCGAAGCCATGCTGGTGGGGACACCCATTGTGGCGACCCGATCGGGCGGTAATATCGAAGCATTGCGCGATGGCGATATCGGTCAGCTTGTCCAGCCTGAAAGCGCCAGCGCGCTGGCCGCTGCCTGCCAACGCTATTGCGATTCTCCGGCCTTTGCCAAATCCATGGCTGATCGCGCCCGGACGGATGCATGCGGTCGCTTTGGGGAAGATGCACATGCGCGGCAGATCATGGCGATTTACGACCGCATGCTCAGTCGAAATCCAGCTTCCGCAGTGGAGCACCGACAACTGACCCGCGGCGGAGCCACCAATGGGAGAGCGGGATGATCACCTTCATCAATCATGCATGCTTCATTGTCGAAAGCGGCGGCGTGAAGTTGCTCTGCGATCCCTGGATCGCCGGGTCCGCTTTCCACGATGGCTGGAATCTCATCACGGAGGAAGAACATCCTGGCATCCATGACGTCGATTACATCTGGTACAGCCATGAGCATCCGGATCACTTCTCAATTCCGTTCCTGAAATCGGTGCCGCAGGAAAAGCGGGGAAATATTACCGTCCTTTATCAAAGGACGAACGATCATCGCGTCCTTGATTTCTGCCGGAAGCAGGGATTCAAGACGATGGAACTGGAGCAAGCGGAACGTGTCAGCCTGGGCGGCGGCATGCATGTAACATGCGGCATGGTGCCCTTCTATGATAGCTGGATGCTGATCGAAACACAGGATTTGACGATCCTCAATGTCAATGACTGCATATTGGAAACCCCCGAACGATTGCAGACCATCAAGCGGCATGTCAGCCGCTGCGACATATTGTTCACGCAATTTTCCTATGCCAACTGGGAAGACAGGCGCGACAATCCACAGGCCCGGCGCGATCTCGCCGCCGAGAAATTGCGCCGGATCACACTCCAATGCGAAGCGTTCCGCCCGCGCTTCGTGGTGCCCTTCGCCAGCTTTGTTTATTTCAGCCATGCCGAAAACAGTTATATGAACGCCGACATCAACCTGCCCGGTACAGCGGCTGAGCATATTGCCGAGCACACCGATGCCGTTCCAGTGCTGTTAAAGCCCAATGAACACTGGCACGGGCATGTCCCCAAGAACAACGCAGCCGCTATTGCCTGGTGGCATGCCAAATATGCAGATGCCCTCGCGCGGGAGCCGCGTTCGGCTGGCACCGGCATTGACCTGATTGCAATGCATGAAAAGGCGGATAGGATGATTGCCCGGGTGAAGGCCCGTAATAATTATGCTCTGGTCAAATCCATGCAGCGGTTGCGCTTGATCGAGCGAGTCTGCTTTTATTTGATTGATCGCGACGCCTATGTGTCATTCGACTGGATTGAAGGATTGCGGACACTGCCCGGGCCGGTGCAGCCCGCCGTCAACCTACATTCCGAATCGCTCGCCTTCATTTTCGACAATGATTTCGGAGTGGACACGGTAAACGTGAATGCCCGCTTCGAAGGAACAAAGGCGGACAAGCAACGGATGATCCGCCTCTTTTCCGTGCTGGCGCTCAACAACACGGGTCGATTTCTCAAATTCGCCGATGCGGGCAAATATCTGAACGGCCAATTCCTGCGTCAGGGCCTTCGCACCGTGGGAATAGCTAAATAACGGACGCTACCGCTGGTCTGTAGGGAAAGGCCCTGATGCGCAATTTGGTGATATTCGGGACCGGGGGCCATGCCGCCGTGGTGCGCGACTGCATAGACCCGGCGTGTTTCAGGGCCATTGGTTATATCGACGACCTGGCCGAAAAGGGCACGAAGATTGACGGCCTGCCCGTGCTGGGCGGCGTGGCTGACCTGCCTGCCATATTGGCAGAACATCCTCTGCTGGCCAGCGTTATTGGCATAGGTGCCAATCATGTGCGCAGGATGATTGCCCAGAAGGCGGAGCGACTTTGCCCCAGTCTGAAATGGGCCCGGATCATCCATCCATCAGCCATTATTTCTCCACGCGCCCTGATCGGAGCGGGGACTGTCATAGTGGCAGGCGCAGTGGTCAATACGCGTACCCAGATAGGCCAGCACGTGATCATCAATACCGGCTCCAATATCGACCATGATAATATGTTCGCTGACTATTCTTCGACGGGTCCCGGAGTGTCGACCGGCGGCACTGTCGGGCTGGGCACCTGCAGCCATATCGGCATTGGAGCGAGTGTCAGGCACGGCGTCAGCATTGGCGATTATAGCGTGATCGGCGGCCAATCCTTCGTTAACCGCGATATTGGCGATCACAAGGTCGCCTATGGCATTCCCGTGCGAGAGGTCGGTGAACGCTCAGCGAACGCGGCCTATCTCTAACACATATGGGATCGTTGTCGCCCTGACAGCTATAATTGGAAATCACTCTAGTCCCTTTGGATAAGTGTGTCGTCCACCGTTGTTGCAAGAGCGCTGTGCCTCATCCGTAATAGCGGCCCAGATCGTGGCGGCACTGTTTTATGATGCACGCTGGAATCAAAGGGAGCAGCCCGTTCATGTCAGATGCACTGATGAGGGAAGAAAGCCGCCCCGCTCCGGCGCCTGCGGCGAAGGCCAAGAGGACGGAAGCTGGCTTTAACTGCGCGGCCCACGGCCTGCGCGGTATTGCGGCTCTTATGGTCTTTAGCGCCCATTTGCTGGGTGGTTCGGCGGAACATGTCTATCAGGACCATTCAGCCTATGTCCAATTCGTACTCCGGCCATGGCAGTTTGGCGTCTACGGCGTCTATCTGTTTTTCACCATCAGCGGCTTCGTCATCCTGCCCAGCGTGCTGCGCTATTCCACGGGGCAGTTCGCCCTGCGCCGCTTCCTGCGTCTGTATCCGCTGTTCCTGACCCTGACGTTGCTTTTCGTGCTGCTCAACGCCGTGACAAACGCCTATCCCGATCTCAACAACTGGCCCACCATCCTCGCAGGCGTCACTTTTACCAATCTGTTCTGGCATACGGAACAGCTCACTCCCAACGCGTGGAGCCTGACCTTCGAGGTGATTTTCTACAGCCTCACCTGTCTGGCTGTCACGTTGCTGGTCAAGAAGCGCAACTGGCTTCTGGGTGGATTGACCCTCCTGCTCTCCGCTGCTTTTCTGGTCTACTATCCTGTTGCGATCTATTTCCTGGCGGGACTGGGTATCCGCGTACTGTATGACCGGGGCATCGTGGCGCGCCGGGAGCTTAGCTGGCCATTGGAAGCCGCGGCTTTCCTGTCCTGTGTCTATTTCGGATCATCAGGATGGTTCGCGTACACGCCCGCCGACATGAGCAATCCCGTTGCGATTGGGACCATTCTGTCGACAGCGGCCTATTTCTACTTTGCCGTTTCCCCCGGAAGCCTGACCGGTCGCCTGCTCTCCGGTCCGACGATGGCGTATCTGGGAACGGTGAGCTACAGCCTCTATCTGGTTCACCCTTATACTTATTATGCGATGCGTATGCTGTTCGTGGAAATGGGGCTTTTCACGAATCATATCGCCCTGTCGATGCTGTTGTTCTTTCTGGTGACGACGCCGCTGACATTATTGGTGACGCATGTGGTGCATCATCTGGTGGAGCTTGGGCCCTATCAGTGGTTCTTCCGGCAGAGGATCTACCGTTTCCGGGGAACGAGCGGGGCTGGGTCTTCGGCAGCGCAGTCCCAGCCGGGCCGCAGCGCGGCCGCGGCACAGGACGCTTGAGAAATCAGCCCTTGCGGCTGGCTTCGAAGAGGAACCAGGCGCGCTCCTCGGCTTCATCGGTCCAGTCGTCGATCAGGCTGTCAGTCGCGTTATCCTTTGCCTCCCCGGCGGCTTCCTTTGCGGCGCGCAGCGTTTCGACGAGCTTCAGATTGTCTTCACGAAGTTCAGCGAGCATGTCCTGAGGAGACACATATTCAGCGTCGTTGTCCTTAATGGTCTGACGCCGCGATATGTCGCCAATCGACCGAAGCGTCGTGTTGCCGGTCTTGCGGACTCGCTCAGCGATGAGATCAGTCGTGGCCAAAATCTGCGTGGCATGATCATCCAGCATCAGGTGATAGTCGCGAAAATGCGGCCCTGAGACGTGCCAGTGAAAATTCTTGGTTTTCAGGTATAGAGCGTAGCTATCGGCCAATATCCCGTTGAGCGCTTCAGCCACGGTCTTGGTGGCGTTGCTGCGAAGATCGGTCGGTGTCGAAAGTTCTTCGATAGACATATTTCCTCCTATCTCGTTGCGGTCCGGTTACGGCTCTTCAACGGCCTTGCCCATGAAAAGTGCCACCCAGAACGTCATTTTGGAAGCCGATTATCCCGCCCACAGTGATCGTGCAAAACGATCATTACAGCAGCCCGAAAGCGCTCAGCGCCATGAACGCGCCGATCAGCAACAAGGCTCCGCCGGCACCCTTTCGGATGAGTCCCAGAGGGGCTTGCAGGAAAAACTGCTGGCGCAGCAGCACAGCCGGCGCAAGCGCCAGAAGGATGCCCAGCGATCCGCCAACAGCGCTCAGCACCGGATCGCCCGTGCGCATGGCAACGGCCGCGACGATGAACTGGGATTTGTCGCCGAACTCCAGGATGAACATGGCGAAGAAACTGGTGAAAAACGCACCGATTCGCCAGCCGCCGACATCATCGGGGCGCTTGACCGGCATTAGCATGCCCGCCCCGGCGAAGAGGAAGGACAGTGCGAAAAATAATGTCCGCGCGCTTGTGCCGATAAACCCTGCAAGCAGCCAGCCACCCGCCGCCGACACGGCGCAATTGACGATCGTAGCCAGCATAATAGCGCTCAGGACCGCCGGGTCATTGCGGAAGCGCAGAGCCAAAACCATGGCGAGGAGCTGGGTGCGGTCGCCCATTTCGGCAAACGCGCTGGCCAGCAGGGCAATGAGCAATGCATCCATGACCGGACCTTCAGCGCTTCATGTGCCGATACGCGGCGACAGCGCCGCAGCGCAGGCCGTTACCACAGGCTGAGCCACACTCTCACGCGCCACCGCGTCCCGCATCAGATCGAGATAGGACAGGACCATCGCGCCATGTCCATCCAGCGCCAGAGCCGATTCGAGCGTGCTCGCGAACTGTTCCACCGGGCGCAGATCATGTACGCGGGCGATGTGCCGGATCGCATCGACCTGTTCGCACAGTTGCGCCAGTTTCAGACTGCCGCTCTGGGCCGCGATGGCGTCGATACGATCAAGCAGGCCTGAGCGCACCATTATCATAGCGTCCCTGTTCATGCCCCTGTTCTCCTTTTCCCCAAATCCCCTGCATCGAACTATGCGCGTCAATGGTTAAGCGGACGTTATGGAAATGCGGCGGCATTCGCGGCAAATTCCGCTGCGCCCTCCTCTGTGATCTTGACAACGCCCCCGCTTTCCCGCATCAGCCCGGCTTGATCAGGGCGGCCCTGCGGCCGCTTTATTTTTTCATGTCGTTCGACGCTTGTTTTAAAGGGAATGGGCCATGGCAAAGCCAGCCACCGTCAAGATCCGACTCGTCAGCACCGCCGACACGGGCTTTTTCTATGTAACCAAGAAAAACCCCCGCAATCTGACGGAAAAGCTGACTTTCCGCAAATATGACCCCGTCGTGCGCAAGCATGTCGAGTTCAAGGAAGCCAAGATCAAGTGATCACGTCGGCCGGGTGACTGGCCGCAGCTTCGCCAACAAGAAACGGCCCGTACCTATGTGGTGGCGGGCCGTTTGCATTAAGGATGATTCGGTGCGGGCGTCGTTTCGAATCGCTCCCCAGCCGTTATCTGACGTGCAGAGAAGGACAAGGGGCGGTTAGACAGGTGGGCGTAGGCAAAGACGTCGACTTGGGAGCTGCCGATGCCTTCTCCGCGCCATATGCAGCAATCCTCCTGCAAATAGGAGCGAGCCCAGCAAGCCATTCCTCAGCAGCTTACGGCGCTATGGATTGGCCGCGACGATTTCGTCCAGGCTTGGCCGGAAATAGGCATGTCTGCCTGCGCTATGCGGCTGCACGCGCTTAGGCGGTCAAATGCATGAACGAAAGACCCTTTCGCGAAGAGTCAGACCGCCGCTCCTTCGACGGCTGCGGTCGTCAGTCCGGCAGGGACATGGCCACACCGCGCCCGGAATTCCTTCACAGAGGCGAGTGGCATCGTTGTGACATTTGCTTGGCTATTAGCCCTTTCCTGGAGGAAAGGATCACTACAAGCAGCCTGCACGAACGGCATTGACGGGCCTTGATCAGTGCCCGTCAATCTGGAAGAGAACGCCGTCCGGCTCTCATCGAATTTTGCTGCAGAGGCGTTCAGGCTGGAACGCGGCCCCTGAACAATTCCTCCACGGTCTCAATAAATTTCATCACGGAGATGGGTTTGGATACATAGGCTTCGGCTCCGGCAGCGCGGATGCGGTCTTCGTCGCCTTTCCCTGCGTAAGCGGTAACGGCCATGATCGGGACGGAGGCGAGCGTCGAGTCCTTTTTCAGAGCCTCGATCAGTTCCAGGCCGCTAATATGCGGTAGCTGGATATCCATGATGATAAGTTCGGGCGAAAAATCACTGGCGCGCTGGAGAACTTCGCGGCCATCGCGAACGGCTTCCGTTGCATGCCCGTGGGCACGCAGCAGATCGCAGAAAAGCTTCAGATTGAGTTCGTTATCCTCGACAACGAGAACTCTTTTTGCCACCTATCGTCCTTAACCAAATAACTCTGACGCGCGGATTGCCGCTCCCATTGGATGTAGATGATGAAAGCCGAGGATACAAACGCCGATGACCCGGAAATGGTTGCATTAGACGCGCTGATTTGGCTTTTGCATGATGAGCGGCGTGCTGCGCGGTTGTTGGATGTCACCGGACTGACGCCTGACGGATTGCGCGCCGGAGTGGGGGACCATGCCACTCTGGCGGCAGTAATGACTTTTCTGGAAGGGCATGAACCCGATCTGCTTGCCTGCGCCGAAGGAATGGACGTGAAGCCGGATGTGCTGGTTGCGGCCGCGCGCGCATTGGAGCAATGACTATCGTGCCTTTCCGCTCCACCCCAGCCTTTTCCCGGAAGGGTATGGCTACAATCTTTTGACATAGAGGATTTAACATGGCCCGGCCGCTGCTGGTGACTGATTGCGACGAAGTGCTGCTGCACATGGTGGTGCCATTCCGGCAATGGCTCGATGAGGAACATCACATCCATTTTGATCTGAGCAGCGGGGAATTTACGCGGGCGTTACGGCACAAGCTGACAGGTGAAGTAGTGGCCGATGAACTGATCTGGCCCCTGCTCAGCGCCTTTTTCGAAACGGAAATGCACAGGCAACAACCCATAGCGGGCGCGGTCGAGGCGCTAGACGATCTGGGGCGTGGGGCCGATATCGTGGTACTGACCAATATCGGCGAAGAGGGACAGGCCGGGCGCGTGGAGCAGCTTCGCCGGGTCGGAATCGACTGCCCCGTGATCTGCAATCAGGGTGGCAAAGGACCGCCCCTAGCGGCGATCATCGATCAGTACCGCCCAAGCGTGGCGGTCTTCGTCGACGATCTGGGCATGCATCATGAATCCAGCGCGATTCATGCACCGGGCGTGTGGCGGCTGCATATGGTGGGTGAACCAGAGCTGGCGCCCAATGTCGTCCCCGCACCCTTCGCCCATGCCCGGATCGATCGCTGGGCGGAGGCCGGGAGCTGGATCGCCGATGTCTTTGGGCGGGGTATGGTGGCGGACTCGGAAGCAAAGCCCGCATCTTGATCAAGAGATGGGTTCCCGCTCTGCGCTTATAGGAGTAGAGAATTCCAAACCATTTATTGCGGCTTTGGCATGCCCCCTTGACCTCAGTCGCTCGCTGCTGTTTGTCACGCCCATGACTGTTGAAGAGAAAATCGCCGGGCTAGGCCTGACCCTGCCGCAGGCAGCCGCCCCCGTCGCCGCTTATGTGCCCGCCGTGGAAGCCGGCGGGTTGCTGCATATTTCGGGACAGCTGCCCTTTGATGACGGACAGCTCATGACAGGGCGGCTGGGTGAAGATCGGGATCTTGCCTATGGCGTCAAGGCGGCGGAACGGTGCGCGCTGATGCTGATCGCGCAAGTGAAGCTGGCGTTGGGAAATCTGGAACGGGTCGAGCGGATTGTAAAGCTGGGCGCCTTCGTCAACAGCGCCGCGGATTTTACCGATCAGCCAAAGGTCGCCAATGGCGCATCGGAACTGATGCAGAATGTCTTTGGCGAAGCGGGACGGCATGCCCGTAGCGCTGTCGGCGTGCCGGTCCTGCCGCTGGGCGCTGTCGTTGAAATTGATGCTATCGTCGCTGTTCGCCCGGCTTGACGGCCTCTTTGCGCCGACGCCCGATCCCGGGCGCGTCGCCTTTCTGCGAGCGCAGCCCTTCGCGCATCGTGGCCTGCACGGTAACGGGGTGGTAGAAAACAGCCGCACGGCCTTTGACGCTGCAATCCGGGCGGGGCATGGCATGGAATGTGACGTGCAGGTGAGCAGTGACGGCGTGCCCTTTGTCTTTCATGACGATACGCTTGATCGGCTGACAGCGGAACAGGGGCCGGTGCGCAGCCGTTCGGCCGATATGCTGGATCGCGTACTGCTCAAGGGAACAGAGGAAAGCCCGCCCCGCCTTTCCACGCTTCTGGAGCAGATCGGCGGGCGCGCGCCGCTTCTGGTTGAAATCAAGGCGCCGGGTCGTCATATCATTCCGCTCTGCTTCGCCGTGCGCCGCGCGCTGGAAGGTTATAGAGGCAAGGTTGCGGTCATGTCATTCAACCCGCTGGTTTCCGCCTGGTTTGCGGCGCAGGCCCCGCACATCGTGCGTGGGCTGGTGGTGAGCGAAGAGGATAAAAGCGGCTCCAAAGGCAGGATCGAACGCATGCTCTCGCTTTGGCGGGCGCGACCCGAGTTTCTGGCGTATGATGTCAGGGACTTGCCCTCCATTTTTGCTGACAGAGCACGACGGCGCGGGCTGCCGGTGCTGACCTGGACAGTGCAGGATGCGGCACAGGAACAGGCGGCACTGCGGCATGCGGACCAGATCATTTATGAAAGGCGCGGCCATGGCTGATCGCGACCCGAACAACGGCATCGTCGCGCGAATTGCCGAGGGGGTGGCGGCGCTGCCAAAGGCTGCATGGGACGCCTGCAATGCTTCGGGCAATCCCTTCATGTCGCATGATTTCCTGAGCGCGCTGGAGGATTCGGGAAGCGTCGGGCCGGGCACGGGCTGGAAAGCGCTGCCGATCGTGATCAACGATGCGGATGACCGGATCGCCGCCGCATTGCCCGCTTATGTGAAGGGGCACAGCCAGGGCGAATATGTGTTCGACCATGCCTGGGCAGATGCGTATGAGCGGGCCGGCGGGCGCTATTATCCCAAGCTGCAGATCGCGTCCCCCTTCTCGCCCGTGCCGGGACCGAGATTGCTGCTTCGAGATTCCACGCTCGCGCCCGCCCTGCTGACGGCGGCGGAAATGATCGTAAAGCAGAACGGCCTTTCGTCAGCCCACGCGACCTTTGTAGAGGAGGCGCAGCTTCCGCTTTTCGAGGCGGCCGGGTGGCTGATCCGGCAGGACAGTCAGTTTCACTGGACCAATCGCGGCTATGGAAGCTTTGATGATTTTCTGCTGAACCTGTCCAGCCGGAAGCGCAAGGATATCCGCAAGGAACGCGCCGCTGCCGTCGCTGGGCTGGAGATCGTCCATCTGACGGGAGGGGAGATTAGCGAAGCGCATCTGGATATCTTCTGGCATTTCTATCAAGACACGGGCGCGCGCAAATGGGGCCGGCCCTATCTGACACGCGCCTGCTTCTCATTACTGGTCGAGCGGATGGCTGACAGGATGCTGCTGATCCTGGCACTGCGCGATGGGCGAGCGATCGCCGGGGCGCTCAACATGATTGGCCCCCAGACCCTGTATGGACGTTATTGGGGCTGTGTGGAGGACGTGCCCTTCCTGCATTTCGAACTCTGCTATTACCAAGCCATCGATTTTGCCATCGCGCGGGGATTGCAGACTGTTGAGGCGGGCGCCCAGGGCGAGCACAAGCTGGCGCGCGGCTATGCGCCCGTGCCGACCTGGTCAGCACATTATATTGCGGACCCCCGGTTCCGGGCAGCGGTTGACGATTTTCTGGTCCGGGAACGTGAAGCAGCGGAGCAGGAGCGGGAATGGCTCAGCGAAAAGACGCCTTTCCGGCGCGAGTGAGCGGCTGCCGCTTGCCGCAGACATGCCGTCTGTGGGCAGCGCCGGAGATCAATCTTCGTCCTTGCGGAATGAGGGACCTAACCCTGTAGGAATATCTCTATGCCGCGTTCCGGCCGATCTCGTACAGCCATGCCCGCGCCTGACGCTGGGCTTCGGCGATTTCGCGAGCTGACATTTCTTCCGAGATTTCAGCGCGGCAGGCCTGTCCTTCCTCGCTGCCAGCGAGGGCAGCGAGATTGAACCATTTGTGCGCCTGCACGAAATCGACTTCGCGGCCATCGGCGCCGGACGAATGAGCGATGCCCAGATCGAAATAAGCATTGGGATCGCCGCGCTCTGCATCGGCCAAACGGCTTTCAATCAGGAACGCAGCACTTTTGATACTGTTACCCATGACATTCCATTCCCCTTTTGGATTTTTGTCAGAGGAATCTTCATATAATGCAGTAAAAAAGTGGTTAACACATCCGAAAGCATGTGCCGGGCAAATGTAAGGCAATTGTTAAATTGATGGATTATTTCGGTTTTACTTCGATATTGTCGATCAACCTCGTTGATCCCAATCTCGCTGCGGCAAGCAAACGTGCGGGTTGTTTCAATTCCGTCACGGGTTCGAGCGTCTGCGCATCCCGCAGTTCCACATAGTCGATAGAATCGAACCCGGCGGCGTTCAATGCGGCTATTGCCTTGTTGAGGGCATCGGCAATGTCGCCGCCCTTTTCGATTCGCGCCGCCGCCTGCCCCAATGCGCGGGGCAGAGCATGGGCCGCCTTTCGCTCCTGGTCGGTAAGATACGCATTGCGTGAGGACAGGGCCAGGCCGTCGGTATCGCGCTGCGTCGGCACACCGACGATATCGATGTCGAAATCCAGGTCGCGCGCCATGCGGCGGATAACGGCCAACTGCTGATAATCCTTTTCGCCGAACAGCGCGACGTCCGGCCGAATCTGGTTAAACAATTTGGCGACGACAGTAGCGACTCCATCAAAATGCCCCGGTCGCGAGCCGCCGCACAGCCCTTCGCTGACGCCGCCCACGGAAACATTGGTGGCAAAGCCGGGTGGATACACCTCCTCCACCGGCGGAGCCCACAGCACATCGCAGCCCCTGTCGCTCAACAATTTTGCATCGCTTGCTTCCCGTCGAGGATAGCGGTCCAGGTCCTCGTTGGCTCCGAACTGGATTGGATTGACGAAAATCGAGGTCACGACATGATCGGCGCGCGCCCGCGCCTCTTCAATCAAGGCAAGATGCCCCTCATGCAGCGCGCCCATGGTGGGCACCAGCGCGATTCGCTTCCTGGTGCCCGCAGGGCCGCTTCCCCGCAGGGCGGCGATGGCTTCGCGCAGCAGCGTAAGTTCACGGATGATTTGCACGTTGATAAAGGCTCCGATAAGGGCGGTCATTGCCTGTCCCAAGTTGCTATGCAGTGACGGAGGGACGGGATCAAGATCGCGAATCGCATCGGGGGAACAGCCGGGACCATGCCGAACGGACAGGCACATTATATCGTGTTCGCCAATGAAAAAGGCGGCACCGGTAAATCGACCACGGCGGTGCATGTTGCCGTCGCGCTCGCCACGCAGGGGCATAAGGTCGGCGTCATCGACCTCGATCCCCGGCAGCGGACCGTCACACGCTATCTGGAAAACAGGGAAGAGACGAGCCGCAGGCGGGGCGTTACGCTGCCTACGCCCACTTATGCAGTGTTCGAGGGCGACACTTTGGACGCACTGCAGGAGCAGGTGGACGCACTGACTCCCGGGCTTGACTTCCTTGTTGTCGATACGCCGGGACGCGATGACGAATTCGCCAAATATATGGCGGCGCGGGCGAATACGCTGGTGACGCCGATGAACGACAGTTTTGTCGATTTCGACTTGATCGGGCAGGTCGATCCCGAGAATTTCAAGGTGCGGAAGCTCAGCTTCTATTCCGAGCTCATCTGGGAAGCACGCAAGAGCCGGGCGAAAACCGATGGGGTAACGATCGACTGGGTGCTGCTGCGCAATCGCCTTCAGCATATTGAGGCACGCAATATGCGCCGCGTGGGTGAAGCGTTGATCGAATTGTCGAAACGAGTCGGCTTCCGTGTGATTCCCGGCCTGTCCGAGCGCGTTATCTATCGCGAACTTTTCCCTTCCGGCCTTACATTGCTCGACAAGGGGCAGTTGGGGGAACTGGGCGTCAGTCATATCGCCGCGCGGCAGGAATTGCGGGAAATGGTTTCGGGCCTTTCTCTTCCCCTCCATGCGGAGCAGGGCGCTTTCTGATGGCTCCGCTGGCGCTGCTGATCGCGGCGGTTGCTGGCTGGATGTGGTGGACGGGCAGGCTGCGACGCATGACCGGACGCGACGGCATTGCGATAGGCATGGGGCTCGTCGGGGCGCTGCTGCTGATGAAGGGCAAGCCGCTGGTTGGCGTGGCTCCGATGATCCTGAGCGGGATCTATGCCCTTTGGCGCTTCCGCAACCCGCCCGGGCCGTCTCCTTCCATCCCGGCCCGCTCTTCGGATATGCAGGTTGCAGAGGCACGCGCGTTGCTCGGCCTAGGGGAAAATTCCAGCGTGGAGGATATCCGCGCGGCCCATCGGCGGTTGATTTCATTGATGCATCCGGATCGGGGCGGAACCGAAGCCCTGGCGCAGAAGATTAATGCTGCACGCGACGTGCTGCTGCGTCATTATGACGAAAAGGAGATGCCAGGCAGCCCTGACTGACGCACAAGCAAACGCATCAAGAGCAAGAAGGAAAGAGCATGACCCATAACTTCCACCCGACCTCCCTGCGTGAATATGATATTCGCGGCATTGTCGGTGAAACACTCACCGAAAAGGACGCCTATGCGATTGGCCGGGGCTTCGGCACGCTGATCGCGCGGGCAGGCGGAAGCAGGGTCGCTGTGGGCTATGATGGGCGGCTCAGTTCCCCCGCGCTGGAGACGGCATTGATCGAAGGATTGAACGGCAGCGGGATTCATGCCGTACGCATCGGCATGGGGCCGACGCCGATGCTATATTATGCCGAAGCGGTGCAGGACGTAGATGGCGGCATTCAGATAACAGGCAGCCATAATCCCGCCAATTACAACGGCTTCAAAATGGTCTTTCAGCACGCTCCCTTCTTCGGCGCTGACATCCAGAAACTGGGCCGGATGGCGGCCGAAGGCGACTGGGACGAAGGCACTGCGGGATCGGAAAGCGTCGACATCATGGACCGGTATGTCGAGCGGCTGCTGCAGGATTTTGACGGCGCTGCCTTTCGTATCGGTTGGGATGCCGGCAATGGCGCCGCCGGACCCGTGATCGAGAAGCTCACCAAGCTGTTGCCGGGTGAGCATCATCTGCTTTTCACCGAAGTGGACGGCAATTTCCCCAACCATCATCCCGACCCTACCGAAGAAAAGAACCTGACCGATTTGAAGGCCCTTGTCGCGGAAAAAAAACTGGACTTTGGGGTCGCCTTTGATGGCGACGGTGACAGGATCGGCGCGATTGATGGTCAGGGGCGGGTGATCTGGGGCGATCAGTTGCTCGCCATATTCGCGGAGCCGGTTCTAAAGGAACTGCCGGGGGCCACGATCATCGCCGACGTGAAAGCCAGTCAGGCGCTATATGACCGGATCGCCGAACTGGGTGGTACGCCGCTGATGTGGAAAACCGGACATAGCCTGATCAAATCCAAGATGAAGGAGACAGGCAGCCCGCTGGCGGGGGAAATGAGCGGGCATATTTTCTTCAAACACCAATATTACGGTTTTGACGATGCAATCTACGCCGCCATTCGTCTCATCCGCGCCGCCACGGCGTTGGAGAAGAGCGTGACGGAACTGCGGAGCGCAATGCCCGCCATGGTCAACACGCCGGAAATGCGGTTTCAGGTGGATGAAAGCCGGAAGTTTGCGGTGATCGACGAAGTGCTGGCCCGGCTGAAAGCGAGCGGCGCTCAAGTGAACGATACCGATGGCGCACGGGTGAACACGCCGGACGGCTGGTGGCTGCTTCGCGCCTCCAACACGCAGGACGTTCTGGTCGCGCGAGCGGAAGCGAAAAACGAGGCCGGGCTTGAGCGGCTCATGCACCAGATTGATGGCCAACTCGCCGAATCGGGTCTGACGCGAGGCCCGCAAGCAAGCCACTGATTTTTCTTGATGCGAATGCATCGCAAAAGCACGGAAAACCGCGGGAGAGCGCGTCAGTTGCAGAAAACGCAATCATCATAAGGCTTTTCGCACTTGCAATATTCTCCGTTGCGACGCAAAAAGACCCTGCCTTTCAGGCATCCTCTCCTAAAACTTCAGCGCCGCCCTTCGGGGCGGCCTTTTTTTTGCGCTGGCCCAGCGGGAGCCTTTTATTCGCCTCACCCGTTGATGCTATCGGAACGGAGGATGCCATGGGCGGACTATGGAGTATATTGACGGTATTAGGACCAATCCTGATCGCCGTGGTGGTGATCTGGGCGATCTGGCGTACGCGCAGGGAAACCCGCCCCGGCGATGTCGCCCGGACTGAGGCCGCAACGCGAGACCTGCGCAACGATATAGACCGGGAAGACAAGCAGCGTGACGGGGAGGACACACCCCGCTGAAAGCGCTAGGACGGGCGCATGGATGATGCCTTGCCCGATCCCCTTGCCCTATGGTTTACGGACCGGGGCTGGACTCCGCGCCGCCATCAATTGGACATGCTTGCGGCAGCGCAAGCCGGACAGCATGCTTTGCTTGTCGCCCCCACGGGCGCAGGCAAGACGCTGGCGGGTTTTTTGCCGGTACTGGCGGACCTGATCGCTACAGGTGCCGAGGGGCTTCACACCCTTTATATTTCCCCGCTCAAGGCCTTGGCCGTTGATGTTCAGCGCAATCTGCTCACGCCCATTGCGGAAATGAAGCTCGACATTCGTGTCGAAACGCGGACGGGCGACACGCCGTCTGACCGGAAGGCCCGACAGCGCGTGCGTCCGCCCCAGATATTGCTGACCACGCCGGAATCGCTTTCACTGCTTCTCAGCCACGCCGATAGTTTCCGCCTGTTCGCTGATTTACAGACCGTTATCATCGATGAAGTTCACGCCTTCGCCACACAGAAACGGGGTGACCTGCTCTCCCTCTCGCTCGCTCGATTACAGCGGATCGCGCCGGATCTGCGCCGCGTGGCGTTATCGGCGACCGTGGCGGATGTGGATAGCTACCGCGCCTGGCTCGCACCTGACGGAGACATTAAGGCCGTCATGCCCGTCATTGGAGAACCGGGCGCGGAACCGAACATCGCCATCCTTCTCCCTGAAGGCAGCGTGCCTTGGTCTGGTCATAGCGGCAGCTATGCTGCGCCGCAGGTGATTGCAGAGATCGCCCGGCACAAAACAACGCTAGTCTTCTGCAACACGCGGGGTCTTGCCGAGCTGACCTTTCAGCAATTATGGGCGGTCAACAACGACAATCTGCCCATCGGCATCCATCATGGCAGCCTGTCGAGGGAGGCGCGGCGGAAGGTGGAAGCGGCCATGGCGGCGGGTAAGCTGCGCGGGCTGGTCGCCACTGCCTCGCTGGACCTGGGCGTGGATTGGGGGGATGTCGACTGCGTCATCCAGATGGGCGCGCCCAAGGGCAGCTCACGCCTGTTGCAGCGGATCGGCCGGGCAAATCACCGGCTGGACGAGCCAAGCGAGGCGATCCTGATCCCCGGCAACCGCTTCGAATATCTTGAAGCGCGGGCCGCGCTCGACGCCGTAGAGGCTGGGGAGCGAGACCCCGACATTTTCCGTCCCGGCGGGCTTGATGTCCTGGCCCAGCATATCATGGCCGTCGCCAGCGCCGCGCCGTTCCAGGAAACCGACCTGCTGGCGGAAATCCGGTCCGCGCTTCCCTATAGCGCGCTGGACGAGGCAATCTTTTCCGAAGTGCTGGGCTTCATTCAGAATGGCGGCTATGCGCTGCGGGCCTATGATCGCTTCAAGCGGCTGACGCGGGATGCGGAGGGTCTATGGCGCGTTTCGCATCCCAAATTTGTGCAGCAGCACCGGATGAATGCCGGGATCATCGTTGACCAGCCGATCCTTGACGTGCGCTTTGCCAATGGCCGGGTGCTGGGCACGATCGAGGAGGGCTTCGCCGCCACTCTTTCGCCGGGCGACAGATTTTTCTTTTCCGGCCTGTCGCTGGAGGTAGTGCGGCTGGACACGACGGACCTCATCGTCCGCGCTTCGGCCAAATCAGCCCGCATTCCAAATTGGGGCGGAACGCGCATGGCCATGTCCACCAACCTTGCCCGGCGAGTGCGGCGGTTTCTGGGTGACAGCACGCAGTGGTCGCGCTTTCCCGCCGATGTGCGCGAATGGCTGGAAATGCAGGCTCGCCGCTCCCGCTTGCCCGGGCCGGGGCAACTTATGGTCGAAACCTTCCCGCATGAGGGCCGCCATTACATGGTCGCCTACAGCTTCGAGGGATGGAACGCGCACCAGTCGCTGGGCATGCTGCTGACGCGGCGGATGGAAAGCCAGGGGCTGCTCCCCATCGGATTTGTCGCCAATGATTACTCGCTGGGAGTCTATAGCCTGAAACCCGTCACCGATCCGGCGAGCCTGTTTTCCGCCGACATATTGGAGCATGAGTTTGTCGACTGGGTGGAGCGTAGTTCCCTGCTGAAACGCGCCTTCCGCGATGTTGCTGTCATCAGCGGCCTTGTCGAGCGGCAGCACCCGGGCAAGCGCAAGACGGGGCGGCAGGTCACTTTTTCGACGGATCTCATTTATGACGTGTTGCGGAAATATGAGCCCGACCATCTGCTGCTGAAAGCCGCGTGGGAGGATGCACGCGCGCGCATGACGGATGTGGGGCGGCTCGCCGACCTGCTGGAGCGGGCGGCCGGAACCATGTTGCATGTCGACCTGCCCCGCGTGAGCCCGCTAGCGGTGCCTGTACTGATCCTTATCGGCCGTGAACATGTGGCGCAGGGGAGTGTTGACGATGCCCTGCTGATCGAAGCCGAAGCATTGGCGGCTGAGGCGATGCGGCGGGATTAAGGCTGGACGGTAGAGCCTGCAAAAGTGCTGAGACATTGTTCGAATCCTGGCCGAATGCTATGTTCGCGGAAGAAGTTCGGAGACGGGTGTCATGAGACGATCGTTCCTGGCTAGCCCCCTCAGCGCAGTGGCAATGCTGCTGATGCTTCAGGGAGTGGCTTTGGCTCGGTCCCCCACTCCGACGCCACAAGCGATCACCGACGACGCGGAGGGCGACAATAGCGCTCCCACCATAATCGCCACCGGCTGGGACATGTCGCGGCGGATCACCTTGCCAATACACATTGATGGCAAGGGGCCGTTCAACTTCGTCGTCGACACCGGATCGGAGCGCACCGTCATTTCCCGCGAACTGGCGAGCAAGCTGGCGTTGGCCCCTGACGATCCTGTGAGGATTAACAGCATGGCCGGCATAACGCAGGTCAACACCGTGACCATTCCGCGCCTGTCTTATGGACATGGCATGATGCCTTCGGTTCAGGCGCCTGTGCTGGAGGCCATCAATCTGGGCGCTCCGGGTCTTTTGGGCCTGGATGGACTGGCGTCGAAGCGGCTCACCATCGATTTCCGCAAGCAGACAATGGAAGTCAGCGACAGCGGCGAGCGCGTCGCGATCGATTCCGACGCCATCATCGTCCGCGCACGCCGCCGCTCAGGTCAGCTCATATTGGTGGATTCGCAGGCCAATGGCGAGAAGATCAACGTCATACTGGATACCGGATCGGACCGGAGTATCGGCAACCTCGCTCTGCTCCGCACATTGACACACAAGCGGAAGATCGAGGCGCTACGCCCCATAGAGATCATAAGCGTCACGGGCGACAGGATCATGGGCGGCTGGAACCTTGTCGATAAGGTCCAGATCGGCGGTTTCAGCATCACCAATCTGCCGGTTGTCTTTGCCGACGTGAGCCCTTTTCATCAGCTCCATCTGGACAACAAACCGGCGTTGCTGCTGGGCATGGATGTGCTGCAACGCTTTGATCGCATTGCCGTCGATTTCGGGCGAAAACGCGTGCATTTCCTGCTTCCTGACGGCGTTGCCGCGGAATCGCCGATACGGCTGGCGAGCAGGTAACGGCCAAGGACATTGCCGCGGAGCTATTAGATCTCTTCGCTCGACTCAGCCTTCGTGCCGGGGGCAATGCCAATATGCCCCTCCCCCCGCGTCAGTGCTGCTTCGATCTGGCGGTGGCGTTCGCGATAGCGGGCGCGTTGCGCTTCGTCGCGGCCGTCATGGCAGTGAGGACAGGCAACGCCCTCCACATAAAAGGGAGATGCGCGGTCTTCAGGAGACACCGGCATACGGCAGGCGTGGCACAGGCTATGCTCGCCCTCCGCAAGGCCGTGGCCGACCGCCACACGCTGATCAAAGACGAAACATTCGCCGTGCCATTTGCTTTCTTCTTCCGGCACGGACTCCAGATATTTCAATATGCCGCCCTTCAGGTGGTACACCTCTTCAAAGCCGCGGCTTTTTACAAAGGCCGTCGACTTTTCGCAGCGTATGCCGCCCGTGCAGAACATCGCGACCTTCGGGCGCTTTCCTTCTTTGCCCAGTTTCTGCGCAAAACTGTCGAACCAGGCAGGGAATTCGCCGAAGCTGCCTGTCTCCGGATCAATGGCGCCCTGGAATGTGCCGATCGCAACTTCATAGGCGTTCCGCGTGTCGATGAGGATCGTGTCCGGGTCCTCGATCAGGGCGTTCCAGTCCTGCGGCTCTACATAAATGCCTGCGTTGGTGGCCGGATCAAGCTCGCCAGCGCCCATGGTGACGATCTCTTTTTTCAACCGTACTTTCATGCGGTAGAAGGGCATTGCGCTCGCATGGGAATATTTGACGTCCAGCTCCGCACAATCGGGAAGCTGCCGAATATGGCCGATCACCTGCGTGATCGCCTGTTCGGACCCTGCAATAGTTCCGTTGACACCCTCCCGTGCGAGCAGAAGCGTACCCTTGATGCCCACCGCGTCGCAGAGAGCCTGCAATGGACCACGCAAGGCCGCAGGATCAGCGAAGCGCGCGAAACGGTACAGGGCGGCGACGGTAATGGGGTGAAGACTCATGGGCGTGCCTATACAATGGCGCGCGCCCCATTCAAAGCCGTTGAAAAGAGCCTCAGCAATGGGCATAGCCAGACCAATGGTTCCCCTTTCGTTCGCTGGTCATGAATTAATGATGCTGCCCGAAGCCGCGATCTTCTGGCCGGCACGGCGGGCATTGCTGTTCGCCGATCTGCATTTTGAAAAGGCGAGCTGGTATGCGGGGCATGGGCTGATGCTGCCGCCTTATGACAGCCTTGCGACCTTATCGGCCATTGCCGCATTGACCGACCGGCTGGGGCCGCGGGAAATCTGGTGCCTGGGCGACAGTTTCCATGACAAGGAGGGAGTCACGCGTCTGACCGACCCAGCGCGGGGGACGCTCGGCAGATTGATGCGGCAGGTGCAATGGACCTGGATCACCGGCAATCATGACATCGCGGCCGACATGGGAGCAGGCGCGAATGTGTGTGCAGAGCAGGAGGTGGACGGCCTGATCCTGCGCCATGAAGCCGATCCGGCTGATAAGCGGCCTGAATTATCGGGGCATTTCCATCCTAAACTCCGCATGACTCTGCGAGGCAAAAACCTGTCGCGCCGCTGCTTCATTCTCTCTGGGTCGAAGATCATTCTACCCGCATTCGGTTCGTTGACAGGCGGCCTTGATGCTCGACACCCGGAAATAAAGCGTGCCATCGGGCACGGGGGTGAGGCGCTGGTCGCGTTATCGGATCGATTGCTCCGTTTCCCGCTCGCAAATCATGGTTACGAAATAGTAAGCTGATTGGCTTAAAGATAAACGGCAACAGAAGCCGTCGCATTGTTGATGCACTGCTTCAAAACCGGCGGGGTTGTTGTCAACAATATGAAAAATCATGTCAGACGTACGAGCAATAATAACAAGAATAATATAGCAAAACATCATCAAGATGGGAGAGGACTCATCATGAGGAAAGGCATTTTATTGCTTTCGGCAGGCGCTGCCGCTCTTGTCACTCCGGCCTATGCGCAGGACAACAGGGGTAACCCGCCTGTTACTCAAAATTCCTCCCCGACCAGCTACGACACGAATGCCATCATCGTGACAGCAACGCGGCGAGCGAGCCCATTGAGCGACGTGCCGATTGCCGTTTCGGCTGTCACGGGGGAATCGCTGCGCAACAGCGGGGCCTCCGATATTCGGCAGCTTAATCAGCTTGCGCCATCGCTGCTAGTGTCATCTTCAGGCACGGAGTCCAATGGGGCGGCCCGTATTCGCGGAATAGGCACGGTCGGCGATAATCCTGGCCTGGAAAGCTCGGTCGCTGTGTTCATCGACGGCGTCTACCGTTCGCGCACTGGCGTGGGATTGAACGAACTGGGTGAAATAGAACGGGTCGAGGTGCTGCGCGGACCGCAGGGAACACTCTTTGGCCGCAATGCTTCGGCAGGCTTGCTGAACATCGTTAGCAAGTCGCCCTCATTCGAATTTGGCGCCAATGGTGAAATCACCTACGGCAATTATGATTATTGGCGACTTTCAGGGCGTGTAACTGGTCCGGTATCGCAGGATCTGGCAGTCAGCCTGGACGGCGTTTATGTGAAGCGCGATGGTTTTTATGACCTTATCGACACGAGCGGCGCGAAGGTGGGGGACACCAATGATCGCGACCGGTATTTTCTGCGCGGACAAGCGCTGTATGAGCCGAACGATGCACTTTCGATCCGATTGATCGGGGATTATACCCATCGGGACGAAAGCTGCTGTGGAGCGGCCTATATCGAAACACGCGAGCGGGTTCCGGCGGCAGGCGGTGGCTTCGGCGTCAATCCTTCCAATCGAATTATTGACATATTGGGCCTTCAGGGCGCGATTTTCCCGGATGATCCCTATGACCGCAGCCTCAGCATCACGCCGGGCCGGGAATATGTAAGCAAGCTGAAGGACTGGGGCCTGTCGGGGGAGATCAATTACGATTTTGGCTCCGCGAAGCTGACCAGCATCACGGCCTATCGCCAATATAAGGCCAAGGATTCCGGCGATTATGACTATAACGCCGCTGACTTGCTCTATCGCGATCCCGGCACTTTCCGGCAGTTCAAGACCTTCACGCAGGAATTGCGTCTGCAAGGATCGGCATTCGGCGGCATGGTCGACTGGCTGGTGGGCGGCTATTATGCCAATGAGAAGTTGACGCTGCGCGACAATATCCGCTTCGGCGCGGATTATGGGGCATTTGCTGCGTGCCGCCTGCTCGCGGGAGCCGGCGCCAGCCCGTCGCCGCTTCTGTCGGCTGGCCTGCTTGATCCGGATGCCGCCGGTTGCATGACCACGCCCGCGCGTGCCGCGATGACCGCCCAATTAGGGCCTTTGGCGCCGCTCCTGGTCCCCAGCCTTGATACATTATCCACCATTCGCAATGCGGGCGATGTCGATTCCCGCTATTTCCAGAAGAGCACGAACTGGGCCCTGTTCACTCATGACATCATCCATGTGACGGACCGGATCGATGTGACGCTGGGCCTGCGCTATACGCATGAGCGCAAGCGGTTTTCAGCCGATCTCAACAATGACAATGCGGTTTGTTCGGCTTTGCAGGCGCGCAATCCTGGGACGAACGACGATCTTTACGAGATTGCGACCAATCCCGCCTTCGGCGCTGCCGCGCAATTGGCACAAGGCATATTAACGCTGGGTTGTCTCGGCAATGCCAGCCCCGCCCTCAACACGCTGGATCTGAAAGACAGCTTTGGCGATGGCGAATTTTCCGGCACTGCGGTTGTTTCCTACAAGCCGATGGAAAACCTGCTGGTCTACGGGAGCTATTCGCGCGGTTACAAGGCGGGCGGGTATAATCTGGACCGGTTCGAGCTGGGCAATACCGGCGTAAATCCGGTGCCGGCAGTCTTCTCGCCGCGATCGAATGCCGACGCCGGGGCGCTGCGTTTTGCTGCTGAAAAGGTCAATGCGTTCGAACTGGGCGCAAAGTTCAGCGGTCGTCGCTGGAGCGCCAATATCGCTGCCTTCCGGGAGGAATTTTCCAATTTCCAGCTTAACACATTCAACGGCACGAGCTTCGTTGTCCAGAATATCAACGGCTGCGGTACGGCGCTGACGGCTGGCCGCTGCGACAGCGATGATGTTGAAGCAGGGCTGATTTCCCAGGGCTTCGAACTGGAAATGACGGCAACGCCGATCCGTAACCTGCAGGCGACAGGTGGCATTACTTATGCGCGCGCGAAGTTTGCGGACCGGCTGGTGGGAAGCAGCGATGGCAGCACGCCACTGGATCAGGCGCTATTTCTGCTGCCGGGCAACATCAATTCAAACGCCCCGCAGGTGGTTGCGACCGCCAGCATTGCCTGGACCCCCGACATCGGATCCAACGGCTTTACCGCGCTGTTCTATATCGATGGCCGCATGACCAGCGATTACAATACCGGATCAGACCTGTTCCCCGAAAAGGAGCAGGACGGCTTTACCGTAGTGAACGCTCGCATCGGCCTGCGTGGTCCGGATCAGCGCTGGTCAATCGAGTTCTGGGGACAGAATATCTTCAACACAGACTACACGCAGGTGGCGTTCAGCACCCCGCTTCAGAGCAGCAGTCCGGGAACATCGACAACTGGCCAGTTCGGATTGGGTGCACCGATGGCGAACCAACTGATTTCCGCTTATCTGGCCGAACCGCGTACATATGGAATCACGCTACGCGGCAAATTCTGATTTGCCGAGGACACGAATCCGGCTGACGGGGCGAAGGCCAGGCCTTCGCCCTGCTGCTACTACTTCTTGCCCAAACGCACCGGGATGAAGGCGGGCTGAGCCCGCCCCCGCTGAATCTGAAGCAGAACCGCGGAACGGCCCTCTTGCTGTGCTTGCTTGACGGCGTTGGCCAGCGCCGCTTCGGTAGTCACAGGATCGTTATTGATCGTGAGAATGATGTCGCCCCGGCGCAGACCCTTCGAGCCAGCGTCGGAGGACGGATCCACGCCCGTGATGACCAAGCCCCGCGCAGCAGGATCAACGCCCAACTGACGGGCGATATTGGGCGTCATAGGCGTTACGGCTACACCCAGCGCCTGTTGCCCGGCCTGTTGGCTTTTCTCCTGATCGGGGCTGGAGAAATCATTGCCCTGATCATCGCTGAAACCGCTGAGTTCCTCTTCGGCAGGGCGCTCGCCGACAACGACGGTGACAGTCTGCCGCTTGCCGTCTCTGATCAGTTCGATCGGCACTTTGCTACCGACCGGCAGATTCGCGACGATATAGGACAAGGTATTGTCCGGCGTCACATCCTCGCCATTCACCCGAACGACGACGTCGCCAGCCTTTATCCCCGCCTTGGCGGCGGCTTCGCCCGGTACAACCTGACCGACGAATTCGCCACGATTCTTGGGCAGGCCCAGGGATTCGGCCAAGTCATCCGACATGGGGCCAATGCCGACGCCAAGATAACCGCGCTTTATCGGCCGGCCTTTTTTCAGTGTTTCGATGATCGGCACGGCCGTTTCGGCAGGAATAGCGAAGCCAATGCCGACATTGCCCCCGGTCGGTGAAAGGATCTGCGAATTGATGCCGATAACATTTCCATCCAGATCGAACATCGGCCCGCCCGAATTGCCCTGATTGATGGAGGCATCGGTTTGAATGTAGCGGTCATAGGCGCCGCCCTGACCAGTGTTGCGATGAAGCGCGGAGACGATTCCCGCCGTGACCGTGCTGCCAAGGCCAAAGGGATTGCCTATGGCGATCACCCAATCGCCGACGCGCGTCGTGGTGCTGTCCCCGAATTTGACGAAAGGCAGGCCACTGGCATTGATCTTCAGAACCGCGAGATCGGATGCGACATCACGACCGATCAACTTCGCCTCATATTCCTTACGATTGGGCAGGATGACAGTGATGCTGTCAACCACGGCAGTGGCCGTGCCGCCGGATACAACATGGGCGTTCGTGACGATGTAGCCGTCAGAGGATATGATGAAGCCGGAGCCCAGCGATTGCGCTTCACGGGTCTGCGGCTGTCCAGGAAGGCCAAACAGGCTGCCGAACGGCGTTCCGGCGAAGGGATTCTGGACCTCAACATGCTGGCGGGTGGAAATATTGACCACTGCGGGCTGAAGCCGTTCAACCATGTTGGCAAAACTGGTCGGCGCGCCTCTGGGGGCTACTGCCTGCATCGCCGGACCTTCATTTTGGGCGGTCTGCGCACCCACCGGATTGTGCGACGTCACGGCGATAGCCGTGCCGCCTAGCAGTAGGGCTGCAGTAATCGCATAAGCGTAGCGCACTTTGGATTTTCCTCTCATTTTGAGGGCGGGGGCGTGCCCTCATGCTGACAATTCCCTTAACCTATATTGAATAGGCCGTGATCCATTACTGCCCCTTGAATGCGTTCAAATAGGAATTGTCCGGCGACAGAATAACCGATGCTCCCCCCTTTGCCTGTGGCGAGAATGTCTGACGGTAACTCTGCATGGCCCGGTAGAAATCATAAAAATCAGGATCCTTGCCGAAACTCTCGGCATAGATGCGGGAGGCGTCGGCATCGGCTTCGGCACGGATGATCTGCGCCTGTTTCGCGCCTTGGGCACGGATTGTCAGGGCTTCCTGCTCGCGGGCCGTACGCATGCGCTGAAATGCACTTTGCAGCGGCGTGCCATCCGGCAGGTCCGCCCGCTTGATCCGCACATCAATGATTTCCGCGCCATATTGACGCGCGACACGATCAAGGCCGGTCTGAATATTATGCATCACCGTTCCGCGCTCAGGGCTGAGCAGCGCAGAGAACGAACGCTTCCCCAATTCATTCCGCAAGGCTGAGCCCAGGATCGGGCGCAATTCGTCCGAAACGCGGCTTTCACTGCCCGCAGTGATATACATGCGCAGCGGATCCACGACGCGATAGCGGGCGAAAGCATCGACCTGAAGTCGGAGCTGGTCTGTCGAGAGCACTTGTTGACGTTCCATCTCGACGCTCTGGACGCGCTTATCGATCCACACGATCTGTTCGGCGAACGGAATACGCACGATCAGGCCAGCGCCGGTCTGGCCAAAATCCTGATTGGGCTTGTAGCGGTTAATGATCCGCACAGGCTCGCCAAATCGTACAATCACCGCCTGCCGCGTTTCGGGCACGATCGCCAAAGTGCTGCCGATCAGGATCAGCAAGGCGATGGCGATGATCGCTAACGCGATCGGGTTGCGTAGGATGTTGCCCATTACCGGCCTCCGCCCGAACTATCCGCCGGGGTCGCCTGCTGCGCCCGCTTGCGGACTTCTGGCAGAGCGAGATATGGCGTCACGCCTTTGGCTTCGATGATGGTTTTGTCGACGTTCGACAGCACTTCCTCCATGGTTTCATAATACATGCGGCGGCGCGTTACCTCCGGCGCCAGCTTGTATTCGGCATAAACTTTGTCGAAGGCAGCGGATTCGCCCTGCGCCTTGGCGCTCAATTGCTGAGCATAAGCGCGCGCTTCATTGAGATAGGTCTGTGCGGTCTGCTGTGCCGCGGACACTTCCTTGAAAGCGTCATTCACTGCCTCGGGCGGATCGGCCTGCTTGATTGCGATACCCTGCACCAAAATGCCGGAACGGTACTCGTCCAGGATTTCCTGCATCCGCTGCTGCACGCGTTGCTCGATTTCGCTACGCCCCGAACCGATGGTGTCATTCAGGGACACAGTCGCGACGATCGATCGCATGGCGGATTCCGCCACTTCCCGGATAGTCTGCTCAGGATCGACGAGCTGAAACTTGTACAATGCCGCATCCCGGATATTCCAGCGCACGGAATAGGCGAGATCGACGATATTCTGGTCGCCGGTGAGCACCAGCTTCTCGCCCGTGCCTGTCGGAATATCTATGGTGCGGATTTCCTCCACATCTACGATCTGCACCGCATCGAAAGGCGCGGGAAGGCTCCAGTTAATGCCAGGCCGCATGGTTCCGGTATAGCTGCCAAGCCGTGTCAGCACGCCGCGCTCCTGTGGGCCGACGCGATGGATGCTGGTCAGCGCGACCCAGATAATCACGAATAATATGGCCAACACGGGCCAGAGCCGCTTGCCTTCAGGTCGGCCGGGAAGGCCGCCGCCAAAGCCTTCGCGCCCGCGCCGGAGCAATTCGTCGAAAGCCGATGGCCCGCGCCCGCGAGGGCGTCCACCTGAAGGAGGCTGACTCCATGGATTGCGGGGGCCATTGCCGCCCCCGGCGCCATCGCCTGAATCATTGCCGCCGCGTCCGCCCCAAGGACCACCTTCACTCATCTGTGCACCGATCTGCGCCAACCGTCCGGAAATTTTTTTCATGAGCCCTGTATAGGAAGGCCCAGCATGGAAAAACAGTGCCTTTCCGACCATATTCCATTATGGCGCTGCCATGACCGACCTTAGCGAAATCGAAAAGCTGCTCCAGACCGCAGGCAAGGGCCGCGCGAGCGCTCCGCGCCTGAAGGATGGAGTGGTGAGTCTCGTCCTGGATGTCACCGGCCTGGGTCAGGTCCAGCGCGAGGTGCTGGAAGCAGGAATTCGGGGCCAGCTTAAATCTTTCAAGGACGTGACCGACGTCCGCATCGCCATGACGGCGGAAAAGAAGGAGCTGCGCCTGATCGCCGTGGGCAGCGGCAAGGGTGGGGTCGGGAAATCGACTCTGGCGGCGAATCTTGCCATTGCGCTCAAACGGCTCGGAGTGAAGGTAGGGCTGGTTGACGCCGATATTTATGGCCCGTCCCAACCACGCCTCCTGGGCAGTGAGGATGCAAAGCCACAAGCGGAGGACAAGAAGCTCATTCCTGTTCCCAATGCCTATGACGTGCCCATGCTTTCCATGGGGCAACTCGCCAAGCCGGGGCAGGCCATAGCCTGGCGCGGACCGATGGCGGGCAATGCGCTCTCTCAGCTTGTGGACGCCAAATGGGACGATGTGGACATCCTCATCGTGGACCTGCCGCCCGGCACTGGGGACGTGCAGCTTTCGATGATTCAAAAGCACAAGCCAGCGGGCGCGGTCATCATATCGACGCCACAGGATCTCGCGCTAATCGACGCAACGCGCGCCGTCAGCCTGTTCGAGCAGGCGGATATTCCTATGATCGGCCTTGTTGAAAATATGGCGGGTTATGCCTGTCCCCATTGCGGCGAAGTGTCCGATCCTTTCGGCGCAGGTGGCGCTGAAGCGGCGGCGAAGCACATGGGCATGCCTTTCCTGGGGCGTATTCCGCTGGACATCGCGATCCGCCAAGCCTCCGATGCGGGACAGCCGCCTGCGGCATTCGATGGTCCGCAGGCTGAACCGTTCATGGCGATCGCGGAGAAGCTGGCGCGCTGGATCGAGAACAGCCGCGCACGCTAGGCGGAAACGCGCGATTTGTGACGATCGATATAAAGCGCCAGATGCTCCATTGCGAAATTGGGCAAAGCTTCGGGCGCGCCCAAGGTCTTGCCATTGCTGTAATCGCGAATGGCGAGCATCGCGTGCTTCAAGGCCGATATCGCCATATAATAATCGAATTCCGGCATCGGGCGGCCATAAATGCGTTCAAAGCCGCGAACCGCTTCCTCCCCTTGGGGAATACCAGCCAGACGCTTGATCCCGAACTGAATGCTGAAGAGATCTTCGCAATAAAGCCACCAGGCAAGATCGATTTCCGCCGGACCCAGCGACGACACTTCGAAATCAAAGAAGGCCGCGACGCTTAAATCGTCAGCGAACATGGTGTTGCCCATGCGTGAATCATTCCAGACCAGCCCGGAATGCTCATTCTTCGGTGCATGGGTGTTCAGATAGTCGATGGCTTCCTCTATCGCGGGAAAGGATTGGCCCTGAGCGGCCCAGTCCAGCCAGGTTTGCATGAAATCCTGCATGTAGAAACAGGAACCCGGCCGTTCCTTCGTTCCTTTGGCGAGGAATGGAAACTTCTCCCACCCGATGCGATGCAGCTTTTCCATCTCTTTGATGCCATTCCACCAAAGGCGCGTGCGGTCCTCTTCAGGCAAATCGAAAACCCAACCTTCCCCGTGGAATCCCGGGAAGTCCGTTGGCACCCTGCCTTCGACCCGGTCCATCAGGAAGAAAGGTTCATCAAGCACAGCTCCCGTCCGTTCCACGAAAGGTATGTTGGGAATTGCAGTGTCGGAGTTTTCACCGATCGCCTTCATGACATTATATTGGAAAAAGACATCTGCCAGCATCGGGCAAATGGTCTGACGCTGAATCCGCGCGACAAGGTCGCGCTCGCGCTGAACGCCCTCTTCCTTCCACATCGCTTTGAACAGCACCGTCTCACTGGAGAAGCCCTGCTTGGGTTCGACAATGTCCCGGATTTCCATGTTGGTCGCGCCCGGTATCTGCGTTTCAAGCCAGGATGCCATGTGTTCGCCGACCCGGCTGGCGGCGGTTGCTCGTAAATCGCTCATTCTATCCTCTCACGGAAGTTGGCCTGTCATTGAACGGGGGCGGTGCATCCGATTGGCGTCGGCATGCGGTTGCCCGTCCCTGATTCTGACCTTTAGTTCGAAAATGGTCGGTCAGCCGGAGACTGGCTCGACTGTTCGGTCATAGGCCGTATCGGAGGACACAGCGCGCCATGCGTCCATATCAGCCTTCAGCCGGTCCATCTTTGCCTGCACGCTTTCAAACCCGTCTGCTCCGACCAACAGGTGAAAGGGCGGATTTTCGGCATCTACGGCCCTCAATACGACAGAGGCGAGCTTGGCGGGGTCGCCAGGTTCATGACCAACGAAAGCGTCCAGTTGTTGCCCTATGGTGCCGCCGGGCTTGCCTGAATAAACGCTTGCCTCGTCCAGCCGCAGATTGTCGGCCCGATCAGCGAAAAACTCCGATTTGAACGCATCGGGATTGACCAGCATCACCTTGACACCAAAGGCTTCAAGCTCCTGCGCCAGCGATTCCGACAGGCCTTCCACAGCGAATTTCGAGGCGTTGTAAACGCCGGTTCCAGCATGGCCAATGAGTCCCGCGACCGAAGAGAAGTTGACCAGCATGCCCTTGCTCTCCCTCAAATGCGGAAGGGCAGCCCGAGTGACGCGGATAAGCCCGAAGAAGTTGGTTTCCATCACTCGGCGATAATCGTCGTCGCTGCACTGTTCGAGTGGACCGAAGATGCCGAAAGCCGCATTGTTCACCAGCACATCCAGCCGCCCGCCCAGCAGGCGAACCGCCTCTTCGACCGCAGGCACGGCTTGATCCGCATGGTCGACGTCAAGCGGAACAATAAAGGCGCGCCCCGGTGCCCTGGCCTCTATCTCCTCCTTCAGCGCCATGTTGCGCAGCGTGCCGACCACGATGTCACCGCGGTCAAGGGCCGCATTCATCAGGCAACGGCCAAGGCCAGTGGAAACGCCGGTTATGAGCCAGGTTTTCGGTCGCTTGCTGTTCATCCTCAGTCCTCTCTTTTATGTGTCAGGCCACAACCGGATGCGGCATGGCTTAGATGTCAGCTCTGGTCCGGATACATGAAATTACGCACCACGTTGGTGAAGGGGATGGTGCACGTCATGCCGCCATCTACCAGCATCAATATACCATTAACGAAGGAGGCGTCGTCCGATGCCAGGAACAGTGCAGCGGCGGCAACTTCGTCCGGCGTGCCAAAAGCGGGGGCATTCTGCACCGATTGGAACGCCTCATACATTCCAGGCGTGTTCGCCGCCCAGCCATGAAAGGGAGGGGTTTCGATTATACCCGGCAGAATGCCGTTGCAGCGAATGCCCTTCTTACCGAAATTAACTGCGAACGCCTTCACGAACCAGTTCATCGCCGCTTTTGACGAGCCATAGCTGAACTGAGCGAGATCGCCGCCCAGCGAGATGGACGATGAGGTGAAGATGATGGACCCTTTCCCGGCCTCCAGCATGTGCGGCAGCGCATATTGGCTGGCGAGGACGCCGCCCAGAACATTGATGTCCATATTTTTGTGGAAAATGTCGACGTTGAAATCGAGCAGGCTGATGTCCTTCGCTGCGTCGTTGAGATTCGTGTTGGCCGCATTGTTGTGAAGGACGTCGATCTTTCCAAAGGTGCTGATGGTCGTGTCGATCATGGATCGGACCTGTTCGCCCGAACCGACATCAATGGCCAGCGCCAGCGCCTCACCACCCGCAGATTCTATCTCCGCAACGACGCCGCGCGCGGTTTCGCCATTGAGATCGGCGACCACCACTTTGGCTCCCTCGGCGGCGAACCGCTTCGCCGTCGCCAGCCCAATGCCGCTGCCCGCGCCGGTGACGACCGCAACCTTGCCCTTCAGACGATCCATGCATTCCTCCCTCGTTCGGTGCCCGGCGCCCGTCCTTGGGGCGCTTGTCGCTCATCAGTTCGAAGGCTAGCATCAGGATTGGGCCGATCATAGATAGAAGTCGGCTATGCGGATGCGCAATTCATAGCAAAAAGTCTCTCTTTCGCTCCCATGAGACAACTCCTAAACATTTCGGTCGAAACAAGGAGAGGATAGAAGTGACTTACAAGCCCCCCAAGTCCGCCACCCTGATTGGCGTTGGCGACGTGATGATCGCCAAATATGACGAAACCCTGCTCGATCCGGCGGCACCGGTCCTGAAAGCAGCGGATTTCACCTTCGGAAATTGCGAATGGCCCTATGCGGAGGAGATGGGCGACACGCATCCCGTTGAAGCGCATCTGAACGACGATGTGGAAGGCGAGGATCTTTTCATTCCCGGCGACCCTGAAGCCGTTCGGCTGAAGGGCCGCAAGGGTTTCAACGTGCTTTCTTTCGCCAACAACCACTGCATGCACGCCGGATATCGCGCCTTCCTGCGCACCATGGAAGTGATGCGGGAATCGGGTATTTCACCAGTAGGCGGCGGCAAGAATATCGTCGAGGCACTGGCGCCCGTCTATCTGGAAAGCAACGGCGTGAAGGTCGCTTTCGTCGGATGCACCGCAGCTATGCTGCCGGGGACGCACGCAGGCCGCCGCACACCGGGCGTCGCCCCGCTGCGCCGTCACAGCTATTACCACAATCCCAACTGGAACGATTGGGGTCTGACTCCACAAATCGGCACGCTGGTGGACCGCGACGATCTAAAAGCGGTGTGCGCCAGCATCCGCATTGCAAAGGAAAACGCCGATATCGTCGTGCTGAGCGTGCATTGGGGCTTGCTGGAGGACCGCGCCGCGATTGGCGATTATCAGCGGGACGCCGCCCGCGCCTTTATCGACAACGGTGCTGACCTGATTCTTGGCCACGGCACCCTGGTGACCAAGGGGATCGAGGTTTATAATGGTAAGGTGATCTTCTATTCGTTGGGCAAGTTCCTGATGAAAGGACCCCGCCCCACCGGAGACGTGCCCATTGGTGTCAATGCCGCCGTCGGCAAGGACACGCGCAAAGGGTTGGCCGCCATGGTTGACATTGAAGACGGAAAGATCGCCAGCGTCGCATTCACGCCGACCTTTGCGGATGAGGAATCCCGCCCCGCCTTCCTGAAAGCGGACGATCCCATGTTCGGCGAAATCGCAGACGAGATCGACACGATCACAAAAGCGGCGGGCCTTTCCGCATCCTTCACACGAAAAGACGACCGCGTCGTCATCTCCTGATGCTGTATGGGGCGGCGCATCCGCCGCGCCGCCCCACTGAATTATTGAGGAATTCAGCAAGCGCCGTTCAACAGGGCACCAAAGTGCCCATGTCGATCAGTCCCGCCATCCGGCCATATTTCGGGTGATGTCCTTCAATAAAACGAAGAACGTGGTGCAGGATTCGCCGCTCTCCGGTGCTCAGATCGATGGACGGATACCAATGCGGCGTATAGTGGTGATTGCCGATCTCATTGGTGATGGTCATGACATGCTCACCAATGCGAAGGCCCACCGCCATCCCGTCGGAGGCACGACGGACGCCGATTTCCTCATGCTTTGCCGTCGACCAGGCGCCATCCGGCGTGCTCACGAAAGCGAACTTCGTGTCAGGCGCATTGATGAGGCCGGTCTGGCTGCCGTGGACCAGGTTGGCCGCGAAGCTGGCGCGCAAGTCCTGACTGACGAGAAGCACTGTGTTGACTGACCCCACCCCGCCCATGGGACGCGGCCCGAAGGACCTGTCGCGAAGGCCGACACCATTGAACGGTATGCCGTTGATGTGGCCCGTGGCTCGCGCGCCTGCCTCCTGATGACCCAGGGAGAAATCCTTGAAGGTCAGCAGCTTGCCAAAATCCACGGGATCATGCCCGGACGTGGCGTTGAGATCCAGATCATGTCGCTTCGACCGGACACGATATTCCTTCCAGCCATTGAGTTCGACATCCATCAGGTCGGAATGCAGGCGATCATCGGGCCGGGTATAATCATATTCGCAACTGCTCTTGCCGTCGCTGATCACCATCAGAAGGTGGCGGGCTTTCCCGGAGGAGCCATTATGCAGCACCTGCGCCCAAAAGGCCTGTTTGCTGTCGGGATCGACGGTGGCCACGCCCCAGGTGTCTGAATAGACCGGATTGTCGCTGCGGAACGGTAGCTCATCATGGCCTTCCGTCGTGCTGTATACCGCTTCCTTCACATCTACTGACATGGCTTTCCTCTCCTTGGTCATGCTCTCGGCGCATTGGATATTCCTGCTTCTGCCGATGCCACTTATCCTCTGCCCCGGCGGCCCGACCAAGAGAATATTTGGCTATAGCTCGTCATCAACCATAGCCTGCGATCATATCGCCGGCTTCAGCGTAGCTTTCCGGCAGAGGGCGCAGCCTGGAGCCTTAAGTTCCGTAATGGTCCCGATACCAGACGGCAAAGCGTTGCAAGCCTTCCTCCAGCATCACTTTTGGCCGATAGCCTGTCAGTGCGTGGAGCTTCGACACGTCGGCATAGGTGGCTGTGACATCGCCTGGCTGCATCGGGCGCATGATCTTTTCCGCTGTTCGCCCCAGCGCCTTTTCCAGGGTGGAGATCATCTCCATCAAACCCACCGGATGACTGTCGCCGATGTTCAATATGCGCTGGCTTCGCACGGGCGGAGGATTGTCGAGCGCGCCGAGCACGCCATCAACGATGTCGTCGATATAGGTGAAGTCGCGCGCCATGCGGCCCTGCCCGTAAACCTCGATCGATTCCCCGGCCAGGATCTTTCGCGTGAAGCTGAAATAAGCCATGTCCGGGCGGCCCCACGGACCGTAGACGGTGAAGAAGCGAAGGCCGGTCTGCGGAAAGCCATACAGATTTGCGTAAGCCGCGCTCATCAGTTCGCATGAGCGTTTGGTCGCCGCATAGAGGGACACGGGACTGGCTGCGGGCTCGTCCTCGGTAAAGCCTTCGCCGCCCATGGGCTTGTCGCCATAAACGGAACTGGATGAGGCATAGACCAGATGCTCGAAATCCGGGGCATGACGGCATGCCTCCAGCACGGACAAATGCCCGGCGAGATTGGAGCGTTCATAGGCGAAGGGGTTTTCCAGGCTGTAGCGCACGCCCGCCTGCGCCGCGAGATGGATCATGCGCCGCACCCGATTGTCCTGCACCAACGCAGCCATGCGCTCCGCGTCCGCAATGTCGATGCGTTCCATCCGGAAACCACGACGAGCGTTCAGGGTCGCCGCGCGCGCATCCTTCAGCGATGGATCATAGTAATCATTGAAATTATCTATCCCGACGACGTCTTCGCCCCGGTCCAGCAGCCGGTGCGCCACGCTGTGGCCAATGAAGCCAGCAGCGCCGGTCACAATGATCGCCATGGATCGATTCCTCCATCAGAATTCGGCCGGCTGCGAGTCTTAAGCCGTCCGACAGATCAATATTTGAAGCGAAGCTCCAGCCCCGCACGGAAACGTTCATAATCTTCGTCGGGCGCATCGCTGTTGCGGTGCTTGTACCATCCCATGGCGGCGATCGAGAGGTGACGGTTCAACAGATATTCCGCCTCGACATTGCCGCCCCATATCCGTTGGGTCTGATCGCTTGTGCCGCGATAATCGGTTTGTCGCCAGGAAAGACCGGCATTGAAGAGCAGGTTATGCCGCACTTCCTGCTGAACGCCGATGCCGATCCGCGTATCGGTCCGCGCCAGCGCCCCGGTGCGAACAGTCGCGACATCGCCGCGGAAAGCATCCAGGGTAATTGCCGTGCGCGGCCGGATCGCATAGGACATCGCCGCTGCGAACTGGAGGCCGGTATAAGGCTTTAAGGTCCGATCCTTCGGATCGAAGCGGAAGACGCCCACGTTCAATTCCCCGCGCAGCTTGCCGCCAGGATCAAACTCCGCGCCAACGGTGCCGCCAAAGGTCGACGCATCGCGATTTACACCCGCATCATCAGCAGCTTGCCGGAAATCGCGCCGGTTGACGTAGCCCTGCACATACAGGTTGATGAGGGGCGACATACGGTAGAAGCCCCGTAGCGCGCCACGATAGCTGGTGTAGTCGCGCTCATCATCCAGCGATCGGAGATAATTCAGCTTGTGCACCTCACCGCTTGCCTGCACGCCCAGCCTTGCCCCCGTCAGCCGATAAAAGGCATTGCCGGAGAAATCATTGAGTCGGCGAGGCCCGATGTCAGTCAGCGTTCGCGATTCAGGATCGCCGCGATCTTCGACTTGACGTTCAAATCCCAAGCCGCCGCCCAGAGTGGACATAGCCGACGGACGCAAGGTGATGTCCGTCGTCGCGCCGAAAGCGGTGCTGTTTTCGCTCGTTTTGTCGGCATGGCGGCGAAGCGTGGCAAAGGCGTCGGTCCTCCATTTCAGCAGGTCATTGTTGAGGTCAAAGCGGACCCGTGGCGCGGCAACGAGGACGAAATCGTCGACCTCGTCCGTCTCATCCGCATAGATGTTGCTGTCATATTCGCCGCGAACATCCATTTCCGGCCGAATAATGATGTTGCCCGCGTGTAACGTACGGGGTTCATATCCCTCCCGGGGGAGGTCGAGCACCGATTTAAGGCGGATCTTGTCAGCGTTCTGCGCAAAGGCAGGCGCCGCGGATATTACCCCGCCAAGGGCGGCCATCACTGGCCAGAAATAAAGGGCGCCCTTCCCCATTTGCCTTTGCATGCCTTCTATCCCCCTAGAACCAGCTTTCCCTTATGCGGATCGTGTCGCCTGGCTGTATCGGCGCGCTTTCGCTCGCTCGCCCGGTAATGCTGCGGCCCTCGATCTGCCTTGTGACCGTGGTGCTATCCTGATCAGCGCGGAAAGTATAGCCACCCGCCGTCGACACGGCCGTAAGAACCGTCATGCCGGGACGATAGGGATATTCGCCGGGTTTCGCGACTTCTCCCATGATATAGAACGGCCGGTATTTTGTGACCTGCACATTGACGCTGGGGGAGCGCAATATCTGTTGGTCCAGCAGGATTTTCGTAATCTGATCCTGCAATTCCCCAACAGTCTTGCCCTTGGCCGGTATATTGCCAATGAGAGGAAGCGAGACAAATCCTGTATCGCTAACCAGATAGCTGTTCGTAAGGGCATCAAGGCCATAGGCCGAAATTCTTACCTCATCACCAGCATCCAACCGATATTGTCCTGCCTCAGCGCGCGGCAGCAGAGGAAGATCAGCGCCACCTGCGCAACCGGACAGAAGACATGCCGCCGCGAGCATCATCATTTGGCATAGCCGCCCCAGTTCTTTCATAGTGGTCTCCCTGAAAAGTGCTGCTCAAAATTCATACTGATACTATCCAAAGGTTGTATTCACCGCTTTGACAATTCCGGTCAATGCAACAGACCCTTCGGATGCCTCAAACGGTCAGTTTTCTGCGATGAAGGAAATCGAGAAAGGCTTCCAGGTTGCTGACGCCGTCTCCATTTGCGTCCTGCCAGCTATCCGCCTTGCCAGGATCAACGCCATTTGCAGCTTCCCAATCGTCGTCCATCCCGTCTCCATCGGCATCAGGATAGGGCGGCTCCGAATTCTTCTGAATATCGATGGTCCCTGCCTGCTTTTTTATATGGCCGTCTCGCGCCTTCACCTCCGACACGATCCGAGTGTCAAAAGAATCGCGCGGGAAAGCGCCCGCCGCTTGCAGCACCTTGGCATAGGCTTCTTCCGATGAAACCGGCTTCACAGTTAAGGGGCAGGGCGGACTGCCAACGCTGATCTGGTCCAGATCGTCGGCCAAATAGCGGAAATTGCCCTGAAACAGATTGTCAGAGGCATAAAGCCGCGCCTTCCCGGTCGATCCGATTATTTCATGATCTATGCCGACAGCCATCGAACTGGTGCTTGGCCCCGCGCGCATGACATTGCCCACCACAGAAACCGGTGTCCCGCCATAGCTTTCCCAAATTTCGGTAAATTGTGACTGGGCATTGTAAAATATATTGTTGATGACCTCGACACAGGAGCCCGGCCGGAAGTTAACGTCAGGATTGCGGTCGCCATTATGTGCGCACAGATTGCCGACGAAACTGAGATGCTGCGGCCCCTTGGGATCGCCGCCCAAAAGCGCACATTTGTCATGCCGGGGAATGCCTTCCGCAAAAAGCGACCAGCTGATGGTGATATTATCGTTGTCGCCATAGGGATTGACGAGTTCGTCAGCGGCCCAGCTTCCGCTTACGTGGTCCAAAATGACATCGCGGCTGTCCTCTATGGTGAAGGCGTCGCTTGCGCCTTTTTCGATTCCAGGACGATCGATCCGCACACGGATATGCCGAACGACGACGTCATGCGTCTTTTTGATGATGACAGGCGTGACACCGTCCGCGCCGCCCGAATGGGCAAGTGTGACGCCGCCTCCGGGTGCGGTTTGGCCGGCTATGGTCAGATAGGGATTGCGGATTACGGGCGGACGGCCGGTGAAACGGATCAGTCCGGACACGCGAAAGATGCAGATGCGCGGTCCGCTCGCCTCTACGCAGGCGCGATAGGTGCCTGGCCCATTATCCGCCAGACTGGTGACGAACAGAATGCGGCCGCCGCGGCCCCCCTTGCTTCCCGCGCCATATCCGATCGCGCCGGGGAAGGCGGGTGAAGCGGGAGGCGAAACCGCGTCAAGCCTGTCGAGCGGGACGGGAGGCTCAGCGCCCGAACAGGCGCTTATGCTGGCGGAAAGCAGAAGCACAGCCGATGCACGCCGGGCCAGCCGTAAAGGATGTAACGCCCCGTGTCTCATGCCCTGCCGTTGCTTCGGCGGGCGTTGAGCGTAGCCACTGGCGGCAGAATGAGACCAAGCGGCAACATCAGGGTGACGACCCAGAACCGGGCAAACATGTGCGGACTTGCCATGGTGAATAACAGGAAGACGAACAGCACCGCATAACAGAGGGCCCCTTCTGTCCGCTGCCGCCGCAACACAGGCAATGGCAGAACAAGCAGCACCAATATGATTATCAGCCAGCCGATCAGAGCCGCCACGCCACCTTCAGTCAGGATAAGGAGATACATGTTATGAACGGGCTGCCCCGAGGGATGCCACACGCGGAAACGATCAACGCCGAGGCCGGCAAATATGGTATGTTCCGAAAGCGCCCACGCATCGCTGATCAGCTTGGCCCGGTCAGTGAACGTCCCTGCATCATCCAGATTTCCCGTCTCGAGGGCATTTGCTACCCGATCCTGAAAAACCGTGGGGAGCTGATAGCCGCTCATGTATAGCACAGCTACTACCGCGGCCATGAGGGCGATGATCTTGGGCGATGGGCGAATGCCACCGATCACGAAAAATATCGCCAAGGCACCTACAGCTCCGATAAATCCGGTGAACGATGCACTCAGGACAAGACCCCATAAGAGCATGACCAGGATTGGAACCGCCAGGACAAGGGGCAATAGCCGCGTGCGCATGGCGTAAGCGACCATGGGCAGGGTCGATGCGACAAGCAGGGCGTTCCTGTTGGATTCGCCAGCAAAGCTCCCCAGCCTGCCGTTGCCAGCGAGAAACTCCCCGCCCAGCATGGCATGCGCCTCGGCATAGCTTAACGTCGTGGCAACGATCACGCCGACCAGTTCAATGGCAAAAGCGGCGAAAATGAAAATCTTCAGAAGCGATCGTATATGCTGCCGTTCCTGCGCCATGAAGATCAACGGCAGCAGCAGATAGGCAAACATATATTGCCCTGCCACGATGATCCATCGGTCAAGGATGCCGACAAGCATGCTGCTGAAGAACAGACCCAACATGAACAGAGCCAGTCCACTGAACCATAAAACGGTCAGTTCGCGAAATGGGGACAGGTTGATCCGGCCGATCGCGATGAGCATCATGGCTGCAATCATGAACATGACGTCGCTCAGGGTGATATTCTGTTCCGACACCCGCCACGTATTGAAGCTGGAGAAGAATACACCCAGGCCCAGCGCCACAAACGCCATTCTGTTGACCAAAAAGCGATAGGGCGCGTCATAGCCCTGCGTCATTGGAAGAGTCGGCGGATTGCCGGCCATAAAACCTGCCTGACCAAAAGTATTCAGCCCGCAGCTCCGGGGCCATCCTGCTCCGCCGCTTCGGTTCGAGACCGTTCTAATCGGTATCTGCTTCGATAGTATGTGCTCGCATGGGCATAGACATTAAATCCCGCGGCTGATCTTTCGGCGGACATGCCTATCCGAAAGGATACGGAACCCCGCCTTTTGAGGTATATCTACACGGGAAGGCGAGAGACACAGCTTGGCATAGAGTTTCATATGCGCTCGGGCGCAGCTTTCCAGAGAGAAGGCGCGGGATCTTTCGGCCGACGCCTTCGACATAGCGGCATAACGGTCTTCGTCCCGCAAAATGGCGAGAATGGCTCGGGCCAGTGCTTTCGGATCACCCGGCGGCACGAGCAGGCCATTGACGTCAGGCGCCACAATCTCTCCGCTCCCTCCCACATCAGTGGCGACAACGGGGAGCGCGGACATGGCCGCTTCGATGAGCGCAATCGGCAAACCTTCAAATAGCGAGCTGTTCACCATCAGATCCGATTCGCGCATCAATTCCGGCACGTCTCGCCGGGTGCCCAGCAATTCAATATTTGCGCCAAGCCCCAGTTCGCCGATGAGGGCCCGCAGCGCCTCCATCTCCGTGCCATCTCCTGCAATGCGAAAACGGGGATGCCGATCACTGGATGCCATTTCCCGCACCACGATCGCCGCCGCACGGATCAATGTGGCATAATCCTTTTGTGGCGTCAGAGCCCCTGCGCTGAGCAACACCGGATCGCGCCTTGGAGCCTTGCGCGGCGTCGCCCGCGAAAATGTAGCCGGAACGCCGTTGCGGATGAGGATAACGGGCCTTCGCACCGCCTCCTCCAGCAATGACCTGCACGCATCGCCAATGGCGATATAGCTACCGGTGATCCGGTCGAATGCCCGGAACAGCCATAAGGGAAAATTGCAGCGGATGTTATGGTGTGTATAGACCACGGGCCGCCGCACTCCGGCGAACAGAAGCAGGAGAAGCGCCTGCGCCGTGTGGACATGAATGATGTCCGGCTCCATATCCCTTATCACCCGGCGCATGGCCAACGCGCCAGTCAGGACATTGCGACGATTCGTCAGCCTCAGCGATAGGGCTTCGCTGCCCGCATCACTCACGCGCTGCTTGAACACAGCTTCATAATCCAGCGGATTGCCAATAGTCGCCGCGTCGCACAGCGCGAGCATGGTAGAGCGGTGCCCAGCCTCCACAAAGGCAGCGGACAGATTGGCGGCAAGCACCTCCGCCCCGCCTGCCGTGTAGGACGTGATGATCGAGCAGACGTGCATCTCACCCCCTTGGCGGCCTGTCTGTCAGGCGGCCTTGCGCGCTGAGGCCTGCCAATGCCGCAGGTCCCGGCCGATCAGTGTACTCAAACATTCAACATCCCGCGCATAATATTCCTCCATATGCGCCCGTAAGGTGGGGGATAGCGGAGGATAACGCACCGGTCGCGCCACAACGCTCCGCGCCCTCTCGAACAAGGGATGACCGCGTATAGGCTTGACCGCATCCTTGAGTGGACTCAATAGTTTACGCATGGGAAGCGGAAGGAAATGCGCCGATCCGTCATTTACCCGCTCATGCTCCAGTTGCTCCGCAAAATGGAATGGCGCACGGATATGGGCGCAGACCTCCTCCATGACCCAAGCAGGGCGCTCACGCACATCTTCATAGAGAAAAACCTTGATCTGGCGGCGCGGAAAGTAGTCGAGCCAGCGCTTCAGGTGCTCAAAATAGAGCCCGTCATCCAGAAAACGCGGCATTGGGGTCGTTGAACGGATCAGATAATCCTCCGGTCGCCCCCTGACCGTTCCGCGACGGTAGAGCATCCGATAATCAGAATAGGCCCGGTCGACGGGATTCCGAAGCTGCACGACCAAAGGGATGTCGGGCAGCAGATCCGCGATGCGCCGGGCCGCATCGGGATGTGCCAGATAGTCCGCCGATTTTTCTCCCGGCAATTGGCCGGGCGCAGCGCCGCGAAAGAACTCGCCATACCAGGAGAGTCCCCGATGAAATTCGCTGCTGAAATAGTGAGGCTCAGGATCGGGCAGGTATACTGCGGGATTCTGCTGTAATTGGTATGTGAGCCATGTCGTCGCCGCCTTGACCGCGCCAAAGATGATGAACCGCGGAAGTGTGTGTCCCTTCATGCCGCCTGCGCCTTTCCGGTCCAGCTTGAAAGAACCGAGCAGAGCGTTTCGCCCAAGCGGCGCATGGCCTGATCATCGAACGTATGATCCACCGGCAGCATCAGGCTCGTCTCACCGAGCGCCTTCGCCTTCGGCAGGCGACGGCCTGGGCGGGTGGAGGATGTCGTAAACGCATCCTCCCTATAGATTTCAGGACAGGACCCGCTGGCGCAAGGCATGTTCAGCGCCGTCATGGCGGCGACAAGATCGTCGCGCACCCGTCCTTGGGGCACCTGCGCCGGATCGAGGAAGGCATAATATTTATACCTTGCATGGCCAACATGCTCCGGCGGGATCGCGAGGCGGAGCATGGGCGCATCAGCCAGCAACGAATCGAGAAGGGCAGCGTTGCGCCGCCGCCGTGACAGCCAACCGGGCAGTTTTTCAAGCTGAACCAAGCCGATTGCCGCCTGCATTTCGGTCATCCGGTAATTGCTGCCAAAGCCGTCATGCAGCCAGCGGAAGCTGTTGCCGGGCAACGGGTTCATGACCTTGTGCGGATTCTTGCCATGATCTTTCCAGGACCAGGCGCGCGCCCACGCCCCGGCATCGCGCAGCAACAGCATGCCACCCTCTCCGCCCGTGGACATGATCTTGTCGGTGCAGAAGGAAAAGGCGGCGGCATCACCAAAGGACCCTGCCATCTGTCCTTTCCAGACCGCACCATGCGCCTGTGCGCAATCCTCGATCAGGAAAAGGCGGTGTTGTCCGCAAATCTCCGTCAATGCGTCCATGTTGCAGGGCCATCCCGCCAGATGAACGCAGATAACCGCCTTTGTCCGGGGCGTCAGCATAGCCCGGACCGAATCGGGATCGATATTCTGGCTGACCAGATCGACATCCGCGAAAACAGGCGTCGCCCCGGCCGCGACCACGCAGCTTGCCGATGCAAAAAAGCTGCGCGCGGGCACAATCACTTCATCGCCCGGCCCAACGCCCAGCGCCCGGAGCGCCAATTCCAGAGCCAGCGTCCCGTTGGCGAGCGATATGGCGTGCGGCATGCCACAAAAATTGGCGAACGCTGTTTCGAAGGCACGGCACTTGTCGCCATGAACCAGAGAATTCACGCGACCGCTGCGCAGCACATCCGACACGGCGGAGATTTCATCATCTTCATATAGCGGCCAGCGGGACCGGACCGCCATATTCGTCATTTCGCCCCCTGACATCATTATATGGCTCCTTGAAGCTGTACCGCCGCTGCGGGCTTTATGGCTGCTCCAGTCTTGATCGCGGAAATGATTGCCGCCTTGACCGGTTCGCCGAACGTTTCGGTCGGCTGATCCTCTGGCTGCCCGATGAGCGCCCGCGCCAGAGCGCAGACAGCTTCTGCATTGCCTGCCGCGGAGAGAGCATCCAATTGGTCGAACGTGCGGTTCAACGTTGCGAGAGGTACGGCATTGGGCTGGGCCTCGAATATTCCTGGGAGGGCCGAGGGCAATTGCTGCTCGCTTTCGTCGAACAGCTCTTCATAGAGCTTTTCGCCGGGACGCAGGCCCACGATCTTGATCTCGACATCGATATCGGGCTCCAATCCAGCGAGCCGGATCATCCGCCGTGCAATGTCCATGATCTTGATCGGCTTACCCATGTCGAGCACGAAGATGCGGCCATGATCCACGCCGCCCCGCAGGGCACGGGTGCTGCTTTGCAGGATAAGCTGCACTGCTTCCTGCACCGTCATGAAATAGCGCTCGATGTCCTGATGCGTGACGGTGAGCGGACCGTGGCGGCTGAGCTGCCGTTGGAAGAGGGGAATGAGCGAGCCGCTAGACCCCAGCACATTGCCGAACCGCACCGTCATGAAACGAGCGCCGCCGTCCCGTCCCGCGCTGTCAAGATCGAGCGCCTGTGAATATAGCTCGCCCAGACGTTTGGTCACGCCCATCATGCCGACAGGATTGACCGCCTTGTCGGTGGACACCTGCACCATGGCCCGCGCGCCATATTCCCGCACGGCGTCGGCGACATTGCGCGTTCCCAAAACATTGGTCTGAATGCCTGCGCAAGGGTTGCCTTCGACCAAGGGCACGTGCTTGAGCGCCGCAGCATGAAAAACAAGTTCCGGCCGGTGGTGAGCGAAGATCTGCATGATCCGGTCCCGCTGCCGGATGCAGCACAGCTGGGGAACGACGGGAATATCGGGAAATTTTTCCCGCATCTCCATGTCTATGGCGTAGAGGTTATATTCCGCATGGTCGAGAAGCACGATCTCGCTGGGCCCCAAGGCTGCAAGCTGGCGCACCAGTTCGCTGCCGATCGTCCCACCAGCGCCCGTCACCATGACCCGGCACCCACGGACGGTCTCGCGCACGATGGTCTTGTCGAGCTTCAGCTCCGGCCGGTCGAGCAGATCTGTGAGGTTCAGGAACTGCAGGTCTATGGCGCCTGTTCCACGATGCTGAAGGCCCGCGGGGTCGGGCGCACGCGCCACCTCCAGGCCCAGTTGCTCCGCCTTGTTAACCAGCCTCACCATGTTGGGACCGAGAAGCATCTGGTCCTTCTGGTTGACGATCACGCAGTCGGGACGGCGGCCCTCCTGATCGAGTTTGTCGAGTATATCCTCCAGAACGTCAGGCGAGCCGAGCATCGGCACGCCGCGCAGGCGCAATTTGGCGTCGCGTCCGTCATGAGTCATGATGCCGACGACACTGATCTCTCCGCCCGGATCGCGGTGCAGCGCACCAATCAGGACGTTGGCCCAATCGGGATCCCCCAAGAGCAGCGCCTTGCGCAGTCCGACAGGCGGTGCCTTGCGAGAGGGCAGCGGCATCGCGCCTTTGCGGTACAGAGGAACCGCTTCCCGTACCATACGCCGCAGCACGCGTAATCCGCCCAGAAGGACGATCAGCACGAACCATTGAATGACCGGAATGGAAGCGGGGAGCCAAGGCGCCCCATCGATCAGCAGCAGCGTGCCGAAAGATGCCGCGACGGCGAGCGTGGCTGCTTCCGTCAGAAAAAACAGGTCCCCGATAGACACATAACGCCAGGCACGGTGGTAGAGCCCGGCGGAATAAAAGGCGATCAGCGACAATATGATCACCACGGGAAGCGCGACCGGAAGCGCTTCCTTCAACGCCGCGGGCAACGCCCCCTGGAGGCGGAGATCAAAGGCCAGAAAGAAGGAAAGCGCCACTGCCCCTGCGTCGAGGGATATGATTCCGGCGAACCGTATGAAGCGCTTCAGTGCTGTTTTACGGGCCATTGTCGCTGTCATTTGGAGCATGCTTCCCTCCTCGGATCGCCTGCGCCAATGTGTACGGCAATGTCGGGGTGAAATGACTTGCCCAAATAGCCACTATACCGAAACGCCGCTTCGGCTCTCTTGGCTATATCCGCGGCCCCGTTGGGTAATCCGGGCAGGATTTCTGGGTGCGTGGGATGCTTAAGTGACCCCGTCGCTGGCCCATATGGGAATGGTGGGCACCACAGTATCCTCCACATGCCCGTGCCAGACTGGGCGGCTACCACAAAGTATAGTGCCCTTATGCGCCCATAGCGCGATGGGGCGGCCCTACTAGACTCCAGGACAGGGACGGCCGCCAAGGGCCACAGGGAGCCCGACCGCATGAAAATATTGGTGCTTTCCAGCTTCGCCTTCTCTCTCGTCAATTTCCGTGGACGCCTTTTGTCGGCGATGGCGGCTGCTGGGCATGACGTGATCGCCTGCGCCCCCGACACCGATCAGGAGGTTGAGGCAGTGCTGGGCAGGATGGGGATTGGCTATCGCCGGACGCCAATGGGACGGACGGGAGCCAACCCTTTCGATGACCTGCGCACCTTGTGGTCTTATGTGCGGCTGATCCGGCGGGAGCGGCCAGATATTATTCTTGCCTACACGCAAAAGCCGATCATCTACGGCGGCCTTGCAGCGCGCCTGACCCGCGTCCCCGAATTCTATGTGCTGATGAGTGGCCTCGGCTATGTCTTCAGTCCGGAAGCGAACCATCGCCCGCTGCTGCGCACTATCGTCCGCAGGCTATACCGGACCGGAGTACGCCGGGCGAAGGCGATCTTCGTGTTCAACAGCGATGATCGGCCCGAAATGATAAAACAAGGCATCATCAGCCATGACCATCATGTGGTTCAGGTGCCCGGATCAGGCGTCGATATCGAGCATTTCAGGCACCAGCCCATGTGCGAAGGACCACTCCACTTCCTCATGATTGCGCGGCTGATGCGCGACAAGGGGGTTATGGAATATGTCGAGGCTGCCCGGATGCTGAAGCAGCGTTATCCGGCCACCCGCTTTCATCTGTTGGGCCGGATGGACACCGATAACCCTACCGGCTTCACGCAAGAGGAAGTCAATAGCTGGGCCCGCGAACATATCGTCGAATATCATGAGGAAACCCGTGATGTCCGGCCCTTTCTGACGGCCGCTCACGTCTTCGTCCTGCCCTCCTATTACCGGGAAGGCCTGCCGCGCACCTTGCTGGAAGCGCTGGCGACGGGCCGCCCCATCATCACGACGGACATGCCCGGATGCCGTGAGCCGGTGCGCGAAGGGCTGAACGGCTTTCTGGTGCCGCCACGCAATGCCGAAAAACTGGCGGCGGCGATGGAGCGCTTCCTTGCCGATCCCGCGCTTGCCGTTGAGATGGGCGCCAATGCGCGCCGGTGCGCGGAAGAACAATATGATGTGGATAAGGTGAACGCGCTGCTGATCGACTGCATGCGGCTGGACCGCACAGATCGCCCAGCCGCATCCGCACCCGCACCGCTGCGGCCGCAAGCCATCACATCTCTGGGAGGGTCCTGAACCATGCGGCGCGTCATCGACACATTGCTGGCTCTGGTGGGTATCGCGCTTCTTGCCCCCCTTATCCTGCTTATCAGCGTCTGCGTCCTGATCGCGTCGGGCCGCCCGATACTTTTCCGCCAATGGCGGGCGGGTCAGAACGGCATGCCGTTCCAGCTCGTCAAGTTTCGTTCGATGCGTGACACCCGCGATCCGAGCGGCCAGCTTCTTCCGGATGAGGAGCGGGTTACGACGATTGGCCGCCTTCTGCGCCGGTCCCGGCTGGACGAACTGCCGGAGCTCTGGAACATCCTGAAAGGCGAGATGGCCTTCATCGGCCCGCGACCGCTTTTGCCGGAGACGGTCTCGGCCATGGGCGCTGGCGGCGAGAAACGCGGAAAGCTGAGGCCCGGGCTTACCGGATGGGCGCAGGTGAATGGCAATAGCTTGCTCCCCGCCGCCGACAAGCTGGCGCTCGACCTTTGGTATGTGAGTCACCGCAGCCCCGCGATTGATGTGGGCATAGTAATAAAGACGCTTGGCGTCATGATCGCTGGCGAACGCATCGACCGTTCAAGTCTGGAGAGGGCCTATGCGGGCGATTCTGGCCGGAGCCGTTGAAAGCAGCCGGGTTGCGCTGGGGGCCATCGCACGAACGCCCGGATGGACATTGCCGCTGGTGATCAGCCTGCCGCGCGATTTGGACGGACGGCACAGTGATTTTGCCGACCTGTCCGGTCCCGCCCGTGCGGCCGGAGCGGAATTTCTTGCCACGCGCAACATCAACACACCGGAAACGCTCGATGCCATTCGCGCGGCCGATGCCGATTATGTGTTCGTGATCGGATGGTCGCAGATTTGCGGGAGGGAATTCCAGGCCGCCGCACATGGACAGGTCATCGGTTACCACCCCGCACCCCTGCCTCGCCTCCGTGGACGCGGAGTCATCCCCTGGACCATCCTGGCCGATGAACCGATCACGGCTGGCACATTGTTCTGGATCGACGACGGCGTCGATAGCGGCCCCATATTGGAGCAGGCTTTTTTCCACGTCGCGCCGGATGAAACTGCTGCCAGCCTTTATGCGCGGCACATGAGAGCGCTGGGCGAGATGATGCCGCGCGCGCTCGCCGCGCTCGCCACCGGCTCTCCACCGCGCCTCGAGCAGGATGAGCGCTATGCGAGCTGGGCGGCTAAACGCACGCCGGAAGACGGGCGGATCGATTGGCGGCAGAACGCCATCGACATTGACCGGCTGATCCGGGCAGCAGGCAGGCCTTACCCCGGCGCCTGGAGCAGCAAGGGCGAGAAATCACTTGTTGTCTGGGCGGCACGGCCCTGGGCTGCAGGCGGACGGCATCTTGCCCAGCCCGGCCAAATCATCATGCGGGACCAAAGCGGCTTCGCCGTCGCCTGCGGCGGGGAAACGGCGCTGTACGTTACTGAATGGGATTATCAGGGAGGCGGAATGCCCGCCATGCATGCCCGGCTTGGCGGAGGAACGGAATGAAGATGCTGGAATGCGTCAGGAACGCATTGGTGATCGCGCCGCATCCCGATGATGAAGTGCTGGGCTGTGGCGGCACGATCGCGCGACTGACCAGTGGCGGCGCACAAGTGCATGTCGCTATTGTCACGCGCGCGGGCCCCGACCGCTTCGATCCTGAGCTAGCCGATACCGGTGTCGCCGAAGCCCGCGCCGCCCATGCATGCCTGGGAGTGGCGGACACGCATTTTCTGAAGTTCCCGGCCGCAGGCCTCGACCGCGTGGCGCATGCGAACATGAATGCCGCCTTTTGCGATCTTGTTGCGACATTGAGACCCGACACCATGTTCGTGCCCTTTATCGGCGACGTTCATCTGGACCATCAGCTAAGCTTTCTGTCCTCACTGGTCGCGGCAAGGCCGCGGGGCCCGTTGGCGCCCCTACGTCTTTACGCTTACGAAACGCTTTCGGAGACTAATTGGTATGCGCCGGGTGTGACGGCCGCTTTCATACCGAATGTCTATATCGACATTTCGGACTACATCGCCCGAAAGATAGAGGCGTTCGGCTGCTACGCTTCTCAGGTCAAAGCCTTTCCCGACGAACGGTCCATCAAGGCCATAGAGGCACTGGCGACCATGCGAGGAGCCACGGTATCGCGCCATGCTGCCGAAGCATTCATGCTTCTTCGACAAATCGACTGAGCTTATGTCGACGCGACTCAGGAACTCGTTCGATTCGCTGATGACCTTTTGAGGCCCCTAGTTGATCCGTCCTAATCCTTAGGGCGTAGAAACTGCCCACTAGAGCCGCAGCAGGGCTAGTACTATGCCACTGTTATGCAGCCATATTTTTTAATTCACCCTAGTCCTTCGTTCATTTTGGGACAGACCATTATGATTAGTTCCTTTGAAGATGCACATAAAGGTGAATAGTGTTATAACCATAACAACGGACACGATAAGAAAACTTGATCCGAAACAGTGCTATGTCTCTTGCTTTGCGGTCATAGGCCGCAGGCAAGATCATTTCTTTCGAACAGGGTCGCATTGAACGCTGTCACTTGCAGAAGAGGGGAAAGCTGTGACTCACGCTATCGACATTTCGCTGTTGGGCGGGAATGAAATCGTCCGCGAAGGACTGAAGCGCATTCTAACCGACGAACACTTCCGAGTAACCTCCTCCGTCGAGGATGCGCGCCAACTGAACACTCCATTGGCTGGTCCTGAAGAGGAGCGCAGTCACATCATCATCATAGACAATGGGCCGGACCATTTCGGAGCAGACAATTGCCGCAAATTGCAGCAACGGTTTCCGGATGCGCATCTGGTCGTGCTGGCCGATGAGTTCCAATATGATGAGGTGGCCGAAGCGTTCCGGTTCGGGGTAGACGGCTACATCGTCAAGGAAATCTCCTGTGAGCCACTGATCAGCTCTCTGCATCTGGTGGCATTGGGAGAAAAAGTGATGCCGTCCCAGCTCGCGCGTACATTCGCGAATGGAGACGCCGGCTTCAAACGGAACAACTGGCGCGAAAGTATTGCCGACGTCAACTTGTCGGAACGGGAAGTGGAAATATTGCGGTGCCTGATCCTGGGCTATGCAAACAAAGTCATTTCACGCAGGCTTGATATCAGCGAAGCCACCGTCAAGGTTCACGTGAAAGCCATATTGCGCAAGCTCCGGGTGTCCAATCGCACGCAGGCCGCCATATGGGCGGTGAAGCGTGGTCTTGAAACCCACCTGGCTGCGGTTCCCAAGGACACGGCAAGCCTGAACGACGACGACGGCAACTATCCTCTGCTTTCTGACCGCGCTGCCTAATGACAGATGAAATCACCTGGCGGGCCCGTCCACTCTGACGGGCCGGTCTGCGATGGCGTTCCCCCATGACGGATAGGGTCATATGAACTTTGCCGCTATCGCCCAGACACGAATTGGCCGACACCTCATATCGTGGCGGCAGGATACCGATTGGCGCGACAGGGTTATCAATATCGGTCATTTGCTGTCGGGCAATTTCCTGTCTTCGCTCGTAGCGCTGGTCGGTGTTGCCATAGCGGCAAGAGCACTGGGCCCGGCGGCCTACGGTATAATGACGCTGATCGTCAGTTACACGCGGCTGATCGAACGGATCATGCGTTTTGAATCATGGCAGCCGCTCATCAAATATGCCGCCGAACTGAACAAGGCCGATGATCGGGAAGACCTGAGACGTCTTTATGCCTTCGGCCTGGCCCTGGATGTAGCCGCTGCTGTTGCCGCTGCACTTACGGCTGCGCTGCTCGCCGTAGCCGCGGGCAGTCTTTTCGGATTGAAGGCCGATTATATCGGACTCATCCTGATCTATTGCGTCGCCCTGGGGCTGAATATTACCGGCATGCCTACTGCCGTGCTGCGGCTTGCGGGGCGTTTCCGCACAATAGCTTATGCCCAGATTCTTGCGAATCTGCTTCGTGTAGGGCTGTGCCTTGGCGGCCTGTGGTGGGGCGGGGATCTCTATTATTTCGTTCTGGTCTGGAGCGTTGCTCAGATTTTCGGCGCCGTCCTGTTTTTCCTGCTCGCAATGCTGGAACTGCGGAGACAGGGCATCCATAATCTGGCGAAGGCTCGTATCAAGGGCATCAACCACCGCTTCCCTGGAATCATGGGTTTCGCCTTTTCGTCCAATCTTTCGATGACGCTGAGTACGAGCGTACAGGAGTTCGACGTCCTGCTCGTAGGTGCCCTCGCGGACCCCGCCTCCGCAGGCCTGTACTATATGGCCAAGCGCATGGCCAAGGCAGCCCAGCAACTCGGCGGACAGGTGCAGGCCGTGCTCTATCCTGACGTGACGCGCCTTTGGGCCGCTCAAGCGTGGAAGAGCTTTCGCCGCGCTATTTTTCAGGCCCAGTTTGTTCTGGCCCTCTTCGGCGTCTGCGCGTTGGCGGCAGTGTTATTGATTGGCCGGTGGCTGATCCGCGTCGGGCCGGGAGAAGCCTATATGGCTGTTTGGCCCTTGCTCATTATCCAAATCATTGCCGTTACGCTGACTCTTCACGGCGCCCCGTCCCGCTCGGCGCTGCTGGCCATGGGTCGCCAGCATCAGGTACTTCGGATCGTGTTCTTCGGCACTCTGGTGTTTCATTCCTCCGCATTGCTTCTCATCCCTTCGATCGGCGCGATGGGGGCCAATATCGCCCAGGTCCTTCTGGCTGCGATCTGCGCCGTTTCGATGGATCGCCTATGGCTCCGCGAGATCGCCATGCGGCGACAGACGGCGACAGCCTAGTCCGGGACAGGCTTCACTTACATTTGATCCGTTGTTCCCATGCTACGTCGGCAGACGCGAACGCACGCAGCGCGTCGACTCCCTCCCCACAATGGATGTTCAGTCCGGCCGAAACGGGGCCGGCCAATAGGTAGGCATGGCTCAGGAGATTCGTTCAAAGGGTCTGGCTGGCGCTTGGCTCAAGCCAGCCCAATGGTCCAATCAGGATCGGGAGATTCCAGAACGATCAATGCCGATCGCGGAAGAAGTGCGCAACGATCTGCGTACGGTTCATCATGCCCGTACGTTCCATGATGGCGCGGATATGCACCTTTACCGTGCTCTCGCTAATTTCCAGTTGCGATGCGATGGCCTTGTTCGAAAGGCCGCGCGCCAATAATAGCAAGACATCCTGCTGTCGCGGCGTCAGCATGCCGTCGTCGAGACCGGCTGCCGCCGCTGCCTCCCCGGAATGCGAAGCCGAATTGAAGGGCGCTGCCCCATATTTGCCGAGTGTCTGTAGCATATGGTGCGGATAGATCATGAGGCCCTGCCGCATCAATCGTATCGCTCTCACCGTGGGACGAAGGCCTATATCGCTGGTGATGTAGGCGCTCACGCCATGCCTTATGCCGGCCATTATCTGATCGTCGTCTCCGGCCCCTGACAACAGCATGACTGCCACGCCCGGAAAACGACGGGTCAGTGCCTCCATCCGTTCACCGAATTCCTGGGACTCCAGATCCTGGCCCGCGGCCTGTATGGCAATCACATGAGGTTTGGCGAAGGCTGTTTCGACAAATTCCTCCACATTGCCGCAAGCCACAATGGAAATGCCGGGACTTTCCCGAAAGCCAGCCAGGAGACAGCTCCGGCTCAGCGGCGATGGATCAATCAGCAGGACGCGGACGTCCAGATCCGGGCCATCATCCGCATCGTCCGGATCTGCGCGAATACCAATCATGTCGAATGCGGCCATAGTCACAATGAGGATCTTTCCCTGCCAAAAGACCAAATCCGATCTTTCACTGCCTCCAGCCGCTGAAGCAGCCACTCGTATTTCCGCGGCTGTGGTTTGTCGTTGTAGTAGACCGAGGCATGCGTGTAATATTGCACCGCATCGCCATAGCCACGGCGCGCATGTTCAGCATAATCGACTTTGTTGAAGGCGACGCCGGCGACATTGTATTCCAGTATTTCCAGTGCCGCGCGCGCTTGATCCACTGTGGTTTTGCCCCAGTCCACGACCATCAACGTCGTGTCCGCAATTTCCGAAATGGCCCGCGCATCACGGACCGCCAGGGTCGCGGGCGCATTGAGCACGATGAAATCGTAGCGCTGACGCAAATCGTTGAAGAGTTGCTGGAGGCGAGACGTGGAGATGAGCGAAGCCGGATCATCAACGGGGCCATGCGCGCTGAGCACCATGAGCTTGGTCTTGCCATTTCCGGTCGTCGCGCCGTCGTTTTCATTTGGCGGCAGTAGCCGCTGAACGGGCATATCCGACTTCAGATATTCGACAAGGTCAGGACCGCCCATCTTTTTCTGGATTTCCTGCAACAACCCCGGCCGCCGAAGATCGAGATCGATAATGACCGCACGTGCGCCCTTCGCCGCCGCGGCGGCCGCCAGGCTGAGCGCCACCGTAGATTTGCCATCGCCTGGCAGCGGGGATGTCACGACCACCACCTGCGCGCCGTCTCCATTCCAGCATCGGGCCGTTTCGGCGTAAAGGGATCGCGCCACCTCCGCAAACAACGATCGGGGATCGGAGATGACCGGGCTGGTATCCGGCGACATATCCAGGTGGGCCATGCGGGGAATCATGGCCAGGGTCGGCAAGCCGAAATAACGCCTGATCTGCTGTCCGGAGCGCAGCTTGTTATCGAACATCTCGATGGCGAAAGCGATCACGAAGGACAAAAGGAACGAACCCAAGAGAGCAGCCGTAAGTGTCTTCTGGGGAGTGGGGCTCACAGGTTCATTGGGTACAGGTGCGCGGGACAGCAGGGACGATGTGACGCCCTGTCCGGCCAAAGCGGCCGTTTCCGTCTTCAACCGCGATACCAGAGAAAGGTAAAGCTCGCGCGTGGTCTCCGCCTCGCGCTCAAGAGACATTAGCGTTACGTTGTTCTGATTATTCGCGAAGGCCTTCCCTGTGATCGCCGCCAAATAGCTGCGCAGCTGCGCTTCCCGGGCGGCTGCGCCCGATGCGGCGCTACGCGCTCTGGTGCTTTCGGCCGAAGCCTCGACAGAGGCTGCGGCGGCCACGCGGACGCGCTCCTTCCCCATATTGTCGCGAAGTTCCGAAATTTGCGCGTCTACAGTGGCGAGGTCAGGATGCCCCTCACCGTAAAAGGCAGACAATTTTGCCTTTTCCCTCAAAAGATCGTCATATTGTCGCTGTTGCTGTTGCAAGAGGGGCGATGTCGCCGTCGCAGCGCTTTGCAACGCGGCAGCGACGCCTATGCCCCGGGACCGTGCGGCCAGATCGGCGCGTTCGCTGCCCGCCGAAGCAGCCTCGGCAGCAATGCGGCTGATTTGCGCCAATTCCTCAGGCCCCGCCGCGCCTTGCAGCATCCCGTGGCTGCGACGAAAATCGGCCACGGCATGTTCCGATTGCGCCAGCTCCCCATGTACCCGATCAACCTCGGCGCCCAAGGCCTTGACCAGCTTGCGCTGCTTTTTGCTTCTCTCCATGAGGCGCGTCTCCTGCAGCGTAGAGACGTATTGATTGGCGATCTTTGCCGCCAGATCCGGCGAACGCGAACGAACCGATATGTCGATAAATTCAGCGCGCGGCGCGCGCCTCACTGTCAACATGCGGCCCATCCGGTCAACGGCGTCGGCCAACTCACGGTCGCTCGGCAGCTTTCCAACAGGCAGCAGGTCTTCAGGGGGCGTGAATGCCGGGTTGCTCACCAGATCGAGATCCTTGATCACAGCCTCGGCCATCGCGCGGGAGGCATATAGCCTCGCCTCGGTTTCCATCCGCGCCTCGTTCTGGGCGGCGTTGGCCGTTTCCTCGTCGCCTGATCCGCCGACCAGTTCCACCCGGACAGTGGCCGTCGCTTCAAAGATGGGAGTCGCCGTGAATACCGCGACGGCTGTTATCAGCGTCACGCCCGCGACAATCGCGCCGATCAGCCAGCGATGGCGACGGAAAATTGAGAGCAATTGCCGCGCAGTCATGTAGTGCAGTTCGGAATGCACCTGTTCCGGCTGCGGTCCCGCATAAGCGAGAAGGTTGTTCTGGACGGCGTTCATCGGCAAGTCCCCGTTTCCGTCCTTATGCGGGCAGAGACCATGAAGCCTGCCCGCATCGGACTGCGAGAGCAATCTGGCTCTCAATCACAGGGGCGATCTTCCTGTTTTCCTTGCGCAGGAGCAAAAGATATTGGGGAGCGCCTGAAGGGAATTATGGCTAGCTCTTATGAACTAGAGCCCTTTTGGACAGGAATGGCTCTGCGCCTTTTCGCGCGCCCGTGCTGCCAGAAAGACCATCCGGGCGCGCGACTAAGTCACTCACATCTAAAGAGCCCAGCCGAAAGCCACCGCGGCGGGGGCTCTCTGGCCGGTCATGGAGGGAACTGCCCTGAACGTCAGCGCGTCGGTATAGGGGTCTCACCGGAATAATCGTAGAAGCCCCTGCCCGTCTTACGACCGTACCAGCCCGCCTCCACATATTTGATCAGCAGCGGCGCTGGCCGATATTTGGGATCGCCCGTTCCCTGATGGAGCACCTTGCAGACTTCCAGACACACGTCCAACCCAATGAAGTCGGCAAGCGTCAACGGCCCCATAGGATGATTGAGACCAAGCTGAACCGCTGCGTCAATGTCAGCCACATTGGCGATCCCCTCACCCAGAACAAAGCAGGCTTCGTTCAGCATGGGCAGGAGGATGCGGTTCACGATAAAGCCCGGCGCATCGTTTGCATGCACCACTTTCTTGCCCAAGGCCTGAGCATAGCCTTCCACCGCTGCGACCGTTTCGTCCGAAGTCGCAAGACCCCGGATGAGTTCGATGAGGCCCATGACCGGCACAGGATTGAAGAAATGCACGCCCGCAAAGCGCGCCGCATCGGGTGCTGCCTGGGCCAGGCGCGTGATCGGGATCGAACTGGTGTTGGATGCCAGGATCGCCTGCGGCCCCAACACCTTGCCGACCTCTCCGAAAATGGCCCGCTTGATGTCTTCCCGCTCCGTCGCGGCTTCAATGACAAGATCAGCGGCTGCAAGAGGGGCATAATCGGCGACTGGCTCGATCCGGTCCAGCAGCGCTTCGGCCGTCTTGGCGTCCATCTTATCTTTTTCGACAAGGCGCGATATTTGTTTCGCGATCTTCGCCTTCCCTGCTTCAGCCTGTGGTAAGCCGATGTCCGCCAAAAAGACCTGAAAGCCTGACTGAGCCGAAACCTGGGCGATTCCTGCGCCCATCTGACCTGCCCCGATGATGCCGATTGCCTTCATTGTCGTATCCCTGAATCTGTTGACGGGTTGCTGTGCGGTTCCTTAGATCATTTGAAGGGCGTGCGCGATGTCAAAACGCGACGCTACCGCTAAAGGAGAAAGGCGGCTATAATTCGTTGCATGACTAGAATGATCTTGGCCGCGCTTGCCGCTTTTTCACTTTTTCTATCTCCCGCAGCCGCTGCGCCTCAACCCGGTGCACTTGAAACCTACAAGGACTGGGTCATTGGCTGCGACAATGGCGGACGATGCACGGCCGCCTCCCTTAACCCCGAAAAGGCAGTGATGACCGGCGAATTTGCGGAGATAACCATCCTCCGCGATGCCGGGCCCGCAGCGCAACCCACCGTCGGCCTGCACTTTTATGATGAGATCAAAGGGCAAGTGCAGATGGTCATTGATGGCCGGATAATTGCCAGTGCAACGATCAGCGGTGGCACGGCCATACAGGGGCCCCGCGCATCCGCACTTGCCATCGCAATGGCGCAGGGGCGGCACATGGAAGTACGCCAGAACGGCAAGGCTGTCGCCCGCGTCTCGCTCGACGGATCGGCAGCGGCGCTGCGCTATATGGATGCAAGGCAAGGCCGCGCCGGGACGGTGACTGCACTTGTCGCTGCTGGTCCTCTGAGGGCGGCGGCGGTCAAGCCCGCACTCGCATTGCCCCGCATCAGGCGGTCTGCCGTGCCGACAGATGCCAAGACGGCACCGCTCACCGCCGCCGAACGGAAGCAGGCGGAAAAGCTGACGGGATGCGATGCGGAATTCAACGTGAACCAGAAGCCGGAGCTTTATCCGCTGGACAGGAACAGGACGCTTGTCATGCTCCCTTGCGGAGCCGGAGCTTATAATTTTTCCAGCGCTGCGCTGATCGCTACGGGGAAGTTCGGCAAGCGGGAATTTACCGCTCCGATCTTTGATCTCCAGCCCGGCTGGGGAATGAAAGAGGACGGCTATCCCATGCTAGTCAACTATGGCTGGGATGCAGCGCGTTCGACCCTGTCGAGTTACACAAGGGGTCGGGGCTTGGGCGATTGCGGCGGCGCGGAAACGTACGTCTGGGATGGCAGCCAGTTCCGCCTTGTCGAAGCCAGGAGCATGGGCGAATGCCGGGGCGCCATGAAATGGATTACGACTTGGCGGGCAAATGTCACGGAGTCTTGAGGTGGCTGTAAGGTCCGCAACCTCACTCAGGTGAGAGCCTTTGATTTTGCTTCAGCGAGGAGCAGGCAGAACATGCCATCCGCATCCGTCCATTCGCGGATCGGCATCCAGCCGCCAGCATTCAATAATAAACGCGCACCGCGTGGGCCATATTTGTGGCTATTCTCCGTATGGATGGTTTCGCCCGCACGCATGGAAAAATGCGCGCGCCCAACAGAGAAGGCCGTATCCCGAATAGCCTTCAAATGCATCTCGATACGTGCCAGGTCGTCGTTCCATGAAGCGACATGACGAAACGCATCAAGCGCTATCGTCCCATCCAGCTCGCGATTGATCCGGGCGAGCAAATTCAGGTTAAACTGCGCCGTCACCCCCGCTGCATCGTCATAGGCCGGGATGAGGATGGAAACATCCTTGATCCGATCCATGCCAATCAGCAGCATGGCGTCTTGCCCGAGTGAGCGGCGAAATGACCGGAGCAGATCGACTGCATCCGCCGGATCGAGATTCCCGATGGTAGACCCCGGAAAGAAACCAAGCCGGGGAAGTCCGGCCAGATCTCTGGGTAAATCCACCGGATCATTGAAGTCTGCTTCGACCGGCCGCACCGGAAGGTCGGGGAAAGCCTCGGAAAGGACTGCGCTGCTTTCCCGCAGGAAATCACCGCTTATATCCACGGCGACATAGGCAGAGGGATCGATCTGGCTTAGCAAGTGCGGCGTCTTAATGGCCGAACCGGCACCGAACTCAACCACGGCGCGGCCGGAACCGACGATGCGGCCAATCTCCTCCCCATGCGTCCGCAGCAATTCCGTCTCCACCCGCGTGGGATAATATTCCGGAAGCGCCGTTATTTCCTCGAACAATTCCGACCCGCGCTTATCATATAGCCAACGGGCGGGTGTCGCTTTCGGCATCGTGGAAAGCCCTGCCAATATATCTTTCCTGAAAGCCGGGTCAGCGGCATTCGCCGATTCAATCCGTTCTGCCAAATCCTGAGAGGGCATCAAATGTCCTTTGCGAGCCTGAGGCCAGTGAATTGCCAGCGCTGATGTGGATAAAAGAAATTGCGATAGGATGCCCGCATGTGCCCCCGGGGCGTAGCGCAGCTTCCGCCTTTCAGCACGAACTGCCCCGACATGAACTTGCCATTATATTCGCCGACCGCGCCTGCCGCCGGACGAAAGCCGGGATGGGGCCGATAGGCGCTGCCGGTCCATTCCCATACATCGCCGAACATCTGGCAAAGTGCTCTCGGCTCTTCGCAGGCGCGCGGGCGCGGTGCAGCGGCCCGGTCCAGTTGATTGCCGCTATCGGGATCGAGAGACCCTGCGGCGGCTTCCCATTCCGCCTCGGTCGGTAAGCGCGCACCTGCCCAGCTTGCATAGGCATCAGCCTCATAGAAGTTGATGTGAGTAACAGGCGTAGCGGGATTGATGCTGGCCCGTCCGGCCAGGCTGAAGGTGGTCCAGCCATCTGCTTCGTCCCGTTCCCAATAGAGCGGTGCTTCGACGCCGCCCTGTTGTACCCAGGCCCAGCCATCGGAAAGCCAGTGGCGATGGTCGGCATAACCGCCGTCCGCGATAAACTCCATCCATTCGCCATTGGTAACGGGACGGTGGGCAAGCGCATGCCGGGCCAGCATCGTTTCATGCCGCGGCCCTTCGCAATCAAAAGCAAATCCGCCATTGTCATGCCCCAGCCATGCAGGTCCGCACTGTCCTTCCACCCAGACGATCGGACCCGGCATGGGCGCGGGCATGGTCGCGGAGCTTTCCCACAGCGTCGGCTGCAACGGGTTTTGCGCAAAAAGGTGCTGGATATCGGTAAGCAGCAATTCTTGATGCTGCTGCTCATGCTGCAAGCCCAACATGACCAGGAAGCGGGCATCTTCGCTCAAATCGGGCAGGGCCTTCGCCACTGCTGCATCTACGTGCGCGCGATAAGCCAGCACTTCGTCAAGCGATGGCCGCGTCAGCATTCCCCGGCGCGGGCGGGCGTGACGTTCGCCCTCTGCTTCATAATAGCTGTTGAAGAGAAAGGGATAACGCTCATCGAAAAAACGGTAGTCCGGAACATGATCGCGCAAAACGAATGTTTCGAAAAACCAGCTTGTATGGGCAAGGTGCCATTTGGCAGGCGAAGCATCGTCCATCGACTGCGCGGTGGCATCGGCATCGGATAGAGACGCAGCCAATGCTCCGGACAAAGCGCGCACCTGCCCATAATGTGCCGCTTGTTCGTCGGCCAATGGCTGGGTTCTATTGTATGTCCTCATGTCCCCCTCCAGGCTAATCACGGCGGGTTAACGCAGAGGCGTTCGTTTCTTTCCCTGAAATCTACCGCCAGGTTAGCGAGACGCGCCCGGAACCCACAATATATCGCCCTCGCCAGCCCCATTCATGAAGCGGGCCATAACGAAGAGATGATCGGACAGACGATTAAGATAAGCAAGCGCCTGCGGATTGAGAGAAACGTGTGCAGCCGCGCCGACAGCGGTGCGTTCGGCCCTGCGGACAATGGCGCGGGCCAGATGGATCGCGGCGGCTGCAGGATTTCCGCCGGGCAGAATGAAGCTGCGCAACGGCGCCAACTCCGCATTCATGCCGTCAATTTCAGCCTCCAGCCGCTCGACCTGAGCAGCGACAATGCGGAGCGTCATTTCGCCCGGTGTAAAGTCTTCGCCGGGGGTTGCCAAATCCGCGCCAAGATCGAAGAGATCATTCTGGATGCGACGGAGCATGGCTGTCTGCGCACCATCACCCAATGCCACTATCGCAAGGCCGATGGCGCTGTTGGCTTCGTCCACATCGCCAATAGCCGCCATCCGCACGTCCGATTTGGCCACGCGGGAGCCATCGACAAGACCAGTTGAGCCGTTGTCGCCAGTGCGCGTGTAGATCTTGTTGAGCTTGACCAATTAGCGACCGCCGCCGCTCATCAGCATCAACAAGGCGACAAGCAGCACGGCCAGCGCCTGGAATCCGATGCGAGCCATCATCATCTTGTTCTGCTTCAGGCTGGATGCACTCGGCCCCTGCTGTCCGCTCTTCAAGTCCTCCTCAGTTGTCCTGAGGAAAGAGACGATACCACGCACCAAGGCAACCACGGTCGCAATCGCGGCAAGGATGATCAGAATGACGAGAAATGTTGTCATGGCTTCTATTTAGGCGTTGGCGATAGAAATTCCAACGGGAAAGACGTTCCGCCGCAAATCCGTTATCAGCCGCTCCGGATCGGCTCCAGCGGCGCGCAAATCCGCCAATGTCTGCCCTCCATTGCGCTTTGCAAGGCGCTTGCCGTCCATTCCGGCGAGTAAATCATGATGACGATAAAGCGGCGTTGGCAGACCAAGCAACGCCTGCAACAACCGGTGCACATGGGTTGCGCTGAACAAGTCCATGCCGCGCACGACATGCGTTATACCCAACTCCGCATCGTCGAGAGTAGCGGCCAGATGATAGCTGGTGGGCGCATCCTTCCGCGCCAATATGATGTCTCCCGCGCCCAACGGATCGGCCATTATCGTTCCGGCGCGCTCATCCTGCCATGTGAGCGGGCCGGCAAGCACCGCCGCCTTTGCCATGTCAATGCGCCAGCCGTGCGGCTCCCAAGCCAGGCGCACGCTGCGCTCTGCGCCATCCAATTTGCGGCAGGTGCCGGGATAAAGCGGCCCGCCGGAACCGTGCGGCGCTGAAAGGCTGGCGGCAATCTCCGCCGCTATGCCCGCGCGCGTGCAAAAGCAGGGATAGGCGAGGCCTTGATCCTTCAATTTCTCAAGCGCCGCATTGTAGATGGGCAGCCGCTCGGACTGGAAAACGGCGTCGCCGTCCCATCGCAGACCCAGCCAGCGCAAATCTTCCAGAATGGCCGCGACATATTCGGTCCGGCTGCGTGCGCCATCTATGTCTTCTATGCGAAGACGGAATTGCCCGCCTGCCCTGCGCGCCAGATCGTGCGCCTGAAGCGCTGACCAAGCATGCCCCAGATGCAACCGCCCCGTCGGGCTGGGTGCAAAGCGCGTCACCACCTGAGCAGTTTCGGCCCGCACAGTCATACAGACTCTTGACGGATGTACGTCGTTGATGTTGTCATACGCTTGTCATGCATTTCATGGACTAACGGGGCAATAGCTGGGAAGCGGACGCGTTTATGTACCATCCCGACCTGATCAGGCATCCGGATAATTGCCCGGCACTCGTTCTCAATGCCGATTACACGCCCTTGAGTTATTACCCGCTGAGTGTCTGGCCGTGGCAAACCGCTATTAAGGCGGTTTTTTTAGAACGTGTGGATATCGTCGCCAGCTATGAACGGGAAGTCCACAGCCCAAGCTGGGCCATGAAGATTCCTTCGGTCATCGCGCTGAAGCAATATGTGAAGCCATCCGAATACCCGGCCTTCACACGATTCAATCTTTTCCTTCGCGATAAATTTTCCTGCCAATATTGCGGCGTCACCAACGATCTGACCTTCGATCATGTCGTTCCGCGGCGGCAAGGCGGGCGAACGACCTGGGAAAATGTCGCCACGGCTTGCTCCCCATGCAACCTCAAAAAAGGTGGCCACACGCCAAAAGAAGCCGGCATGCGGCTGAAGGTCCCGCCGACACGCCCCACAAGCTGGCAATTACAGGAGCATGGGCGCGCCTTTCCGCCCAACCATCTGCACGAAACATGGCATGACTGGCTGTATTGGGACGTCGAGCTGCTCGCCTGAGAGTGGCAACATGTAGATCACATCCTGCCTCTTTTCACATGAGGGCCGCTTGCGCAGGGCAAATTTGGCTTTAGAAGCGGCACATGGACCGAATTCTCATCCGTGGCGGCAAAAGGCTGGAAGGCCGCCTTCCCATTTCCGGCGCGAAGAACGCTGCGCTCACGCTGCTCCCCTGCGCGCTGCTCACCGACGAGCCGCTCACGCTGCGCAACTTGCCGCGCCTGGCCGACGTCGACAGCTTCGGGCATCTGCTCAATCAGCTTGGCGTATCGACCATGATCGAGGGCAGCAGGCCGGAGGATTTTGGCCGCGTCATGACGCTGCGCGCTGGCAAGATCACATCCACCGTCGCGCCCTACGACATCGTTCGCAAAATGCGGGCATCGATACTGGTGCTGGGCCCCTTGCTGGCGCGCGCTGGCGAAGCGACGGTATCGTTGCCGGGTGGCTGCGCGATTGGGAACCGTCCCATCGACCTGCACCTGAAAGCGCTGGAAGCCTTTGGCGCGGAAATCGAGATTACGGCGGGCTATGTGAAGGCAAGCGCGCCCAAGGGCGGTCTTCCCGGCGGCACAATCACTTTTCCTGTCGTTTCCGTCGGCGCGACCGAAAATGCGCTGATGGCTGCCGTATTGGCCAAGGGCCAGTGCGTCATGGAAAATGCCGCGCGTGAACCGGAAATCGTTGATCTGTGCAACCTGCTTGTCGCCATGGGCGCCCAAATCAACGGCATCGGCAGCGACAAGCTGGTCATTGAAGGCGTTGAAAGGCTGCATGGCGCGACCTACCGCGTCATGCCGGACCGGATAGAGGCGGGGAGCTATGCCTGCGCCGCAGCCATCACTGGCGGCTCGCTGGAACTGGTGGGCGCCAATGCCGCTGATATGCATGCGATACTGGCAGGTCTGCGTGAAGCGGGCGTGACGGTCGAGGAAAGGCCGGATTGTATCAAGGTCAGCGCCAATGGGCCACTGAGGCCACTTTCCCTTTCCACCGCGCCCTTTCCCGCCTTTCCCACTGACATGCAAGCGCAGTTCATGTCGATGCTGACGTTGGCGGAGGGCGCAAGCGTACTCACCGAAACGATTTTCGAAAACCGCTATATGCATGTGCCAGAGCTTGCCCGGATGGGCGCGGATATTCAGGTGAACGGCCGCAGCGCGGTCGTGCGCGGCGTATCGAAGCTGGCGGGCGCGCCCGTCATGGCCACTGATCTTCGCGCGTCGATGAGCCTGGTGCTGGCGGGATTGGCGGCTGAAGGCGAAACCCAGGTAGCGCGGGTCTACCATCTCGATCGAGGCTATGAGCGGCTGGAAGAAAAGCTGGAAGCTGTGGGCGCAGACATAGAACGGGTAAGCGACGGCTGATCCGCCCGGCTTGGCGGAGGCTCTGCTGCTTTAGCCTTTCCCTAATCTTTACTGCTTATGTCCGCCGCCATGGATATGAGCCCCGATCCGTTATTGCATGACGCACCGTCGATGCTGACGGCATGGGATGCCCTTGCCGCCGACGCAGCCGAGCCCAACTGCTTCTATGCGCCGGAAATGCTGCTGCCTGCGATTCGCCACCTGACGCAAGAAAAGGACGTGCTCCTGTTGCAGGCATGGGAAGGTGAAGAATTGATCGGCCTGCTGCCAGTCACCACAGCGCACCGCCATGGCCGACTGCCGTTAGCTAATATCACGAACTGGATGCACCAGCATTGTTTCTACGGCGCTCCCTTGATCCGGCGCGGCTATGAACGCGCGGCATGGACCAGCTTTCTCGATGTGCTGGACAAGAGCGATTGGGCTCCCAATTTCCTGCACCTCTCTACTCTGGATGGGGATGGCGCGAATGCGAATGCGCTAAAAGCGGTATGCGCACAGCAAGGCCGTGGCTTGCGCTGCATTCATCATTATGAGCGGGCCCTGCTGCAAAGCGATCTGACAGCAGATGCGTATTGGGAAACGCGAATCCGCGGCAAGAAGCGTAAGGAAATCCGCCGCCTTCAAAACCGGCTGCGCGAACTGGGCAGTGTGACAAGTCAGGAACTGTCCAGCGAAGCCGATATCCCCTCTTGGTGCCGTGATTTCCTCACGCTGGAGCAAAGCGGGTGGAAGGGAACGGAGGGCACGGCGATGGCTTGCGATCCAGCCGAAGCTTCCTTCTTCCGCGAAAGCGTAACCGCCGCCTTTGCTGCCGAGCGACTGGCCTTTCTTCGCATTGATTTCGAAGGAAAGCCTATAGCGATGCTCGTGAATTTCCTGATGGGTCGTGGTGGCTTTTCGTTCAAGATTGCCTTTGATGAGACAATGTCCCGCTTTTCCCCCGGCGTGTTAATCGAAATCGACAATCTTCGCCGGGTGCTGAATCGTGACGACCTTGACTGGATGGACAGTTGCGCCGCCGCCGATCATCCAATGATCGACAGCCTCTGGGGCGAGCGCCGCCAGATCGTCCAATATCGTGTCGCCCTTCGCGGTGTGGGGCGCAGCATCGCCTGGACCGCAGCCGACGCCGCCGACCGTCTTGCCAGCTTCATCAAACGGCCACGCGCCGCCGAAACGGAGTCCAGCTCATGACCGCCCAGCAAAGCATTAACCGCCGCGCTTTCCCGGATGAGGCGCTTGCCCGTTTTCAAAGCGGCTATCCCGATGCCCATGTAAAACTCAGCCACACTCTTCATGGGCACTCGCTGTTCACCCGTGAAGCTCTGGCTCGATTGGCCGAACGGCTGCCCATTGATCGGGTGGAATATAACCGGGGCGACTTGCCGCTGGGGGTATGGCCGGAGGACACCCCCGAAAATGGACTTTCGATTAGCGAAACTATCAAGGATATCGACAGCAACGGGTCCTGGATGGTCCTGAAAAATGTCGAGCGTGACCGCGACTATGCCGCGCTGCTTCACCAGTCGCTGGGAGAAATTCTACCCGCGGTCAAAAAGCAGACAGGCCCCATGCTGCATATGGAAGCCTTCATCTTTCTGTCCTCGCCCGGTAGCATCACGCCGTTCCACATGGACCCGGAGCATAACATCCTGCTCCAGATCGAAGGCGAAAAGACGATGACTGTCTTTCCGCCCGGCGAGGAAACGCTGGTCCCCGCGCACCAAAGCGAATGCTTCCATCGCGGCGGACACCGCAATCTGCAATGGGACGACGGCTTCCTGGCCAAGGGTGAAGCTGTGCGCCTGATGCCTGGGGAGGCCCTGCTGGTGCCAGTCAAGGCGCCGCATTTTGTGCAGAACGGTCCAGCCGTGTCGATCAGCTTCTCGATCACCTGGCGTTCCGAACGGAGCGTCGCGGAAGGGGAGCTTCACAGCCTCAACGCGCGGCTGCGCCGGTTCGGTCTACCCCTTACGAGGATTGGCAGAACACCCGAGCGACAGCGCGTCAGCCGCCTGGCCTATCGACTCATCCGAAAACTGGTCGCCTAAAAATTTTCCGCAGCATATATTCGGCTTCAAGACCGGGCGAAAAGCGTTCCAGTTCCCACCATTGCAAGGTTTCATGGCCTGTGGAGAGGCTCTGCTTGTAGCGATCCTCCCCCGCAAGCAGCGAATAGATGGCATGCCCTTCGGCGGCATATCGGGTGACTGCGGCAGCGTGGCACATCAGCCCCGGTTTGGCCTTTGGCGAAATGCCGGATGTGAAGGCGGATTGATAGTTCATCGCCCGCCCTCGATAGATAAAGTTCAGCAAATAGCCGAGCAGATGGCCGCTCTGCGTGATGCGCAGTAACTCGACCTCTCGATTGGCCAAGCCGCGAATCACCAGTTCATGCGCAAAGGAGCGGAAGAGCGGTTCTTCCCACGCGTTGTCCGCATGCCTGCCGGTGTTGAGCGCGCGCATTTCCGACAGCCACTGCTCTATGTCATCGGCAGCCCCTATCGCTATTTCGGGCTCTCCTGCGCCATATTCACGGATCGAACGGCGAATCTGGCTGCGGCTGTTGGCGCTTAACAAGGACAGATAGTCCCCTTGCGCCAATCGTACACCATCCAGGTCCACGAAATAGGCTGGCGTTTCGGCGATCAGCGTCCGCCGTCGGAATGTCCCTGCATCGGCAAGGGGAGAGCCGGAGACAACACCCGAGAGTCTCAGCACGCGCCAGTCTTTGCAGGCAAGCAGATGCTCCACGGCCGCCTGTTCAACGCCGGCGGGCGCATCCTGAGCGACCAGAAGGCCATTATATTCGACGAAATGGCGATCTGCCGCGGCATCCCCTGACTGATTAAGCGACAGGCCCGGTAATTTGCCCAGGGGCCTCTGCATCCGGGCACGACCGATCAAGGCAAGGGCAATGTCCCGCCCGCCAACCTGCACCGCAAGCAAATCAGGCCGGACGCCCGTCGCGGCCAGCCAGGCGCCCGTCCAGGTCCAACCGAGGAAGAAACTGCTTTTGCCCTTGGCTTCCAGCGTCTGCCAGCGAGATGCAAGAGCGGCGGGCTCCCACGATCGTAAGCTGGCGTGAAACTGGTCAACGGACATGCCACAGCATTTGCCGGACCGGCGTGACAGGTCAAGCGGCTTAACCCTCCCTCTCTGGCTACAGCCTGCTGAAATTGGAGAGGTCCGATTTGCAGGAAGTAATTTTTGCGCTGGCGGATCAGCAACCGGCCCTCCGCGTTCTTCCTGTATTGAACCTGTTGAGGAGAGATATGATGGCCGATAAGCCAGACGGCGCTCGGGGCCGCGATGACAAGGATCTGCACGATGGACCTGACACACCCAGCCAAGGGGGAAGCAGTGGTGGCACGATCGCGCGGCAGGTCGGCTCACGCGACGAGGAAAAGAACGCGCGCGGCGGCGACCCGGAACCTACCAATGTCACCAAATCCGACAAAATTCAGCCTGATACCGGGACACGCAGCGATCACGAAGGGGCAGACCGCTAACGATCAAAGCGCCGCCCATGTTTCATTTCGATCAGGGAAGAAGTTAGCGCACGCGGTACTTCGCGTCAGCTACGTTGCATTCGCCAGGCAATGTCCAGTTTCCATACGCCATTACCGCGTATGTAGGAAATGGAGGCGTGGTGATAGCTTTGGGCGTCGTCAGCAACATTGGCGAAATCATCCAATCGTGCCGGGGAAGACGTACCTTCCTTGACCAGTACCCGTCTGAGTTCTCCGATCAATGCAGCGATGCCCGAGTTTTCACAAGTAACTGAATCCAGCGTCGAGTGCTGTTCACACTCATGACCGGGCTCCTCTCCCCAAAGTAGCCGTGTTCCGTACTTAGCCGTTCCCGCCTTTTTTTCTTTGAAGTACATGATTCATCCCATTTCCGTGCGACCCCCCGGATAATGACGGCTCGATCATTTCGATCTTGTATAAAATTCCGTTCATTCCATTAGGCCCCCGCCCCGAGCTGTGCCAATGGCCAGCCCACCACCGTCGAACCGGGAATAGACCGGCTCCGACGTTGCATTCATATAGGATGTCCGAATCCGTGATCTCAATCTGGCCAAAAGCACGGGTGGGAACTCTTTGGAGGTATAAGCGTTATAAGCCGATTCACCCTGTTCGGAATCCAGCAAGGCCGGATCGAGAGAGAGGCAGGCATTCAGCAACTGGCCAATTCGGCGGCAGCTTCATGACAGCGGCACCGAAAAATGGTCCCCGGATTTATTTCGTTTGCACTGTTGCGCTGATCTGGCGCGGCTGTCACTAATCGGCATGGTCGTTGCGATGCGGGCAAAGGCCGGAACGAAGTAGTCAGGCCTTCATACCTCCCCTTTCTCCTGACATGCGCATGCCAAGGCCCGCAATCCTTCCTTGAACGTGGGATAGGTCGGACTCCAGCCCAGCACTCGCTTGGCCTTGCCATTAGCCACGCGCCGGTTTTCGGCATAGAAGGCCCGCGCCTGCGCCGACAATCCGGCTTGTTCAAGCGACAGGAGGGGCGGCGGCGCAACATCCAGCAGGGCTGAGCCATATTCGACAATAAAATTCTGGCTTGCGGGCAAATCATCAGAGATGTTGTAGATGCCCGGCGGGCCATCAAGTCCCGCTATCGTTCCTGCAACGATGTCATCGACGTGAATCCGGCTGAAAACCTGGCCGGGAAGATCGATCCGATGCGCCTTGCCGTCCCTGATCCGGTCCAGAACATTGCGGCCGGGACCGTAAATGCCCGGCAGCCGAAAAATGCGGACGTCCGGCCGCAGCGCCTGCCACGCCAAATCCGCCTTTGCCCGCGCGCTACGCCTGCCAGTGCCGACCGGCGCGGTTTCATCCACCCAGGCGCCGCCAGTGTCGCCATAAACCCCAGTGGAAGAAAGGTAGCCGATCCATGTCGCCGGAGCCGCCGCAATGGCGTCGCCATATTGAAGGAGAACAGGATCGCCGTCAGTCCCCGGCGGGATGGAAGAAAGAATGTGAGTCGCCTTTGCTAAAGCCTTGAGCACCGCTTCGCGATCATCGAAGGTCATGGCATCGGGCCCTGCACTGCGCCGCGTCGCACTCACGCACCATCCCGTGGCATGGAGGCGGGACGCCAGCCTGCCACTCGTATAGCTCAGACCGAAGATAAGCATGTGTCGCATCAGGATAGGCCTAACGCCATTCTCCCCGCCTTTGGAGGAGAAAAGCCGATTTCATGTTATTGTGCCAAGCCCCGGGACAACGTAGATAATTATCATGGCCGACATTCATAACACCCACGCCGCTGCTCCCACCGTGATCCGTCGCGAGGACTATCGCGCGCCCGATTGGCTAGTGCCCGAAATTGCGCTGGAGTTCCAGCTTGACCCGGCGCTCACCCGTGTGAAGGCAGTGCTGAAGGTCGTGCGCAATGGCAACCATAGTCGCCCGCTCAGGCTCGACGGAGACGGGCTGGTGCCGCTGGCCGTCAAAGTGGACGGCTCGGCGCGCGATGAAAACGGCTGGACATTGCAGGCGGGCGCGCTGGTTATCGAACTGCCCGGCGACGCGCATGAGATCGAAACGCTGGTGGAACTCTGCCCGCAGGCCAATACCCGGCTAATGGGTCTTTATGCGAGCAGCGGCCTGCTCTGCACCCAATGCGAGGCCGAAGGTTTCCGGCGCATCACCTTCTTCCCTGACAGGCCGGATGTACTGAGCATCTACAGCGTTCGGATGGAAGCAGACAAGGCCGCCTTCCCGGTGCTGCTTGCCAATGGCGATCCAGTGGGCGGCGGCGATCTGGACGGTGGGCGCCATTGGGCGCAGTGGAACGATCCCTATCCCAAGCCATGCTATCTTTTCGCGATTGTGGCAGGCGACCTGCGTGTCAACAGCGACAGCTTCACGACCATGTCCGGACGCAAGGTACAGCTTGGTATCTGGGTGCGCGAAGAAGATTTGCCGCGCACAAGTCACGCCATGACGGCACTCAAGAACAGCATGGCCTGGGATGAAAAGACCTTTGGCCGCGAATATGATCTCGATGTGTTCAATATCGTGGCGGTTTCCGATTTCAATTTCGGCGCGATGGAGAACAAGGGCCTCAATATCTTCAATTCGCGCTATATCCTGGCCGATCCGGAGACGGCTACCGACGCGGACTATGATGCGGTCGAAGGCGTGGTCGCGCACGAATATTTCCACAACTGGTCGGGCAATCGCGTCACCTGTCGCGACTGGTTCCAGCTCAGCCTGAAGGAAGGCTTTACGGTTTTTCGGGACCAGCAATTTTCCGCCGACATGGGATCAGCGGCGGTGAAGCGGATAGAAGACGTGCGCGTGTTGCGCGCTGCGCAGTTCCCGGAGGACAGCGGCCCGCTCGCCCATCCGGTGCGGCCTGAATCCTATATGGAAATCTCTAATTTCTACACCGCCACGATATACAACAAAGGCGCTGAACTGATCCGGATGATGGCGCTGATGCTGGGGCCGGATCGTTTCCGCAAGGGCACTGACCTTTATTTCGAGCGGCATGACGGGCAAGCCGTCACTTGCGAGGATTTCGTGCGCGCCATGGAGGATGGTGGCGGTATCGACTTCACACAATTTCGGCTCTGGTATGAGCAGGCCGGTACGCCACGCGTGAAGGCGGTGATTGAACATGACGCGCAGAGCGGCCGTGCTACCCTGGGGCTGGAGCAGGCCGTCCCTCCCACACCGGGACAGGACACAAAAAAGCCGATGGTGATGCCTTTGCGCGTCGCTCTTTACGATCCGCAGGGCAATGCCCGTCCGAACGAGGAACTGATCCTGCTGAGTGATCAGAAGCAGACATTCCATTTCGATGGCTTCTCCGCCGCGCCGATCCTGTCCATCAATCGCGGTTTTTCCGCACCCGTCATCATAGACACCAACCGCAGCCAGAATGACCTGGCGTTCCTGTCCGCGCATGATGATGATCCTTTTGCCCGTTATGAGGCGATGCAGCAGTTGATGGTGAACGTGCTCGCGGCTGCCGTCACGGGTCAGTCCGCCGACGACGCGCCTGTCATAGAGGCCGTTCGCCGGACGTTGATGGATTCAGCGTTGGATGATGCCTTCATTGCCGATGCGGTGACGTTGCCCAGCGAAAGCTACCTGGGCGATCAGATGATCGTCGTCGATCCCGATGCGATCCACGCAGCGCGCGAGCGCCTGCGCCGGAAAATCGGCCGCAGGCTGGAAGAGGAATGGAGCAATGTGCACGCTCGCACCGCTGCAAATAGCTTTTCCTTATCGTCGGCAGCCAAGGGCGCCCGGCGCCTGCGCAATGCAGCTCTGGCCTATATCAACGCGAACGAAACGGCCGATGCGGCAAAGATCGCCTTTACGCAGTTTGAGCAGGCCGACAATATGACGGAGCGGCAGGGCGCGCTTTCAGTGCTGTCCAACGGGCGCAGCAGCGAGCGCGTGGCGGCGCTCGATATTTTCTATAATCGTTATCACGACAATGCTCTGGTCCTCGACAAATGGTTCCAGACACAGGCGCTTGCATCACGAGACGATACCGTGGACCAGATCGTCGAGCTTGCCGCGCACAAGGACTTCACGCTCGCCAATCCCAACCGTGCGCGGGCGCTTTATGGCGCGTTCGCGGCCAATCAGTACGGTTTCCATCATATTTCGGGGAAGGGCTACAGGCTTGTGACCGACGCCATTATTGCGCTCGATAAGCTCAATCCGCAAACGGCTGCCCGTCTTGTGCCGCCGCTTGGCCGCTGGCGCCGATATGGTGAACAGCGGGGCGGCATGATGCAGGCGGAACTGAACCGTATCCTGACGACACCCGGCCTGTCCAAGGATGTTACCGAGCAGGTGAGCAAAAGCCTGGGATAGTGTGGCGGAGGTCGCACCTTCCTCTTCCCCTTCTATTCGATTAACCTACCCAGACTGCAACTTGTGCCGCAACGTCATTGGCGGCATCATTGAGCGCCCGGCCTACACGGGCGGGCTCTATCGGGCTGACGGGGCGCGTGGCGGAAAAGCGCCTTTTCGTCATCGTTGCGCCATTGTCCCCCAGCAATATCGCATCGTAAGTGACGACCGCCTGACTGGAACGCGCATCTATGCCGAAGTCTATCAATTCGCCTTGCAACCGGGTCGATGGCTCACCGGAAAACTGATCCGGATTCAGCACGACGCGGCCTGTATTCGCAGCGATAGTTTCCGACAGCAACCGCTGAAACAGGCGGCCGGGCCGATCGACCCATTGCGTGTCGGCCACATAGGCAATGGACGTCTCGTCCACTTGCACCGCGACCCGGTATGTGTCGATCTTCCGGGGTGTTTCAGGCACGGCTACCACTAGCCCCGCCCCCACTGCGACATTCCGCACGGTTCCGGCCGGAAGGCTGCTCTCCGCTGTCAGCGACAGAAGCTGATCAGGGGCCTTCCCGCCAAAGCTGATGCAGGCCGAAAGCGGAGTGAGCAGCAGAAGGGGCAGGAGCGATAGGCGCATATGAAACCTCATTTCGGCTTGTAATCCGGCAATTTTGGCGATCCCACCAACGAACCGGCACCCTGCTTGTCAAGCTTTTCGGCCACACCGCTCAGCGATTTGGACATGGTGCGCAGGTCGCGGACCAGCAGGTCCACTTCAGGCATGGTGCTGGTCGAGAATTTATGCAGCCCTGGCTGCACCTCGGAGATCGCCGCATCCAGATTTTCCATGCTGCGCTGCGCCGTTGCGACAGTCTTGCGCAGATCGGCCATAAGCGGTCGGCCCTCCTTGTCCAGAATATCGTTAGTCGTTCCTGCCAGTTGACCAATCTGTTCGGCCGCATCACCGGCCTGTTGAATTGCGATCCGCGTTTGCGCCAATGTGGCGGCGATTTCCGGGCCCCTGTCCGCCAATGCCTTGGTCAGGTCTTCCACATTATCCAATATCCCTGCAATACTGGCCTGATTACGGTCAGAGAGCAGTTCCGTAAGCCGCTCCGTGAGAGTGGTCAGCCGCTCGAGCAATAGGGGCGCGTTGTTGAGCAGTTCGCCCAACGCCCCCGGCTTGGTGGGGATGACGGGCACGCCGTCCGGACATGCCGAGCGTATGTTATCGAGCGGGCAGGCAATGGGGGGCGCGCCTTTAACCGCCCCATCCAACTGGATTTCCGAAACGCCGGTGAAGCCCACGCCCTGTATCGTCGCAGTCGTGCCCTGCAACACCGGCACATCCTCCTTGACGGAGATGCGGACGCGAACGAAACTGGGGTCCTTCTTCCAAAGTTGGATTTCCTTCACCTGACCGGACGGAACACCGGAAAAGGTGACGCCTGATCCTTTGGCAAGGCCATTCACCGACTGTTGGAAGTAGATGTCATATTCTTTTTCCTCCCCACTCGCGAGGCGCGAGAACCAGAAGGCAGCGATGATTACCGCTGCCACCAACGCCAGCACCACGCTGCCGACCAGAATATGATTGGATCGCGTTTCCATCAGTCCTCACTGTCTTGCGGCTGCTTATGACCGGCGTTGCCGTCCGAGTCCACTTCCCGCCCGCGCAACGAAGCCTTCGCGGCCCGGCTACGCGGTCCATTGAAATATTCCTGTATCCAGGGATGATCGGTCGCCAGCAATTCGTCGATCGTTCCCACGGCAATCACTCGCTTGTCGGCAATCACGGCGACCCGGTCGCAAATTGCATAAAGCGTGTCCAGATCATGCGTGATGAGGAATACGGTAAGACCCAGCGTGCGCTGCAGTTCTTTCGTCTGGTGATCGAAAGCAGCAGCGCCAATAGGATCCAGCCCCGCCGTCGGCTCGTCCAGAAACAAGAGATCCGGATCAAGCGCTAGGGCGCGGGCCAATCCGGCACGTTTTCTCATTCCTCCTGAAAGCTCGGCAGGAAATTTAGGTCCCGCATCGGCGGGCAATCCCGCCATTCGCACCTTGTAGGAGGCGATTTCGTCACGCAGTTGGGGATCAAGCTTCGGATAATATTCGCGCAGCGGCACTTCAATATTTTCTGCTACGGTCAGCGTCGAAAACAATGCTCCACCCTGAAACAACACGCCCCAACGCTTGCGAATGGCGAGCGCCTCCTCGTCCGCCCGCCCTATCATCGGCTGGCCGAAAACCTCGATTTCCCCTTCATCGGGAACCTGAAGGCCAATGATCGAACGCATCAGCACGGATTTGCCCGTGCCCGATCCGCCGACCACACCCAGAATCTCTCCCCGGCGCACGTCGAGATCCAGATGTTCATGCACGACCTGATCGCCAAAACTGTTGCGCAGGCCGCGCACACAGATCGCGACATCATTATCCTGCATCGCCTGCGCGATCCGTTCCTCGTCGACAGCGACCTGTTCTTCTTCCGTCATACCCAGCCGATCCAGGTGAAGAAAACGGCGAAAAAGGAGTCGAGCACGATCACCAGGAAAATCGCCTGCACAACGGCGGCGGTGGTTCGCAGGCCCACTTCTTCCGCATTCCCTTCGACCTGCATGCCCTGGAAACAGCCCGAAATGGCGATGATCATCCCGAAAACGGGCGCCTTCACCAATCCAACATACAAATCTGTGATTGGCACCACCTCACGTAACCGCTGGATGAAGGTTATGGGCGGGATATCCAGCGAAACGGCGCAGAGAAAGCCTCCGCCGATAATGGCGATTACCGAGGCATAGAAACCGAGAAGCGGCATCATTACGATCGCGGCCAATGTGCGCGGCAGGACGAGCGCTTCCATGGGAGACACGCCAATCGTGCGCATCGCATCGATTTCTTCGGTCAATTTCATGGTGCCAAGCTGTGCCGCAAAGGCAGAGCCGGAGCGTCCCGCGACCATGATGGCCGTCATCAGCACGCCCAGTTCGCGAAAGGTGATCCGGCCGACCAGGTTGATTGTCAGCACCTCGGCACCGAACTGGCGGAGCTGCACCGCACCCTGCTGCGCAATGACGATGCCGATCAGGAAACTCATGAGGCCGATGATGCCCAGGGCCGAAACACCGACCACTTCGAAGCGCTGCACCACCGCGTTGATCCGAAAGCGCCGGGGGTGACGCATGACATTCCATGCCGCGATCAACGTAGCGCCAAAGAAGCCAAGCAATCCGCCCAACGTCTGGCCGGCCGTGATGGTGGCCTCTCCAATTTCGCCGAGCACTCTGCGGAAAGGTGTGACATAGGGGCGGCGCACGTCGACCGTTTGCCCGGCTTTTCCCACGACTTCGATCAGCCTTTTAGCGTCCGCGTTCGCACCCGATATCCGCACGTCCCGGTCGCGCGCCGTCCGGTGGATCAGCCAGGCACCAATCGTGTCAATATGCTCTACGCCGCTGAGATCGAGCGCAGCGACGTCGTCCGGCAATGCCGTCAGGCGATCAGGCAGTTCCCCCAGGCACGCGAGGGATAAATTGCCGGTCAGCCGAATAATTCGGCCTTCGTCCGTCACGTCCTCGTAATAATCGGCCTGCTTCATCATTTGCGGTGGACAGTGGGATATTATCGATGGCACGGCAAGCGTAAAGCGGCATATTCATGTTCAAGGCACAGTAATGAGACGGAAAATCGGGGCCTGCCAGTGACCAGACTCGCCATTTACGATATGGATCGTACGATTACGATTTCGGGGACCTATACGCCGTTCCTGTTGCACGTCAGCGCGCATATGGCGCCTTGGCGTCTGGTTTTCGCTCTTGTCATTCCCTTCATCATGCTGGCCTATGTTCTGCGGCTCATTCCCCGCAAGAAGCTCAAGGAAATCAATCAGGCGCTGATGATCGGACCAAATGTCCGACGCGCTAGATTGCAGCCGCATATCGAAAGCTATGCCGACAAGGTTATGGCAAAGAACGTGCGGAAAGGCGCGCTGGATCAGATCGCCAGCGACCGGGCAGAGGGCTATACACTGGTTCTCGCCACAGCATCCTACCGGCTATATGTCGAAGCCATAGCGGCACGGCTGGGCTTTGATGCGGTCATTGCAACGGATCATCTGGGTCAAGACCTTGACTATGTCCGCGCACGCATCGCAGGCGAAAACTGCTACGACGTGGCCAAGCTGCGGATGATTCAGGACTGGATGGCCGGAAAAGGCGTAATCCGTGCAAACAGCCATATCCGCGCTTATTCCGATCATGTGTCGGACGCGCCGATGCTGGACTTCGCTGATGAAGCTTATGCGGCGAACCCCCATCCACCGCTCGCCAAACTGGCGCGGGAGCGGGGGTGGCAGCAGTTTCATTGGGCGTGAATGCAGTGGTGAACAGCGCCGGAAGCTCGTCTGAAGAGCGCGGACTTTCCACTGGAACTTTCAGCCCACGCAGGCCATAGGCCCTGCGATGGAGCAGGGTACAACCACACACGACGGCAAGACGCCCGATACGGAATTCCCGCTGGGATTTCCTGAATTCATCATGCTGATCGCCACAATGATGGCGCTCAATGCGTTGTCGATCGATCCGATGCTGCCGGCACTTCCCGCAATGGGCAAAGCGCTTGGCATAATCGGGGAAAACGAGCGCCAATGGATCATCAGCAGCTATTTCCTGGGATTGGGCATCGGATCGTTATTCTACGGATCACTCTCCGACCGCTATGGCCGCAAGCCGGTGTTGTTGGTCACGCTCGCACTTTATCTTCTTTCCACGCTGTTCTGCGCGCTGGCGCAAAGTTTTCCGATGATGCTCGGGGGCAGGGCGGCAGCCGGATTTTTCGCCGCCGCCACACGCGTCGTAGCGATCAGCATCGTGCGGGATCGGTATATCGGCGATCGGATGGCCAGCATCATGTCGACAATCTTCATCGTCTTCATGATCGTGCCGGTCCTCGCTCCAACCTTCGGTCAAGTCATCCTCTATTTTGCCAACTGGCGATGGATTTTTGGCGCACTGCTGCTGATAGGCGCTCTGATTACGGGATGGGTCGCATTTCGGCTGCCGGAAACCCTGACGCCTGAAAACCGCATCGGCATCAGCCTGTCTGACATTGGTGCGACCTTCGCGAATATCATCACCAATCGGAGCGCTTTTGGTTATATGGTGGCGGCAGGCATCGCCATGGGTGCGCTGGTGGGCTTCATCACCTCCGTCCAGCAGATATTTTTCGACGTGTTCAAATTGCCGCAACTGTTCTCCTATGCCTTCGCCGGCATCGCCGGTTTCATGGCCGTAGGCAGCTTCTTCAACAGTCGGCTGGTGGAAAGAATAGGGGCGCGACGGCTGAGCCAGGGTTCGCTCATCATTTTTATCCTGCTCTCCGGCGTCCATGTCGCAATCGCCACTGCGGGATTCGAAAACGCCTGGTCATTTTGCGCCCTTCAGGCCGCGACCATGCTGGCCTTCGCTTTTACGGGCTCCAATTTCGGTTCAATTTCGATGGAGCCATTCGCCCGGGGCGCCGGCGCAGCTTCGTCCTTTCAGGCGTGTCTTACCACGCTCGTTTCAACGCTGATCGGCGCTGTGATTGGCGCGCAGTTCAATGGCACGACCGTTCCGCTCGCTCTGGGCTTCCTGCTATGTGGCGGCAGCGCGCTTCTGATCGTTTTGTGGGCGGAGCGTGGTAAGCTTTTCACGCGGCCCCACCTTCCAAAAATTCCCGCGCCCTATCGCTGAAAGGCGGCCCGATCAGCTTCAGGCGTCCTCCCCGCCCGGCGTATGTGCCCCGGGGAGAGGCGGCACAGGCTGCGGCGGAATGCCGCTGTCCTCTTCATGCGTCTCCACAATACCGCGCCCGACATGGCTCTTACGGTAGCTGTACAAGAAGTAGACGAACAGGCCGATGACAGCCCAGAGAACGAACATCAGCTTCGTGCTGTCCGACAGGCTGAAGAAGAGATAAATGCAGCCCGCGATCGCGACTGGAGCAGTAAAATAAAGGCCCGGTGTGCGGAAAGGACGGCGCCGATGCGGATCGGTCTTGCGCAGCATCATAACGGCGACCGACACTGCGGCGAAGGCGAACAGCGTACCGGAATTGGAAATGTCAGCCAGCTTCCCAACCGGGAAAAATGCGGCGAACAGCGATACAAAAATGCCCGTCAATATTGTAATGACATAAGGCGTGTGGAATTTTGGATGCACTTTCGAAAAGACTTCCGGAAGCAGTCCGTCCCGGCTCATCACGAAAAAGATGCGGGTCTGTCCGAACATCATCATCAGGATAACGGATGGCAGCGCCAGGCCCGCGGCAAGTCCGATGAGATTCCCGATCTGGGTCCAGCCGATCTCCCGCAATGTCCAGGCGAGCGCTTCCTTCGAACAGCCGACTGCCGCCTCTTGAATGGCTGCACAGGCATGCGCCAGTTCAACGCTGCCCGGATTCAGCGCTTCACCCGCAGGTCCGCTTACGGGCTGCGCTCCTACGCTGCCGATCACGCCGGCCGCGACGAGCATGTAAAAAATGGTGCAGATACTCAGCGAACCGATAAGGCCAATCGGCATATTCCGCTGCGGATTCTTTGTCTCCTCCGCTGCCGTCGATACGGCGTCGAAACCCACATAAGCAAAGAAGATGGATGCCGCCGCGGCCGAAATTCCTGAGAAGCCAAGCGGCGCGAAGGGCGTGAACTGCTCCATGTTCATCACAGGCAGCGCCAACGCGACGAAGAGGGAAAGCGCCGCAATCTTGATCACCACCAACACTGCGTTCACCGTGGCGCTCTCTCGCGTGCCGATGACCAACAGCCAGGTGACAAGACCGGCAATCCCCATGGCGGGCAGGTTGATCACTCCACCATCAAAAGGCCCACGCACAAGCATATGGGGGATATCGATGGCAAAGGCATTTTCAACCAGGCCGACGACATAGCCTGACCAGCCCACCGACACGGCACCCGCCGCCACGGCATATTCAAGGATCAGTGCCCAGCCCACCAGCCAAGCTACAAGTTCACCCATTACGGCATAGCTGTATGTATAGGCCGATCCCGATACGGGGACCATCGCGGCCATTTCCGCATAACACAGCGCCGCGACCGCACATACGGCGCCAGCGATCGTGAAGGAAAGCATCATGCCAGGCCCCGCCTTTTGCGCAGCCTCCGCCGTCAGCACGAAAATGCCGGTTCCGATTACCGCACCGATCCCCAACATGGTCAGTTGAAAAGCGCCCAGCGAGCGATTCAACGACTTTCGCTCTGCGGTGGCCAGAATTGCGTCTAACGACTTTACGCGGCCAAATATCATGCAAATCCTTCTGTTTTGCAGTACCTGACAGGCCTGCCTCTCCCGGGACGGAGACTATCGCCGAAATCGTCCTGCGCAAGCATATTACAAATGCTAGCAAAAGAGACGGCAGCTAGCGTGCCAGCATCGGTCCCAAAGGTTGCCCTGCAAAGATGTGTACATGCAGATGCGGCACTTCCTGATGGCTGTCCGGACCTGCATTGGCGAGCAGGCGATAACCGCTTGTCACAAGCCCCGCATCACGGGCCACCTTGCCCACGGCGCGGACAAAACCGGCGATTTCGGCATCCGGAGCCTCAGCGGAAAAGTCATCCCAACTGACATAAGGGCCCTTGGGAATGATCAGGATATGCGTTGGGGCCTGCGGATTGATGTCGTGGAAGGCAAGGGCGAATTCATCCTCATAAACCTTCCGGCAGGGAATTTCGCCGCGCAAAATCTTCGCAAAAATATTCTGGTCATCATAGGGCTGGGTTGCGTCAACAGCCATCGCTCTACTCCCCTTTTCTTGAAGCTTTTTCGTCGATACCCGAAATGCCCTCTCGCCTGTCAAGCTCTGCCAGCACATCGTCGAAGCTCAGGTCCATATCGGCCAGAAGCACAGCCAGGTGAAACATCAGGTCCGCCGCTTCGCTCGTCACTGCCCTGCTGTCGTCGGACACTGCGGCAATCACGGTCTCCACCGCTTCCTCGCCCAGTTTCTGGGCCATTTTGGCGCGACCGGCGACGCGTAGCTTCGCGACATAGGAAAGCGCCGGGTCAGAGACCCGGCGCTCCTTGATGGTGCTTTCCAGCCGTTTCAGGGTTCCGCTCATGCCCGCAGTTGGGACATGCCCCCCGGACCCGTCAACTGGAAAATCTCTGGTCCCACCATCAAATTGTAATCAGAAAAGGATTTTACTGTTCCGACTTGCGGGCAGCGCGCCTGCGGCTGGTGCGGCGGCCAATCAGCAAGCCGGCGACACCTGCCGCGAACAGCGCGAAATCCGCAGGCTCCGGTACGGACGTTCCCCCACTCGATCCGCCCGAAGACCCGCCGCCGCTCGAACTCGATGAAGAGGACGAGCTGGAGCTGGAAGATGTTGATGACGATGAAGAACCGCCAAAGCTGCTGCCACCGCCCGAGGAGCTGCTGGTGCTGGAGCCGCCATGGCTGCAGCCGGGATAATGCTTGTGGCCCCACCAGCCGCCACCGGTTGCATGAGCCGGCGCCGCCACGAACAGAATGGCAGCGGATGCCGCCAGGGCGATCTTGTTGATAGTCATAGAAAGTGCCTCCCACCTCGTGAATGTCTTGACGGAGAGGATGCAGCCACCGTGCCAATTCCCATCAACGCACGGATAGCGCGGCCTTCAATGGTTAACGGTCAAGAAGCAATGAAGGTTAATGTAAGGCCCGCCGACATTAACCATTGGCAGATCAGGCAGCGGTCCGGGTCGGGATGCCTGCCGCCGCGAGCGCCGCATGTGCTTCGGCGACGCTGTGCTGACCGAAATGGAAGATGGAGGCCGCAAGCACGGCACTCGCATGGCCCTCAATCACTCCGTCGACCAGGTGTTGCAGCGTACCCACGCCGCCGCTGGCAATCACGGGAACGGAAACGCTGTCAGCAATGGCCCTGGTCAATGCAAGATCATAGCCCTGCCGCGTGCCGTCGCCATCCATGGACGTCACCAGCAATTCGCCCGCCCCCAATCCGGCCAGTCGCGCCGCATGCGCCAGCGCATCGATTCCGGTTGCGCGCCGACCGCCATGAGTAAAGATTTCCCAATGACCTCCACCAACTCGCCGCGCATCCACTGACGCCACCACGCACTGGCTGCCGAAGCGGTCCGCGATCTCCGCTATGACTTCCGGCCGGGACACGGCAGCGCTGTTGACGGCCACCTTGTCGGCGCCCGCGAGCAGCAGTGCGCGGGCGTCCTCAACAGAGCGCACGCCGCCGCCTACGGTCAGCGGCATGAAACACACCTCTGCGGTGCGCCGGACTATATCGAGGATGGTCCCACGCGCCTCATGACTGGCGGTTATGTCAAGGAAGCACAACTCGTCCGCCCCCGCCGCGTCATAGAGGCGCGCCTGCTCCACAGGATCGCCCGCATCGGCGAGATCGACGAAATTGACGCCTTTCACCACGCGCCCATTGGCGACGTCCAGGCAGGGAATGATTCGGGTGCGAACTGTCATATCTCAACTCCCACCACTTATACTGGCACAGGGGCTTATCGAAGTGCGGTTCGCCTGGGCGTCAGCCCTTCGATATGCCACCTCAGCAAGCGCGATGCCCATTCAGGACAAGCGGATATGTTTCATCCGGCAGCTACGGCCAGGGCAGCCTTCAAATCCAGCCGACCATCATACAGCGCCCGGCCAGTGATGACGCCTTCGATGCCGTCTTCGACATGCAGACTCAGCACGCGAATGTCGCTGATCCCGGCGACGCCACCACTGGCGATCACCGGTATATCAGTCGCGCGCGCCAGATCGACGGTCGCTTCGACATTGCAGCCTTTCAGGAGTCCGTCGCGTCCGACATCGGTGAAGAGCAAGGCCGCGACGCCAGCATCCTCGAACCGGCGCGCCATATCGGCAACGGGCATGTCGGATCTCTCCGCCCAGCCTTCCGTCGCGACGAAGCCGTCGCGCGCATCGACAGCCACCACGATCCCGCCCGGGAACTCACGTGCGGCGTCCTTCACGAATTCCGGGTCCTTGAGCGCCGCCGTGCCGATCACCACACGCGATACACCCAGGTCAAACCAGCGCTCCACGGCGGCCCGTTCACGGATGCCCCCGCCAAGCTGCACATGACCGGGAAAAGCTTCGATGATGCTCTCCACCGCTCCGGCATTCACCGCCCTTCCTGCAAAGGCGCCATCCAGATCGACGACGTGCAGGAAACCGGCTCCAGCTTCGGCGAACAGCGTCGCCTGCTGCGCCGGATTGTCACCATAGACGGTGGCCCGATCCATATCGCCCTCGGCCAGGCGCACCACCTGCCCCCCTTTGAGGTCAATTGCGGGAAAAACGATTAAACTCACGGATGCCACTCCAGAAAGCGCGTTAAAAAGCCCAGGCCATAGGCCTGACTCTTTTCCGGATGAAATTGCACGCCAATGATGTTGTCCCGCCCAACGGCGGCGACAAGCGGTCCACCATGATCGGTCCGCGCAAAGACATGCGCTTCATCAGCCGCCTCGAAATGATAGCTGTGCAGGAAATAGGCCTCGCCGGGTACGACCAGCGGATGCGGACGCGCCAATCTCACATCGTTCCAGCCCATATGCGGCACCTTGATGGCAGGATCGTCCCGCTCGATCAGCCGCACAGCGCCGGGAATCCATCCGAGTCCCTCATGACTGCCATATTCCTCACCCCGCTCAGCGAGCAACTGCATGCCTACGCAAATGCCAAGGAAGGGCACGCCGCGTTCCAGCACGGCTTCCTCCATCGCCTCGATCATGCCCGGCACAGCCGCCAGCGCATCGCGGCAAGCGCGAAAGGCGCCCACACCGGGTAACACCACCCGCGCGGCGCCGCGCACCAGCGCCGGATCGCTCGTGACCTCAACATGCACGCCGCCTGCTTTTTTCAGCGCATTGTGAACGGAATGAAGATTACCCGCGCCATAATCGACAAGGGCGATAATGCCCGTCATTGTCCGCCTAACGTACCTTTGGTGGACGGCACGCTGTCCGCCTTGCGCGGATCAATCTCGACCGCTGTGCGCAGCGCCCGTGCCACCGCCTTGAAGCAGCTCTCAATAATATGGTGGTTGTTGGAACCGTAGAGATTTTCAACATGGAGCGTAATGCCCGCCGATCCCGCGAAACTGTGGAACCAATGTTCGAACAATTCCGTGTCCATCTCACCCAGGCGCGGGGTCGAAAAGGCCGCCTTGAACACCAGATAGGGCCGACCCGAAATATCAAGCGCGCAGCGAGTCAGCGTCTCATCCATCGGAGCATAAGCATGGCCATAACGCGTGATGCCCTTGCGGTCGCCCAGCGCCTTTGCCACCGCCTCGCCAATGGCGATGCCGGTGTCCTCGGTCGTGTGATGCTGATCGATATGCAAGTCGCCCACCGCCTTGACCTTTATGTCGATGAGGGAATGGCGGGAAAGCTGCTCCAGCATATGGTCAAGAAAACCGATGCCGGTCGAAACTTCATATTCGCCCGTGCCGTCGAGGTGGAGTTCGACATCGATCGACGTTTCCGCCGTCTTGCGATGAATTTCAGCGCTGCGCATGCCGCACCCTATAGCGGGAGAATCATTCCATGCAACAATGTCGGCGCTTGACGCTTCCGACGTCTGCGTTACCAATGGCAATCATGAGTGACGATTTGCCCGACAGCCTGATTCCCTATGACGAAATCGTGCAGGAGGCCCTGCGCGCGGTCGTCGGGCGCGTGCTGCGCGAAATCGAATCATCTGGCGGCCTTCCCGGCAGCCACCATTTCTATATCACTTTCAAGACCGGGGCGGCAGGGGTTTCGATACCGAAACATCTGGCGGAGCGCTTTCCTGACGAAATGACCATCGTGCTCCAGAACAAGTTCTGGGGCCTGAAAGTCAATGATCAGGGCTTTGAGGTCGGCCTGACCTTCAATCAGGTGCCCGCCGAGCTTGTCATTCCCTTTTCCGCCATCACGGCGTTTGTCGATCCAGCCGTTAATTTTGCCCTTCAGTTTCAGGTGCAGGGCGCGGGCGAAGAGCCGGAGCCGCATGAGGCTGCCGAAAACGACGGACCTACGAATGAAGACGGCTCCAATGTCGTGACAGTGGACTTCGGCAAAAAGAAATAAGGGGTCGTTTCGGGGCTGGTGCTTTTGCCCCATGATGCCCACATTGCTCCTGTGCCCTCCTCCGTTCGCGCTGAATAGGGACTTGGCGCAGTCCGGCAGCTATTCAGGGGAAGGAAGGTTATTCCGGAGTCCTGTCATGCCCGCAACCCGAACTGAAACTGATTCGATCGGACCCATCGAAGTCCCCGCAACCGCCTATTGGGGCGCGCAGACGCAACGCAGCATTGAGAATTTTCCCTTCGGCCCCTCTGAACGAATGCCCGTCGGCCTCATCCATGCGCTGGCGATCGTCAAGCAGGCAGCCGCTCAGGTAAATGCCCGGCATAATCTGGATCAGAAGATCGCCAACGCCATAGAGCACGCGGCCGTCGCGATCCAATCGGGCGAACTGGACGATCAATTTCCGTTGGTTATCTGGCAAACGGGATCTGGCACCCAATCCAACATGAACGTCAATGAAGTGATCGCCGGCTATGCCAATGAGCAACTGACCGGCACACGCGGCGGCAAATCGCCGGTCCATCCCAACGATCACGTCAATCAGGGCCAGTCGTCCAACGACAGCTTTCCCACAGCGATGCACATTGCCGCCGCGCGGGCGTTGCACAGCCACTTGCTCCCCGCGCTTACCCGCATGCACAATCGCCTTATGGAGCAGGCGGAGCGCTGGGACGATATCGTCAAAATCGGCCGCACCCATTTGCAGGACGCGACACCGCTCACGCTGGGCCAGGAATTTTCGGGCTACGCGGCCCAAATTGAAGCAGGCATTCAACGCCTGTGGAACGTGCAGCCCCGGTTGCATGCCTTGGCGCAGGGCGGCACGGCGGTAGGAACCGGCCTTAATGCGCCAGATAATTTTGATGAGGACATGGCCCGGGAAATCAGCGCGATCACTGGCCTGCCCTTCACAGCCGCGCCCAATAAATTTGCAGAGCTTGCCGCGCACGATACTCTGGTCGAGCTTTCAGGCGCGCTCAGTACGCTGGCGGTTTCACTGACGAAAATCGCGAATGACATACGTTTACTGGGTTCCGGCCCGCGCTCCGGCCTTGGCGAGCTTGATCTTCCCGCGAATGAGCCGGGCAGCTCGATCATGCCGGGGAAGGTCAATCCGACTCAATGCGAAATGCTGACGATGGTGGCGGCGCAGGTCATCGGCAACCATGCCGCCGTCACCGTTGGGGGGATGCAGGGACATATGGAACTCAATGTCTTCAAGCCGCTGATCGGGGCGAACGTCCTGCGTTCCATCACCTTGCTATCTACGGGCATAGAGAGTTTCGAAGAGCGCCTGCTCGCAGGACTGGAGCCCAATCGCGCCCATATCGCCGAACTGGTCGACCGCTCTCTCATGCTCGTGACTGCGCTCGCGCCCGAAATCGGCTATGACAAGGCCGCGAAGATCGCCAAGCATGCACATGAGACCGGACAGACATTGAAACGGGCCGCGCTGCAACTTGGCTTTGTGGACGCGGCCAGCTTCGATCGCCTGGTGCGTCCAGAGGATATGACAGGGAAATAAGGGCTTTGTGGCGGTTGCGCCTCTTCGGCTCGCGTTTATATTGAGCAGGAAAGGGAGAACGCATGCTGGGCAATATAGCAAGAGCCATTCTCACGAATCGCGTAAAGGCCGAAACAGGCAAGGCCGGCGCTTTGGGCACCATTGCAGCTCTTGCAGCAACGACCGTGCTGCGTCGCTCTGTTCCCGGCGCCATCATCATCGGCGGCGTCATCGTGGCGCAACAGCTCATAAAGCTGCAGCACAATGTGGAGGCACGCCGTGCGGCCGAAGGGAAAAAGACGACCACCGCCGACAGCGCAGAAAAGCCGAGACAGGAATAAGCGCCTCTTGACCTCTCCCATGGCGTTGAGTCAGTAGCGGCCATGGCATTGACTGACCCGCCCGCCCGCCGCGGCCTTCTGTTCGTTCTCTCCTCCCCTTCCGGCGCAGGGAAATCCACAATAGCGCGGAAGCTGCTGAATGCGGACGGCCATATCTGCATGTCCATATCGGCCAC
>DATCYF010000005.1:0-38782 GCA_036570425.1 Rhizorhapis sp. | reverse complement strand
CAGCATGACTTGGACGAGATCGAGGACTTGCAAGACTTGGTTGAGCATGGCCCGCACTTCGGAGCCATCGACCATATCAACATTGTCTATGCGCTTGGCGGCGATGAGAAGCTGACCGTGGAAGGGGCGAGAGGATATGACTGACATGACCGCACAGAAGGATGAGCAGTTCATCGAGCAAGTTGCCCAATTCCTACACGATGAAGGCGGTTTCGATGAAGCATGGACCAATCACACATGGCCGGAGCATTCTGAAGATACAGGGCGGCGCGATGGCGGGTTCGTGAAGATCGTTCCCGCTGATGTGCAAGCGAAGTTCCGCGATATAGCCCGCCGTCTCGTGACAGGATTTTGCCTTTCTCCAACCCCCACCACCGCACCTGATAGCGGGATGGTGGAGAAGCTGCGGGAGATCAAGGATGCGGCCCGATATGTGCCTGTAGGAGACGGGTTCTTCGATCCGTACGACAGTAATATCGAAGCGGTAGATGCTGCTGTAGATCGTGCCCTTTCCGCCCTCCAACCACAGGATGCCCCAGCTAAGGGTGATGCGGGGGATGAAGTTATTCAGGCGGATCGGGACGCTGCTGCTGACCTGTATCTGGATTTGCGAGGCGAGCCTCTCCGTGATCACGAACGCATGCGTGGTTCTGACATGGTAAAAGGTCTTTACGACGATTCAGAAGAAATCCAAGCATTCCGCAACCACCGCCTCCAATCCACAGCCGAACTTCGCGCCAAACTGGGTAGAGTGAGCGCTGGTGCCTATGCGTCCTTACGTAGCGCTCAACATTCTCTCGATCTAATCCACCGCGAAACCGGCAATGCGCTCGCCAAAGAAGAAAGTGCGCGCATTGAGCCAACACTTCGCGCCTTCCTCGCCAGCATGGAGGGCCGGGGCGGTGAGTGAGGATATGATAGAGCGGGTTGCGAGGGCAATTGGCCAATGCCTTCACGATTGCGGGAAGTTCAAGAACCTTCCCGGTGATCCTTGGACGGATGGCCCCAGCCTTTTGGCCGCCCGCGCCGCGGTTAAAGCAATGCGGGTGCCAACGCTGGAGATGCTGCAGGACGGTCGCGATGCTTATCTTCGTACACATCGAGGTGGCGTGTCCGGCATGACCATTGAAGCCCAAATCAGAAACGAATGCATCCGGGAAGGTGCTGCTTACCGCGCCATGATCGACGCCATTCTGCCAGCCACAGAGAAGGGGGAGGGATGACTGCGCTACAGAAAGTCGAAAAGCCCTTTACGGTGCCGAACCTTGCTGCCCGTTGGGAATGCAGCGAAGGCCTAATCCGCAAGATGATTGACCGGGGAGAGTTGCGTTCCTTCCGGTTGGGTGTGCTTATTCGCATCCCGGCCGATGAAGTTGAGAGAATCGAATGCCAGAATACACAGTCCAGCGATTCCGAGGATCGTTCGCCCTCGTGTGGAACGAGGATGGAAAGCGACGACGAAGCCGTCTCTATGCCGAAGATCGGCCGGGCGCGGAGGCAGAGGCCCGGAGAAGGTGGCGGGACGGGAACGATACACCGTGGACCGTGGGCAGGATAGTGCTTGCCTATATCGATCATCTGGAGGCGGATAACAAACCGTCAACGCCAAGGCGCAAAGACGCTTGGAAGGCGATGAAGCTATTTTGGGGAAATACTGACCCCTCCCTGATCGACGACAAGATGTGCAAGAGCTACGCAGATCAGCGCAAAGCCTCTCCAGCCACGGTTCGCTATGAGCTTCTGATGGTGTCCACCGCGATAGGATGGGCAAGGAAGCAGGGACAAGTCGCCGCGAAGCCGGAAATGTGGCTTCCCCAGATTGGCGAGCGCAAAACGCGGCACCTGACACACGGCCAGTTCGAAAAGTTCTTTGCCGAAGTGAAAGCGCCGCACGCCCGTCTCTATGTGCTGCTCGGCCTTTACACGATGGCGCGACCATCTGCCATTCTGGAATTGACATGGGACCGCGTGGACTTCGAACGGCGGTTGATCGACCTTAACCCGGCAGGGCGCAAGCAGACGGCCAAGCGTCGGCCAGTCGTAAAGATGAATGACGAACTATTCGAGGCCATGCAGGAATCCTACGCCGCACGCCAGATCGCGCATGTTGTGGAGCGCGGCGGCAAGCCAGTGGCGAACATCAAGAAAGCGTTCCAGGCGGCCAGTGACCGCAGCGGGGTACACGTCACGCCTTACATGCTCCGGCATACGGGAGCGGTTTGGGCAGCAGAGGCGGGAATCAGCATGGCGGCCTTGGCTCAATTCATGGGGCACGACGATTCGACCACGACCGAGCGGCACTACGCAAGGTTCAGTCCTGACTATCTGGCGAACGTGGCGAATGCGGTTCAGAGGCGGCGGAATTGAACCGGAAGGTTCACATTGTGGCTTCGGCCCCTGTCTTATTCATTGGACATGAGAGGCAAAAAGTGGCAGAAAATAAGACGTTATGGAAAGATAATTTGGTCGGGGAGAGAGGATTCGAACCTCCGGCCCCTGCCTCCCGAAGACAGTGCTCTACCAGGCTGAGCTACTCCCCGACCGCTGGAATCGGCTGTGATCCCGCAAGGCAGGCGCGGTCTATATAAGCGGGTCTGGCCCGTGGCAAGTGAGAGATGCAGCCTTTTGGCGGATTACTATTCAAAACGGCGCGACGGACTATATTAGACCGGCATCGCGAAAGCTGAAGCATCCAGAGGATGCGAGGATCAGATGATCAATCAGTTCAAGCTCAAGGGTTCTCGCCGTCCGGCAGAGTAGCCGTGTGGCTTGCAAATCGGTCCGGCTTGGCCGCGGATCTCCGGATGGATGATTGTGGAGCAGCAAGAATCGATCATAGCCATGCAGCAGCGCCTCTTGCACGATTGTACGGATTGGCAGGAATGCCTTGCCCTTTCCACCCTCAATCGCGGAGACGAACGGGCAACATTGCCGCTATGGTCAAGATAAATGGCCATGAGCAATTCAGTCTTCTGCTCGTGCAAAAGCCCCGAAAAATCGGATGCCAGACGGGCATCAAGCTGCTTCGGCAGCGGAGGTGCCTTTCGGAGGGATCTGGGTAGCGTCGGCGCATTCATGTAGGCATTATGATCCTGTTTGGCATTGAATCTACAGGATTTTCCTCCGTTCCGCACTCCAGTTTTATCAGTCGTTCCGTCAATCACGAAGCCTGGACTCCTGCATGGACCCAAAGTGGACTCTCGGCTAGTTCTTGCTCACCATTCTGATTCTGGATTCCCGATGACCGACGCCCCTCATTATGAGCAGCAATATCTCGATCTCATGCGCCATGTGTGGACGGCGGGAGATGAACGGGTGGATCGCACTGGTGTCGGCACCCGGTCTGTTTTCGGGGCAACTTTGCGCTTTTCCCTGGCTGACAATGCAATTCCATTGCTTACAACCAAGCGCGTCTATTGGAAGACCGCCGCGCGCGAAATGCTATGGTTCCTTACAGGCGAGACAAATATCCGGCCGCTCGTGGAGCAGGGCGTACATATCTGGACGGACTGGCCGCTTGATGAATATCGACGCTCGACCGGAGAGCAGATTGACCGGGATGCGTTCGAACGGCGAGTCATGGAAGATGAGGAATTCGCACGGAAATGGGGTGATCTTGGCCCCGTCTATGGCGCTCAATGGGTGAATTGGCCGCGCTATGAATTGATCGAAGCTGATCTTTACCGTCGCGAGGAAAAAGGCCACAACCAGATCGCCCAACTGGTGGAAACAATCAGGACCAACCCTGGATCGCGGCGGCTGCTCTTCACAGGCTGGAATGTCGATGAGCTTGATCAGATGGCGCTTCCACCGTGCCACATGACCTATCAATTCCATGTGGCCAACGGAAAATTATCAGGCCTGCTTTTTCAACGAAGTTGCGACCTCGGGCTCGGGTTTGCGTTCAATGTCTTTTCTGCCGCGCTGCTGATTCGCATGCTTGCGCAACAATGCGACATGGAAGCGGGGGAGCTTGTCTGGAATGGAGGCGATGTACACTTATATCTCAATCACGCCGTCTTGGTTGAGGAACAACTCTCACGCATTCCTTGCGGCGCTCCGACGCTTCACCTCGCCCGCCGGCCCACATCGATTTTCGACTACAGAATTGAGGATTTCGAAGTTCGCAATTACCATCCGCAATCCCACATCCCTGCTCCTGTAGCAGTTTGAACAGCGAGGACGCTTAATGGGGGGAACAGGAAAGGACCTGTCTCGTTTTATGTTGAGCGTAATATAGTAACAACCTGAAGACATAATATGTGCTGGCGCGACTGTGGTCGCGGCTCGAAGTGGAGCAGGAATGGCTCAGGATCGGGACCGTCGTAATCTGCCTCCGCTCAACTTGCATGTGCCGGAGCCCAAGTTCCGGCCAGGCGATGACGTCGATTTCAGCGACCTGGAAGTAGAGGCTGCAGGGGTTACGCGGCGCCCTGATGAAACCAGCTACCCCGCCGATATGCGTGATTTATGCTATGGTTTGGTCCGGGTGCTGGATGACGATTATTGCGCAACAGGCCCTTGGGACCCCCGGCTGAACGGCGATACGCTGCTCAACATGTTGAAGGCCATGGTGTTGACTCGCGCTTTCGATGAACGAATGTTTCGGGCGCAACGGCAAGGCAAAACCAGTTTTTACATGAAATGCACGGGCGAGGAGGCCATCGCGGTGGCCGCTGCCTATGCCCTTCATCGCGACGATATGTGTTTTCCAAGCTATCGGCAGCAGGGTTTGCTGATTGCGCGGGGATGGCCGCTCATCGACATGATGAACCAGATCTACTCCAATCGTGCCGATCGATTGCAAGGCAAGCAGTTGCCGATCATGTATTCCAGCAAGGAAGCCAGTTTCTTCTCGATCTCCGGGAATCTGGCCACGCAATATCCGCAGGCTGTGGGTTGGGCCATGGCAAGCGCTGCCAAGGGGGATACCCGAATTGCCGCGGCATGGTGTGGCGAGGGATCGACTGCAGAAGGAGATTTCCATTCAGCCTGCACCTTTGCCAGTGTTTACCGGGCGCCAGTCATATTGAACGTGGTCAACAATCAATGGGCCATCTCGTCCTTTTCCGGTTTTGCCGGAGCGGAATCGACCACTTTTGCCGCGCGGGCGGTGGGCTATGGCATTGCCGGGCTACGGGTCGACGGGAATGATCCTTTGGCGGTTTATGCCGCGACCAAATGGGCATCAGACAGAGCGCGCGCCAATGCCGGGCCGACGCTGATTGAACATTTCACCTACCGCGCTGAGGGACACAGCACCTCGGATGATCCATCGCAGTATCGATCAGCCAGGGAAAGCGACCAATGGCCTCTTGGGGACCCTATTGCCAGGCTGAAGCGGCATCTGATCAGCCTTGGCATCTGGGACATGGATCGGTACGCGGCACTGGATCTGGAAATGGCGGAATATGTGAGGGATTGCGCCAAAGAAGCTGAAAAGAACGGGATTTTAGGCCACGGCCTCCACCAGCCGCTCGATACATTGTTTGAGGGCGTCTATGAAGAAATGCCCTGGCATCTGCGCGAACAGCGTCAGCAGATGTTCGACGAAGCAGAGGCGGCCAGGAAATGAACGACACCATGCCCATGCTACAAATGAACATGGTGCAGGCGATCAACAGCGCCATGGATGTGATGATGGAGCGCGATCCCAATGTCATCGTGATGGGCGAGGATGTAGGTTATTTCGGGGGCGTATTCCGCGCGACGGCGGGCTTACAGAAAAAATACGGGACACACCGGGTTTTTGATACCCCAATCACAGAATGCGGCATCGTCGGCGTGGCTGTAGGGATGGGCGCTTATGGCCTTCGCCCTGTACCGGAAATCCAATTCGCTGATTATATTTATCCGGCATTGGACCAACTCGTTTCAGAAGCAGCGCGGCTACGTTACCGTTCGGCAGGCGAATTCATTGCCCCAATCACAGTGCGCAGCCCCTTTGGTGGTGGCATATTTGGCGGACAAACCCATAGCCAGAGCCCCGAAGGCATCTTCACCCATGTGTCGGGTATCAAGACTGTCATTCCATCCACCCCTTATGACGCCAAAGGTCTGCTGATCGCGGCCATTGAAGACAATGACCCGGTCATCTTCTTCGAGCCCAAGCGCATCTATAACGGCCCGTTCGACGGGCACTATGACCGCCCCACGAAGAACTGGGCAGGGAATGCGGAGGCCAACGTGCCGGATGGCTATTATCGCATCGACCTGAGCAAGGCGCGGATAGTAAGGAAAGGGGAGGCGCTTACCATTCTTTGCTATGGCACCATGGTTCATGTGGTTTCCAGCACCATAGCCGATCTGGACGTAGATGCGGAGATTATCGACCTGCGCACACTCGTTCCGCTCGACATCGAAGCCATCGAGATTTCGGTGCGGAAAACCGGCCGGTGCATGATCGTACATGAGGCAACCCGAACGAGCGGCTTTGGCGCGGAGCTTTCCGCATTGGTACAGGAGCGATGCTTCTATGCGCTTGAAGCACCCATTGAGCGCGTCACGGGCTTCGACACACCCTATCCACACTCGCTTGAGTGGGCCTATTTCCCTGGGCCCGTCCGCATAGGTGAGGCGATCAAGAAAATTCTGAGGGATTGAGGCATATGGCGCGCTTCACTTTCAACTTGCCCGATATCGGCGAAGGCATTTCGGAGGCGGAGATCGTCAACTGGCATGTGGCGGTGGACGACATCGTCAAAGAGGATCAGCCGATTGCCGACATGATGACGGACAAAGCTACAGTCGAAATGGAGTCTCCCGTGGCGGGCAAAATCGTTGCCATTGGCGGTGAGATAGGGGATCGGGTGCCGATCGGTTCCATGCTGGTCGAGATTGAGATGGACGAGCAGGGCGGCTCTGAAACGTCCGTGACCGAGGAGGTCGAGGACGCGAAGCCCTCGGTGCCCCCAGTGATCAAGGGCGAAGAAAAACCGGGACTGACCAACCTTTCTTCAGCATCCTCTCCGACCCAGGAAGATCGCAATGAGGCATCTACCAAAGTCCTCGCTTCTCCCGCAGTCCGGGCGCGGGCAAAGGCGCTTGGGGTCGATCTGTCGATGGTTCATTCCCAAGGAGAGCGCATTCGCCATGCCGACCTGGACGCCTATCTGTTCTATGGAAAGGGAGAAGGCTATCGGGCGCCCGGGACATCGCCCGTCCGTCCTGATGAACAGGTTAAAGTTGTTGGCCTGCGCCGGCGCATCGCTGAGAACATGGCTGCATCCAAGCGCCATATTCCACATTTCACTTATGTCGAGGAAATCGATGTCACCGCCTTGGAGGTAATGCGGGCGGACTTGAACGCGAATCGTGGTGACCGGGCGAGGCTTACTCTGCTGCCTTTCCTGATCGTGGCGATCTGCAAGGCTGTTCCCGATTTTCCAATGATCAATGCGCATTATGACGACGAAGCAGGCGCTGTTACTCGGCTCGGAACCATCCACATGGGCGTAGCGACGCAGACGGATGCGGGATTAATGGTGCCGGTTATCCGCGCTGCTCAGGACCTCAACATCTGGCAGCTCGCTGCTGAAATATCGCGCCTCTCCAATTCTACGCGGGAGGGGACAGCCACCCAATCCGAACTGACGGGCTCAACGATCACGCTGACTTCCTTGGGTCCACTTGGGGGGATTATGTCGACCCCCCTCATCAATCGGCCAGAGGTCGCCATTGTGGGTGTGAATCGGATCGTTGAGCGGCCGGTCATTTCCGAAGGCGAAATCATGGCGGCAAAGCTCATGAATTTGTCGACAAGCTGCGATCACCGTGTAGTGGACGGTTGGGACGCCGCCAATTTTATTCAGGCGGTAAAGCGACTGCTGGAAACGCCAGTGCTATTGTTCGCCAATTGATGGAGGACCAGGCCTGTTGCACCGGCCTCGTCATATCAATTTAGCCCCGCAGCCGTTCAATCGCCTGCGCCAGCGCGACATAGAGTTTGCCCATATCAGAGGATAGCAACGTTACCGCCAGCGCACTGCCGTCCCGGGTCGCCAATATGTGACGCAGCATCGCCTCAAAGTCATGGATATAACGGTTCACATGTTCCCGGAATTCCAGGTCCTGATCATAATGATGCGCGATTTCCCGCGCTTCGCCTGCATCGAGGAGTTTGACCGCCCGGCGCGTGAAAACGCCCCGGTCTCCCTTTAGATAGGCGGCCCAGCTCGAATCCGCGACCTCGTTGGACAATATCTTGCTGACATCAATGGCCGTGCTGTTGAGAGCCTCGATCAGCACCGCCACACGACGTGCGAAGCTGTCCTTGTCGCGTTCCTCGGTCTGCTGGCGCGCCTCCTCTATCCGCCGCTCTACGCTGGCGCTCGTATCCGCAATGGTGAGCATCTGCCGCATGAGTCGATCCGTAGCCTGATGCGCAGCCTGCAAAGCAGATTGGGCGATCGTGGCGATCTGCTCCATCTGCGCGCTCACCTTTTCCGTAACGGCATCTTCCAAAGCCTTCTGGCTGGCCTTGCCCAGCGCGTCCGCGGCTTCAGGTATCGTTCTGGCGAGCGACTGGCGCGCTCGCTCAGCAGCCTGTTCGGCGGTATCCTTGACGCGCAACAGCGCCTCGATCAGCTTGGGTCCAGCCTGTTCGGCCAATTGGCCAGCCTGACTGTCCGCAGCCGAAATGGCGCTGGCCAGCTTCTCTACCTCAATACGGTTGGTCACGAGATGCGCCTCCGCACTCGATAGCCATTCCTTGAGCAGGGTAGCCTGTGTCCGGATCATTTCCTCAGCTTCGTTGACCCGGCCCAATATGGCGTCAGTGACGGCCTCCAGCTTTTCCGCTTCGGGGGAAGCATCGGCCATGATCCGCATTGTCTTGTCGAAACGTTCGTCCAGACGCGACAGCGACATGGGCAATGTTTCGTCCAGCTCCCGCGCACCCGAATCCAGCGCGAGCAATAGCGCTTCTGCCCGGCTGATAAGCCCGTCTGCCGCCACATTACCGCTGGCGAGAGCATGCTCCATGCGCTCGGCTTCCTGAGTCAAAGCGCTTATCGCGTCGCCCAGGCGCTGGTTACGGGCGCCACCGTCATTCTCCAATGCGGCAAAACGCGCCGATAGCTGCTCCAGACCTGCGGATAGTCCTTCCGTCAATTGTCCAGCCAGCCCGCTTTGCTGTTGCAGCAGACCGTCGATTTCCCGCAATCGTGCTTCAATGTGGGCGGCATTCGTAGAAAGATTTTCAGCCGTTTCAGAACCGATGGCGGTCAGCGCAGCCCGCGATTGATCGATCATCAGGCCCAGCGCTTCGGCTTGTGCGTCCAATCCCTTGCGGCTTGCATTCACCGCTTCTCCGGCGCGTTCCAGCACAGCCTCAATCCGTCCGCTGACCGATGTAGTCATGTCCTCTATTTCTGCCGCGGCGGTCTTGGTCGCGTCCTGTAGCTCCAGCAATTGTCCTGACAGGGCCTGCGTGGCGTCCAGCGTCTCCTTCTTGCTCCGTTCGGTCAGCAGTGCGATGGCCTCCATTTCGGATTGGAGCAATGTTGCCTGTTCAATCGCAGTTGAGCCGCTGGCGCCGATATCCCGCGCAACCGCGGCAAGTTGCTCCTGCGCCTGCGGAAGAGCCGTCAGCAGGGTAGACAGATTTGCCGTGACGATGGAGCCCGCTTTTTCAATGCCCTGGGCCTTTTCTTCAGCGATCTGCATCTGCCCGGCCAGTTCCTCAGCGGAGCCACGCATGCGAGAAGTGGCGCTGATGCCGAGATCCTGCAGCAGTCGAGCCTGCTCGGAAAGCTCCCCCCGTGCTGCAGTCAATTGATCCCGCATCCTTCCCAAGCGTCTTTCGAGTCTGCGGCTTTCTACACGGAGCAGATTGGCGGCCTCTCCGAAACGGCGCATTTCCGTGCGGCTGTTGCGCATGGCGATTATGTAGAGAAGTCCAATCAGCACCAGCGGGATGGCGGCGGTGGAAACGATCCCCGGCACTGCGGCCAGCCCCGGCCTCGGAAATCCTGCTCCGAAAAGAAACCATCCATAAAAGGCCAGCCAGATTAGCGCCGCCGCAATGGCGCCGCCGCGAATCATCTGGGACGTGGGCGAAGCTCCTTCGAACGGCTCGTCATCGGCGGACATCATATCTTCGGTCGCAGAGTTAACCCCCAAATCAGCGCGTTGAGTGGGCAGGGCAGCAGCCTCGCCGGTCTTGTGTTTGTCGCGCCAGAGGCCGACGATCTTGGTATCTCCCGACATGGCGGCTGTGTACCATGTTTTGCGCATTCGGAAACCGGCTTTTCGCAACGCTTCATTAACTCGCCTCATGTTAGCGCAAAAAAATGTCCTATGATCCCGGTGCCTTGGATGCGGCCCTCGCTGCGGCTGTCGGTGACGATCCAGTGCTGATCGTCGACCTTCGCCATGCCTTTCTGGAAAGTGCGCAGCGCCAGATAGCGCTGCTGGAAAGAGCGCGCTGCGATGCCAACTGGCAAATAGCCGCATGGCGTCTCAAGGGGCTGGCGGCCAGCTTCGGCGTGGTGGGCTTGATGTCTCTGTCAGAAGAAGCCGGGGAGGGTGCTCCGGGCGATCCGGTCATGCTTCGCAAGCTCAAATCGGCTATCGCCGCATTCGAAATGTCCTGATCCGGTAAGCTCCGGCTGCCGAAAGGGTTGCAATCCGCTGGCTGGGTTGCGAAGAGAACAGCCTCCGCCAACCTGCTGATTGGGGATGCGCCCTTGCCCTTTGCGGCTGTCATTTCTGCAAGTGCCACCCTGGACCATGGTGACGGCCCGCTTCGGGCTACCCTTGTCTTTGCAGGGCAGACATTGGTGGAATATCAGGCAAGGCAGGCGGCACAGGCGGGCGCCGGGCACATTTCCATTCATGTGAACGCGATCACGCCACCCCTGTCCCGATCCGTCGATCGCTTGAACGCCGACGGCATCAGCGTTTCCCTGGTCCGCACCCCTGCCGAGCTGCGCCAGACCATTCCACCGGACACGGATATACTGCTGATCGGCGACGGCGTCATTGCCGCGCAATCGCTTTATGCTGAAATGGCACGCCATTCAGCACCTGTTTTGCTAACCGTGAATGAACGCATCAAAGAACCGGGGTTTGAGCGGATCGATGCGCAATATCGATGGGCGGGGCTGGCTCGGCTGAATTTTCGCCAGTTAATGGATACGGTTCACACGCTGGATTTGCTGGCGGATTGGGATCTTCAGTCAACGCTCTTGCGTCATGCGGTGCAAGCTGGCGCCGGCCGCCTGCCTGTGGAGGATGAGGCCCTGTTCGGCGGGGCAATCGTCCTGATCGACACGCAGGCCGCCGCCGATGCAGCCGAGAAGAAATTCCTGCCCGCCCAATCGACATCGGCGGAAGGACAAGGCTGGGTTGAACATTATATCTTTCGCCCCATAGCGGAAAGGACAGCGCCTTGGCTGCTAAGGCAGCAGATTCAACCGCGCCACTTGCGCATAGGGGCAATGGTTACCGCTGCGATCGCGCTGATAATTGCAAGCTATGGTTTGACCTGGCCAGCTATTGCGCTTTTCTTGGCAGCGCTGGCGGCGGAAAATATCAGCAACATTCTGGCGCACGTGACCCGGCGTCCCGAACGCTTTTCCTGGCGCGCTTATATCTGTCCTGCTTTGGCGCTGCTCGGCCTGGCGGTGTTGGGGAGCCATTGGCGGGTGAATCGGATCGCAGATCAATTCGCTGGCCTTCACCTTTGCGCCTCTATCCTGATCGTGGAACTGGCGATTCGCCGGGGCAGAGCTGGAAAGCTGAAGAGTTGGGCAATATGCAGCCTGGGCGTGGCTTTACTGCTGTTGCTGCTGTTCAGGCTGATGGGCTTGCTTGACTTTGGATTTGCTCTGGTGACGCTCTACGCGCTCGGCACAATCGGGCTGATGCTGCTGCGAAGGCCGGAGGTTCGGAGCCGATCGGCCCCTTCAAAAGAGACCGCGTGAAAAACCGCCAGGACGGCTCTTTTCCGTCACGCGATTTAGCCGAAGTTAACCATGCAGCCTTAATGTAGGGATATGAGCGCCAGCACCCCCAAGCCGGATGGAGGTAAATCCTCCCCCTCCAGCGGCGTTTTTGCGCCCGGTGGACATGATTCTGCACACCTGTCGCGGCACATGCTGGACCTCACTGATCTTTTCCGCGCCAATGACCAGAAAATGCCGGACGCCATGGTGACGGAGATGCGCCGCCATCTGGAAGGCGCTGTAACGACGGTGGAAACCGGAATGATGTTCGGCCTCCGCAGCAAGGCCGCGGAAGTGGCGCCGATGTTGCCCGACGCCGTGGACACGCTTGGTTACGGCTATTGCTGGCGCGCGATTGAGCTTCACCCTGGATTGGCCGGACCTGAACTGGTCGCGCACATGCGGCATCGGGCGAGTATTTCAATCATGGCCCGCAAGGGGGGCGGTGTGGCTTCCGAAGGGGCTATAGCAGGCGATCTGTCCTGGTTGATCGATGACCCCGATCGCACCATTGCCGATACAGCGTTGGCGCTTTTTCTAACGGAGAATCGCTGGGCGGAGCCTGATCAGGAATTCGTGCTGGTCCGCGCCGACGTGCCAGCCGAAATCTACAGTGATCTCATCTGGACCGTCGCCGCGATCCTGGGGAGTGCGCTTGCCCGAACGGGCGTCGCTCCGCCACGCAAGGTAGACACGTTGCTGGGGGAAGTCGCTGGTGACATGCTTCGGCAATATAATGAGGAAAAGGGACCTTTTGCTCTCGCCATGAAGCTGGCGCGAAAGATCCGGACGGAACGCGATCCGCTCCTTGGCCAACGCCAGGCGTTGCGGCAGCGACGTTATCTGCTTCTGATGGCCTTTGTTTCGCTGGCGCAGGATGTGCCGCTTGACCGTTTGTTCACCCTGTTGTGCAGTGACGATCCGGAACTTCTGCTGGCGATCCTGCGGCGACAGCAGATGGACGGGGAAGAGGCGAGCAGGTTACTCCTCGATCTTCAAATGATTCGGGGCGACCTTACCGATTCCCGACTGATCCAATTGGCTCGTCATTATGGCATGCTAACCCCCGAGCAGGCCACCAGGGACGCCGCCGCCGTCGTCCTGCCGCAAACCTACCGTGACAAGGTGGGCATGCTGTATGGCCAGGGATTGCCGGGGCGAAAGACGAAATGAACGCGCTGCCAATGAGCGACGTAGCAATCGAGGCTGTGATCAATGCACAGGGCGAACTCGTTTCGGCCGATCCGCCGCTCCTGAACCTGCATTTGCGGGCAGGCGGATTTGAAGGTGGACCCGTTGCTATTCCACAGATCGCGATGCTCGCGCGACTTGCGCTTCGTCTCAACACGTTGATTGCCCGGCCGGTAATGGCGGCTGACGAGGACGTCGATATTGATATGTGGGTTCGCGCCCGGCCGGAAAATGGGCAAGTTACGCTGACCGTCGTAGACTGGAAAGAACGCGAAGCCGAGCCCGATCCGCCCATGGAACCGGTGGAGCAGGAGCGACAAGCCGACCTGGTTCGCGCGGCCGAGGGCTGGAACTGGCGTGTCGACAATGACTTACGCTTTCTCGCCATGCCGCGCACGGGCCCTGTGGCGGCTGATGAAGTCTGGCCAGAAACGGGTTCTTTGCTCACCCAGTTCTTCAAGCTGGAGGAGGGGCCGAATCACGATTTGCCGATACTGAAGGCGATGGCGGAACGACTCCCTTTCCTGGACCAGCATGCGAGCGTGCGGAGCCGGCCACAAGAACGGTATGTCCTTTCCGGCTTTCCCATATTCGATTCGCAGGGGACCCTTGTCGGCTATCGAGGCAAGGCGGCCGCGATAGCCGCGCGGGCACCCCGCGATGCCCAACGGCGCGGCGAACAGCAAAGCGCCTATGCCCATATGTTCGGCCAACGTCTGGACAGGGCGTTGCGCCAGCCGCTCGGCCGAATCATTGCAAACGCTGATACCATCAGTGGTCAGTTGCAAGGTCCGCTCCGTCGCGATTATGCCAATTACGCCAGCGATATAGCCGCGGCCGGGCGCCACCTGATGGAACTGGTCGATGATCTGGCCGATCTGCAGGCTATCGAACGGCCTGATTTCAATCCCGTGATGGAAGACATCGACCTTGCTGATATTGCGCGGCGCGCCGCGGGCTTGCTCGCAGTAAAAGCTTCGGACCACCAGATTCGCATTGAGGCGCCGAACGCCGATGAAACGCTGCCGGCCGTTGGAGAATTTCGAAGGGCGCTGCAGATCATGGTTAATCTGATAGGCAACGCCATTCGTTATTCGCCCGAACACTCCACGATCTGGATTCGCGTGGAGGGAGAGGGCGACTTGGCCAAAGTGAAGGTTGCCGATCAAGGGCGCGGCATCGCGCCACAGGATCAGGATAAGATCTTCGATAAATTCGAACGCCTGGGCCGTGATGAAGCCGGCGGCAGCGGGTTAGGCCTTTATATTTCGCGCAAACTTGCCCGCGCCATGAAGGGCGACATCACCATAGAAAGCGCGCCGCCACAGGGCGCATGCTTCCTTCTGACTCTTGGTAGGCGGCCAAAATAATAGACGCTAAGGACGTGACATCGGATGCCGGACCCAAGGATGTTGGTCGCCGCTCTGGATAACGCTCTCAACTCTTTGATGCGCCAGGTTCACCGACAGGCCACCATTTCGTTCCAGGAAGCGGCGATCGAGTTTCAACCATCGCGGCGTACAACTTCGGGGCAGGCGGCGATCACTGATGACAATATCCGCTTGGCGACATTGCGCCGTCAGAACACGCCAAGGCAGCATGTAACCGCTCCGCGTCGCCAGAACGCGCCAATTCCGGTCATCGGCGACGATATTGATCGCACATAGATCAGCACTGCATCGCGCGTTCGGTAAATCCTCTATATTGACTAGCTCTCCCTCAAAACCCGCACTTTCTGAGAGGGTATCCCGGACGTAATCGCCCGCCCGCGCGCGCAATATGGCAAGCCCTCCTCCGGGCACTTGCACCGCCAGATGGCGGCCGTCAGCGGTGACAAGCAGGTCAGGCGGAGTGGATGACGCCATGAAGGCAAGGCCCATCAAAAGCGGAACGAGACCATAATATCGCGCGCCACTGCGCCAGAGGCTTATCCAAAGGCCGCCAAAAACCACTAGTGCGAAGGTCCATTCAGGAAAGACGGGCAGCATGGCCATGGAACCGGGGCGGGAAGCGATAAAATGTGCCAATGCGAGCAGAAGATCGAGCGCCTGCCCCGTTATCCACCATGCTGGTGCCCCGAGACCCACAAGATCAAGTAAAAGAGCGAGCGCCTCGACCGGCATAATGACAAACGTAGTGAGAGGGATCGCAACGATATTGGCAAATGCGCCGAGAATGCCGGTCTGATGGAAATGATAGAGAGCAATAGGCGAAAGCGTGAGTTCCACGGCTATACCGGTCAGGAATAACGCAAGGAGGCTTCGGCAAAAACGGGCTATCAGTCCTTCGTCACGTCGTTCAACCAATGCATGGAAACGGCGGTGCTCGTGCAGCGCCACGATCGCCGTCACAGCGGCAAAACTGAGTTGAAAGCTGGGGCCTGCCACGGCCTCTGGCCAGAAAAGCATGACGAAGATCGCCCCGCTCGCTATCAGCCGAAGCGTAATCGCTTCCCGGCCGAGCGCGAGACCGCCCAGGACGAGCAATGCCGCTACGCAGGAACGGATTGTCGGCACCTCCGATCCCGTTAGCAATGTATATCCCACGCCTGCGGCCGCGGCCATTGCGGCCGCGATCAGAAGGAGCGGCCAGCGCAGGGCCAGCCTGGGGCTAAGCGCTGTGAGACGGAATACGAGCAGCAGGACAGCCCCGATAAATGCACTGACATGCAAACCGCTGATCGACAGCAAATGCGCAAGACCGCTGCGCCGCATCGCCTCTGCATCCTCCTCGCTGATCGCTCCGCGGTCTCCGGTCGCCAGCGTGGCCGCGATTGCTCCAGCCCCACCGTCAAGCTGGGTTTGAATATGGGCAGAGAGCCGGTGGCGGAAGGATGGAGAGCTATCAGGAGCGGCGAGGACAAGGTTAATCGGCTGCAATGCCCGGCCGGTCGCACCGATTTCGTCAAACCACGCACGCCGCGAAAAATCGTAGGCGCCGGGCACCGCTGCGGCGGCAGGCGGCATCAACCGGCTGCGAAGGGAAATGAAGCTGCCGACCGCCAGTCCCTGTGGCACATCTTTCTCTGCGATATTGACCCGTATGACGGGGGGTAAATCCCGTCTTTGCTGCGGATGAAGCGTGACTCGGACGATGTCTCTTGCTGGCAGGGGTTCCATGTCCATCACGCGCCCGATGAATTGCGTGAATACCGGGCGTTCCAGCACAGGATGGGACACAAGCGCAGCCTTTGCCCACATAAGACTGCATCCGGTCGCTCCCAAAATGCCAACGAACAGGACGATGCGGCCCGTCCTCATACCCTGCGGCAACAGAAACGACAGCGCTGCGATGGCGAGAGATGCGGATATCCACGCCATCCACGCGAAGGGACCGGAGAGCGAAAACCAGGCGGCAATGCCTGTACCCAGGCCCACTGGTATCCATAAAGGGATATTGTCCCGCTCGCTTTCAAGCCAATATTCGAGCTTCTTCATCAAAGCGGTTGCAGATATGTTCGCGCCGCCCCAAGTGGAGGTTTGTCGTGGCTCAAAAGCCATGCTAGGGGCGTCACCGGTCATTCTGGCCTGCTGTGCCGGACCGTTAAGACCGGATGAATTGATACTGCTTATATTAAGGAACCATTGCGTGAACGCAACAATCGAGAATAAGGGCGTGGTAACGCGATTTGCCCCTTCTCCAACGGGTTACCTTCATATCGGCGGCGCGCGCACGGCGCTCTTCAACTGGCTTTATGCACGCCATCATGGTGGAAAGTTCCTGCTCCGCATCGAAGACACTGATCGGGCACGCTCCACGGATGCCGCCATTGAGGCGATCTTCGATGGACTCGATTGGCTTGGTCTCATGGGCGATGAGCCGGCAGTATTTCAATTCTCACGCGCTGAGCGTCATGCGGAGGTAGCGCATCAGCTTTTGGCTGAGGGCAAGGCTTATCGCTGTTATGCAACCTCCGAGGAGTTGGAGCAGATGCGCGAGCAGCAGCGTGCAGCTAAGCAGCCCCTCCGCTATGACCGCAGATGGCGCGATCGCGATCCAACAGAGGCAGTCGATGGCGCGCCTTTTGTCGTTCGCCTGAAAGCGCCGCTGGATGGGGAGACTACCATTGCCGACCAGGTGCAAGGCGCGGTCACTGTCCAGAATGCGGAAATAGACGATTTCGTGCTGCTCCGCTCCGATGGAACGCCGACCTATATGCTTTCCGTTGTGGTGGACGATCACGATATGGGCATTACGCATGTTATCCGGGGCGATGACCATCTCAACAACGCCTTCCGCCAACTCGCGCTCATTCGCGCAATGGGTTGGCCGGAGCCTGTATACGCCCATGTGCCGCTGATCCATGGAGCGGACGGCGCCAAGCTTTCCAAGCGGCACGGAGCCTTAGGCGTGGATGCTTATCGCGATGATATGGGAATGCTGCCGGAAGCTGTCTCCAATTATCTGCTGAGGCTCGGCTGGGGCTATGGTGACGAGGAAATCATTTCTCGTAATCGGGCGGTCGAACTGTTTGATCTGGACGGCGTCGGCCGATCGCCTTCGCGTTTCGACTTGAAGAAGCTGGAAAATCTGAACGGCCATTATATTCGGGAGGCCGAGAATACCCGTTTGGCCAGTCTTGTTGCGCCGCGTATTGCCGCGATTCTGGGCCGGGAACTGGACGAGGCCGATCTGGCATTATTGATCCGCGCCATGGAGTCGCTGAAGCCGCGCGCAAAGAATCTCAACGAGTTAGCTGAAGGTGCGGTTTTCCTTTTCAAAAATCGCCCGCTTGATCTCGACGAGAAGGCTGCAAGCCTGCTAGATGACGCCGCGCGCGCACTATTGGGGAAAACCCGGGCGGCGCTGTCGGATGTGCAGGAGTGGTCCCCGACGGCACTGGACGAAAAAGTGCGAGGCGTGGCAGAGGACGCCGAAATCGGCCTTGGCAAAGTGGCCCAGCCGTTGCGCGCAGCGCTGACGGGCAGGGCTACATCGCCGGGGATTTTCGATGTTCTCTTTCTCCTCGGGAAAGACGAATCATTGGCGCGTTTGTCGGATGCCGAAACGGCGACGGCAGGCTGACGAATTGCAAAGGAGAACAATATGGGTGAACGGAACGCCAAGCTGAATATTGGTGAGGAGTCGCAGGATTACGCCATCCTGTCGGGATCCGTGGGACCGGATGTGCTGGATATCCGGAAGCTTTACGCAAACACGGGCATGTTCACCTTTGATCCTGGCTTTACTTCGACCGCAAGTTGCGAATCCGGCCTGACCTATATTGATGGTGATCAGGGCGTATTGCTGCATCGGGGGTATCCCATTGAACAGCTCGCCGAGGGCAGCAGCTTCATGGAAGTAAGCTATCTGCTGCTTCGCGGCGAGCTTCCGACCAAAGCGCAGCTAGACGATTTCACCTATACCATTTCGCGCCATACCATGGTGCATGAGCAACTTTCGACCTTCTATCGGGGTTTCCGTCGCGACGCGCATCCCATGGCGATCATGTGTGGTGTGGTAGGTGCGCTCTCCTCCTTCTATCACGATTCCACAGACATCAATGATCCCTATCAGCGGATGGTGGCTAGCCATCGCCTGATTGCGAAGATGCCCACTCTCGCTGCAATGGCCTATAAATATTCGGCTGGTCAGCCTTTCCTTTATCCAGATAACGACCTTAGCTATACTGGCAATTTCCTGCGCATGACTTTTGGCGTACCGGCTGAAGAATATGTAGTCGACCCGGTTGTCGAAGCGGCGATGGACAAGATTTTCATCCTCCATGCCGATCACGAGCAGAACGCGTCGACATCTACTGTTCGTCTTGCTGGTTCTTCCGGCGCAAACCCCTTCGCCTGCATCGCGGCAGGTATCGCCTGCCTTTGGGGTCCTGCTCATGGCGGCGCCAACGAAGCTGCTCTCAATATGCTTCGTGAAATCGGGACCGTCGACAGAATCCCCGAATATATCGCCCGAGCGAAAAACAAGGACGATCCTTTCCGCCTGATGGGCTTTGGACACCGTGTGTATAAAAATTACGATCCGCGCGCCAAAGTCATGCAAAAAACGGCCAAGGAAGTGCTGGACAAGCTGGGCGTCAGCGACCCCGTCTTTGATGTCGCTCGGGAACTGGAGCATATCGCTCTCAACGATGAATATTTCATCGAAAAGAAGCTCTATCCCAATGTCGATTTCTATAGCGGCGTGATCCTGTCGGCGATTGGTTTCCCAACTGACATGTTCACCGTTCTCTTTGCACTCGCCCGCACGGTAGGCTGGGTTGCACAGTGGAATGAAATGATCTCTGATCCTGCCCAACGCATTGGCCGTCCACGCCAACTCTATACTGGGCCCCAGCAACGCGATTATGTGCCGATCGCCAATCGCTGAAGTTTTTCGTTAATGAATGGCGCCCCAGAAGGGCGCCATTTTCTATGTTTCAGATCGAGCGTTATTGTTCGATCAGTTCGCGAACGATGGATTTCGGTCCCAGATAGAGCCGCCAAGCCATGCCCGGAAGGCCACTTCACAAATAGCAGCCGTATCCTCGCAGCCATTCAGGGATGCAACATAACTCGGAAGAGCTTGGCACCTCTCGGCATGCTGGTCTGTTCTTTACTCCGTCCAGGAGCGGTGCACGATGTCGCAACGCAATCAGGCGGGCGGAGCTTCAGGATATTGCGGCCGCCCATCGTTTAGTGAAAGCCAAGCCTGTTTGCTGGATGTCCAGATGTGTTCGGTCGGTTCGAACAAATCCGGCTCATCGAGACTGCCCATCGTGAGGCCGATAGTATTCGCGTTTTGCCGTTCCGAAAAAAGCGTGGTGCCGCATTGGGTGCAAAAGCCGCGTCGAACGCCGGATTCGGCATTGAACCATCCGATGGGGCCAGCCATTGAAATGCTGTCGAGCGGAACCATTACGCGGGCGTAGAATGGAGCGCCGGTTGCCTTCTGGCAACGATGGCAGTGACAGGCCCGGATATTAATCGGTTCGGCGTGACTAACGTACCGGCACTCTCCACAAAGGCACCCGCCTTTAATTTCCAATCCCATGCGCTACTCCAACCAAAAAATGACGCCGTAAGGATTACCATCCCAGTACGGCATTACTCATGGGAAATTCACCCGAAGTTATCGAAAGATGCCGGCGCGTGTACGACAACCATAAGGCACTGACGATCAATTCCATTGAATATGGGATCAATTATACCGTCGAAGCAGTCCCGCCAACTTACCCTGTATCCGCACTTGCGATGCGTCGTAGATCTGCGGTTCATAAGCCGCATTAGCCGGATCAAGCCGAATTCGTGGCCCTTCCCGATGAAAATATTTGAGGGTAGCTTCGCTCTCGTCGATCAATGCGATCACGATTTGGCCGTCGCGTGCAACTTCGGTTCTCTGGACGAGCGCGAAGTCTCCATCCAGGATACCTGCCTCCATCATGGAGTCTCCCGCTACCTCAAGCGCATAATGTTCGCCTGAACCCAGCAGCGCGGCGGGCACGGAAAGCATGTTTTGTCCTTCAAGTGCCTCAATGGGAACGCCAGCGGCAATGCGGCCGTGAAGGGGAATGTCAACCACATCATTGGCGGCAATGGGTATCGGGGGGGCAACTGTTTTCGGGATAGTATCTGCTGCAATCGGCGTCCGAGTTCGCTCCATTCCTTCGGGGAGCTTCACCACTTCGAGCGCCCGGGCCCGATTGGGCAAGCGGCGGATGAACTGGCGTTCTTCCAGCGCATTGATCAGGCGGTGAATGCCTGATTTGGATTTGAGATCCAGTGCTTCCTTCATTTCCTCGAACGAAGGAGAAACGCCTGTTTCTTCAAGCTTGCGGTGAATGAAACAAAGCAATTCATGTTGTTTGTTTGTCAACATGGCGGACCCCTCATCTGGAACGGACGGAGAACGTATAGGAAACGAATCGCGGACCGTCAAGCTGATGGACCAGATGGATTTCAAGTGAGAGGGATAAATTCCACCGCATCACCAATGGCGAGCGAGGCGCTATTCGCTGGCCGCACGATGAGGGCATTGGCGCTGGCGAATGAAAGCATTGCTGCGCTGTCCTGATTGGGGAGGGGAGCGACCTCTCCATTATCGAATATACCGCGGAGATATTGCGTCCGGCCAGCCACAGGCGGCATTTCTTGCGTCAAGATTGCTCGCCGGAGTGGCGGCAAGGGATCGCTGGCGCCGCTCATGTGCCGGACCAGCGGAAGCACGAAGAGAAGGGCAGTAACGAACGCGGAAACCGGATTGCCCGGCAACCCCAGGAACAATGCCTGGCCGTTTCGCCCCGCCATCAGGGGTTTCCCGGGCCGCAACGCAATCCGCCAGAAATCGACCGTTCCCCCAGCCATTTCAAACGCGGGCTTGACCAAATCATGATCCCCCACCGACGCTCCCCCCGTGGTTACAATGATGTCCGCAGTTGAAGCTCGCCTAAACGCTTCCGTTTGTGCCGTCAGATCATCCGGAACGATCCCAAGGTCTTCAACCTCGACAGGAAGTCCCGCAAACATGGCGCGGAGCATCACGCCATTGGAGGCTGGCAAATCCCCTGGCCGACCGTGCTGCCCCGGTGCAATCAGTTCATTTCCGGTAGAAAAGAGCGCCACTTTGATCTTGCGATGGGCAGGCAGCACTGCATGACCGCCCAAAGCCGCCAACGCCACCTGCGGCGCCCTAATCACGCTCCCTTTGCGGAGGAGCAACGTCCCCTTGATAAAATCACTGCCTTGCGCGCGGACGTGTTTGCCGGGACGATCCGGACCGGATCCAGTTAATATAAGCGTGCCGTTTCGGGATTCCGCATCTTCCTGAATCAGGACGCAATCTGCGCCCTTGGGCATCGCAGCGCCCGTGAAGATGCGAACCGCTTCACGCGCATTCACCTTCGGAGCGCCTTCGCCGCCCGCTGCGCTTTCCCCTGTAACTGACCAGGGACCGGGTAGATCGGCGTGGCGGATAGCATATCCGTCCATTGCCGACAGACTGGCCCAAGGTTGATCCCTCAGTGCTTTGACGTCGCGGCCTAGCCACCGGCCGAAGGCTTCTGCAAGTGGGACTTCCTCGGCATGCACAGTTCCTGCAAGAGCGAAAAGTCGCTTTTGTGCTTCAGAGACGGCGAGCAGGCTCATGCGCTGCGCGCCCATTCACCTGATTTGCCGCCTTTTTTTTCTAATAAGCAGATATCGCTAATAATCATGGACTTATCTACCGCTTTTGCCATGTCATAGATGGTGAGCAACGCTGTGCTGACGGCCACCAGCGCTTCCATTTCAACGCCGGTTTGGCCACTGGTCTTGGCGGTCGCAGTGACGATGACGCCATGGTCGTCCACCTCCAAATCCAGCTTTATGGAGGACAGAGGCAGGGGATGGCAAAGCGGTATCAGTTCTGATGTCTTCTTGGCGCCCATGATACCGGCAACGCGAGCGACGGCGAGCACGTCGCCCTTTTTGGTCAAGCCCTGAGCAATCGCGTCTCGCGCTTCTACAGACATAGAGATGCGGCCGTGTGCAATCGCCTGGCGCGCCGTTATGGCCTTGCCAGAAACGTCCACCATATGGGCCGCGCCTGATTGGTCCAGGTGAGTGAGCTCGCTCATTTTCCGTTTAGCAGCAACCGCGTCGCCGTCTCCACATCGGCCTGTCGCATCAGAGCCTCGCCGACGAGGAAGCAATGCACACCGTGCTCGGCCATGGCGTCAAGGTCGGCCTTATTGGTGAGGCCACTCTCCGCCACGAAAGTGCAATCGCCGGGCGCATGACCGACCAGCTCATATGTTCTGGCAAAATCGACGGAGAAGTCTCTCAAATCACGGTTATTTACTCCGATGAGGCGAGATTGCAGCTTGAGTGCACGGTCCAGTTCGTCAGCATCATGTACTTCGATCAGTGCATCCATGCCGCACTCCATCGCGGCCGCTTCGATCTCTGCCATTTGCCCATCGTCCAGCGCCGCCACGATGATTAGAATCGCGTCCGCACCGATTGCCCGAGCTTCATGCACCTGCCAAGGATCCACCATGAAGTCCTTGCGCAGCACTGGCAACGTACAATTCGAACGTGCTGCCATCAAATAATCTTCGTGCCCTTGGAAATAAGGGGCATCCGTCAGCACGGACAGGCAGGCTGCGCCTCCGGCCTCATAGGCTTGGGCATGAGCGGGCGGATCGAAATCGGCGCGGATCAATCCCTTTGAGGGACTCGCTTTCTTGATTTCCGCGATCAGGGCGTGACCAGTTCGCGCCGCGGCATCAAGCGCAGCGCGAAACCCGCGAGGGCTGCTTTGTTCGGCTTTGCGTGCATCCAGCGTGGCGAAAGTGACCGAAGCCCTGCGAGCGGCAACCTCCTGGCGCTTTGTGTTGCATATCTCCACGAGTTTGTTGGTCATTGATAGGCAATCCAGCAATTGAGCAGCGCGTTTGCCAATCCCTTGTCAATCGCTTCGGCCGCTTCCTCAACCCCGTCACGCAGATCGGCGACTTCGCCGGCGATTACCAAGGCTGCGGCGCTGTTGAACAAAACTGCGTCGCGATAGGGGCCATGCTCGCCCAGCAACAGCTTCCTGAGTTCCGTTGCGTTATGGGCCGGGTTTCCGCCCTTGATCGCACTCACGGGATAAACCGGCAAACCCACGTCGGCGGCTGAGACAATATAGGACCTCATCACATCCCTTTCTATCTCGGCAATAGCATTGCCGCCTGCCAGGGACAGTTCGTCCAATCCTTCCTCGCCCGATATGACCATCGCCCGATCCGTGCCGATCTCTCTTAGTGCCTCTGCATAGATGGGAACATAGTCAGGCCGCGCAATGCCGATGAGCTGTCGTCTTACTCCAGCCGGATTGGCGAGTGGCCCCATAAGATTGAATATAGTGCGGCGGCCGATCGCTCGTCTGATGGGTGCAATGCGACCGAGCGAAGGATGATGGCTTTGCGCAAAAAGGAAACAGATGCCGATGTCTGCCAGCGATTTTTCGGCTAGCTCTCCCGCACGAGAAAGATCGATGCCCAGCGCCTCCAGCGTATCGGCAGCGCCTGCTTTGGAAGAAGCTGCGCGATTACCGTGCTTGGCCACCGGCACGCCACAGGCGGCTATCACGATGGAAACCGCCGTCGAGACATTGAGCGTGTGATGCCCGTCTCCGCCCGTACCGCACACATCTATCGCATTTGCCGGAGCGCTGATGGGTATCATGCGCGCGCGCAACGCCCGAGCCGCCGCCGCGATCTCCAGCGCCGTTTCGCCCCGTTCACTTAATGCGAGAAGAAATCGCGCAACATCGTCATCGGACGCCCCGCCATCCAATATCGCGGAGAATGCCTGAGCGGCTTCATCCCGCGTCAGCGGTTGGGAAGGATCGGGAAGTGACGTCATGCCGTGGCCTGGCCTGTTATCTTCATGCCCGCAATTTTCATGAAATTGGCGAGCATGGCATGACCATGTTCTGTCGCAATGCTTTCGGGATGAAATTGCACGCCATGAATGGGCAGGCTGGAATGGCGGAAGCCCATGACCATCGTATCATTGCTGGTGGCGTTGACGATGAGTTCCGGCGGAATGTCCTGCACCACAAGACTATGGTAGCGAGTGGCGGTAAAGGGGGAGGGGAGACCTTCAAAAAGCCCGGTCCCGTCATGGCTTACGGGAGAGGTCTTTCCATGCATCAACCCCCCGCGCACGACTTTCCCGCCGAAATGCTGTCCAATCGCTTGATGGCCCAGGCAAACGCCCAGCAGCGGCTTTCCCGCGTCAGCGCAAGCGGCGACAAGGTCAAGCGAAATCCCCGCTTCGTTGGGTGTGCATGGTCCCGGTGAGATCAGAAATGCCTCCGCGCCGGAAGACAGAGCCTGCCCAGCCGACATGGCGTCATTGCGGACAACCTCCACCACCGCGCCCAATTCCATAAGGTAATGGACGAGGTTCCAGGTGAAGCTGTCGTAATTGTCTATGACAAGAATCATGCCACCGTCTTATCCCTTGAGGCAACATAGAGCCAGCATGGGATCATTGCCCGAATCCCGCTTCCCTGGCCAGTGCGACAGCCTCCCGCGCAGCAGCGATAAGAGCGCCGCTTTTTGCTTCGCATTCCCGCTGCTCATAGACCGGATCGCTGTCAGCCACGATGCCCGCCCCGGCCTGCACATGCATGACGCCATCTTTCAACACGGCAGTGCGCAGAACGATGCAGCTATCCATGTTCCCATTAGGCGAAAAATAGCCGACGCCGCCCGCATACGCCCCTCGCGTCTCAGGCTCCAGTTCCGCGATGATCTCGCATGCGCGGACCTTGGGCGCGCCAGAGACGGTCCCGGCGGGAAAGCCTGCGAACAACGCATCCAGGGCGTCCTTGGCCGGATCAAGCCGCCCGATCACATTCGATACAAGATGCATGACATGGCTATAGAATTCGACGATATAGCTGTCCGTCACTGTCACAGTGCCCGCTTGCGCCACCCGTCCCACGTCGTTCCGGCCAAGGTCGAGCAGCATCAGATGTTCCGCGCGCTCTTTGGGATCGGCTAGAAGGCTTGCCTTGTTGGCGGCGTCCTCCGTGGCGCTTTTACCCCGCGGGCGGGTCCCCGCTATGGGCCGAATCGTCACTTCCTCATTCCGCACACGAACCAGGATTTCCGGACTCGATCCGATCAGCGCAAAGCCGGGAAGATCGAGATAATAAAGGAAAGGAGATGGATTGATCCGCCGTAGCGCCCTGTAGAGAGCCAATGGGGGGAGGGGAAAGGGCGCGGTGAAACGCTGCGCCAGAACGACCTGAAATATGTCGCCTGCGCTGATATAATCCTTTGCAGCGGCCACCATCTCGCCATAACGGCCCGGCGCCAACACTGGGGTCACAACGACATTTTCCTCTTCCGGCATGAAGGCAGCGGAGGCAGGCAATGGCCCAGACAGGCGGGCAGCCGTTGCATCAATGCGTTCAAAGGCCTCTTCTATGGCCTTGCCAGAATCGGAAAAGCTTCCCTGCCAGACGGGCGCCACCAGGTACAATGCATCCGCTAACCGGTCGAAAACCAGTATGACCGTCGGACGGACGAACAGCATGTCCGGCACTTGCAGCGGATTTTCGGGTGGACGGTTCAGCTTTTCGACCAAGCCAACCGTTTCATAACCGAAATAGCCGACCAGGCAGGCAAGCGCGGATGGCAATGCTTCATCCACGTCGCACCGGCATTCCGCCACCAGCGCACGTAATACTTCCAGTGCAGAGCCATTCTCCGATCTAAATGCGGAGCGATCCGTTGCCCATTGTCGGTTAATCTCCGCTATTTCACCATGCCCCCGGAATACCAGATCAGGAGCAAGACCGAGCAAACTATACCGTCCGCGCACCGCGCCGCCCTCTACAGATTCCAGCAGGAAATCGCCTCGATCGGGCTCGATCAGCTTTAGCGCCGCCGAAATTGGCGTGTCCGTGTCAGCGATCTGCCGACGCCATACCAGCGCTGGCCTGCCTTCATCGAGCGCCTTGCGGACATTGTCGAGCGCGACCTGCATCATTGCGGAGACGCTGAACCACGAAGCTGCTGCTTCACTTTGGCAACGGCGGCATCATTCCTCTTGACGCCAACATCAGCCTGAGCGGCGCGCGCGAATTGCTCGACATATTCGTTACCCACAACGCGCGACATCTGTTGCTTGACGGCGTCAACGATTGCGGGCTGCTTGCCGGCATCGCCACGTTGTATGCTGTCTAGCTTCACAATGAAATAGCCCTGGTCATTACCCGCGTCGAGCGTTTTCACGCTGCCTTCGGCCATGCTGAAAAGCAGTGCCAGAGGCGGCGGAACTCTCTGATCACCACGCGCAATCTCGGCACGTTTGGCGCTGACCGCTTGTGTGGGCGGCAGCTTCAGGCCTGATTCGTTCAGCGCCTTTGACAGGTCTGTGCCCTTGTTGACCTTCGCAGCGATTTTCTCGGCGACGGATTTCGCTTTTGCCGCTGCACGATCGATCTGAAACTGCTGAACAATCCTGTCATGCACCCTTTCCAGTGGAGGCGGAGCCGCAGCTTTGACATCTGTGACATCCAGCAGCGCATAAGCCTGATCAGGCGCGACAGTCACCATCTGCGGATCATCATCCAGCTCCATGTCAAAGGCTGGCTTGAGCAATGCGGATATCTCAGGGGCAGGCTGGTAATCCGGCTTCTGTGGACTGACGCCGCCACTCACTATCAAGGGCGTTGCCTTGATGGGAAGGCTTGCATCCTTGGCAAATTCTTCGAAGGTAGTGCCCCCCGCGATTTGATCCTCCGCATTGGCCAGAAAATCCGACATTGCCTCAGCCGCCTTTTGATCGGTGAGGATCTTTACAATCTCCTCACGCGCCGCCGCCAGCGTCTTCGCTGGAGTGGTGGTGACGTTGGAAACACGAACAACGTGCCAGCCGAGAGGAGACTTGGCGATTTGCGCTATGCCGCCCCTGGGTGCGGCGAAAACGGCTTTCGCTACAGCGTCGGAGCTCTTCTCCGCATATTGCTGCTGGCTGAGATCGGACAGCCCAGCCACAGCAAGACCTGCGCTCTTCGCCGCTGCGGCGAGGCTCGTACCGCCTTTAACCTTGTCTGCTATGGTTTGAGCGGCCGCCTGCGTGGGGAGGATGACCTGCTCCAGCGTCCGTTCCTCACGCGCCGCATAATTGGCCTTGTTCTCCGTATAATAAAGCTGGATGTCCGCATCGCTGGGCGCTGCATTCTTTTCAAAGCGCGCCCTGTCGATCAGGATATAGCGCAACTGACGTTGTTCAGGAATCGTGAAGCGCTCTGCATTGCGTTTGTAAAATTCGGCCAGTTCCGTGGGATTGGGCTGATCGCTGCTCATGAGCAGCTTGGAGGGAACGATGGCAATGTGCCCCTTGCGCCCCTCCAACAGCAGGGAAGCATAAGGCAAGACCATGTCGCGGGACATGGCGCTACCCATGGAAACAGGAGCCAGGAGTTGTCGCGAATAAAGATCGCGGCTGATGTCCTGCCGCAGGGATGCATCCGTGATGCTCTGACGGCGCAGCATATCCTGATAAAGCTGTACGCTGAACTTGCCTGAGGCATCCTTGAACGCATCGATGCTGCCGATTTCTCCTTCGATCAGCCGCTTGCTGTTGTGCATGCCTTGCTCGGTCGCAAATTCGCTCAGCGCTACGCTATTGATCAGCTGGCCCAGAATATCCTCGACCGCGCCCATGGCGAGAAAGCTCGACATATCCAGATCGGGCGATTGTTGCCTCTGCCTGTCAAATACCAGTTCCGTGCGGCTCTGCAGATCGTTGGCTGTCAGGCGGGCGCTTCCGACTTTGGCGACGGTTCCGTTATTGCCGCCCAGAGAGAATGTGCCTCCGCCGCCAGAGATGTCCCCGGCGGCGAATGCGAGCGCCGCGAGACCCAGAACCAGAAAGGTAAGGACCAAACCAATCTTAGAATTAACCATGCGGCGGATAATGCTGATCATAATATATCCAGATAGTGCAGGACGTAACAGGTGCCTGCTTTAGGGACGAAAGCTCAACAGGACAAGTCGTGCGACGGTGCCTGTGTTATACGCCGCTTACTGGACAATCTGCGGGCAAACGTTATCCACCGCACTGCGGAAATTCGAAACTTCGTGCAGGAGCGATTTGGTGAGCAGACGAAAATTGATAGTCGGCAACTGGAAAATGAATGGATTGCTGGGTCAGTTGAAGGAAATAACAGACATTGACCGCATTGCAGCAGCTTATCCGGCGGTGGAAACAGGCATTTGCCCGCCAGCGACAATGATTTATCCCGCAAGCCAGGCCGTCTCGTCAATCTTTATTGGGGCGCAGGACTGTCATTTGTCGGTAAGCGGTGCGCATACGGGGTGCCTTTCAGCGGAGATGCTAAAGGAAGCGGGCGCACGGACAATCATCGCGGGTCATAGCGAGAGGCGCACCGATCAGCATGAAAGTCATGAAGATGTTGCCGCCAAGGCGTCGGCGGCCCACGGCCAGGGCTTGAATGTCATTTTGTGCGTCGGTGAAACAGAAGCGCAGCGGGACGCAGGCGATGCCGAGCGGGTCGTCGCCGACCAGTTGCTTGCCTCGCTGCCGGAGAACGCGGCGGCGGAATGGTTGTCGATTGCGTATGAACCTGTCTGGGCCATCGGCACCGGACGAACGCCGACGCTTGACGAAGTCGCCGCAATGCATGCCGCGCTGCGCGATGCCCTTCGTTCACGTATCGGCGGGGAGGCAGACGCCATGCGTATTCTCTATGGCGGTTCGATGAATGGGGCGAACGCGGCCAGCCTTCTCGCCGTTGCCGATGTCGATGGCGGCTTGGTCGGCGGCGCAAGCCTGACCGCGGAAAAATTCGCTCCGATTATCAAGGCGGCGGCTGCGGCCTGTTGAAGATTGGAGCGAGAGGCGTTATGTGCCCGCTCTAACAACCATATTGCGGGTTTTATTTTTCATGTTCACCTTCATCCTTGTCGTTCAGGCTATTGTAGCAGCGGCGCTCGTCGGCGTTGTCCTGATGCAGCGATCCGAAGGTGGCGGGCTGGGCGTCGGCGGCAGTCCTTCGGGGCTGATGTCGGCGCGCGGAGCCGCGGATTTCCTGACCCGTGCGACCACGATCCTGGCGATTCTTTTTGTGGGGCTCAGTATTTTTCTGGCTATTCTTGCATCCGTCAAGCACGCACCAGTAGAGATCGACACGTCGCTATCGCGTACGGCACCGTCAGCGCCGGCCAGCGAAGTTGCGCCTGCAACGGGCGATCCGCTCGCTGCCGCGGCGAGTCAGGCTGCTCAGAATGATAGCGCGCAGACGAGCGACAGCGTCCCACTTGCTCAATAATCTTTTTTCACCTGTATATTTTTCGCGAGCTGCGGATTCGCACGCTTGCTTGTTGTGATATTAAAAGGATAAGCCTTTCCTCCCATGGCGCGGTTCATTTTCATCACCGGCGGCGTGGTTTCCTCGCTTGGCAAAGGCCTTATGGCGGCAAGCCTTGCAGCATTGCTGCAGGCGCGGGGTTATCGTGTGCGCATTCGGAAGTTCGATCCCTATCTGAACGTCGATCCGGGCACGATGTCGCCCTATCAGCATGGTGAAGTTTATGTGACTGACGACGGGGCGGAAACCGACCTTGATCTTGGTCATTATGAACGCTTCACTGGTGTTTCCGCGCGCCAGTCCGACAATGTCACCGCTGGCCGCATTTATCAGACGATCATCACCCGTGAACGGCGTGGCGACTATCTCGGCGCGACGGTTCAGGTAATCCCCCATGTCACGGATGCCATCAAGGCTTTCGCGCAGGATCAGATCGAGGATCTCGATTTCGTCCTGTGTGAGATCGGGGGAACGGTCGGCGATATCGAGAGCCTGCCGTTCATGGAGGCGATCCGCCAGCTCCGGAATGATGTGGGCAGGGAAAATACGGTTCTCGTCCACGTAACCTTGGTGCCTTATATCAGCGCCGCCGGGGAGCTTAAGACCAAGCCGACACAGCATAGCGTCCGCGAACTGACGTCCCTTGGAATTCAGCCGGATGTCCTGCTTTGCCGCTGTGAGCATCCATTGCCGGAAAGCGAACGGGCGAAGATCGCGCTGTTCTGTAATGTGCGCAAGGAAGCCGTTATTCCGGCTCTCGACGCCCCAAGCATTTATGCCGTTCCCCTGCAATATCATAGGGAAGGGTTGGACCGCGAAGTGCTTCGCGCTTTTGGCATCGCGGATGCGCCCGCACCGGATATGGCGCAATGGTCGGATATCATGGACCGCTACGCCAATCCTGAAGGTGAAGTCACCATAGGCGTTGTCGGCAAATATGTTGGTCTGCCCGATGCTTATAAATCGCTGCACGAAGCATTGGTTCACGGGGGGCTCGCCAATCGGGTGAAGGTCAATATCCGCTGGCTTGATGCTGAAATGTTTGAAAATGAAGACCATCTGGTCGAGCAGTTGGAGCCGATGCACGGCATATTGGTGCCGGGCGGTTTTGGCGAGCGGGGCAGCGATGGCAAGATTGCCAGCGTGAAATTTGCTCGTGAACGCAATGTGCCCTTCTTTGGCATTTGTCTTGGCATGCAAATGGCCTGCATCGAGGGTGCGCGCAATATGGCCGGACTTGCGAAGGCATCCACCACCGAATTTGGCCCGACGGACGAACCTATTGTGGGCCTCATCACGGAATGGATGAGTGAAGAAGGGCTGCAGAAACGCGAAGCGGGCGGCGATCTGGGCGGCACCATGCGCCTTGGCGCTTATCCCGCCAAATTGACTGGGAATAGCGTCGTCGCTTCGATCTATGAAAATGAGGACATCAGCGAGCGACACCGCCATCGCTATGAAGTGAACGCCCATTATCGCGATTTGCTGGAAAAGGGCGGACTTATCTTCTCTGGCATGTCACCAGACGGCACTTTGCCGGAAATCGTGGAGCGGCCGGATCATCCCTGGTTTGTTGGCGTGCAGTTCCATCCGGAACTCAAGTCAAAACCCTTTGACCCCCATCCGCTGTTCGCCAGCTTCATTAAAGCGGCCGTCCAACAAAGCCGACTGGTTTAGAGAAGGGGCCGCCCTGTTGGGCAGCCCCCGGATAATTCAGGCCGAAAGGGCTAAGCCGCTTCGTGCTGATCGACGAGGTTTGCCGTTTCCGGCTTGCCGATGGTGATTTTCTTCGGCTTCATCGTCTCTGGTATTTCACGAAGCAGGTCGATGACGAGCAGTCCGTCACGCAAATCCGCTTGCTCCACCCGGACAAAATCGGCCAGTTCAAAGCGTCGCTCAAATCCACGATTGGCAATGCCCATATGAAGGAAATTGGAGCGGTCCTGCTCACCCTCCTCGTCCTTCCGGCCCGTAATCTGCAACAAATTCTGCTGCGCCACGATGTCGATGTCTTCGGCGCGGAACCCGGCAACGGCCAGTGTGATGCGATAGCGGTCGTCGCTCAGCCGCTCTATATTGAAGGGGGGATAGTTATCGGCTTGCTGCAAGCGTGCGCTGTTTTCGAGCAAGTCAAACAACCGGTCGAAGCCCACCGTCGAACGGCGATAAGGGGCAAAATCAAACTGTCTCATCTTCAGATCCTCTTCCGAGCAAAATGAATATGCAGGCCCATTCTGGCGCCTGCGAACTAAATGCCCGACCCAAAAAGCCGCCGAGCGATATTGAGATATTTGTGTTTGCGCTGATTTCAAGGGAATCGTTCGACGACGCGCAGGAAAAAATGACGGGGAAACAAAAGCGCCCGGATCGTTGACCGATCCGGGCGCCTTCGGACGATTTCTCGTCTCCCCCTTGATACCGCGTCCACACGCCCGGAAGCCCCCTTTAAGCATCGGACGGGACTGCGGCGTCCCTGAACCACGGCCTTTGACCTGTGTTTCGTAGACTTCTTGCTAAGCCATTGGGGCGACGCCTTCCACTATCAATTTGGGCCCCTCCGCATTTTGAAGCCGGTCTGTGTTTATTTAGCCACAGCAACGAAGGACGCTCCATCCTTGCCTACGGAAGGCTCCGTCCGTAGAGCATTGGAATAGCCAAGAAAGACGATTAACCGCCTCATGATTCTTTCCCGTTACGAATGGATGATCTCGAAACGATACCTGCTTCCCGGGAAGGGGGAGGGATTTATCTTTCTCGTTGCGGGGATCAGTCTGGTTGCCGTCATGCTAGGCGTTGCAGCGCTGATCATCGTGATGAGCGTCATGAACGGTTTCCGGGCGGAACTGTTCGACAAGATCGTCGGTCTTAACGGACATGCCGTGGTGCAGGGTTATGGCGGACGCCTGCCGGACTGGCGTGACATATTGAAGGAAGCAAAGGCGACCCCCGGCATCAACAGTGCGACGCCGCTCATCGAACAGCCTTTGCTCGCCAATTATAATGGCAGGGTTGAGGCAATTCTCGTTCGTGGCATGACCGTGCCGGACATTCGGGCTAATCCCATATTGAAAGGCAAGCTCACTGGTGGCGATCTGAAGCAACTGACCCCTGGCAGCAGCAAGGTGGCAATCGGCATTCGCCTTGCCGAAAATCTGGGCGCTCAGGTCGGCAGCCGCATCAGCATCATCAATCCCGCTGGACGCGCCACCCCCTTCGGGACCGTACCCCGCGAAATTTCCTATGAAGTTGCCGCGATATTTGAAGTGGGCGTCTACGATTATGACAAGGCGTTCGTCATCATGCCCATGGAGGATGCCCAGACCCTGTTGCTGCTGGACGATGTCGTAAGCATGATTGAAGTCCAGACAGTCGATGCCGACAAAGTAGGTGAGATACTGGCACCATTAGCTGACAAGGTGGCGGGGAGGGCCGTTGTCACCGACTGGCGGCAAATGAATGCCAGCCTGTTCGAAGCGCTTGCTGTGGAGCGAGTGACCATGTTCGTGGTCTTGTCGATCATTATCCTGGTTGCAGTATTCAACATCCTGTCATCACTTATCATGCTCGTGCGCGCCAAGATGAGGGATATCGCGATCCTTCGTACTATGGGCGCATCACGACATGGCCTGATCAAGATATTCGTAACTGTAGGTGTGACCATAGGTGCGCTCGGCACCTGTGCAGGCATAGTGGTTGGTTTTACCTTCCTATTTTTCCGCCAGCATGTGGTGGAATTCGTCCAGTTCCTTACTGGTCAGAATTTGTGGGACCCGTCCATTCGTTTCCTCACCGAGCTTCCTGCCAAGGCTGATCCTGTTGAGATCACAACTATTTGCCTCATGGCCCTGCTGTTCAGCTTTCTTGCAACGCTTTATCCCGCCTTCAAGGCTGCCAATACCGATCCTGTCCAGGTGCTGCGCTATGAATGATGTTCTCAAGGTCGCGGGCCTGCGTCGTAGTTTCATCCAAGGCGACGAGACGATAGAAGTTTTGCGCGGCGTTGATCTTGCTGTCGCACCTGGTGAAATCGTCGCGCTCCTGGGTCCTTCCGGTTCGGGAAAGTCCACTCTCCTTCAGGCCGTCGGACTTCTGGAGGGAGGCTTTGAGGGTTCGATCCTGATCCGAGGCGAGGAAGCCGCGAAGCTTCATAATGACGGCCGCACCCGCTTACGCCGCGATGCGCTGGGCTTTGTCTATCAGTTTCATCATTTACTGCCGGATTTCAGCGCGGTCGAGAATGTCATATTGCCGCAGATGATCCGGAATGCCGACCCCAGCATAGCTCGCGCGCGTGCGGAAAGCCTGTTGGCGTCGCTAGGTCTCAGCCATCGCTTCAGTCATCGCCCAAGCCAGCTTTCGGGAGGCGAACAGCAGCGCGTCGCCGTCGCTCGCGCGCTCGCCAACCGCCCGGCCCTTGTTCTTGCTGACGAGCCGACCGGCAATCTGGACGAACATACTGCCGATATCGTTTTTGCTGAATTCCTCCGCCTCGTGCGGGAGGAAGGCTCTGCGGCTGTTGTTGCCACGCATAATGAACGGTTGGCCAAAAGGATGGACAGGGTCTTGCGTCTTCATGAAGGGGTGCTTTGAAATGACATTCCTGAAGGACGTTTAATTTGTGCATGTGGTCGCCCGTCCTCGCACCCGGATGAAAACAACGGATCCAAGCGAAGAGATCGACAAGCTGAGTTGATAACCGTTCGCCGACGGCGGCATCATCGCTGCGCTACTTTCTCCCCTTCTAAAATCGGTTTTCAGCGTCTAGTGAAGACCTCCGGCCGAATGACGGCGAACATATTTCCAGAATGACCCAGATGTCCGAACCCTTCTATATCACCACTGCTATCAGCTATCCCAATGGGCGGCCCCATATAGGTCATGCCTATGAGGCGATCGCCACCGATGCGATCGCGCGTTTCCAACGCCTGATGGGCCGCGAAGTTCGCTTTCAGACGGGGACGGACGAGCACGGTTTGAAAATGGCGCAGACGGCGCGGGGAAGGGGGGTGGAGCCATCCTTGCTGGCGGATGAAATGTCTTCTTATTTCAAGGAGATGGATGACGTTCTCAACATAACCTATGATCGGTTCATTCGCACAAGTGAGCCCGCGCATCTCGTCGCAAGCCAGGCGATCTGGCAGGCGATGGAGGCCAATGGCGACCTTTATCTCGGCCGGTATGAAGGCTGGTACTCCGTTCGCGACGAGGCCTTTTACGACGAAAAAGAACTGATCGAGGGGGAAGGGGAAACGCGCCTTTCGCCACAGGGAACGCCCGTCGAATGGACCGTTGAGGAAAGTTGGTTTTTCAAGCTTTCCCGATATCAGCAGCCGCTCCTTGATCTTTATGAGCGACAGCCGGATTTCATTCGTCCGGAAAGTCGCCGCAACGAAATCATGCGCTTTGTCGAGGGCGGGCTTTCAGACCTGAGCATCTCGCGCACCAGCTTCGATTGGGGGGTCAAGGTGCCCGGCAGCGAAGGCCATGTCATGTATGTATGGGTCGATGCGCTCACCAATTATCTGACTGGTCTTGGTTATCCCGAAGACACCACGGATTACCGGAACTTCTGGCGTGAAGGCGGTGATATCTTTCATATCATCGGCAAGGATATTGTCCGTTTTCACGCCGTTTATTGGCCCGCCTTCCTGATGAGCGCAAAGCTGCCGCTGCCGAAACAGATCTTTGGACATGGCTTCCTGCTTAACCGGGGTGAGAAAATGTCGAAATCCATCGGCAATGTAGCCGATCCGCTTGAGCTGGCGGAGGCCTTCGGCATCGACCAACTCCGATATTTTCTCTTGAGCGAAGTGACCTTCGGAAATGACGGGAGCTATAGCCCGGAAGCCATTGTCCAAAGGACAAATAGTGATTTAGCCAACAGCTTTGGCAACCTTGCTCAACGGACGCTGAGTTTTATCAAGAAGAACCTGGATGGCCGACTGCCCCACGGTGAAAGAACGGACGCAGATCACGAATTGCTAACGCTTGTCACTCAGGCGGTTGCAACGGAATTTCCTGCCACCATGCAAGATTTTGCTTTGTCGCAAGCTATAGATATCTGGTTGCGGGCTGTGTTTGCCTGCAATGCCTATATCGACACGCAAGCGCCCTGGACACTTCGCAAAACTGACCCACAGCGGATGGAGGCGGTGCTTTCGACGCTTTACGAGGCTATCGGCACCCTTGCGATCGCGATCCAACCAATCATTCCTGCCAGCGCAGGCGCACTCCTTGATCAAATGGGCATTCCCGAGCACCAGCGCAATTTCCAGGCCATTAACGTGGGTGACTGGTATGCAAAGCTTTGCAGAAGCGGCTTCATGCTTGACACTCCCAAGCCGCTCTTTCCCCGTTTGGAAGTTCCGTCAGTTGAGAATTGACCCAAGCGGGTTCAGCCTGTCACAAGCCTGAACTTCCTAAACTTCCGGCGGTGACTAAACGAACAAAGCTTCCTATATCGGCCTGATGCTTATCGATAGTCACTGCCATCTGAACTACAAAGGCCTGGTCGAGGATCAGGCTGCCGTACTCGAGCGCGCCCGCGCAGCGGGAGTCGGCGTCATGCTCAACATTTCTACGCGCGAAAATGAATGGGATGCGGTGCTGGCCACTGCGGAGCGCAACGCCGATATATGGGCGACCGTGGGCATTCATCCTCATGAAGCTGACGCGCATCCTGAAGTGGATACCGCCAAGCTGAAGGCCCGCGCTGGCCATCCGAAGATCGTCGGCATCGGGGAAACCGGCCTTGATTATTATTATGACCACAGTGATCGCGAGCAACAGAAACGCAGCTTCCGCGCCCACATAGCTGCCGCGCGAGAAAGCGGGTTGCCGATCGTTGTGCATACGCGCGACGCCGAGGCTGATACGGCGGAGATATTGGCGGAGGAAATGGGGAAGGGACCTTATAAAGGCGTCATCCATTGCTTCACAGCCAGCGGGGATTTCGCCGATAAAGTTCTGGCTCTTGGGTTCTACATCAGCATTTCGGGCATTGTGACTTTCAAGAACGCAAAAGATCTCCAGATCACTGCTGCACGCTTGCCAAGAGAAAGGCTGCTCATCGAAACCGATTCACCCTTTCTTGCGCCCGTTCCCCATAGAGGCAAAAGCTGCGAGCCGGCCTTTGTCGCTGATACCGCACGTTTCCTGGCGGAATTGCGTGGCGAAACGATTGAAGAATTGGGATCATATACAGGACGCAACTTCCTGAACTTATTCGATAAGGTGGTTACTGAAGAGGAGACCATGTGAAGCTCACCATATTGGGGTGCGGGACCTCATCCGGAGTGCCTCGCATCGGCAATGACTGGGGTGCCTGCGATCCACACGAACCGAGAAATCGGCGGACCAGAGCGTCGATCATCGTCGAAAGCGCCACCACACGCATTCTGGTCGACACTTCTCCTGACCTGCGTGAGCAGTTATTGGCAGCGGATATCATCGATATAGATGCCATTTTGTGGACCCATGATCACGCGGATCATTGTCATGGGATCGATGACGTTCGTCAGATATTCCATCACCGGGGCAAGCCCGTACCGGGATATGCCCGGCGCGAAACGCTGGCGCATTTGCGCCGTCGGTTCGGCTATGTATTTGATGGTCGGGACGGTTATCCCGCAACAATAGAGGGTGATGTATTGGCTGACGCCATGATCGTCGGGGACATTCGGATCAAAACCGTGGATCAACCGCATGGAAACATTTTTTCAACTGGGTTTCGTTTTGAAACCATAGGTTCTTCAATCTCTTATTCAACAGACTTCCATGTTTTTACCGATGCTATGCTGGAACTTTTTAGCCGGACTGACATCTGGGTGGTCGACGCATTGAGGGAACGGCCGCATCCCACGCATATCCATCTCGGAGCCACGCTCGATGCCATATTGGCGGTTCAGCCAGGTCAGGCAATCCTGACCCACATGGACCACAGTATGGATTATGCATCCCTGTGTACGACTTTGCCTACTGCCGTCGCGCCCGGCTATGATGGCATGATCGCAACACTGCCATGACAGGTGCCCAGTCGGCTGATGTCGTTTGGCTCTTGCTGGCTATGATCCTGGTCGCAAGCGCTCTATTTTCACGACGTTGGTCGCTCCGCTCTGCGGTTGCAACGGCGCTATGGTGGGTCGCTATATTCCTGATTGGAGTGACGATTTTCACTTACCGCGACGAGATCGGTAATGTTGCCCATCGTGTAACGCAAGAAGTGACCGGCCAGAATCGGCAAAAGATTGAAGGCGGTACATTGCGGATCAGCAAGGCGCTCGATGGCCATTTTTGGGTGAATGGCCGTGTCAATGGCCATGACATTCGCTTCCTCATCGACAGCGGCGCCAGCATCACTGCAGTTTCCGAAAAAGCAGCCACTGATGCCGGGCTGGATGTGGACCAATCCGGATATCCCACAATTCTGCAGACAGCGAACGGCGCGATAGAGGTCCGGCGTTCAAATATTGCAGTCCTGGAAATTGGACCATTGAAGGTAACGGATCTGCGCATTGTGGTGGCGCCGGCATTTGGAGATATCAATGTGTTGGGAATGAATTTCCTGTCACAGCTCAAGAGTTGGCGAGTTGAAGGCGACTGGATGATATTAGAGCCCAGATGATTGATTCAATGTTGCCGATACATTATTTAACATAATATATATTATCGACCAATTGGAGTGTAGCAGCAACGTTCAAATGTCACAGTCGCGCAAGATAGAGATGTCTCACTTGGGCTACGGTGCCCTCCGGCTGTTCGGAGGTATTGGGCATGGCGGTGTTGCGTATGAGTACCGAGGAGCTTTCGCGGGTTGAGACGCT
>DATCYF010000004.1:0-40030 GCA_036570425.1 Rhizorhapis sp. | reverse complement strand
GGCGGCGTGTTGGGGAAGAGGGCGAGGCAGGGTATGCCCGCATCACGCGCTTCCCTCGCGCGCGCGACGATCAGGTCGACGGACCAGCGCGACACGCCCGGCAGGCTGGACACGGGTTCCTCAACCTCTTTGCCTTCCGTGACGAAGAGTGGCCAGATCAGGTCTTGCGGGCCAATGCGGTTTTCCGCGAACATGGCGCGGCTCCATGCCGCCGCGCGGGTGCGGCGCATGCGGATGGCGGGAAAGGATGCGTGGGTCATGACGCCGTTTAACGGCCTCGTCCCGCTTACCGCAAGACCTCCGTGGTTCCCTTGGCAAGAAATGCGATCTGCTGTCCTTGGCCTGGGGCCTGCTTTACCGTCTTATGCGCCTGCTGCATCGGTTCGGGTAATCCCGCTTTCAGGCTCTTCAGTTCCGATAAGCGGGAACGGAAATGGCGCAGCGCGCTGCCGGAAAGTTGGGCCACGGTGGTGAACTTGACCGAACGTGGATTGACAGTGCGGCCATTGCGGTAAAGCTCGTAATGAAGGTGCGGGCCGGTTGAAAGGCCGGTTGAACCCACATAGCCGATGACCTCGCCCTGGCGCACGCGTTCGCCCACATGCGCGGCGATTTTGCTCATGTGGGCATAGCCGGTGGCAAGTCCCCCGGAATGCTTGATCTTGACGTAATTGCCATGGCCGCCATGACGACCCGAATAGACGACCTTGCCGTCAGTCACCGCGTGAATGGGCGTGCCATAGCGCGCACCGAAATCAATGCCTGCATGCATGCGGCTATAACCCAATATGGGATGCCGGCGCAGTCCATAAGGCGAGGTCTGCCTTCCGGCGACGGGTGCCACCAATTGTCCGCGTTGCTCGCCCACGCCGGACGCTTCAAACCATTGGGACCGTCCGTCTGCCGTCCATTTTAGCAGATTGACGTCTTTCTTTTTTCCGCGCTCAAGCCCTGCGAAGAGCAGGTCGCCGACCTCTACCTCTCCGGTCTCCGCGCGTCGGTAGCCAAGAATGATGTCGAATTTGTCATTCGCGCTCACATCCCGGTCAAGGGACAGCTTGGTTGCCAGGGCTTTCAGATAAGCCTGGACCGCTTTGGCGGGCGCGCCTGCCGCCCGGGCGGAACGATAGAGACTGGAACCCACCGTGCCGCGAATGCGGAGCGGCGTATCGTCCACGGCAATGGGAATTTTCTTCAGCCTCAGCGCGCCGTCCACGCGGTTCACTGACAGGGCAAGATCAAGACGGGGGCGGAAGGCGAGAGCTTCCAGCGGGCGGGGAACATTGCGTGTCGCCCGGCGGCCCAGGCGAATGTCCAGCCGCGTGCCGGGCGTCAATGCGCCCGTGGTGATGATGCCGGAGACCAGATCGGCAACCTTTGCGGTATCACTCTCACTCACACCGGCACGGCGCAATGCGTGGGAGAAACTGTCGCCGTTGCCGACTGCCACGGAAAGGTCGATCTGTGGCCGTTCGGGCGTTTCCTTGAGCGGCGACACCATGTCGGTGGCCGCCATGTGCCGGCCGCTGTCCCCACCCAAGGCTCGCGGGGTGATCATCTGCGCCCGCACTTCGTCGAACTGCCGATCCGTCAAGGCCGGTTCGGACAGGCCCGGAATAGGCGCGAAGCCCGGCGATAGATAAAGAGCGCTGGCGCAGAGCGCGCCGCAGGTCAGGACACCGCGAAGCCATTCAGCCGAGCCGATGCGCTGGCCGAGGTCCGGAACAATATTTATCTCGTCGCAATATTCGCGCAGCCGTTCACGCCAATGCGCCCGGCCCAGGCCATTTCCGGGGACTGAAAGCGCGTCGGCAAGCGAAAGGGATACGGTGGCGCCCCCCTGACCATGACCAAAGTCGTTCTTCTGAAACAAGATGCTGCATCCCCGACGGCGAAACGGACAATGGCCGATCGCTCAACTTGTCCGAAATTTCTTCTGACGGGGTTAGGTTAAAGTCAATTTAAGATGTTGATGAAGACAGATTTTCTGCGGTGAGCCGTGCGTCGGAGGCGGTAGGTTACGCCTAAAGCGGGAACCCTGCGTTTGCGGCAACAAAGAGGACTTGCGCTGCGCCCCGGCATTTCCGACATATCGCCTATGGCCAGTTTCGCCCGATCTCCGTTAACCGCTGTTCTGGGCCCGACCAATACCGGCAAGACTTATTTGGCGGTGGAGCGCATGTGCGCGCATTCCAGCGGCATGATCGGCTTTCCCCTCAGGCTGTTGGCGCGGGAGGTCTATGACCGGGTAGTGGCGATCAAGGGCAAGGATCAGGTTGCGCTCATCACGGGCGAGGAAAAGATCCTGCCTGACAAGGCGCGCTGGTTTCTCTGCACGGCTGAATCCATGCCGATGGATCGCGATCTGGCTTTCGTGGCGATCGACGAGGCGCAATTGGGCGCTGATCCGGAGCGCGGCCATGTCTTTACCGACCGGCTGCTGCGTGCTCGCGGCCGGGAGGAAACGATGATCCTGGGATCGGACAGCCTGCGTCCTTTGGTCCGCGCACTGGTTCCCGATGCGGAGATTATCGACCGCCCCCGCTTTTCAACGCTGAGTTACGCAGGCTCGAAGAAATTGTCCCGGCTGCCAAAGCGTTCGGCTGTCGTCGCCTTTTCTGCCGAGGAGGTCTATGCCGTTGCTGAAATGCTGCGGCGTTTCAGGGGCGGCGCTGCCGTCGTGATGGGCGCGCTGTCTCCCCATACGCGCAATCGTCAAGTCGCCATGTTTCAGGCGGGCGAGGTGGATTATCTGGTCGCTACCGACGCCATCGGCATGGGGTTGAACATGGATGTCGCCCATGTCGCCTTTGCTTCGCTGAGCAAGTTCGATGGGCGGCGCGTGCGTCGGCTGACCGTCGCTGAGATGGCGCAGATCGCCGGTCGTGCCGGTCGGCATCAGCGTGACGGCACCTTCGGCAGTCTGGGCGGGGAGGGGAGCCAGGCCGGCTTCACTGATGAAGAGATCGACCGGATCGAGAACCATCGATTTCCCAGGCTCGATTTTCTCTATTGGCGCGACGGCGCGCCACCGCTCGATAGCGTCGATGATCTTATTGAAGGGCTGGAGCTGCGGCCCGCTCGTCCGGAATTGCGCGCTGCCCCCGAAGCAATCGATCTTGCGGTTCTGAAGCGATTGGCCGGGGAAGCCGACGTCATTGCGCGCACGCGCGGAACGGCGCAGGTGAAACGGTTATGGTCCGCATGCGGCTTGCCGGACTTTCAAAAACTTGGGATTGAGGAACATGCCCGCATGGTCCTGCGTCTCTGGCGGCATCTGAGCGAAGGGAATGGCCATATCCCGCAGGACTGGTTTGCGCAGCAGGTGGCAAGGCTGGACACGGTCCAGGGGGATATCGACACGCTCGCAGCCCGGATCGCGGCCGCCCGCACGTGGTCCTACATCGCGCACCGTTCAGACTGGCTGGCCAATCCTGCCGATATGGCGGCACGGACCCGCGCCCTGGAGGAAAAGCTCTCCGACGCCTTGCATGAGCGGCTGACGCAAAGGTTCGTCGATCGCCGTACCGCAGTCCTGCTGCGGGAGATTGGTCAGGGCGCCGGGCATTTGCCCGTCGATGTCGAAGAAAGCGGCAGCGTGCTGGTCGACGGCGAAACCATTGGTCAACTGGACGGCTTTCGCTTTTCCGTTGCCTCGGATGCACGGCATGCCGACCGGAAGATGCTGCTTGCCGCCGCCGAGCGGCGCCTGGGCGGCATATTGGGGCAGCGCGCCGACGATTTGGTTGCCGCTCCTGACAAGGATTTCGCGTTGGTCGCGGAAGAAGGCCAGGCGCCCGGCATCAGGTGGCGGCAGACGCCGGTCGCGATGCTTTGCGCAGGCACCGGATTGCTGCAACCGGATATAAGGCTGGACGCTGGCATTCTGGCCCTGCCATCTGAACAGCAGCGGGCCATCGGGAGGCGTTTGACGGATTGGCTTGATGCGCAGAAGCAGCGGCATTTGCGGCCCCTGCTCGCCATGGCCCAACAATCGCGCGACGCTGCGATTGCACCTCCATTGCGCGCGGTACTGGCGCAGCTTGCCGACGCGGGCGGGATATTGCCGCGCAACATGCTTGATGATGCGCTGGCACATCTCGATAAAGCGGGGCGTCATCATCTGCGCAAGGGGGGGATCACCATCGGTTCGCTCGATATTTTCCATCCTGCATTGTTGAAGCCCGGCGCAGCGCAATGGCGCCTTGCGCTGTTGGCTGCGCGACATGACAAGCCGATGGCGCAATCGCCTGCGCCCGGAGCGGCGTTGTTCACGCCAAAGGGAGAGGCGGCGGAAACCGGTGCGCGCATCTCGGGCTTCCGTTCCTTCGCGGGGCAGTTCATGCGCATGGACATTGCGGAACGTCTGGTGCGGCTTGCACATGAAAAAATGGAAAAGGGCGAAGCCTTCACGCCCGAAGATCCGCAGATCGTATCGCTTGGCCTCAGTGGTCAGGGCTTTGCGCAGTTGATGCGGGGTGCCGGTTTTCGCCCGGCCGTCAGCCAGGGCCAGAGCGATGCAAACTGGGCATTTCGCGGCCGCCCGCGCCGGGTGGACAAGAAGCCGACATCTCACGGCGCACGGCATTTTGCGGGCTTGGCGGATTTATTGGGGCAGCATGGCTAAAGCCGCGGCAGCCGCCGCCCTCATGGGCGCCGAGGTCCAGCGGATCGATAAATATCTGTGGTTTGCGCGCTTGGCGAAGAACCGTTCTGTGGCGCAGGATATGGCGGAAACGGGGCACATACGCGTGAACGGGCGACGAATTGAGCGGGCGCATGCATCTGTCCGGCGGGGCGATCTCATCACGTTTCCTCATGGGCGGCATGTGCGGGTCGTGCGTGTATTGGAACTGGCCAAGCGTCGCGGACCAGCCTCGGAGGCGGCACAGCTTTATGAAGAAATCACCGCTGGCCAATGAAGAATTGTTTTCAAAAACGCGATGGCCTGTATATTGACGCGCGCCGAAGTGCAGCATAGCAGGGCGCCACAGCTCGCAAGGGAGATTTGTTCGAAATGACCTATGTCGTCACCGATGCCTGCATCCGTTGCAAATATATGGACTGCGTAGAGGTATGTCCGGTCGATTGCTTCTATGAGGGTGAGAACATGCTGGTGATTAATCCCAGCGAGTGCATCGATTGCGGCGTGTGCGAGCCTGAATGTCCGGCCGAGGCCATTCTCCCCGATACGGAAAGCGGGCTGGAGCAATGGCTGGAACTCAACGCCAAGCATTCTGCTGAATGGCCGAATATCACCACCAAAGGCGAACAGCCAGCTGATGCGGATGAGCACAAGGGTGAAGAAGGCAAGTTCGAGAAGTATTTCTCGGCTGAGCCCGGCACCGGCGACTAAAACACTCTGTACAGCTTTTGCGGAAGTTTTCCACAGCTTCCGCACAGAGTTCTCCCCGGAACCCGCGCATAAAGTTCATGCGCAGGGTGGTAATTATATTACGAAGGTGCTATACACGACATCAACGGATGTAATTGCATCCCAAGGAGAAAAGGTCGCGCTTTTTTCGGTGAGTCGCTTTAACGACCCGCGTTCTTTTGTTGCAACGGTGCGGCCGGATCTCCCAAATCCTGAATAGAAAGGGTCAAGAATGGCTGCCAAGGCGCTGTCTTTCGATGTCGGAGATTATGTAGTTTACCCAAAACACGGCGTTGGTCGCGTAGTGGAGTTGCAGAGCCAGGAAATCGCCGGCATGCAGCTTGAACTCTATGTGCTGCGCTTTGAAAAGGAGCGGATGACGCTTCGCGTACCAACGAACAAGGCGGAAAGCGTCGGCATGCGCAAGCTGTCGTCGGACAAGACGCTGGGCGAAGCGCTTGATACGCTCAAGGGCAAGCCGAGGGTGAAGCGGACCATGTGGTCGCGCCGCGCCCAGGAATATGAGGCGAAGATCAATTCGGGCGATCTTGTGTCGATTGCCGAAGTGACCCGCGATCTTTTCCGTGCCGACGACCAGCCGGAACAGAGCTATTCCGAACGGCAGATTTTCGAAGCCGCGTCCAGTCGCCTGGCCCGTGAACTTGCCGCCATGGAGCAAGTGGACGAACCCCGCGCATTGCAGAAAATTCTGGAAATTCTGAACGAAGCTGCGCCGAAATATAATCGGGAAAAGCTCGATTAAACACGGCTTTCATCGCTGCTTAAAAGAGGCGGTCCTTCGGGGCCGCCTCTTTTTGTCGATGGCGAGTGGACAATGTTTGCCGTTGGATCAATGCCACATTCTCCAACGCAGCCGCTCTGAAACTCGCGCGATTGCTAGATAGCGAATAGGTGAGCGATAAAGCGGCGGCCTGGGTGCTAAGCGGCTGAGGCATTGGCCGCATGCATACCCGACCAAGCTCGTCTATTCGCGCTCGTCCCCAGGCATTTCCTGCGTTGCACGCTGGAGTTCCCGTGGTTTGCGCCGCTCGAAAATCTTGGCAATCCGCTCTTCAGCCTCGGAGGTCAGGCCTTCGCTGGCCTTGGGAAACATTTCCTCCTCCTCCTCCTCGATGTGGTGGAGGTAACGGTGTTGGAGCTCACCGAAAGCCTCCATCCAGCTGCTCGAATCCATGTCGGTCTGGACCAGTTCGCCCAGCTTGTCGTCGATCTCCTTGTGCTCGCTTACGGAGTGACGAGCCTCATCCCGCAGATCGGGGCAGCCGAGCATCGTCGCGTAAAGCGATTCCTCCTCGGCGGCGGCGTGCGCTTGCAGCTCTTTCCGCAGCGTCTCGAATAACGAGCGCCGCTCCTCACCATTGCCCTGGATGTGCGCTAATTGGTCCAACAGCTGGCGATGGCGGTCGTGGTCGCGCTTCAAGTCTTCAAAGATACGGGCATCGGCCATGAATGTGTCTCCTTGGTGAGAAATCGAAACAATCAGGTGCAGTGCTTGTTTCCAAAGCCGATCAATTTTCAGGCTGAAAAGAACTCAAGCTGTCCGACCTTTGAAACAGGCCTCCGCGGAGTGGTGGCACCTACGGCCCGGAAAGAACGCGCTTCAGGGTGGATGGCGCACAGAAAATATGTCAGAATGTTGCCGTCATCATGGTTCAACAACAGAAGGAGCGATGTGTGCCGTTTGAAGGAAGCTGCCATTGTGGCGCTGTGACGTTCTCCGTCGATGCCGATGAACCGGAAAACGCGATCAGTTGCAATTGCTCGCACTGCCGCAGGAAAGGGCTGCTGCTTGGCTTCTTTCCGAAGGACAGCTTTACGCTGCTGACGGGCGAAGATGCACTTCGATCCTATACCTTCAACACGCACAAGATCGACCATCAGTTCTGTCAGACATGCGGAACGCAGCCCTTTGCATATGGCGTTGGTCCCGATGGGTCCGAAATCCGTGCCATCAATCTGCGCTGCGTTCCCTCTCTCGAACTCGCCAATCTGGCCATACAAGCGGTCGATGGCGCCAGCCAATAATCTCCATGCCTCAATCGCAACATTGCGTGAATGGCAAAACACCCCAAAATCGGCAACGTCGTTAGCTGGGATGACAGCTACCGGAAATAAAAGCTGTCCTACACCCCCGCCGTTGGGCTAGCGCAACAACATGAATGATCCCATCATTTCGAGAGGGATTTGCCGTGGCTCTTTCCACTTGTCGATCAAGCCGTTTGTAGGATTCAATTTCTCCTACATAGGGCCGATTTTATCCTGCAAATTCAAAGCGCCTCAGTGTCAACTATGTCAAGCTGTGGAGCGCAAAAACAATATCGGATTGTGCGCGTTAAGGGCGCGATAACCATCATTCGACTATGCGGCCCCGTGAAGCGATGTCCTTGCCCGCGTCCGTGACGTGCTGGCTTTCATAAGGGAGTGGGAATGGGTTTGCGAAGCATAAGGTGCGGCGTAGCGTTGCTGATCGTATTTGCTGGTGTTCCGGCCTTGGCGGCCGAGCAGCAATATAGCGTCACCCATTTCGACACAGTCCGGATGCAAGTGCCATTCCGCGTGATCATCTCCACTGGCAAGGGCAATTCGGGACGTGGGGAAGGGGAGCGCGACGCGTTGGACCGGGTTTCGCTTGATGTGTCGGGCGGCGTTCTCACCATCCGGGCCAAGCCTGATCGCTTCGGACAGGAAAAGCGGAATCCGGGGCGCGTGACGCTTTACCTGACCACAGCCGCCGTCCGCCGTGTCGTGATGGGGGGCAATGGCGCTCTTCAGATTGACGGAATGAAGGGCGTGCGCGGCGAACTCAGCCTGGCCGGCAACGGCGACCTGGACGTCAGTGGCGTCGCGCTCGATCATCTTATAGTCAACAGCGCTGGCGGGGGGCGCATCCGTATGGCGGGGCAGGCGGGCGACGCTCGCATTCAGGTGATCGGCGCCGGGAGCATCGAAGCGCCGGGCCTTACCGCCAAGACGCTGAATATCATTAGTCAGGGACCCGGGAGCATCACGCTCACTGCCACCGGCACGGCCGAAGTGACAGTGAATGGGTCAAGCGACGTCATCGTGCTTGGCGATCCCGCCTGCACGGTGCATCAGGCGGGAAGCGGGCAAGTGCTGTGCGGGGACCGCTAGACCCGGTCAGCCTGAATAACCGGCTCGATGGAGCGAAGTGCTGAAAGAATACGCATAATGTGCGCGGTGTCATGCACTTCGATATCGATAATATCCGTATGGAACGGCCCCTCCCGATTGCTGAGTTGCAGGTTCAGGATATTGGCCTTGTTGGCGCCAAAGATGTTGGCGACGGCGGCCAGTGCGCCCGGTTCGTTCTTCAAGATGACGCTAAGCCGCGCCGTGCCGCCCGTGGAGTTGCGGTCCCAACTCAGGTCCACCCAGTCGGCGTCAACTCCGCTTTCCAGGGTTTTGCAGTCGATGGTGTGCACCTCAATGCTCTCACCGGGGTGGCGCAGGCCCACGATGCGATCGCCCGGAACCGGATGGCAGCATTCGCTCAGCTTCAGCGCTACGCCGGGCGTGAGGCCGCGAATGGGAATGGCCCTGTGTTGCTGAGGAACGTGAGGATGGTGGTCGGCATCCATGGTGCTGCCGGGAATCAGCGCCTCCATGACATCGGCATCGGAAATGCTGTGTGTGCCGATGGACAGCATCAGGCTTTGCCGATCCTCCAGCCCCAGTCGGGTAAGCGCGCCCAAAAGAGCTTTGTCACCGATTTCCACAGGTAAACGGCTGGCGATTTCCTCGAACAGCATTTCACCTAATTCGATCATCTCATCCCGCTGCTTGTGACGGACGAAACGTCGGATCGCGGCACGCGCCTTGCCGGTGATAGCGAATGAGAGCCAGCCGGGGCTGGGTTCCTGTCCATCGGATTTCAGTATTTCGACCTGATCGCCATTCTGAAGTTGTGTGCGGAGGGGAACGACCCGTCCATTCACCTTCGCGCCGACCGTCTGATTGCCCAGATTGGTGTGGACTGCATAAGCGAAGTCAACGGCCGTCGATCCCTTCGGTAACTGTTGCAACTCGCCCTTTGGCGTGAACGCGAAGATGCGATCCTGATACATCGCCATACGCGTATGTTCGAGCAGTTCGTCCGCGTCCTGGCTCTGTTCCAGAATTTCAATGAGGTCGCGTATCCAGCCCGCCTGTCCATCAGGCCCGCTGCCCCTCTGTTTATATGCCCAGTGCGCAGCCAGACCGAATTCACTGTCGTGATGCATTTCCTTGCTACGGATCTGGATTTCGATCCGTGCATTTTCATTGTGAATAACCGTCGTGTGCAGCGATTTGTAGCCGTTGCGCTTGGGAGTCGAGATATAATCCTTGAACCGACCGGGGACCATTTTGTAGCGTTGATGGATGATACCGAGGGCCCGATAGCAATCTTCCGCCCTTTCCGTAATGACGCGGAAGGCCATTACGTCGGTAAGCTGTTCAAAGCTGATGTGCCGTTCCTGCATCTTTTTCCAAATGGAATAGGGATGCTTCTCGCGTCCGGAAACCGATACCTTCAGGCCCCCTTCGCCCAGCAGCAGTTGCAGGTCCATGGCAATGCGGGCGATCTTGTCGCCGCCGCCTTCCTTCAGATGATCCAGCCTTTTGGTGATGCTGTGGCAGGCGTCGGGCTCAAGCTGCTGAAAGGCAAGGAATTGCATTTCGCGCATGAACTCATACATGCCGATCCGCTCGGCGAGCGGCGCATAGATGTCCATCGTTTCGCGCGCGATGCGTTTGCGCTTTTCCTCGTTCTTGATGAAATGCAGCGTGCGCATGTTATGCAGCCGATCCGCCAGCTTGACCAGCAGCACACGGATGTCGTCGGACATGGCGAGCAGGAATTTGCGTAGATTTTCCGCCGCCCGTTCGTTTTCGGTCTGCGCTTCGATCTTCGACAATTTCGTGACACCATCGACCAGCCGCGCGATCTCCGGCCCGAAATTCTTTTCGATATCCTCATAAGTTACGAGCGTATCTTCGATCGTATCATGTAGAAGGGCAGTGATTATCGTCTGTTCGTCAAGGTGCAGCCCGGTTAAAATACCGGCCACTTCTATGGGATGGCTGAAATAAGGATCCCCGCTGGCGCGCTTCTGGCTGCCGTGTTTCTGGACTGAAAAGACATAGGCGCGGTTGATCATCGCCTCGTCCGCTTCTGGATCGTAGCGTTTTATCCGTTCAACTAATTCATATTGGCGTAGCATTCTCTACAGGATGTGGTAGATTTCTACCGCTATGCAACAAAAATCGTGAGAAGCTCATAAGCGAGGCAAAAGCTTCAAACGGCGGGGAAAAGCCGATAAGAGAGCGCATGGCTGTCATTACGATCCATCCCAAACCCTTTTTTGCAGACAAAAACCGGGCGTTCTGGAACCTCCAGTCGCTGGGCTGGTTCGGTGCGCTGATCATGCGCGGATCGTCGGGACTTGCCAACGGGCAGCCCATTTCCTTTCTGGTGCCTGTGCTGATTTCCACAGTGACCGGCTATTCCCTGACGCTGTTAATGGCAGTGATTTTCCGGGCATTGCTGCGGCAGCGGCCTTTCATCACTTGGGGCGTGTCGATCCTTGTGGTCCTGGCGGCTGCCGGCATGTTTGCTGTTATCGACGCCTGGGTGTTTTCGACGCAGAATCGGACAAGCGACACGGCAGGGGTGCAGTTGTTCCTGGGTGCCTTTTATCTGAACTTCACGCTGCTTGGAGCGTGGTCGGCGCTTTATTATGCCATTAACTTCTTCCTGACGATCGAGGAGCAGGCGGATCAGCTTCAGCGGTTGGAAAACCAGGCATCAAGCGCGCAGCTCGCAATGTTGCGTTATCAGCTCAATCCCCATTTTCTGTTCAATACGCTGAACAGCATTTCGACGCTGGTGCTGCTCAAGCAAACCGAACGTGCTAACGCCATGCTTTCCCGCCTGTCGTCCTTCCTGCGATATACGCTCATCAACGAACCCACGGCGCAAGTTACGCTGGAGCAGGAGGTGGAGACGTTGAAGCTCTATCTCGAGATAGAGAAAATGCGTTTCGAGGAAAGGCTGCGGCCTGTCTTCGATATCGATCCGGCGGTCGCGCGAGCGCGGCTGCCCTCACTGCTCTTGCAGCCGCTCGTGGAAAATGCGATTAAATATGCAGTGACGCCGAAGGAAGAAGGTGCCGAAATTTCCGTCGTCGCGCAGCCCGCCGGTGAAAACGTGCGGATCATCGTATCGGACACCGGTCCGGGATTGAATGAGGCCGAAGTCCGTCCGAAGCTGTCGACGGGTGTTGGCCTTGGGAATATACGCGATCGCCTGGTACAGGCATTCGGGGAACGGCAAAGCCTGGAGACGCGTTCTACCCCTGGCGGAGGGTTTTCGGTGATTATCGAAATGCCGCACCTAACGGAAGAACAGACAAAGGTTGCTGCATGACAATTCGAACGATCCTGGTGGATGATGAAAGCCTAGCCATTCAGGGTCTTAAATTACGGCTGGAAGCTCATGAGGATGTCGAGATTGTCGACACCTGTCTGAACGGCCGGGAGGCTATTCGCTCAATTAAAACGCATAAGCCTGATCTTGTGTTCCTCGACATACAAATGCCCGGTTTCGACGGATTTTCAGTCGTACAGGGCATGATGGAAATCGAACCGCCACTTTTCATCTTCGTGACCGCTTATAGCGATCATGCCATTCGCGCTTTTGAAGCGCAGGCCGTCGATTATCTGATGAAGCCGGTGGATGAGGATCGCCTGGCCGACGCGCTTGACCGCGTACGCCAGCGTCTCTCGGAAAAACGCAATGTTCAGGAAGTTGAACGGCTGCGTGAGGTGCTGGCCGAAGTGGCGCCTGATGCGATGTGTGAGTTTGTAGAGGAGGATGCGCCCGCCTCCAGCCGCTATGAGAAGCTCATCAATATCAAGGATCGCGGGCAAATCTTTCGCGTCGACGTGGATACAATCGAGCGGATCGATGCGGCTGGCGATTACATGTGCATCTACACAGCCGACAACAGTCTGATCCTGCGGGAGACGATGAAGGATCTTGAGAAGCGCCTCGATCCTCGGAACTTCCAGCGGGTTCACCGCTCGACGATCGTGAACCTGAGCCAGGTGCGGCAAGTAAAGCCCCACACCAATGGCGAATGCTTCCTAGTGCTTGATTCCGGCGCTCAGGTGAAAGTGAGTCGGTCTTATCGCGATGTGGTGGCCCGGTTCGTTCATTAAGAGAGGCTCAGGGATTCTGAATGACTGACAATATGTTTCGACCCGTTCTGTACGTTAACCAGAGGTGTCCCTTCTGCCTGAAACTGATGATATTCCTCAGCGAGGCAGGGTTGCTTGCGCGCTTTGACGTGCGGAAATTCACGCCGGGGGACGCAAATGAGCAGGCAGTTCGGGATGAACTTGCACCGCATTTTGAAAAGGTAAGCTTCCCGGTGGTGCAGGTCGCGCCGGGGCAATATATGAAGGATTCGGACGCGCTCATCTCTCATTATGCCGCCGAAGCGTCCATCGACCCCTCCGGCATGGTCCTGCTCAATTATTACACGTCCGGTGTGTTCGAGCAGTTCATCACCTTGTTCAAGGAGAACATGGCTCTCAAGGAAAAATTGGCCGATCGGGGTGGTCGGGTATGACAGAGGCCTGAGACATCGACACTTCGGTTTATCTGAATACCCATTGGCGATTTAAGGTGAACACAACACCGGGCGTCAACAACATCATGAAGGGAATGGGCGTCCAGGTTGGCAGTTGTAGCCATCCGGTGAAAATCTGCACCCATAGCGCGTTCAGGCCGAGGCTGATCAGGGATACCAGAATGAACTTCAGGCCGCGCAGGACCGGTTTGTCACGCGAACCATGATCCCGGAAGGTGAACGCGCCATGCAGAACGAAGCCCAACGAAACTGCCAGCAGATAGCCAGCGAAATTGGCGAGTTGCGGGTGCCAATCGGCCCAGGTCGCGAGCACCCAATAGGCCAGGGCCTGAAGCGCCGTGACAGCCAGTCCGGTGATTGCATAGCGCCCCACCTGAGCCAATAGCATCCGCATTTCCGGCTCCATCGCGGCAATCTCGTCCAGTCTCTTCATCGCATTTCCCGTTGCGCTTTGTTTCGCGGGCATTAATGCCCCAAGGGGATGTTGGAAAGCGGCGCGCTGAAGAATTTGTCTGGCCGGATAGGCCTTTCCCAGCGGGTCGACCGGTTCGCTGCCTGGATATATGTGAACTGGAAGGCGCTGACGGTCATCGCATGGCTGGGCATATGCGCCTGGTTCCTGGTGGAGCGCTGGAATGCGATCTACTGGCTCGCGCTCAATGACACCGATGACAATATCCGCTTTGTGCAAGTGAAGGATTGGCTGGCGGGGCAGGGTTGGTATGACCTGCGCCAATATCGCCTTGATCCGCCGGTTGGCGCGAATATTCACTGGTCGCGTATCGTCGATTTGCCGATCGCTGCGCTGATGCTGTTCTTCCGGGCATTCATGGATGCCGGGCAAGCGGATCGGCTGGCTGCGGGCGTAGCGCCTCTTCTGCCATTGTTGCTTGTCATGCTGGCCCTTGGCTTCGTTATGCGGCGGATTGTCGGCGGCAATAGCTGGGTGATCGCGATCTTCGTACCGCTTTCGGCGGCTATGGCGCTGTCCATGTTCATGCCGATGCGGATTGATCATCATGGCTGGCAGCTTGCAATGACACTCGTAGCTCTGGCGGGACTTGCTGATGATCGCCCGGTGCGCGGCGGCCTGATCGCCGGGATTGCAAGCGCCGTATCAGTGGCAATCGGCATGGAGATGATCGTCTATCTTGCGGCTACCGGAGGGGTTATCGCGCTGCGATGGGTGGCGCATGACGGTGAGGCGCGGCGGATGCAGGCTTATGCGCTTGGCTTGTCGGGCGGCGTGAGCATCGGCTTCCTGGGCTTTGCTAGCTATGCGAACCGTGCGCCGGTCTGCGACGCGCTGTCACCGATCTGGCTGTCGATCCTTTCGCTTTCAGCGGCGGGCATGGTCCTGCTTTCGCTATTGCCGCTTCGGAGCTGGCGGGGACGGTTGATCGCGGGCGGCGGGGTGGCGGCCGTGCTGGGCGTTGCCTGTTGGTTGAACTGGCCCCAGTGCCTTGCGGGAGCCTATCAGATCTCGCCCGAGTTGCAGCGCCTGTGGCTCGACAACATCCGGGAGGCAAAGCCCATTTACCGGCAGACCAGCAATGTGGTGACGCCGCTGCTGGCGCTGCCCATTCCCGGGATTGCCACAGCCATCATCGCTTGTTGGGTGATGCGGCGAAATCCTGATCGGTTCTGGCCTTGGCTTGCCGTCGCGCTCTTGTCGACCTTCTCCTTTGCCTTGCTGTTCTGGCAGACGCGATCGGGCCCGGCGGCGCAGTTGCTGGCAATTCCCGGAGCGGCAGCCTTCGCCTATGTGGCGTTGTATGCGCTGTTCTTCCGCAAGGGATGGAGGCTCCGGGTGGCCGCGCTAGCAGGCGTGGCGCTGATAGGCAGTGTCTTTGCCGCTTATGAACTCAGCCCTGAACTGGTGCAGGCCAAGACAAGCAAAAGGCGGCAAGTGATCCGGACGGCCAATGCCCGGTGCCGAACCCTTCCGGCTTTGCAGGTGCTTGATCGCTTGTCGCCCGCGACGATATTCACATTGGTCGACCTGGGCCCACGCCTTCTGGCGACGACGCATCATAGCGCTATCGCTGGTCCTTATCACCGGAATGAAAAGGCCATCCTGGACATTCACCATGCTTTTGACGGCAGCCCTGAACGCTTTCGCACCATCGCGAAGCGGCATGGCGCCCGTTATTTGCTCATATGTCCCAATTTCGCGGAAGGCACCATTTATCAGGCGCGCAGCCCAGATGGTTTTTATGCCCAGATGCTGAAGGGAGAACATCCTGATTGGCTCTCCCCCGTTAATCTCGGTCCGAAGCTGCCCTATCAGCTTTACCGGATCAATTACGGCTCGCGAAGCTGAGAGAAGAAATCGCGCAACAGGTGGGCCGCTTCGGCCGCGCCAAGGCCGTCATAGACATCGGGCCGGTGCAGACATTGGGGTTGGATGAATATCCGGCCGCCATGTTCCACTGCGCCGCCCTTTGGATCTGACGCGCCATAATAGAGGCGAGCGATCCGTGCATGGGAGATCGCCCCAGCACACATGGCGCAGGGTTCCAGCGTGACCCACAGATCGCAACCGGTCAGGCGGAAATCGCCAAGGGCTGCCGCCGCCTGACGAATGGCGATGATTTCCGCATGGGCGGTGGGGTCCTGATCGCGGCGATTGCGATTTTCCCCTTCACCGATAATGATGCCGTCCTTGGTTACGACTGCACCGATCGGCACTTCTCCAGCCGCCGCTGCGGCCCTGGCAAGGTCAAGCGCACGGCGCATGGGCAGCGGCAATGGAAAGGCGTTCATGGGCCGCTTATAGCGAAGCCACGGAAAGGCTCAAATGGCGCTAAAGCCATATATATCGCGGCTGCTCTTGCGGTACGGGCGCGAAACCGCCAAAAGCGCGGTTGACGATTCGCCCGATTCTCGTTATCGGCGCGGTCTTTCCGGATAAACCCGAAGAACAAGGCTTGAAGATTATGTCGCGTATTTGCGAGCTGACCGGCAAAACCCGCCAAGTGGGTCACAATGTTTCCCACGCCAATAACAAGACCAAGCGCGTTTTCCTGCCTAACCTGCAGGACGTGACGCTGATCTCCGAATCGCTGGAAAAGAGCGTTAAGCTTCGGGTGTCGACCCACGGCCTGCGTTCGGTCGAGCATGTGGGCGGCCTTGACAACTGGCTGCTCAAGACCGGCGAGGAAAAGCTCTCGCTGCGTGCGCGTCGCTTGAAGCGTGAGATTGTGAAGAAGCAGGCCGCCGCCTGAACTTTTTCATTGCGCCACCTGAGGGTGGATTGAAGGAAGCGGTTCCATCCGGGACCGCTTTTTTCGTGCCCATCGTTCTCGTCAATCAAGCTTTTTCAAGCGCATGTTGTTGGACTTGCAGCTTGACATAATTGACACTGAGCAGCGTTGATTTCAAACGAGAAAAACGTTCCTCTGTAGGACAGGTGAAATCCTACAACTGGACAATCACGATGAGAAAGAGCGTGCGGGGCCATAACCCAATGGCGGGGGTGTAGGACAGGCCTTTTTTATGATGTGCTGGCTCGAAGGCGCTGTCGCAACCGGGCCCTTCACCGGGGGTGCGCAAACTGCGGAATGGCAGGTCGGGAGGCGACGCTCCCCGCCACGGTGCAGTATGGAGACGAAACGCTTCCTCATGACTCCTGTTCGTCAAGCGTTTCTGCTCAACGGTTTTCCGCGAGGTATCTTTCGATGGCGGGACGAATATTATTGGGCTCCATTGTGGGAGCGTAGCGAACAACCGGATTGCCGTTGCGATCCATCAAAAATTTGGTGAAGTTCCATTTGACGGCCCTGCTGCCCAATATGCCGGGCGCCTGCTCCACAAGCCATTGATAGAGAGGGTGCGCGAATGGACCGTTCACGTCGATCTTCTCGAACATCGGGAAGGTCACAGAATAGTTCTCATGACAGAAGGTGGCGATTTGATCCGCAGTTCCCGGCTCCTGATGAAGGAACTGATTGCAGGGAAAGCCAAGCACCGTGAAACCGCGGGGCGCATAGTCCGCATAAAGCTCCTGCAGACCCCGATACTGCGAGGTGAAGCCGCACTTGCTAGCCGTATTCACGATCAACATGACATTGCCGCGATAGCTGCTCAGCGGAACATCTCTGCCTTTGATGTCCTTGGCAAAAAAACTGAATAGACGCGACACACATATCTCCAAGCGCTACAATTGTAGCCATGATCCCATTATTTTGGAAGGCTTTACAATCCGTTAGGGCATCCAAGCCAGTGCGTTCTATCGTTCTTCATGCGCGCGCTCCGGCAATAACGCAAATTTCAGGAGGAGCGTGCGTTCGAAGAATTTATGATTATCGTCCGACGCTACCCAGATGATCGGTTCGCCATGTTCGCGGGATATGGCCAACGCCTCGAAATTATCGGTCAGGAGGGGACGGCGCAGGGTGGCGATCTCTTCGGCATGGACCAGCTTGCCAGGTTTCAGACCGCTGATGTCGACCATCGCCAGCTTGGCCGTAAAACCGTCATAGATGGTTACGCGACGATTGAGCGTTATCAGCCTGTCATCCCCTAACCACACGGCGTCAGTGACGCGATAGCCCTGCGGCGGATAATAGCCAAGCAGGGCAGGTGGGGGGCCGGGTTCGGCGGGATCGTGGTTGAAAAGCAGAAGCTGTTTGCTGTTCTTCGGCCCATAGGCGAACTCACTGAAGACAAGGAAACGCCCGTCCGGCAGGCGAACCATGGCCTCCGCGCCGCCGGTCACGGGCCATTCCTCCATGGCTTCAGGTTCATGGCACGATTCAATGCGAGCAAAAGCGGGCGCATAACGGCAGACGCGGTTGATCAACTCAAAGCCTACCCAATAGCGCCCCGAAGCGGGATCGCTGACCAGGGATTCTGAGTCCCACTTCCATTTGGGCAAATTGCGTTCCGCCGCCCGCAACGGCAATGGGGCGACGAATTCATGCTGACCGCCATCTTTCTCCTGGGGATCGAAGCCAAAGAGTTCGCCGCTATCGCTGAGCGCGAGAAGACCTCCGTCAGGTGCGAACACCATGGATGATAGGCCGCCAAAAACAGGATGATCGCTCGTCAGGTCCCAACCGCCCAGGTAGCGAAGCCGGCCCACCTGTTCCTGAGCAGGATCGGATGCATTGAGAGCAAGAGGCGTTGCGCGTATAAGGAGGGCAGAGGACTCCACCGCTGTTTCCTTGGCCGATTGAGGCGCGGGCAGGAGGATCGCAGCGACGAGAAGGATGAGCAGCAGGCGAGGCATCGTCTTCCTCTACCCCGCATTCGCGATGCCTGTCATGATTAATATGAGCCGTGAAAACTGAACGGCGGATAACATTATCGTTCAGTAATCGCTCAAATCGAATCGGGCATAAGAGGTGATATCGAGGGAAGCTGGCGCCGCGAGGCAGACATGCTTTTCAGGATTTACGAAGGAGCCACGCCATGAAGAAGTTTTTGCTTGCTCTGAGCGCCGCAGTCGTCATGAGCGGCGCGGCCCTTGTGCCCACCGCGCCAGCCATGGCGCGCAGTGACCACCATTATGATCGCGGCGATCATTATCGTGGCCATAATTATCGCAGTGATCGCCATTATCGCGGCGACCGCTATTATCGCGGGGATCGTCACTATCGCGGCGGTTACTACAGGAGTGCTGACCGGCGCTATTACCGGGGCTATCGTTGCGACAGCGGTACAGGCGGCACGATCCTGGGCGCTATTGCCGGCGGGTTGCTGGGTAATGAGGTCGTCGGGCGCTATGGCGACCGGACCGCGGGCGCCCTTGTCGGCGCGGGCGTAGGCGCGCTCGCCGGGCGAGCCATTGACCGGGACTGTTAAGAGCAGCGCCATTTGCCGCAAACACGAAAATTTGCCGTCAGTCCTCACGGGCTGGCGGCAAATTCTGTTGGGTTCTACCGCGCCGCGGAACTTGCATCGATAACCATGCGTAATTAAACTGAGCCAGCACAAGCCCAGACTGCGCTTCCACGGAAAGGGAGAAATGCCATGAAATCGGTCTTGCTGCACATCAACAGGGACAGCGGCCAGAAGTCGCGGTTGCAGGCGGCGCTGGATCTGGTGCGCGCGCAGGAAGGTCATCTGACCTGCGTTCAGGTGACTCCTATCCAGCAATATGTGGCGATGGACCCTTTCGGCGGCTCCTTCGTACTGCCAGCCAATCTGGAGGAACTACGCGCCGAGGAAGGTCTGTTCCGGGAGCAGACGGAAGAGCGTCTCGCCCGGGAAGGGGTTTCCTGGGACTGGCAGCATTATAATGGCGATCTGGTGCAGACCCTGCTCAGCGCATCGCGGCTTGCCGACGTTACCATCCTTACGCGAACCATGGCCGCGCCGAAGAATGCTGGAGCGCCGCTGCCCATCGCGGCAGACGTGGCGGTCCATGCGCGCGCGCCAGTGCTGGCCGTGCCCCCGGAGCTGAAATCCTTCGACTGCTGTGGGCGGGCGCTGATAGCCTGGAACGGCTCCTATGAGGCTGCGCACGCGCTCCGTTCGGCCATCACTCTGCTTCAGCAGGCGCAGGAAGTAAATATCGTCACGGTGGACGAGGATGCGGACAGCTTTCCTGCCACCAGCGCGTCCGAATATCTGTCGCGCCACGGCATTGCATCGGAACTGCATGAATGGCCGCGCAATGACCGCACCGTGGAAGATACGCTGATTCAAGCCATTCGCGGACTGGATGCGTCTTATCTTATCATGGGCGCATATGGTCGCAGCCGCCTGCGCGAAACGCTGTTCGGGGGAGTCACCAAATGCCTGATGAGCGAAGCGCCCGTGCCATTGCTGGTCACGCATTGATCTTTGTTTTGCCGCGCCTGTTCACTGGTCAGCAAGGTTACGCGCCGCTATAAGACCGCATGACTTTGACCAAATGGCGCGCCGCCAATCTCGTCTCCGCTATGGCTCTGGTGCTGGCGGGGATGTCTCCCGTTCTCCCGCTTCAGGCGCGCGAAACCGCTGCTACCCCAGCCACGCGGCCCACGCCCTGGCTCTACAAGGGCAGCGATGTTCCCGTAGATACGGCGTGGTTGTTCGGCGAACTGGACAATGGCTTGCGTTATGCCATTCGCCACAACGGTGTTCCGCCCGGTCAGGTATCGATCCGCGTCCGCGTCGACGTGGGATCTCTGATGGAGCAGGATAGCGAGCTTGGTTTCGCTCATTTTCTGGAACATCTCACCTTTCGGGGCTCCAAATATGTGCCGGATGGGGAGGCGAAGCGGGTTTGGCAGAGGCTGGGCGCGACCTTTGGCAGCGATAGCAATGCGCAAACGACGCCGACCGGCACTGTTTATCGCCTCGATCTGCCCAATGCCAGCGGACAGGGGCTTGAGGAAAGCATGAAGATATTGGCCGGGATGATTGCCGAGCCCACTATCAACGACGCCAGCGTCAATGCGGAGCGGGCGGTCATCACCGCCGAGCAGCGCGAAGGGTATGGGCCGCAGATCCGCATGGCCGACGCGACGCGGGCGCTGTTCTTCGCGGGCCAGCCGCTCGCAACGCACAGCCCCATCGGGACAACGAAAACGTTGCAGGCCGCGACGGCCAAGACACTGCAGGCCTTTCACGATCGCTGGTATCGGCCCGAAAATGTGGTGATCTCAATCGCAGGCGATGGCGATCCCAAGATGTTCGAGCAATATGTCCGAAAGTATTTCGCCGACTGGAAGGGCAAGGGCAAGACGCAGCCTGTTCCTGATTTCGGCAAGCCGGACGGCTCCCTGCCCACCAGCGCGGTACTGGTCGAACCGGGTATTCCCGCGACGCTCAGCCTTGGCTGGTTGCGGCCTTGGCGGCTCAAGGACGACACCATTGTCTACAATCAGGAAAAGCTGACGGATATGTTGGCTTTGCAGATGATCAATCGTCGGCTGGAGGCGCGTGCGCGTGCCGGGGCGAGCTATTTGCAGGCCAGCGTTACACAGGAGGATGTCAGCCGCTCGGTGGATGGAACCTTCGTCAGCATAATGCCGGTCGGGGAGGACTGGGAAGCGGCGCTGAACGATGTGCGGGCGGTCATACAGGACGCCAAGGCCTCGCCGGCCTCGGAAGCGGAGATCGACCGGGAATATCGGGAATTCGAAGCGTTGATGGCGTTCGCGGTCGAAAACAAGGACACGGAGGCAGGGTCCAAGCAGGCGGATGATATTGTCGGCGCGGTGGACATCCGGGAAACGGTGGCCTCTCCCGAAACCGCGCTGAAGATATTCCGCGACATGAAGCCGGGTCTCACGCCGCAGAAGTTGCTGGCGTCCACGCGTCGCATGTTCGAGGGTGAAGCGATGCGGGCGCTGCTTACACTCCCTGCCGAGCAGCAGGAAGCTGAGACCAGGCTTGCGATGGCGCTGAAGAGCCCTGTGGAGCCTGCCAAGGATGTCCGCCTTACCGGCGCGCCGGTGACAGCCGATGCCCTGCCGAAGCTGGGCAAGCCGGGTACTGTCGTATCGCGGCAGAAGCTGCCCGATATCGGCATAGAGATGATCAATTTTTCCAATGGCGTGAAATTGTCGCTGTTCGCCAATAGCGCGGAAAAGGAAAAAATCCGGGTCAATGTCCGTTTCGGCCATGGCTATCAGGCCTTTTCACCGGGCAAGCCCGTTCCCAGCTGGGCCGGCAATTATGCCCTTATGGCGAGCGGCGTTGGCGAGCTGGGGCAGGATGAACTTGACCGGCTCACCACTGGCCGCCGGATAGGCATGCAGTTCAACATTGATGACGATGCCTTTGAAATGAATGCGGTCACAAGGGCCGCCGATCTGGAGGACCAGCTCCATCTGCTCGCCGCGAAACTTGCCTTTCCCAGGTGGGATAGGGCCCCAGTGGACCGGATGAAAGCTGGGGTGCTTGCTGCCTATGACAGCCTTTCAAGCTCGCCCGAAGGCGTGATGGCGCGCGATATGGGGCAGCTGCTGCGCGGAGGCGATGTGCGCTGGCGCACGCCCGATCGCGCGGAAATCGCCGCACTGACGCCCGAGGCCTTCCGTGCAACCTGGGAACCGCTCCTGAAAAGCGGTCCCATTGAAGTGCAGATATATGGGGACATCGGGGCCGAACAGGCGATTGCTCTTGTCGGCAAGACCTTTGGCGCCTTGCCGCCACGCAAGGATGCTCCCGTTGATCCCGCCAATGTAAAGACGGCTTTCCCCGCGCATAATGAAGCCCCATTGGTGCTGCGGCACAAGGGGGCGAAGGACCAGGCGGCGGCTGTCATGGCCTGGCCAACAGCGGGCGGGTTCGCCGGCGCACGCGAAAGCCGCCAACTCGAGATATTGACGCAGATATTCAATGACCGGCTATTCGAAGGCCTGCGTTCGCAGGATGGGGCTGCGTATAGTCCCAGTGTCGAAAACAACTGGCCTTTCTCCTTTGACAATGGCGGCTATATTTCAGTGACGAGCCAATTGAAGCCGGACAAGATCAGCTATTTCTTTGCGGTCATCAACCGGATCGCCACGGACCTGGCGACCAAGCCCGTCAGCGCAGACGAACTGCAACGCACCCTGGCGCCTACGCAGCAATTGCTTGCGCGGGCGAGCACCGGCAACGCGTTCTGGATGGCGCAGATGGAAGGCGCAAGCTATGACAAGCGGCGCATCGAAATCATGCGCTCCATGCCCCGCGATATGTTGGAGGTAACGCCAGCAGACATTCAATCGCTGGCGAAAAAATATCTGACGCCGGGGGCAAGCTGGTCGGCGGTGGTGTTGCCCACAGGCGTGGAGGCGGAGTGAGTCAAGTCAGCGACCGCCAGATCATGTTTCATTGATATGGATGCGTTCGTTACGCACTGTCGCGGGAAGGAGGCGCGCTACGGCGTGGCTCAACTTCGCTCGATACGAACGGATGTTTCAATCAGTCTGAAGCGGCACTCTATCGACATGTCCGTGGTCATCGGAGCCAGCATGCGGAATTTCGGTTCGCGCCTTTTCCCGCGCTTCGCGGTCAATGGCGACGCGTTCTGCGCGGTCAGCCATCTGTTGCCATGCCGTCGCTGCACGAAGATAGCGATCACGAACATTCCCGAGCGTCGTCGTCTCGGCTTCAGCAAGGCTGCGCTCGGCTTGGAATCGGCAATGTTCGGCGTGGTTCATAACAGGCTGTCTCCGTCGAAGGATAGCTCCAGGCGTCGTCGGCGAACCGACAACGCCTGGTCAACCGACTGTTAGGCCGGCTGGATATTGATGGCGGCTTGCTTGCCACGCTGATCGTTTTCCAGATCATAGGTGACGCGCTGATCCTGCGTCAGCGTGCGCAGACCCGCCTTTTCGACGGCGGTGATGTGGACGAAGGCGTCGTTGCCGCCGTCCTCTGGTGCGATGAAGCCGTAGCCCTTGTCCGCATTGAAGAATTTTACTTTGCCGGTCGGCATGGCCTATTCCTTTGGATCGTCTGTGCCCGCCTTTTTTGGGAGGCAGTCACAATAGCTGGGTTGGTAGAAGAATATGACAGGCGCGCCGTCCAACCCGGCCAACGCGCATGAAAGCGTATCAGACTGGTTCCGCAATCGGAGGCGTGCTGACGGTATGGGGAACAGGATTGATCGCCAGCGCAGGCTGCGCCAGGCGTTGATCCCGAATGCGGCGCGCGTAAGCGCGCGCCAGAGCGTTATGAGCGATACGGCTTTCGGTGCAGGTGGCACTTTGCGCACATAGAAGCTCAGCCTTTTCGCGATGAAAAAGGTAATCAATATTGTCCAAGTGCCGTCTCCCAAGGGCAAGCGGGAGCGCGAATGTCTCTCGGTCGCCGCGAATGCTTGCGGGGCAGTTTTCGTGCGATGAGGAGCCTATAACAGCTTTTCGCTCGACTGTCGCCCTGAATGAGTCGGCCTGTTGATGAATCGCCTAAAGAACATATTTGCTGAGGTCAGTATTTCGCGCGATTGCAGATAATTGTTGTTCCACATAAGCAGCGTCGACCACAAAAGTTTCGCCCTTGTGATTTTCCGCATCGAAACTGATGTCTTCCAACAGCTTTTCCATCACTGTCTGCAATCGCCGGGCTCCGATATTTTCAACCTGCCCATTCACTTCAGCCGCTATCTTGGCGAGGGCGCGCAGAGCGTCTTCGCGCATATCGATAATGACTTCTTCCGTCGCGAGCAGCGCCTTGTATTGTTCAGGCAGGCTAGCCTTGGTCTCAGTCAGGATCGCAATGAAGTCCTCTTCCGTCAGCGCCTTTAACTCTACCCGGATCGGCAGGCGGCCCTGCAGTTCGGGCAAAAGATCGCTTGGCTTGGCGACATGAAAAGCCCCCGATGCGATGAAAAGGATATGGTCGGTTTTCAACGGTCCATATTTCGTCGCGACTGTGGTGCCCTCAATAAGCGGCAGCAGATCGCGTTGCACGCCTTCACGGCTGACTGATCCGCCCCGAACGTCGCTGACGGCGATCTTGTCGATTTCATCCAGGAAAACGATGCCATTCTGTTCTGCGGCGGTCACGGCCGTGCGCGCCACGTCGTCCTGGTCCAGCCGCTTGTCCTGCTCTTCCTCGACCAGCTTGTCCCAGGCGTCTGCAAGGCGCATTTTGCGCCGCTTGCGCTGGGACTGGCCGAATGCCTTGCTCATCATGTCGGACAGGTTGATCATGCCAACCTGACCACCCATGCCCGGTATCTCCATCGGCATTGAGGGGCTGTCCTCGACCTCCACCTCGACCTCCACATCGTTCATCACATTGTCTTCGATGCGGCGGCGGAAGGAAAGGCGTGTCGCCTCGCTTGCTTCCTTGCCGGTCAGCGCATCGAGCAGGCGCTGCATTGCGGCTTCCGATGCGGCTTCCCGCACCGCTTCGCGCCGTCGGTCACGCTCCATGCGAACGGCTTCTTCGACCAGATCGCGAATAATCTGCTCCACGTCACGGCCGACATAGCCGACTTCAGTGAACTTGGTCGCCTCCACCTTTACGAAAGGCGCGTCGGCCAGCTTGGCCAAGCGGCGCGAAATTTCGGTCTTGCCGCAGCCCGTGGGGCCTATCATCAGGATGTTCTTGGGCGTCACTTCGTCCCGAAGCGCGTCGGGCAGGCGTTGCCGCCGCCAGCGGTTGCGCAGCGCCACGGCGACAGCCCGCTTGGCCTCCTGCTGACCGATAATATGTTCGTCCAGCGCGGACACAATGGCTCTGGGGGTAAGGGCGTCGTTCATCATCTTCTTCTGTTTCCGTTCGTCCCGATTGGAGCAAGGGACCAAATGCGCTGGACGTGCCTCAACCATCACTCGACACGCTTGGCGTGGTGAATCAGGTGGCGCTATCCAGCGTTTCGATCGTCAGCTTGTCATTGGTGTAAACGCAGATGTCGGCTGCCACTGCCATCGCCTTGCGCGCCAGCGTTTCCGCGTCATTTTCATATTCGATCAGGGCCCGCGCCGCGGCCAGGGCGAAATTGCCGCCGGACCCAATGGCCGCGATTCCATCCACTGGCTCCAGCACGTCGCCATTGCCCGTGAGGATGAGCGTGATGTCCTTGTCCGCCACGGCCATCATCGCTTCCAGATTGCGCAGATATTTGTCAGTGCGCCAATCCTTGGCGAGTTCCACCGCCGCACGCATCAACTGCCCGCCATGACGTTCCAGCTTGGCCTCCAGCCGTTCGAACAGCGTGAAGGCGTCAGCTGTCGCGCCCGCAAAACCCCCGATGACGGAGCCATCATGCAATTGGCGAACCTTTTTCGCATTGGGCTTCATGACCGTCTGGCCCATGGATACCTGGCCATCCCCGGCCACCACGACCTTACCATTTTTCCGGACCGATAGAATGGTGGTGCCATGCCAGACCGGCAGGCCGCTTCGTTCGTTTGCGCTCATGCCGCGCCATATGGGATGCTGCGCCGGGGACTGCAAGACGGATGGCCGGACGTGACGGGTGTTTCCGATGCTGCGGGATCGCCCACGCCCGGCCATTCCGCGCCCGGACCGTTCCGGGAGGATAATTGTAATATAGCAATTTTAAGGTTCGCGGCCTATATCGGGTCAAGTTCACAACAGCCGTTGGACGCGGAAAACAATTATGGGCGATGCCCGAAATGAACATGCTGGGCCAGCAGAGGAGGCTGCCGTGCGCGAACCGCGCACCAGCCGGCTGCTTAGGGGGGAGATCAGTTCATCCCGTTTTGGCACCGCTCGCATTGTCGTGCGGAATATCTCCGCGGGAGGGCTTGGCGGAAAGTGCGATCAGGTCTTGCTGAAGGGTGAGAAGGTTGCTGTGCTGCTTAACAACATCGACCCCGTCGAGGCGACGATTGTCTGGAGCCAGGGCAAGACTTTCGGCTTGCAGTTCAATCAAAAGATCGATCCTTCGCAGGCCGTCGCTCCGTCGATCGAGCGCAAAACCGTCACATATGAAGCCCCGACCCATTTTCGTCCGTCGGCGTCCACATATCGGCCGGGATTTTCTCGAAAATAAGCTGGCGCGACGATATGGCCTTCATTGCCGCCGCGGCGTCAGGCCATTCATTCTGGCCTGCTTTCCCTCAAGGCGAGGCGCCTGCCGGTCACAAGGGTTTGCATAACGAACAGCAGGATTAGCGCTGTGCCTGCGGTGCCCACAAACACGTCGAAGCCGGAGATCGCGCCGAAGACGCCGGGGGCCGAACCAAGCGTCATCATCATCAGGGTCAAGGCGATCAGCATCAGCCGAAGCTCAGTCGGTCCAGCGGAGAGGTAGGAGAGCCTCAGTTCACCAAGGACGCGCGCTGAGAGGAACGCATGGATCGAGAGCAGCAAGTAGCCAGCGAGCGCGATCAACGCGATATCGAATCGGACAAAGGGGCTGAGCCCCATGCCGGCCAGAATGAGGAAGGTCGCAAGACCGTCACAACTATGGTCGATAAAATAGCCATAGGATGGCCGTTCTATCCGGCGATATCGCGCCAGGCTGCCATCCATCGAATCGCCAAACCATTGGATTACATAGCCAATGAGCGCCACTCCAAGCCAAGCGGGAGACAGGCCGCTTGCAGCATAGCCGACAAAAATTGCCAGGGCGCCCACCATCCCGGTCGCAGTGAGAACGTCTGGTGTCACCCAGGCGGGCATATGCGCGCACAACCATGTCAGAAGCCGCCGCTCCGACGAGGCGAGAACATTTTCCTGGATACGAGCGAGCGGCTTTTGAGTGAGGTCAGACTGTTGAGACATGTTCCCTTATCGGGGAAACAGGCTCGATAAGCAATATAGAGCTACACTGTGGACCTGCCGATATTCGTATTTCGCATCCGATGCTTGGAAGCGGACCATCTGCTGGCGGCCACTTGTTCCATCCAGCTTGACCAGAGAGAATGGAGCGGAGCCTGCCGGATCCAAAGCGATGAGATAGCTTTCGATCACTGTCTTCAGCCGATCCACAGTCTCGGTTTTGTGCCCCACTCAGACCAGCAGCGCGGGTAAGCCCTGCCAGAAAACAGCCACTAGCGAAAGGGCGGCAAAGAGAGTGGCGAGGCTGTTCATCCAGGAACTGACCCCATGCATTTGCCTGTCCCGCTTCAGGCGAGCAGCGCGTGCAAGGAGCAGGCCGTCCGCTGCAAGGCAGAGAAGGGTGACGAGGAGCGTCAATGTGCGGGACAGCGTCGATGTCAGGAATATGCTTGCGATAATGTAGAGCATAAAGAAATGCACGGTCCACACGATCATGCCACCAAGCAGGAACGCCCATGCGCGCATCTATAGCGCCCCTGGAAAGAGGCGAACCAGCAAGGCCCCAATAATGCCTTGAAGAGCGGTGTAGGTTGTGAACAGCACAATCAAGTCGACACTGTTATTGCGCGGCCGCGTGATGAGGCCGCGGCTGTTTCGTAGAGCGAGATAGAAGGCCATAAGCAGGCTGATGCCCGTCAATATGCCCTGAAGTGACAGGAAGGCATAAACGATCGCGCCTTGCCCGCTCATCTCCGGTGAGAGGTCAGATAGATACCAACTGCCTAAATCGAACCCGAAGCTGACCAGCAGCGATATGGCGGCGATCAGAATGAGCATCGGGGATGTCCAGAGGGTCGTCCCCTCCCGCGTCAAAAGCCAGCGCGCCAGCAGGGCGAGAAGGATGGCGCATCCATGCGCTGCCAGAATGGGTAAGAGCCAGAAAAGGCTGGGCGGAGATGTCCAGAAACTCGGATGCACGCCGTAAAGGTAGAGATAGCTGAACACCGCCATCAGGAAGATCATGCCGATGACGATCAGCAGGATGATCATTGCCCACCAGCCATGCGTCTTGGGCCCTGTGACATAGGTGGGCAGGCGAATCCCAGCCCCTATGTCCGCGCTTTCTGTCGTCACCGGCCGATCCGTTTCCCACAGCCAGCGCAGGACGCAAGGGATAGCCAGCACGCCGCAGGCAAGCGAAATCCCATAGGCCTGGATCGTCATCAGCACGAAGAAACCCGCTGTAAAGATCGCGGCAAAGAGCGGCCATACCGAAGGACCGGGCATAATCTGCAGATATTCAGGCTCCGCCCGCAGCGGGCTGGTGATGATCGTCTCACGATGGCCCGTCGCGGAATTGGGCAGGAAATAGCGGCCCTGCTCCACATCCCTGCTGAGATCGGGATCGTCCCAAAGCGGTTCGCGGCTTTTTACTATCGGTATGCTGCGCGTTGAATATAGTCCCGTGGGAAGCCATTCCAGGGTGCCGCCGCCATAGACATTCCCTGCGTTATTGTCTGCCGTCAGGCGGAAATTCCTGATGAGATCGACCACGAAGAGGAGCACGCCCGTCCCAAGGATAAAAGCGCCGACCGTGGAAAGGAGGTTCGTTATCTCCCAATCGCGGCCGGGCAGGTAGGTATACACCCGCCGGGGCATGCCCATGAAGCCGGTGAGGTGCATGGGCAGAAAAGTCACATGCATCCCAACGAACATCAGCCAGAAAATCCACTTGCCCAGCCGCTCCGAAAGGGCGCGGCGGCTCATCATAGGTATCCAGTAGTAAAAGGCGGCGAACAGCGGAAAGACCATTCCTCCGATCAGCACATAATGCAGGTGGGCAACGATGAAATAGGTATCATGCGCCTGCCAGTCGAACGGCACCATCGCCACCATAACGCCAGTGAGCCCACCCATGACGAAGGTCACAAGCCCGCCTACGACGAACAGCGTAGGTGTGTTGAAGCGCGGTTTTCCCACTGCCAAAGTGGCGATCCAGGAAAATACCTGGATACCGGCCGGAACACTCACGGCCATGCTTGCCGCGGAAAAGAAGCCAATCGACAGCGTCGGCATTCCGGTGGTGAACATATGATGTGACCAGACGCCAAAGCTGATGAAGCCCGTGGCCACCAGAGCAAGGACGATAAGCTGGTATCCGATCAGCGGAGTGCGCGCGAGCGCCGCAATCATCGTCGACACCAGTCCGGCTGCAGGGAGGAAGATGATGTAAACCTCTGGATGCCCGAAAAACCAGAACAGGTGCTGCCACAGCACAGGATCGCCGCCGCGCGTTGGATCGAAGAAGGGCCAGTTCAGCGCACGCTCCAGCTCCAACAGCAGGGTGCCCAAGATGACTGCCGGGAAGGCAATGATGATCATCACTGCAAAGACAAGCATGGCCCAGGCGAAAAGCGGCATCTTGTCCAGCGTCATGCCCGGCGCGCGCGTCCGCAATATGCCCACCAAAATCTCGATTGCTCCGGCGATCGCAGAAATCTCGATGAAGCCAATGCCCAGCAGCCAGAAATCCGCATTTATGCCGGGCGAATAGGTCATGCTGGTCAGCGGCGGATACATGAACCAGCCGCCATTGGGCGCCAGACCGAAGAATAACGAACCGAAAAAGCAGAGGCCGCCCACCAGATACGCCCAGAAGGCGTAAGCGGAAAGCCGGGGAAAGGGCAGGTCCCGGGCTGCCAGCATCTGGGGCAACAACAGCACGCCCAAGGCCTCCATCGCAGGCACGGCGAACAGGAACATCATGATCGTGCCATGCATGGTGAAGAACTGGTTGTACGTTTCCTGCGGCAATATGCCCTGAAGAGGCAGAGCAAGTTGCACGCGCATGACGAGCGCCAGAACGCCAGCCAACAGGAAGAAGAGGAAGGCGGCGCCGACATAATAAGCGCCGATATAATTGTTGTTTACGACCGTTAGCCGCGCCCAGCCCGACGGAGCGTGCCAGATGCGCTCAAGCTCCTGAAGCTCGCCTTCGGGCCGGGGCTCACTGGTAGGGAAGCGCTTCAGGAGATCCGGGTCGAAGCCGGTCTCGCCTTTCATCTTTGCGCCTCAAGATAAGTGGCCAGCGCTTGCAGGTCCGGGCCGGACAGGCTGGAGGAATAGGGCGGCATGCGATTGCCGGGTTTGATCGACTGGCTATCGCCGATCCAGCCGATCAGCGTCCCTCGGTTGTTCGGCAGGATGCCTGCCCCAATGGAAGACCGTGAGGCCATATAGGTAAGATCAGGCCCGGCCAGTCCGTTCGCTTCTGTCCCCTCTATGCGATGGCAGGCGGCACAACCTGCCGATTGGAAAAGCGCCGCTCCTCGCGCCGCCTCGCTTCCCGGAGCGGGGGATCGGGCAGGCGATCGTCTTTCCGCCATGAAGGCGGCAAAGGCTTCCGGCTGGTGGGCGATGACGACGAAGCCCATCAATGCATGTGGGCCGCCGCAATATTCCGCGCATTGCCCCGCATAAACGCCGGGCTTGTCCGCCTGTATTCGCATGACATTGCGTCTGCCGGGGATCATGTCCAGCTTGCCCGAGAGCCGAGGTATCCAGAAGCTGTGAATGACATCGGCGGATTCCAGCTCCAGCGTGACCGGCTCGCCGACCGGTATGTGAAGCTCATTGGCATCGAGCATCACGGTACGCCCTTGCCGATCCAGATACGCCACCCGCCACCACCACATTTCGCCAGTGATCCTGACCCGCATTTCATTTCTGGTGGGGGGATCGGAAAGGTGGTTTGTCAGCGTCAGGCCATAAACGAGAAGCGCGCTCAGAACGACGACCGGGGCCGCGATGCCGCCGATCCATATGATCTGCTTGCTGCCGATCTGATCCTTGAGGCGACCCTTTCCATGAAATGCGATCCACAGCGCCGCGATGACGGCCAGCAGCACGAGCGCCGACATGGCCAGCAGCACCCATGCCAATATCGTGACTGGGCCGGCAAAAGGACCAGCAGGATCAAGCACGGGCGGCGGCCACCCCTGCAGGGCGTCAGCGAACGCCGAGCGTGTAGAGATACGCGGCAACATCGCGTGACTCCCTTTGCGTCAGGGGCATGGCGGGCATGGTCGTATTCGGCAGCAGGGCCGGAGCATTGCGGACGAAGGCGGAAAGTACGTCAGGGCGATTGGGCAGACGCCCGGCAATCAATCCCTGGCTCGCAAAGTCTGCCAGGGGAGGACCAAGTTTTCCTTGCGGCCAGCCGATGCCGGGTATGCTGTGGCAACTGCCGCAGCCGACCCGCTCGATAGCCAACCGGCCTCGCTCAGCGCTTGCCTCTGGCATATGAAGGCGCTCGTCAGGCGGTGCCTTGCAGGCTCCGGCGATCAGAAGCAGGGGCAAGGAATAGCGAGCGATTGACAAACATCCCCCATGTTGCGCGGCTGGTGCCGTTATGATGTTCCATAGGCGGAACCAATGCGGGTGGCGGAGGTTCCCGATTGATGGGCTGGCTGTTGCAATCCCTCCGACCGGGCGTTGCCGCCGCGCTATTTCTGCTCCTTGCCTCCTGCGGAGCCGCTGAGCGTACGTCCGCGGATCGATTCACCCGCAATGGCGAGTTGATTGCGTTGAGCGGGGGCGATGCCGGGGCCGCTTATGCCTGCTTTACCTGTCATGGGCTGGATGGGCGCGGCGATGGCGCCGGTGCCCCGCGCCTTGCCGGGCTCGGCCTGGGATATCTCAATCGGCAATTGGAGGATTATGCTACTGGACGTCGCCGTCATCCGGAAATGGAACTGATAGCGAAGCGCCTGTCGCCGGACCATCGCCAGGCAGTGTCGGCCCATTATGCTTCACTGTCTTATGCGCCGCAGGGCACAACAACCAGAACTCCGGCGCCTCGCCTCTATGTCGATGGAGATGCCGAGCGCGGTCTTGTCGCCTGTGCGGCATGTCATGGCTTTGCAGGGGAGGGGATAGGTCCTGCCAATCCGCCGCTTGGTGGCCAGCCCGCCGCTTATCTGGCGGAGCAATTGGAGGCGTGGCGTCGCAGCGAAAGGCGGAATGACCCCGGAAACGTCATGCTTCGCATCAGCCGACGCCTGAACCCTCGGGAAGTCGCGGCTCTCGCGGCTTATGCTGCTTCGCTCCCCGGGGGTCTTCCTCGTCAGGAATCTCGGGCAGCATCCCCCGAAGCACATCGTGCCGATTCCAGAAATGATGCTTCAGCGCAGCCGCTACGTGCAGTGGAATTGCAGCAACGAGAACAATGATGAGCACATGATGGATGTCTTCAGCCACATCCATCACGATCCAGCGCATCGTTAGGGGGAGCTCGTCCATAGGAAGCGGCGGCCAGGGCACCAGACCGGCGAAATAAAGCGGGCCCGGCGCGACCATGGAGGACCACATCGTCCAGCCGCTCAATGGCAAGGCAAAGAAGCAAATGTAGAACACATAATGCATGGCATAAGCGACCTGCGTCTGCCAGCCCTGACGGTCGGCGTCGTTTACCGGACCGGGTATGGCTATGCGCCAGCCCAGCCGGCCGATCGCAAGAAGCAGGATGGGCAGGCCCGCCGCACTATGCACTTCATAAGCGTGAAGCTTGTCACCTCCAACAGGAAGGCGGCTCATGTACCAACCCCAGCCGAGTTGAAAGAGGATCAGAAGGGCCATGATCCAGTGGAAGGCAATGCCCACCGGTGAGTAGCGATCGCGCTCGGTATGGACCCTCGCCCAGGCGCGAAGCTCTTTTATCATGTGGCGAACCCCCGCGCTGCCTCCTGCCGGAACCAGCGTGCAAGCAGGAACATTGCCGCGCCAAGATACAGTCCCGCCGCTGGCACCCACATGATAAGGCCGGCGAGTTGCTGGTCCTGAAGCGGCGACATGCCCCACGCCTGTGTTGTCAGAAGGTGAGGGGCGTAAAGGGCGCTGCCGCTGAAGGTCAGCAATGCGCCAAGAAGTCCCATTTGAACCATCATCGCGAGCAAGGCGGCGGCGGCTTTCGGTGCCGATGATTGGAGCAGCGCCACCCACAACCCGCAGGCGCTCAGCAACAGGCTGATCTGCATGAACCAATAGGCTGCATCACTGCCAAGAGCCCAGGCATAGGCCGAAGGGAGGTGCCATAGCCAGAAGATCGCGATGTGTGCGAACGCCCAACAAGCCAGTCCCCCCGGCAAGCGGATTGGAGACATGCTGCTGACGAGCAGGGGCGCTGCGATGGCCGTCAGGAATATGTGGTGGGCCGTTCGGGCGGAGAAGAGCGCTGATGTGAGTGCGCAAAAAGGCGAGATGAAAAGAAATGCCAGGACCGCGATGCCGATGCCGAAATATCGCTGCCGATTTTCCGGCTGGCGGCTACGCAGGAAATAGAAGGCTATGCCGAACACGAATGCTGCGAGAAGGACAGGGTCCAGGTTCCAACGCGCGATCCATTCGCCCGGGGCCGGCGCTGCGCCGCAATAGGGGGTCCAAAGGACAGGCGCGGGCATGACCTGCGGAACGCTCCTTCTTTTGCTTCGGTCCATTCGGAACCGATGGTCAGCCGGGTCGGTTCCGCAGGGGATGAATTATCGTTGTGCCTGTCCCAGCAGCCAGTGCGGGCCGTTCCTCTGTTCTTTTTTACAGTTTCAAGGACGGGACCGCCGACGCACCAGGAGAGTATATGGCTGACTGGATTGCCCGCCAGATGCAGGAGATGGGATATATTGGCATCGCTCTGCTGATGTTTCTGGAAAATCTGTTTCCTCCGATCCCATCGGAGGTGATCATGCCCATGGCCGGGATGGCTGTGGCCAACGGCGATCTCAACATGGCGGGAGTCATTGGTGCGGGTACGGCGGGTACGCTTGCCGGTGCGCTGTTCTGGTACGGACTTGCGCGGCGGCTGGGACTGGAACGGCTGACGCGTTGGGCAAGGGTTCACGGCCGATGGATCGCCCTGGCCGAAGACGACATTGAAAAGTTGAACCGGTGGTTTGCGGCGCACTGCCAATGGGCGGTTCCCCTTGGGCATGTCATCCCCGGAATCCGCACCTTTGTTTCGATACCCGCCGGCATTTTCAAAATGCCGCTCCTGCGCTTCATTCTTTTGACGCTGATCGGGGCTGGCAGTTGGACGGCGGCTTTGGCGATCGGCGGCTATGCCTTGGGCGGCTTCGAACAGATCGACCGCTATATCGGACCGGCCACCACTGTAATTATTTCAGCGCTGCTCGGATGGTACATTTTCCGAGTGGTCACATTCTCCAAACAGTAGACGATATTGAGAATTAGACGAGGGATCACAGCCTCACCGGTGTACTGCGCGGGGGCGGAATGGTCGATCCATCGGCACCGCTTTGCCGCGACTGGCCTATGACATGTGGCTGCGCGCGCCAAGTAGAGGTGCAATGGAGAATTTACGGCCAGGCAGCTGGACGTCATAGCGACTGGACCATGTTGGCCCTGCACTCTTGTGAAAAGCGTCCCTGAATTGCGATATTTCCTTGATACCGAGTTCAATGGCTTTGGCGGAGATTTAATCAGTCTGGCACTCGTCCCCGAATATGGTGATCAGGACTTCTATGTTTCGCTGCCACTTCCCGCCCAAATTCATCCATGGGTGGAGCAAAACGTCATTCCTTATCTTCGGTTCGTTCCTGCCGGCGTGGACCTTCAGTTGAGTCGCGAACAGGCTGCCCGGCATATCGGAGAGTATCTGGCGAATGACTCCGATCCGATGATCGTTGCGGACTGGCCGGATGATCTCGCCTATTTCTGTCATCTTCTGGTGACTGGACCAGGCGAGATGATTGCTATCGGCGGGCTTCGGCTGGAATTGATCAACGGATCGGGTTTCAGCGCGGCTGCGAACAGCAAGATTCCCCACAACGCCCTGCACGATGCACGCGCGCTCAAGGACTTCTGTCTGGATTCAGCATACTGACCGCAGCGGGCCAACGCCGTGGATGATTTCGCGCGGGCCCTGAATGAATGTCGGTCAACGCGAAACAAATTGGACTGTTGAATGCCCGGGAGGGATACACTTCAGCCTAGCAAAGTTGCTCCGCCTGCGACAATCAGGACCAGGCCGCTGGTAGTGGCGACCAGCCGTCCTTTCGGCAGGAGCTTCTCGAGTGCGACCAGCACGGTCAGAAATGCGATCCACGCGAGGTTCATCACGCCCCCCACGAACAGCAGCGCCATCAACAGCCAACAGCAGCCCACGCAATAGGAGCCGTGAAGAACGCCCATGCGCAGCGCGCCGGTCCAGCCTGGCCGATAGTGGCGGCTCAGGAACTGGGCGGGATGGCGGCACTGGCGAAGGCATGCGTCCTTTTGCGGCGTGAGTTGATACATCCCGGCCAGCAGCAGGACGGCGGCGGTCAGCCACCGGTTCGTTAAGGTCATCTGCATCGGCCCCAGCAGGTTCAGCCGATCAAATTGCCATTGCGCGATCGTGGCCCCCAGCGAGAAAAGACCCCAGGCGATTAAATAGCCGACCATGAAGGCATCTGTCGGAAGACGCCTCTCATCGGGGTTGCCGTGCGCGGCAGAACGAGCGAAGAGCAGGACCGTCGGCGCGGCAGAAGGCAGCATCATTGCCATCATCATGATCCACCACATCGCCAGTGTCATGTTGAAACGCTCTATGCTCCACGAAGCCACGATCGGCTTCATCGTCATCCCGGACATCATGTCCTGATGGGCCGGCTGCGGCCAGAGCGATGCGGAAGGCGACATTCCCGTCCCAGCGCCGCTGAACAACCATGCCCATGCCAGCACAACGAGAATGATGAGGAAAACCAGGGAAATCGCTCGATTGCGTACAAGGACCGCCTTCAACAGCGAGGCTTTAGGCCCTGACGATGCCATGGCTGTCGAGATGCAAGTTGGCGAACTGGCCGTAGCTCGACGAATGCTCCAACCGCATCGGATCGATGGACCTGCTGGACCCGGAACCGACTTCGGCCACCTCGTACTCGAAGCCATTTGGCAGGCGGATCTGTGCCCTGATTTCCGCACCGTCGACAGGGCTGCGGATGGGCTGGCCATCCATTTCCACGTGATCGGGTACGCGCAGCCGACCCTTCCGCCCTTCGACGTCGACCTCGAACTCGATCGACAGAAACCGCGGCTCGTGCATGGTGTCGATCGTTGAAGCGAAAACGGCAAACACCGTCGCGAACGGATCAGTGTCACCGCCGGTCATGATCGTCAGCAATGCGTCACGCTGTTCGGCGCTGGCGCGCTCGTCGACAAAGGCCGCGCACTCTCCCTTGCCCTCATGGATCGGCCCAGGCCATCGGAAGACGGCAGCGATGTTCAGGCCCGAAAGGTCAACATCGCCATGAGACCCCTCGTCAATTGCCATTCCGAAAACAGCCTGGCAATGACCCTTGTCAGGAAGTCCACCGAACTGGCAGTTGCAACCATATTCACAGTTGCAGTTCGCAAGTTCCCGACCTTTCAGTCTCCAGTAGGTCATTCCGCACGTCCACATGATAGAGTGAAACGGACTCGGCCACGGGCTCGACCTCACCATAGCATATCGGAAAAGCTGTTGGTATGTTCATATAGGACGCCGGATAGAGATCCCTGCGATGACGGCCGTTTGCAGTTCGGCCGCTTTCCCCTGCGGCGGCGCGAATAGCTGACATTCTGAGCGTGAACTTCCTAACGGCAGCTCGCGCCAACGTAGCGGTCATTCGGGGGATTTAAGCCTGATCCATTCTCACGCGAGAAGGCGCGCTTTTTGCCTGGCGTTGTTCAGCAGGGCGGGCTTCCTTTTCGTCAGCCATGACTGTGGGCAGAAGAAAATGGCGGCCGGTAAACCGACCGCCATCTGCAGTTTGGCTGAGCTTAGCTCAGAAGCGGAGCGACACACTTGCACCATAGGTGCGCGGCGCACCCTGATACTGGACCGTGGCACCAAGGCCGGTGTAGCTGTTGAACACGTTGGTGAACCAAGGCGTGTTCGCGAGGTTCTTGCCCCACACGGTGAACTCGATCTCCGGGTCACGCAGCGTGAAGCTGACCTGAGCGTTGACCAGTCCATAGCTCTTCACGCGCGAAGCTTCGTTGGCGATGGCAACTGCCTCCTCCTGAGCAGGATCGCCTGTCGTGAAGTAATCGAAGTAGCGGCTAGCGATATAGGCATAATCGGCGTGCAGCTTCAATATGCCGGCCTCAAACTCGAACTCCTGCGTCGCGCCGATGCTCGCGGTCCACTTGGGAGCCTGCGTGATCGGCTCGCCAGACCGATCCACTTCGACCAACTCGCCACCGACCAATTGATTCTCGAACCGGCTTCCTTTCTCGTAACGCGCATGCAGATAGGCGGCAGAGCCTTCGATCGTCATGCCCTTCCACGGGATGAGCGTGCCCTCGAATTCGAGGCCATAGGTTTTCGCGTTGCCGGCGTTTGTCACGAACTGAGTGAGCTGCGTGTCACCTTCGCTATCGACGAAGGTCGTGTTGACGATGCGTTGCACACCCTTCTGCCAGGCGTGGAAGGCGGCCAGGTTAACACGCAGCTTGTTGTCCAGGAAGTCGCCCTTGAAGCCGAGTTCGACATCGCGCACCTTTTCCGGGTCGAAGAACGACCGGTACGGAGCGGGGACGTTGCGCGAGTTGAAGCCGCCTGACATCGATGCGCCACTGGTCTTTGCGTACAGGAAGATATCGGGCGTCAGTTCGTAATCCACGCTCGCAAGCCAAGCGGGATATTTGAACTTCGCGCTTTCCCGGTTCGTGCACTCCGCCACGCTTGCCGGTAGTCCGGCATTTTCGCCGACCTGACAAATCGGGTCTTCCAGGCGCCAGTCCTCAATGCCGTGGCGATCGATAGTCCGCTTGTCCCAGGTATAGCGAATGCCGCCCGTGAGACGGAGCCGATCCGTCAGACGGTAATTGAGCTGACCGAAGATACCGACTGACTTTGATATGAAGTCACCAAAGGCACGCGTATAGGTTGCGATAGGCGTATTATAGAAGATCGCGGAGCGCGAGCTCTCGTCACCCGCTTCACGGAAGTAGTTGACACCCGTTACCCAGTCGAGATTACCGAGGTTTCCGGAGATCTGAATCTCCTGGCTGAACTGGTGCTGACGATATTGGCTGAAGAAGGCGCCCCCTCCGCTTGGCGTTCCAGTGAGATCAAGACTGCTCCCGGTGTCCGACTTCCTGTAACCCGTAATGGATTTGATCGTCACCGTATCGAGATCGACTACCAGGTTCGCGGTGCCCGACCACGCCTTATTGAAGTTCCTGAGATCATCAATGAAAGAATAGCCGGTCCTCGGGTCCTGATAGTTATTGCGCCAGTTACGATTGGCGGTGGAGCCCGGGAATTCAGGATTGATGAAATCGGTTATTGGGCGAATCCCGCCCCAGGAGAAGTCTGCAAACGCACTAGCTGGCAGGGAGAAACCCGGACCGAGCGGAATAGGCGTGTTAGGGGGTATGGCTCCAGACTGAACACCCTGCGAGATTCCGTAGAAGGAAGCGAGGGGACCGTTAGGATTGATGGCGGATGTAGCGGTCGGGTTGCCGTTGTCCTTGTAGTTGGCATAGTCGCCGCTGATCGTAAGCGTAATCGGGAGTTCCGTGGGAGTCCATTTCAGCGTGCCGCGGGCATAATAGCTTGCATTCACACTGCCTTGGCGCGAACCGTCATAGGGGTTCGGGAAGTAGCCGTCTCGCTCATCATAGCGGCCCGCGAAGCGCACCGCGACGGTTTCGGAGAGCGGAACATTGAGAACGCCTTCAGCGAGCCGAAGATCGTAGTTGCCGATGCCCGTCTTAATATAACCTTCCAACTTGTTCGTTGGCTGCGCGGTCGTCAGGTTGAGGGCGCCGCCCGTGGTATTGCGTCCGAACAATGTGCCCTGCGGGCCACGCAGCACTTCGGCGCTGGCCATGTCGAGAAAACCGAGATTGCCGACCATCGGACGCCCGACATAGACGCCGTCAATGTAGATGCCGACGGATGCATCGGAGAAGGAGTTCGGGCTGTTCTGCGCCTGGCCGCGAATGGCAAGGTAGACGATCGTGGCGGGGCCGGTGCCGCCAGTGCCGATCGAGAGTGCCGGAGTGCTGCGCGCAAGGTCGGTCACCTGCGCGATCTGCTTGGTCAGCAGCGCTTCATTATTGAGCGCGGTTACCGCGACCGGGGTGGTCTGCAGCGCCTCGCTGGTACGGCGTGCCGTGACGACGATATCCTCAAGGCCACGGGCATTGACGGGCCGAGCACCGTCGTCGGCCCGGGTCGGGGTGGCCGCTCCCGTAGAAACGCCCGTCGCGGGCGGATCCTCAGAAGTGCCCGAAGCCGGAGCCCCGCTCTGCGCTACTGCGGGGCTCGCCAATGCGAGAGCCAGCGCCGAGGCGCCTGCGGACATGAAAAATAGTGTGCGGAATCGCGACATCAAATTACCTCCCCTTTGGCACGGGCAAACTGCCGTTGCCGCGCACCTCTATGATTGTCACGCAGCGACCTGCCCCATTGATGCGGAGGTCTCGATCACCTGCATGTTTGAGGCTACAAAACGCTAAAATGAATCCGCCCTATCTAAAGATAGGCGGGTCGTTTTATGATGACTGAGCGTTTACGCGCTCTGATCCGCACCCACTGCGCCTGCTGCGCCGCCAGAATATCTGCCGGTAGGGACTGTGGTGCATGATCCCACCATCGAGCCCGATGATCTGCCCTGTGACTAAGCTCGACTGGTGAGAGCGAGAAACAGCACGGCACCCAAAACCCACGTTCCGCAGGCTTTTGGGACTTCCATGGACGCTGGCGGAAGGGTGAAAAAGAACAAATGGTGCCCGGGGACGGAGTCGAACCGCCGACACTGCGATTTTCAGTCGCATGCTCTACCAACTGAGCTACCCGGGCTAATGCGCT
>DATCYF010000003.1:0-354678 GCA_036570425.1 Rhizorhapis sp. | reverse complement strand
GGGCACCAGCAGTGGTGGCGAACGCCGCTTCGTGCCGATGCTTGCCCGCGCCGCCGTTGCAGTCGGTTGTGCGGCGGTGTTCATCGAGACGCATGAAGACCCCGACAACGCGCCATCGGATGGGCCCAACATGGTGCCGGTGGCCGCGTTAGAGTCTCTTTTGGACATTTTGGTGCTCTGATTAGCTGGGCGCCTCCATCAACCCGCTGATCTGAGCGAGATTTGGCAGACGGCGCCAGATTGGCATAATGGTGGTCTTAGGAGCCTCAATATTGCTGTTTTCTGGTGGCTTTTCGGCTACTCGGGCGCACCTATCCCATCGCTGCATTTCGTTCATGGAAGATCAAGCGGTTCATGTGTAGGCAGATTGGCTAGCGTGATCTTGGCCTCGGCGCGCTTGATGCCGATGGTGCGGATGAACAGGAACCAGCGTCAGACGAAAAGCCTCAAAGTCGATCATCCCAATTCCTTCAGCGGATTGCCATAGCCGACAGCCGCTTTAGATGATTCAATTAACCAAACAATCCCGCCTGACGCATCTGCACCTCCCGTAGCGCCATCGAATCAAATTATGCAAGCATTGGCGACGGTCTTTTGAAAATGCCCAGCTTATCTGAGGTAGCAATGCGCTATTGCTCATCCTATAGGATAGCGGAATTTCAAATACGTATAATGCCGCCGGAGCTCCTCGGAACCAGTCTGACTATCAACATTATTTAAAAAACAGGCAAATCACCGAAGAAATTCAAATGCGGTTTGCAAGTGTCGCCCATGTGCACTCGTTGGATTTCTGCTTTATCAATTCAAAAGCTATCGGTGCTGCCGTTGTTTGCTGTCTTCTCTGATTTCAACTTTAACGAATGAAGTAGCTGAATCGCCGACTCGAAAGATATGGTTCGCTTACCTACAGGGTCATAGTATTGCGGATACAGAATGTAAGACCCTGCGAATAGCTGTTCAATCGTCAACCGTCGCTTCCGTCTTGGCGTTGGCTGCCGGTCATCTGTAAGTCCCCAACCCGCATAAAAAGGGGCGCCCAAGCAGGTGCACCTAATGCCTCTTAGGAGAGCCTCGAAGCCTGACAAAGACGTGATTGTATATACATGATCCACCGTATCCAAGGCGTCGGCAAGGCTGATGTCTTCATAAATTACATCAGCAATGTGTTCGACGTCGCGGGGGCTGGAATGCGATGAGTCTTGTCGGGTGCCCCTGATAACCTCGGGATGTGGCTTGTAGATGATTTGAGCGTCGGGGTTTTCGCTGGCGGCGATGGAAACCAGTTCATTGTTGGTGATTGGCCTGTCGCAGCCCTTAAGTATTGACATGTCACCTTCAACCTGACCGAGAACTAAGACGCGCTTACCCTGCTTAGGTCCGTAAAGAGCTATCGCATCCGCCGGTGCCCCCGTGTTATATTTGCTGAGTTTCAGTTCAAGAAATGCATTAATGCCCTTGTCAGCGCGCTTCATTAGTTGATGATCATTTGCGAAGTCGTAGTTATTAAGAATATCTTCTAGCGTTGAGGCCGTTGTCGCGTCGAAATAGAGTGTCTTGGCATCCATGCAGAGCGAGAGCGGCGGTGCCTTCGAAGCACCCAGAGCGACGGAACGGATAAAGCCATCCTCTACCCGAATGAGGGGGATTTCGAAACGCTGGCAGAAAAAGGCGACGTAAGTAGGAGCCTTAAAGCCCCAGACATAAACCTCTGGCTGGCGTGCCATTAAGAGCCGGGGGACGATTAGGGTAAAGAACGCGAAACAGCTGAGATCCCGGCGCGTACGAACAACATTGCGGTTCGGCAGCCAGTCCTTTATGAATTCCTTCCAGGGCGAGAAGCCGATGACGATTGCCAAAGAGCCACAGCGCGAAACGCGCTGCCGCCGTTTTCGATAAATACGACTTAACATATCTCCATCTCGTCGTGACGGTTGGTGAATGCCGTATGGGGCATCGATCTGTGATATCAACTGATTTCTTCGCGTTGCGTGTCGCACGTTTTGTGCTGGACTCGAGGGAGCTTCGCATTAGAAGCCCTGTCGTATCAATTTCCCGCACGAACAGAGGTAGGATTGCCGGTGCTCAATAACCAGCCCATCAATGTAATTTTCGCCAGCGATGACAATTATCTCAAATACACTGCTGCCACGCTAGCATCGCTGCTAAGCAGCTTCCGATCCAATCGACATCTGAATGTGTATATCATGACCGACAGGCGTGCGCGCGCGGATCTGATTGGGAAAATAGAAGAGCTAAAGCGTATAAGAGATTTCACGCTCCATAACATTGTGGTGGATGCAAGGCAGTTTGAGAATGTGAGGACGACGCCAGGAATTACATTAGCTACCTATTACCGATTAGTAATGCACCACATGCTTCCGGCTCACGTTCAACGCATTTTCTACCTCGATAGCGATATTGTTGTAAGGAAATGTTTGAGTGAAATTTACGACATTGATCTCGATGGATATTTATTTGCTGGAGTTGAGGATTCTCTGAGTCTTCATTACAATCGGAAATTCGGGTTGCCTGAAACAGCCGCACACATCAATGCTGGCGTGACGCTGGTGAACTTAGAAGCGGTTAGAAACACCGATTTTTCGGAAGAAGTCGACCGATATATGGAGAGCAACCGCTACACGATCACCTTGGGCGATCAGCAAATCCTAAATGCGGCGTTTTATCAGCGCATTAAATATCTACCCGTCGACTGGAATGTGCACGGTTCCATGTTCGACAAGAATTGGCGCGCCAAGAATTTGGGTATCTCTAATCGCCTAGAAAAAGAAGATGTAGAACGGGCCGTTCGCGATCCTGCTATTATCCATTATACGTACAAGAGAAAGCCGTGGTTGGCTCCTGATCATCCACGGTCTGTTGAATGGCTGAAGTGTGCCGCCGAGACATCGTTCTTCGAACAAGGTTATTTGGATAGCCTTAAGCCTAGGGTAGCTAAACCTAAAGCTGTGCCAAAGACAATGAAGCGGGGGCCTTTTTTCAGCCTAAATAAAACTGGCGGTTTTCTGAAGAGCGTCGCTCACCTGCGAGGCACCAGACTGCTGGTCGAGCAGTTGGCAAGGGATTTAGGCGTCGTTAGAAAAAAGACGACCTCGCTGACGCCTGCCAGCAATCACCGTGTCCCTTATCATTTTTTGGAAGTCCAATCAGCGGAACTGTTGCGCACATTTGGGCAAAGACAGCTGAGTAAAGAGTTTGTCGCTGCTGATTATGTCCGTGATGCCGACGAGTTCAGAAAATTATTCACAAATGGAGAACCCAAGGACTTGGATGGAGGCTTCCATGAAAATTTAAAATGTATCCTACGAACTCCTACCATTAGTCGCAACCTAGATGCCAGCGAGGTCGATGGCTTTGTTATTCTTGTGCAGCGTCTAAGGCAGGACCTATTTTGGCGATCTATCTATTCAGCCTGCTATTACGACAAGGATTTGATTTTTGCTGAAACCTCATTTTTCGGCGCATTCGCCAATTATTTTGATGAGCAGGCACCTTACCTCTTCCGGAAGTCGTTTGGCTACATACTAGATGATATGGGCTATTATTTCGATGCAAGAAACCCATCTAGACTTGAGACGTTTCTTAACTCCAACCCGGATTTGACCCCGGCTGAACGCGCCAGAGCAAAAGCGCTGATTGAAAAAATCATCACTCATGCAATCACTAAGTACAACTTTTCCTCGGTTGGTTACTATGAACATCCTGATCTGCCTCCAGAAAGTGTCTTGGTGATAGATCAAAAAGGCGGTGACGCGAGTATCGAGTTTGCGGGTGCCACCAATCGCACTTTTGAGCTAATGCTCGATGCTGCAATTCGCGAAAACCCAGGCAAGTCGATATTCTTCAAGCAGCACCCGGATAACGCTGGGCAGCATAAAGTGGACGACACTCGCGTCACGGTGCTACCGGAGAGAGTGCACCTTGCGCCCATCCTAAACCAATGCGCGAAGGTTTACGTTGTTTCTTCGCAGGTCGGTTTCGAAGCGATTTTGCGTGGAAAGCAGGTGGAAGTATTCGGTATGCCCTTCTATGCTGGGTGGGGGCTTACAAACGATAGGCAAGATATTCCACGCAGACAAAGGCAACTGAGTGTTGAGGAACTATTCCACGCGGCATGCATCAGGCACTCGATCTATATCAATCCAGAAACTTCCCAGATCGTTGAAATGGAAGAGGCTTTGGACTGGATGCTCGACAAACTAGCGTGCGCGGCAACCTTAGGTCCCATTTCCGGATAGATGGATAATTAGGCGATCTCTTGCAGCGCGCTTTCAATAAGTCCCTGCAGGGTTTCACCCTTGATGGTATCGTAAATCACTGGTGCCTCTTTCAGCAGATGTTGCGTGTCAACATCGAGCCAAGGCAGCTCATTCTCCCGCGAAGCGCTTGTGATGCAGGTGTCAGTAAATGAATCCAACGATGTTTTGTCAGCTGCGAACATACTGATTACATTGTGGGATCTAGTCGGGATATGACGAACACGCATAAAGCCGGGATTAATGGTCCTACGCTTCAGCGCCAGAATTTCGTTCCGATCATGATCACAATATTCGCCATGAATAATCGTTTCTTTGTAAAATATCGACTTAGGAGACGCCGGTAGTTGGCCAAATCTTTCAGCGCAGCGCTTCACGTGAGGTTTTTTGGCAACTAAATCCATGAACCATGGAAAAGTTTTGAAATAGAGGGGCTTTTCCAATGGGTAGACTTGTGTGACGGGTGAAAAAACAAGACTTGACGAACGCTCTAACTGAGAGGATCGCCCGCAGAACAACGCTCCATAGCCTGATTTGCTAGATCCCAAGAACAAGACACGTCGTTTCGACATTTTTCTTGCAGCCATTGTGATGGCTTGGCCTAATTGGTCGACCCCATAGGTGTAGTAGGTGTTAACCTTCTCAAAGACATGAAGAGTATCGTGCCCTAAATCTCTCTTTGCAAGAAGGAATCCCGAAAAAGGGGACATGCTTACGATCAAAGCATCTGATGCATTGGCAGAGGCCTTGAACGTCGATGTAAAGTCTTTCGTCAACTGCATATTGCCAATTCTCTATGTCTCTTTGGACTTACCGTCAGGGTTAATTCAGTAGGCATCAGCCTCACTCTGCGATGGGTAAACGAGTGCGCATCACATTGGCAATATCATAAAGCGGAATGCGGCATTATCGACGCGGGGTAAGTGTATCAGGAACGAACGACGCAGGCGATTTAATGCCAGCTGATCACCAACTATCACCAAAGTTCACAGCCGGTTTTTGCCAACTTTTTATTGTCTGCGGAAGACCACGGCGGGGCGCAGCCTGGAATATCGTCAACGGGAGCAAGGAAGACCAAGGCGCGCGGCCTGCTGCAAGCAGGCATCGCATGTGGGTGGGTGATACAGCAATCTCAATGGGACCCCTAAGCAGTGGTAGCCTCTGACGTGACCCCCTGACTTTCCTCCATCCTTGATTTAGAGTCCGGCCTTACGAGAAGGACGGACGAATGAAGCGAGCAAGGTTCACGGAAGAGCAGATCATCGGGGTGCTCAAGGAGGTCGAGGCGGGAGCCAAGACAGCCGATCTGGCCAGGCGACACGGCGTGTCGGAAGCGACGATCTACAACTGGAAGGCCAAATATGGCGGCCTGGAGGTGTCCGAGGCGAAGCGTTTGCGCTCGCTCGAGGACGAGAACGCCAAGCTCAAGCGGTTGCTGGCAGGCGCCATGCTGGCCAATGCCGCGCTGAAAGATCTTCTCGGAAAAAAAATGGTGACGCCCGCCGCGCAACGGGAAGCGGTCGCACATCTCCAGGATCATCTTGGATGAGCGAGCGGCGGGCGTGCCGTGTCATTGATGCAGACCGCAAGAGCATGCGGTATCGCTCGAAGCGAGGCGATGATGCCGAGTTGCGGGTCAAACTGCGCGAACTGGCACAGCAGCGTCGGCGGTTCGGCTATCGACGTTTACACATCTTGCTCCGGCGCGACGGCGTCACGATCAACCGGAAGAAAACCCAGCGCCTCTATCGTGAAGAGGGGCTGGCAGTCCGGCGGCGGCGCAATCGCAGGCGTGCTGTCGGCACCAAGGCGCCTGCGCCGGTCCTTGCCCTGCCAAACCAGCGCTGGAGCCGTGATTTCGTGCACGACCAGCTGATCTCGGGGCGGCGCTTCCGCGTGCTCAATATTGTCGATGACGTGACCAGGGAGTGTCTGCGTGCGGTGCCCGACACATCGATCTCCGGGCGGCGGGTTGTGCGAGAGCTGAACGAACTGATCGCCGAGCGCGGCAAGCCAGCCGTGATCGTCAGTGACAACGGCACCGAGTTCACCTCCAACACCGTGCTCGCGTGGTGCGGCGAAATACGCCTGGAGTGGCATTACATCGCGCCAGGCAAACCAATGCAGAATGGCTATTGCGAGAGCTTCAACGGGCGCATGCGCGACGAACTGCTCAACGAAATGCTGTTCCTGAGCCTCCACCACGCCCGTGTCGAAATTGCCGCCCGGGTGCGGGGCTACAACCAGGAACGCCCGCACTCATCATTGGGATACGAGACCCCAGCGGCGTTCGCCGCTGAATTGCATAAGCAGTGGCCTGTTGCGCTATGCCCTACGGGCTCCGCTCCACAGACCATTGCTTCCATCGCGCTCATGCGCAACAAAGCTGCCCCGCTCTAATCGCAGATGGTGGAAACCTGGGGGTCACGTCACCTCACTTGTTTCACCAAATCACGCCTCATCGTAAACGCGGAGAGCGTGTGGGCCAAAATGACTGCGTTGGACACCTTGCCATCCCAGATCGCATTTTAGAGCTTGCAGCATTCAAATCCGCGACCGTACTGCTCATATGTCGTCGGGCGGCAACCACGAACAGAAGCAGGTGACCCGCAGACGACGAACGATCTCCGCGATACCATTGACCGATTACAGGAGGCTTCCGGTAGCCGATGCCGCCGACGGAGCACACGTTCTTGAGCATGCAAGACATTACCGCTGTGTCTCGATTTTTGGTTGATGCAAAATGGTGCATTGAGGGGCTTTCCACCGTAATGGGTTTCCGATCGGCGCAAGAGGACCCATAAGGTCAATCATGCGTAAAGATCAAGCACGGGATCGGGAATGATCCGCGCACATCCGCCAATGCCTCGGAATGGATATTACGGAAGTATTACGGAAGTTTGCACCAGCAGTCTAGAAAACCGCAGAAAAGCTGGTGACCCCTACGGGAATCGAACCCGTGTTTCAGCCGTGAAAGGGCCGCGTCCTAACCGCTAGACGAAGGGGCCCCGAGAGCGAGGCGTTGCCAGAGCGCTCGCCATTAAGGGAGGTGGTGGATCGGGTCAAGTATGGAATCTGGCTGGCGGAGATTTTTCCTGATCAGCCGGTCAACATGTGTTACGCCCACGCGGCGTCTTCAATGTGAAGTTCCGCAGCGGGGCGGGGGCCCCAATCATCCAGCTTCGCTCGGCCGGCTATCCAAAGTCTGCGGTCACGGTCGGCTCCCAACAGCGCCATGCCCAGAGCCGTGTCCGCCTGACGAAAGGCGACAGTCTTCAGGCTGCGGCCGTCGTCGCCTGAGACGATGGCGCGAACATGCCCATTGCCCACGATATCCGCTTTTATGATTCGCACTGGTCCAGTGGCAATGCGCGGCGCTGGCCAGCCTGTACCATAAGGCCCCCCATCCTCAATCGCCTGAAGAAAGGCGGGATTAACCCCACCAGGCGTCAATATGGCGTCAAGCAGCAGTGCGCGCTCACCCCGGGCGCGCGCGACATCTCCCGCAAGGCGTTCGTCAAGAAAGTCGGCCAGGGCATCGACCTGGGACCCGGCGACAGTCAGCCCTGCCGCCATGGCATGCCCGCCGCCAGCAAACAGCAAGCCATTATCTTTGGCGGCCAATATCGCCGCGCCAAGATCAACGCCAGCGATGGAGCGGCCTGATCCCTTGCCCATGCCGTCTTCATCCAGAGCGATAACGATGGCAGGAACGCCAAGCTTTTCCTTGAGGCGGCCCGCGACGATGCCGATAACGCCCGGGTGCCAGCCCTTGCCCGCAAGGACAGCGATGGCGCGGTTATGCTGTGCCGACGTCATGGCTTCGGCGGCGTCCTGTACCGCTGCCTCGATCGCCCGGCGCTCCTCATTGAGGATATTGAGTTGCATGGCGATTGCGCGGGCTTCTTCCGGATCTTCAGTTGTCAACAGACGGACGCCAAGGTCGGATTTGCCGACGCGTCCACCCGCATTGATGCGTGGCCCCAGGGCGAAGCCGAGATCGGAGCAAACCGGCGCCCGTTGGAGACGAGCAGCCTCGATCAGTGCAGTCATGCCGATATTGCGGCGCTGAGCCATGACCTTCAAACCCTGCGCGACAAAGGCACGGTTCAGTCCGCGAAGGGAGGCGACGTCGGCAACCGTACCGAGTGCAACCAAGTCCAGCAAATCAATGAGGCGCGGTTCGGGACGCTGGTGAAAATAGCCGCGCCCACGCAATTCACGGAGCAGTGCCGCGCCCAGCAGGAAAGCGACGCCAACTGCCGCCAGGTGCCCATGCGCTACGCCCACATCGCTTTCGTCAAGCCGGTTGGGGTTGACCAGTGCATGGGCGACAGGAAGTGCTGCCGCGCATTTATGGTGATCGACGACGATGACGTCGACGCCTGCCGCACGCGCCATGTCCAAAGCATCGAAGGCCTGCGCCCCGCAATCGACGGTAACGATCAGGGTGGAGCCGCCCTGCGCCAGGCGAACCAGCGCTTCGCCGGAAGGGCCATAGCCTTCCATCAACCGGTCCGGGATATAGGCTGCGGCGGAAACCCCCAGTTCACGCAGCAGTCGGATGAGCAGCGCCGCGCTGGTAGCGCCATCGACATCATAGTCGCCGAAAATGGTGATGCATTCCCGTGCCTCGACGGCATCGGCCATTCGGGTAGCCGCTTTGTCCATGTCGCGAAACAGGCTGGGATCGGGCATGAAGGCACGAATAGTGGGCTCGCGATGTGCAGCCATGTCCTCACGCGTACAGCCGCGCGCGAGCAGAAGCTGCGTCACCAGATCGTCCGGGCGGAAATCAGGATCGCGTCCGTCCGCCCCGGTTCCCCGCCACCGCCACGGCTGACCGAGGATGGAGCGCGCTATGTTGAGAGCTGTTGGCATGGCGCTCTCTTATTCCGGTGGACGGAAAGGGGAAAGGGCGCGGTTCAGGTTTTTGCTCAAAAGGAAAAGAAAAGGCCCGGCTGTTTCGTCAGCCGGGCCTCTATCCTCCCCTTTTATCTTGGTCGACTTAGCCTTCGTAATCACCACCGATATTCTGATTGCGCGGCGGTGCGGCGGCAGTCAGGCGAAGGGCTTCGGCCGATTGCGCGATGGAGCCGATCTCGTCCGGCATTTCGTCATCGTCGATCTGCACCTTCTGCAGTCCGCTGATCAGCGATTCCTTGAGATCGGCAGGCGTGATGGTCTCTTCCGCAATTTCACGCAACGCGACAACCGGATTCTTGTCCCGGTCGCGATCAATGGTCAGCTCGGCACCTCCACTGACTTCCCGCGCACGCTGAGCGGCAAGCAGGACCAGGTCAAAACGGTTTGTAACCTTGTCGACGCAATCTTCGACAGTAACGCGGGCCATGTGGGTTCCCTTGAAAAATCAGCAAAGATAGAAAGTCCGACCGCTTAGCAGGACCGCATACAGGAGTCAATGAAAAGCCCGGCCATACTGTCTCTAAGAACGACTCGCAACAGGAGTCGAAATCCAGAAAAAGCTTGATTTCTGCGGGGCGGCTCGCCACATGCGCAATCGGAACGATTCAATCCGATTTAAGGCAGTCTGGAGCGGGCAATGCGGCTTTCGAGCCTAGCAGATTATGCAGTCGTCGTCATGTCCGCCATTGCGCGGCACGATGGAGACATGCGCTTTTCTGCCACTATGCTGGCGGATGAGACGGGTGTGCCTTTGCCCACCGCACAGAAACTAATGGGGCGGCTTGCAGGCGTTGGCCTGCTGGAATCTGCACGTGGGACCGGCGGCGGCTTTGCCCTCGCCAGGCCCGCCGCAAGTATAAGCCTTGCGGATATTATCGAAGCGGTCGAAGGCCCCATCGCCATGACCGCCTGCATTGAAGAAACGCGCCATGAATGCGCGCTTGAGGAAAATTGCCGCGTTCGCCCGCACTGGAGCGCGGTCAACGGAGCGATCCGGGGTGCGCTTGCGGGCGTGACGCTGGATAGCCTCGCCGGAGAAATTGCATGACTGACCAAGACAGCACCGTGATTGTCCGCAACGCCGAAGCGCTTGCCGCCGCGGAAAGGGCCTCCAAATATGAATTTGGCTGGTCCAGCGACATCGAGCAGGATTTTGCGCCCAAAGGCTTGAACGAAGATACTGTCCGTTTCATTTCGGCCAAGAAAAATGAGCCGGAATGGATGCTGGAATGGCGGCTCAAGGCCTATCGGTTGTGGCTGACCCAGCAGGCGCCGGACTGGGCGAAGCTGAATGTGCCGCCCATCGACTATCAGGAGGCTTATTATTATGCGGAGCCGAAGCAGAAGGCAGCGCTAAAATCGCTGGACGAACTGGACCCGGAGATACTCGCTACCTATCAAAAGCTCGGCATTCCGCTGGAGGAACAGAAGGTTCTTGCAGGCGTCGAGGGCGCGCGCAAGGTGGCCGTGGACGCAGTGTTCGACAGCGTGTCGGTTGCGACGACCTTCCGCAAGGAACTCGCCGAAGCGGGTGTCATCTTCCTGTCGATCAGCGAAGCGATCCGCGAGTATCCGGAACTGGTGAAGAAATGGCTGGGCAAGGTGGTGCCGCAGCATGACAATTATTTTGCGACATTGAACAGCGCGGTTTTTTCCGATGGGACCTTTGTCTACATTCCGGAGGGCGTGCGTTGCCCAATGGAGCTTTCCACTTATTTCCGCATCAATGCGGAAAATACAGGGCAGTTTGAACGCACGCTGATCATCGCGGACAAGGGGAGCTATGTTTCTTACCTTGAAGGCTGCACTGCGCCGCAGCGGGATGAGAACCAGCTTCATGCCGCAGTGGTGGAACTGGTCGCGCTGGAAGATGCGGAGATCAAATATTCCACCGTCCAGAACTGGTATCCCGGCAATGCCGAGGGCAAGGGTGGCATCTATAATTTCGTGACCAAGCGCGGGCTGTGCCAAGGCAAAAACAGCAAGGTTAGCTGGACGCAGGTGGAGACGGGATCTGCGATTACCTGGAAATATCCCAGCTGCGTGCTGGCTGGCGAGAATAGCGTGGGGGAATTCTACTCCGTTGCGCTCACAAACAATTACCAGCAGGCCGATACCGGCACGAAGATGATCCATCTGGGCAAGAACAGCCGTTCCACGATCATCTCCAAGGGGATCAGTGCGGGCAAATCCAACAATACCTATCGCGGCTTGGTGCGGGTTGCGCCGACGGCGGAAAATGTGCGCAACTTCACGCAGTGCGACAGCCTGCTGCTGGGCGACCAGTGCGGGGCGCATACAGTGCCTTATATCGAGGTGAAGAACCCCAGCGCGCAAATCGAGCATGAGGCGACCACGTCCAAGATTTCGGATGACCAGCTTTTCTACGCCCTGCAACGGGGGCTGGACACGGAAGCGGCGGTGTCGCTGATCGTTAATGGTTTTGCGAAGGACGTGCTGCAGCAACTGCCGATGGAATTTGCGGTCGAGGCGCAGAAGCTGCTGGGGATCAGTCTTGAGGGGAGCGTGGGGTGAGCACGATTCCGCTTTGGGTTGCCATTGGCGGCTTCGCGGTCCCGTTGCTTGGCCTTGCCGGTAGCGCTATTGCGTTTGTCTTGCGGCTTTATCAGGATGCTGCCGAAAAACGTCGTAATCGCTTTTTCGAATTAATGACGTACATCGACGGTTCGGGTCCGATCGCTGCAAAATTAGCAGCAGTTTATGCGCTTCGGGATTTCAAAGAGCACCGAGAATTCATCCGGCGGTTCTGTACAACACAACAATCTCAAGTTGTTGGAGGTAACGCCGAATCATTGATCAAAGAACTGAATCTAACTGCGAAGGCGGTCGAGAACACACGGAAAAGTGATTGAAATGATCCTGCAAATCAAAAACTTAACGAACGAAATCGAAGGCAAGCCGATCCTCAAGGGCCTGTCGCTCTCCATTAACGCGGGAGAAATTCACGCCATCATGGGTCCAAACGGCGCGGGGAAGTCGACGCTGGCCTATACCTTGGGTGGCCGGCCGGGATATGAGGCGACGGGCGGCACCGCAATATTCGAAGGACAGGATTTGCTCGCGATGGAACCGCATGAGCGGGCCGCCGCAGGCCTTTTCCTGGGCTTTCAATATCCGGTCGAAATTCCTGGCGTTTCGAACCTGCAATTCCTTCGGGAAAGCCTCAACAGCCAGCGCCGGGCCAGAAACCAGGAGCCGTTTTCGGGCGGGGAGTTCATCAAGCTTGCCAAGGAAAAGGCGGCGCTGTTGAAGCTCGACATGGATATGTTGAAGCGCCCCGTGAATGTCGGCTTTTCGGGTGGAGAGAAGAAGCGCAATGAAATGGTGCAGATGGGCATCCTTGATCCCAAGCTGGCTATATTGGACGAGACGGATAGCGGCCTCGACATCGATGCGTTGCGTACCGTGGGTGCGGGGATCAATACAATCATGCGGCGGCCGGATAAGGCAGTGCTGCTCATCACCCATTATCAGCGGCTGCTCGATTATGTGAAACCGGATTTTGTGCATGTGCTGGCCGCTGGCCGCATCGTGAAGACGGGCGGGCCCGAACTGGCGCTTGAGCTTGAGCGTGAGGGCTATACGGAGGTGGTTGGGGCATGACCCTTGCGCTTCCTTCCACACGTGACGAAGCGTGGCGCTATAGCGACATTGCCGCGCTTGCGGAGGTCTGGCCCGTGGCTGCGCCCGAACGCATCCTTGTGCCGGCAGGAGAAAGGGCGGCGCGCCACTTGATCCAGACGGCGGCTGAAGATGCAGTCGCGGTTTGTGATTATGTCATCGAAATCGAAGACGGCGCTCGACTGGATTTCCACATCCTCAACATGGGTGGGAAGCTGGGCCGCATGTCGCTGGACGTGACGCTGGGCGAGGGCGCGCATTTTGAACTGGGCGGCGCGATCCTTGGTCATGGGTCGCAAACGCTGGAGATCGTGACGACTGTCCGCCATGACCGGCCCAATGCATCGAGCAAGCAAACCATCCGTTCCGTGCTGGGGCAGAAGGCGACAGGGAGTTTTCTGGGCGCCATCAAGGTTGCGCGTCATGCGCAGAAGACGGACGCCGAACAATCAGTGAAAGCCATGCTGCTTGACCGGACGGCAACGGCCAATGCCAAGCCCGAACTGGAGATCTTCGCCGACGACGTCAAATGCGCGCACGGGGCGACCGTGGGCGAACTGGACAAGGCCGCTTTGTTCTACATGGCAAGCCGGGGCATGGAGCCGGGGCTGGCAAGAACGCTGTTGCTGCGCTCCTTCATCGCGGGCGTGTTCGACGACATTATGGACGATCAGGTGCGCGAGGAAATGGAAGGTGCGGCGCTGGCGAAACTGGAGGCGATGGCATGAACGCTCCTCTTGCAACACGCTCATGGCGCGGGGACTTTCCGGGCGTTGCCGACTGGCACTATCTCGATACAGCCGCGACAGCGCAGAAGCCGCAGCAAGTGGTTGACGCCATCGCCCGCGCTTATGGTGCGGACTATGCGACGGTCCATCGCGGCGTCTACGCCCGCTCGGCCAATATGACGCTGGCTTATGAAGCGGCGCGGCGGCGGGTGGCGCAGTTCATTGGCGCGGCTTCGGATAGCGAGATTATATTTGTTCGCGGGGCGACCGAGGGGATCAACCTTGTCGCACACAGCTGGGGCGGGGTGAACCTGAAGCCCGGCGATCGCATCATGCTGTCGGTTCTGGAACATCACAGCAATATTGTTCCCTGGCAACTCATCGCGGAGCGGACCGGCGCCCAAATCGACGTCGCGCCTCTTACGGAGGACGGTAAAATCGATCTCGACGCCATGGGATCGATGCTGACCCCCAGGCACAAGATCGTAGCGCTGGCGCATGTGTCGAACGTGCTGGGCTCTGTCCTTGATGTACGGCGCGCGGCGGATATGGCGCACAGTGTGGGCGCGAAGATCCTGCTCGACGGATGCCAGGCGGTGCCGAGGCTGGCCGTGGACGTGCAGGCGCTGGATTGCGATTTCTACGTCTTTTCCGCGCATAAGCTCTACGGTCCGACGGGCTTCGGCGTCCTCTGGGCGCGGGCGGAGATACTGGACGCAATGCCTCCTTATCAGGGCGGCGGATCGATGATTGACAAGGTGACGTTTGAAAAGACGACCTATGCCCCCGCGCCGACGCGGTTTGAGGCAGGGACACCGCATATTATCGGTGCGGTGGGGCTGATGGCGGCCATTGATTATGTGGAAGGCATCGGTCTTGATGTGATCCACGCGCATGAATGTGCGCTGGTGGGGCAAGCGCGGGAGGCCCTGGCCAGCCTCAACAGCGTCCGCGCCTTCGGGCCGGAGGACAGCGCCGGCATATTGAGTTTCGAGGTCGAGGGGGTGCATCCTCATGATGTCGGCACCATATTGGACGAAGAGGGCGTGGCGATCCGGGCCGGGCATCACTGTGCGCAGCCGCTCATGCGGCATCTTGGCGTTGAAGCAACGGCTCGCGCAAGCTTTGGCGTGTACAATGACGCAGGCGATATTGCCGCGCTTGTGCGGGGAATCGAAAGAGTAAGGAAAATCTTCGGATGAACGAGGAACGGAAAATTCCGGTCGAAGAGGTGGACAGCGTCGAAGCGCCGCGTAAGGCGCGCGTTGATGACGATACGTCTACGGCGCGTGAGACGATGGAGCGCAAACGCGATTATCTCGACGGCTTTTTGAAGCAAGCACCAGTGGAGACTTCATCTGGTGAGCCGGGAGGCGACATCTATGAAGGCGTCATCAATGCGCTCAAGGAAATTTACGACCCGGAAATCCCGGTCAACATCTACGACCTTGGCCTAATTTACGGTGTGGATGTAACCGACGATGGACATGTGGAAGTCACGATGACGCTGACCACCCCACATTGTCCTGTGGCGGAGTCCATGCCGGGCGAAGTCGAACTGCGTGTCGGCTCGGTTCCAGGGGTTGGAATGGCGGAAGTCAATCTGGTTTGGGACCCGCCCTGGGACCCGCAAAAGATGAGTGATGAAGCGAAGCTGGAACTGGGAATGTTGTGAGGCCGTCTGGCTTGAACCTTTTGTTCAGCCGGTCTTGGCCGTCCGCCCCGAGCGAAATCGAGGAACGTCAGTGCGGCGTCACCGCGTCTCGACTGCGCTCCACACGAACGGAAAAGTCGCTTGAGACGAACAAACAGGAATGAATGCGATGACAGTTGAAACGAAAACCCGCGCCCGTCCTGCCGCCGTTGTTCTGACACCGGCTGCGGAGAAGCGCATTGCCGACCTGATGGCGAAGGCGCCCGAAGGCACGATCGGCGTCAAGCTTTCAACGCCGCGCCGGGGTTGCTCCGGCCTTGCCTATTCGGTCGATTATGTGACCGAAGAGGTGAAATTCGATGAGAAGATCGAAACGCCCGGAGGCACCTTCTACATTGACGGGGGTTCCGTCTTGTACCTGATTGGCTCAGTCATGGATTGGCGGGAAGATGACTTTACGGCTGGGTTCGTGTTCGAAAACCCCAATGCCAAGGGAAGCTGCGGCTGCGGGGAGAGCTTCACGGTTTGATCCACCGGCAGGGCAACACGCATAGTCCTCTCCCATAAGGGAGGGCAGTAGACTTAATGAGCGAAGCGAATCCAGCCACAGCGGGAGAGGAGTAGTAGCGAATTGGCTTATCGCCTTGCCCACTGCGCCTCTGATCATTAGGCGCCGCCCATGCTTTCGCGCCTTTCCCATATCGGCAACTGGATATTCGATCTGGATAACACGCTCTATCCGGCGAAGGCGGACCTTTTCGGCCTGATCGACGTCAAAATGGGCGAGTTCATTCAAGGGCTGCTTGGTTGTGATCCACAAGAGGCGCGGCGGGTGCAGAAGCGTTATTTCATGGAGCATGGGACCACGCTCTCGGGCCTGATGCATCATCACGGCACTGATCCGCACGCATTTCTGGACTTTGTTCATGACATTTCGCTGGAGCGCATATCTCCTGATCCTGAACTTAACGCCGATATCCGTGCATTGCCGGGGCGGCGGCTGATTTTCACCAATGGCGATGCAGCTTATGCAAGCCGAGTGCTGGAGCGGCTGGACCTTGTTGATGCGTTTGAGTTCATTCACGACATCCATGCTTGCCAATATGTGCCAAAGCCCGATCCATCCGGCTATCGTGAATTATGCGAGCGCTACGCAATCGATCCATGCGCAAGCCTGTTTTTCGAAGATATGGCGCGCAACCTGAAGCCTGCCAAAGCCATCGGAATGACAACAGTATGGGTGAATAATGGGTCGGAGGCGGGCAATGTGGATGCGCATTCCGATTTCATCGATTATGAGACGCACGATCTTGCGCCGTTTCTGGCGGATATATTGAAGGACTAAGGGACGAGACATGACGGATACGCTGATTTCCACGATCGAAGCTGCTTGGGAAAATCGCGCGGAATTGGGCTTTTCCACTGAGGGAGCCGTGCGTGAGGCAGTGGCCGAGGCGTTGAACCTGCTCGATAGCGGAAATGCGCGCGTGGCTGAACCCGCAGGGGAGGGCTGGCGCGTCAATCAGTGGCTGAAGAAGGCGGTACTGCTGTCCTTCCGCCTCAATGACAACGCGCTTATTCCCGGCGGCCCGGGCGGGTCGCATTGGTGGGACAAGGTGCCCTCGAAATTTCAGGGCTGGGGCGAGACGCAGTTCCGCGCCGCCGGTTTCCGCGCTGTGCCTGGGGCCATTGCACGGCATGGATCGCATATCGCCAGGAATGTCGTGCTGATGCCGAGCTTCGTCAACATCGGCGCTTTTGTCGATGAGGGCACCATGGTGGATACCTGGGTGACGGTTGGAAGCTGCGCCCAGATCGGCAAGAATGTGCATTTGTCCGGCGGTGTCGGCATCGGCGGTGTGCTTGAGCCTTTGCAGGCTGATCCTGTCATTATTGAGGACGATTGCTTTATTGGCGCCCGATCCGAAGTGGTTGAGGGCGTGCGCGTGGGCAGGGGTTCCGTGCTATCCATGGGGGTGTTCATCACGTCCACCACCAAGATTGTGGATCGCAACACTGGCGAGATATTCATGGGCGAGGTTCCGCCTTATTCGGTGGTAGTGCCGGGTAGCCTGCCGGGTAAACCGCTGCCCGACGGCACGCCGGGCCCCAGTCTTGCCTGCGCCGTCATCGTCAAGCGCGTGGATGCGCAAACCCGCTCCAAGACCGCGATCAATGATCTTTTAAGGGATTAAGGTATTGGGCAAAGCATATCGGAACCGTAGCGAAGGGTTTCGATACACCACAGGCTCAATCACTCATGACAAGACAGGGACAGTAAATCTCTGTCGGCCGATCGCTGGCGCTAATCCAGCCCGTTGATAACGCCTGCCCGGATCAGCGCCTCGCCGCTGGCCCGGGAGAGGCCGGGGCTGGCCAGCAAGTCGTCCAGTATGGCGCGCGGCGTTTCTGCTCCCTTGGCGCGTCCGGCCTCCGCGACCTGCATCCAATAGGCGCTTGCTTTCGCCTTATCGCCTTGATTGGCGTAGGCGATGGCCATGGTGATCGCATAATAAGGCGACGCAGCCAAGCGGCTCAGCGGCAGGCTAAGAGCCAGCTTCAAGGCCGCATCGGCTTCCCCGCGCTCTGCCATGGCAGTGATGATCGGCAGGGAGAAAAAAGCAGGCAGCGTCGGCAGCATCTCCCGGGCTAGAGTCAGATAATGCTCATTGTCGGGATCGCGGCACTGGAACAACATCAGGCCCAGCCGCGCATAAATTTCTGGCTCATAGAGATTGAGTTCAACTGCCCGAAGCCCTTGCGCCTTCCCTAATATGCAGTTGCCGCTGACGAAGGCGGCGCTTGCCGCAGCCATCTGCGCATTGGCTGAATAGGGGTCAAGCAGCACTGCCTGCTTGGCTTGCTGAAGGGCGATATCCCGCCACTTCTTGCTATGTTTGGGATCGGCGGCGGAGAGCCCGTAGTTCACGAACACAGCCGCTGCCAAGGCATCAGCGGAGTCGGGATCGGCTGCGAGCATCTGATTTACGCATTTGCGCGCGGCTTCCAGATTGTCCTTGCCCGGATGGATACGCAACTCGGCATTCTTCAACAGACAGGGATAGCCGGGTGACAGATCGTCGCCATATTGCCGCCGCTGATGCGTCGCGATGGCGCCAAAGCTCCCGATTAAATTGGCAAGAGGGATTTGCAGCGCGGTCCCGATGTTATCTTCCTGACCGGAAAGCCCGACGTTGCCCGTCCAAAGACGACTATTTGTCCGATTATCCCACAGGGTAAGGTAAAGGTCCTCTCCCTCCGGACCCGCAAGTACGCTTTGCAGGCGATAATCGTGATCGTCTTTCTGCGGATTTGCAGCTTGGCCGGTAGCCTCCTTGCCATCACTGAATAATGTGCGGACTACCCAGGAACGATGCAGGGCGTCGCCCAAAGTCTGATCCACAGAAGAGGCCAGCGACACAGGAGAATTAGGATTCCTCTCAACCGGCAGCAGCAGCATCGTCGGCGCAGCGACCATGTCGCCCGGGCGCGCCGTTCGCATGAAATCGGCGCCCCAGAAGAAGGCGTAGGCTGAAAACAGAAGGATCGCGCAGCTCAGAACCACGGCGAGGATGATCCCGGGTCGACGATAAGGCGGAGCAGACGCGGCCGACTGCCGGGCTGATTTAAGGGCCAGGATCGGGTCGGCCTGGTCCTGCGGGTCTGGGCCGGCGATGATTTCCACCGCAGGCGTGGAGGGGCGCTCCTGATTGCGGTAGATCGGCATCAGGAATACGCGATATGCGCCGTTTGGAATGACAAGTCGCTCTCCATTTACAAGGCCATAGCGCTCATAATAAGCATCAAGCATCCGGCGTAGGCGGCCAACCTGAACACGGGGGTAGCTGTCCGACTGCGCATCGAAATCGGGATCGCGACCAAGTCCGTCCACCGCCACGCTATAGGCTTTTAGTTGCTCCCCTTTGCCCGCCAATGTCTGGTCAATGAGGAAACGTAGCAGCCGACGCATGACAGGAGAACGGGAAAATTCCGTGGACGAAAAGACCCGCTCCAGTTCGGAGGCGAATTTGAATGAATTATTCGCGGCTTCCTCGCCCATTCGTCAGCATTCCCACATCGCGGCCATTTCATCAGGGCGGATATGTGCATCTGCGCTAACTATCCGGTACGACACGCTATTTTTGTTGTTATCGGTAAACGGTCGGTTTGCAAAGCCGTTCTGTCCCAGAGGAAAGGAAGGGCAACCGGCTGCGCAATGCAACTGGTTGAAAGGGGTCGGAATTCCGACGGGCATAGATACGCAGGAAAATAAAAATATGAAGGTCGCAGATCGGCGAAAACAGCCGCCACGGGAAAAGGCACCGCCACTCAGGCTCGTCCCGGGGGAATGGCAACGAAATGCCGTAACATGTCGTATCCTGCGGAAGGCGGGATATGATATCCATGAAGAACGGGCTGAATGCCCCAATTCCGTTAGCTCCGTTCCGGATTCAACAACCCGCAAACGGCGGGTCGAATCGGCTATGTAACGGTGACAAATCCGCTGAAACTCCTTTTGAGTCATGGAAGAGAGCAATTGGCACATGAGTTGGAAATATCTCGCGTCTGAGTTTCTCGGGTCGAGTTTTTCCAGCACACGAACGCGGGAGTTCCCGTCCCATTAGCGGTCACATGTCTCTGGTTGCATGTGCACTGCTCTTGGGACGGACCCGTGCAAGCAGACGTAGAGCGGCTGGTCCCCACTCAGCCGCTCAACCTCGTCTGCGACTTTGCCTGAGCCGGGGATGGCCTCCCCCCACATTTGACTGTCTCTGGCTCAGGCGACCCTCCGATGGCTGTAAGTGTGCGGAGCGGAGCGTTTCGCACATACGAGCACATGCCGCCCTGCGCGGCCTTGAGTGGTCATTACACTGAACATCATGGGTGGCGTGATAAAGCCAAATACTCACCAAACCCCGAACATCGTTGGCGGCCATTGGCGATCGGTTATCCCCTCGTCCCTCTGCTTCATCATATGGGACTGATGTTGGACTTTGTCGCAGGCGCGCACTACATGCCCCTGCATGCCGCCAGAGCCCGCCGCCGATAACCAGCCTGTTCCGCCCATCTGGGCAACATTGCGGCGTTTCCTCATTTATCTCTGGCCAACTGACGCGCCAGCGTTGCGCCGTCGGGTCATCTATGCGCTGCTGCTCGTGCTGCTGGGCAAGGCGACCAATCTTGTCATGCCTTTCGCCTATAAAGGGGCAATCGACCGGATGGCGCCCGGAATGGAACCGGGCGTTGCCCTGGCCATCGCGCTTGTCCTTGCCTATGCCGGAGCACGTTTCGCGTCCATCCTGTTCGACAATATCCGCAATGTCGCCTTTGAGCGGGTTGGGCAGGAGGCCACCCGCCGTTTGACCGAGCATCTCTTCGGCCATCTGCACCAGCTTTCATTGCGCTTCCATTTGAACCGGAAGACCGGCGCAGTCACGAAGATCATAGAGCGGGGCACCAAGAGCATCGATGTCATGCTCTATTTCCTGCTGTTCAACATCGCCCCGACGGTGATTGAGCTGGTGGCGGTGTGCGTGATTTTTTTCCTGAAATTCGGTTGGGGAATGGTTGGCGTCACCCTGCTGATGGTGGTGCTGTACATCTGGTACACTCGCATGGTCACGGAATGGCGTACTCAGCTTCGCCGTGACATGGTCGATCTCGATACCACGGCTTTTGCCCATGCTGTCGACTCCCTGCTGAATTTCGAAACGGTCAAATATTTCAATGCCGAAGAGCGTGAGCAGGCGCGTTTCAGCAAGGCGGTGCGGACCTATGCCAATGCGGCGGTCAAAAGCGAGAACAGCCTCGCTTATCTGAATATCGGTCAGGCGCTCATCACCAATCTGATGATGGCTGGAGCAATGGGTTACACCATCTGGGGGTGGAGCCGGGGGCTGTTCACCACGGGCGACGTGGTCCTGGTCAATACGCTGCTGTCGCAGCTTTTTCGGCCTTTGGATATGCTTGGCATGGTTTACCGCAATATCCGCCAGGGCCTGATCGACATGGAGGCGATGTTCGCCCTGATCGATACGCCTGCCGATATCGTCGATGCGCCGGACGCGCCGCTGCTGCAAATCGAAGCGGGGGAGGTTCGCTTCGAAAATGTGCATTTCAGTTACACTGCAGATCGGGAAATCCTTCACGGTCTCGACATCCACATTCCGGCGGGGAAGACGCTTGCCATCGTGGGGCCGTCTGGCGCAGGCAAGTCGACCATCGCGCGCTTGCTCTTCCGCTTCTATGATGTGCAATCCGGGCGCATTCTGATCGATGGCCAGGATATTGCGAAGGTTACGCAAGCATCGCTCAGAGAGCAGATTGGCATTGTGCCCCAGGATACGGTGCTGTTCAACGATACCATCGGCTACAACATCGCTTATGGGCGAGCAGGTGCCAGCCAGGCAGAGATTGAAGCGGCGCTACGAGGTGCTGCCATCGCCGGGCTCGTCCATGCCATGCCGCATGGCCTTGACACTCGCGTCGGCGAGCGTGGCCTCAAGCTTTCCGGGGGGGAGAAGCAGCGTGTGGCGATTGCGCGGACACTCCTTAAGAATCCGCCCATCCTGGTTCTCGATGAAGCGACAAGTGCACTCGATAGCCGTACGGAGGCGGACATTCAGGCAACGCTCAATGCGATATCGCGGCGACGCACCACCATCATCATTGCGCACCGGCTCTCCACCGTGGTCGACGCGGACGAAATTATCGTGCTGGAGGCTGGCAAGGTAGCGGAGCGCGGGAGCCACGCGGCGTTGCTGGCGCGTGGGGGGCTCTATGCTGCGATGTGGGCTCGACAAGCTTCTGAGCGGGATGTGGAAGAGGTATAGAGCATCCGCTTTGAGTTGTTCAGGGGTATGATAGCGGCATAATCTGTGTAGAGGATCGCTCTCGCATCGTGATGATGCTGTTGTTAGAACGAAGAGAGGGTCGCCCCGCCATCATGAAAAACCTGTTCCTTGGTGTCGCTCTGGTTGTGTTTTGTCCCGGCGTGGCGTTAGCGGAAGTAGAGAGTGGCCTGCAGGAACCGAACCAGGCCATCATCGTCACCGGAGCAGGCCTTCCGCTGCCGCCCGGTACGCCCGCCTATGGCAGCGTTACAATTGGGCGCGAGCGATTGACGGACGACGCGAGCGGGCGGGTTGAAAATGTGCTGCGCGACGTGGCGGGTTTTGCGCAGTTCAGGCGAAGTGACAGCCGCTCTGCCAATCCTACGGCGCAAGGCATAACGCTGCGGGCGCTGGGCGGCAATGCGTCGAGCCGATCACTCGTACTGCTTGATGGTGTTCCCCAAGCGGATCCTTTTTTTGGCTATATTCCCTTCAACGCGCTCGTGCCGGACCGGCTCGCACTTATCCGTGTGACGCGCGGCGGCGGGTCGGGAGCGTTTGGAGCGGGTGCGGTTGCGGGCACGATAGAGATGGCCAGCGCAGGGCGCGATGTGTTGCCCCTTGTGAGCGCCAGCGCCTTTTATGGCAGCCGTGATGCGACAGAGCTATCTGCCGCAGTTACACCGAACTTGGATGACGGTTTCTTGTCGCTCTCGGGACGCTGGGACCGGGGCGATGGTTTCTGGACAACGCCGGCGGATCAGCGTGGCCCAGCCAGCGTGCGGTCGGCATATGACAACTGGTCCACGAACATACGGGCAGTAGCGCCGCTTTCCGACACGCTGGAGATTCAGGCCCGCGGCCTTGTGTTCCGTGACCAACGAACATTGCGCTTTGCAGGGGCGGACAGCAGCAGCGAGGGGCAGGATGCGAGTATCCGTCTGATTTCCCGGGGAACCTGGCAGGTCGATGCACTTGCTTATGTCCAGGCGAGGAATTTCTCGAATATCGTGATCAGTTCGTCAAGCTTCCGAAAGGTGCTCGATCAGCGCAATACGCCGTCCACGGGTTTTGGCGGCAAGATTGAACTGCGCCCACCTGTCGGAGCGGCTCATGTGTTGCGGTTAGGTACGGACCTGCGCATCGCAGACGGGCAAATGTTCGAAAACGCCTATAGCGGCGCGACGGGACTTGTTACGGCACGGCGCAACGCGGGCGGACGGTCAAGCACGTTAGGCTTTTTTGCGGAGGATGACTGGACCCTGGGGAATTTGGTGCTGACCGGGGGTGCCAGAGTTGATCGCTGGACGATTACTGGCGGCTTCTTTACAGAGCGCGATCCGGCTGGAGCGATTGCCACCACCAATGATTTTGCGGATCGTGATGGTTGGCGTGCGACCGGGCGCGCTGGAGCATTGCTGAATATCAGTGAGCCGCTGTCGCTGCGCGCCGCTGCTTATACTGGTTTCCGTTTACCGACCTTGAATGAGCTTTATCGGCCTTTCACGGTGTTTCCTGTGCTTACCCAAGCCAATGCAGGCCTGGAAACCGAAAAGCTGAAAGGCGTCGAAGCAGGCTTCGATCTGCGCCCTGCCGAGGACGTGACCATTGGCGCAACAGCCTTTTACAATCGGCTGGACGACGCCATTGCCAATGTCACGATCAGTCCCGATTTGCGCCAGCGTCAAAATGTCGAGGCTGTTATTTCAAAGGGTTTCGAATTCACCGCACAGGCGAAACTGGCTGATTTTTTCCTGCTGGCCTCCTACGCCTACAGTCACAGCAAGGTGAAGGCATCCGGGACTCAGGCCGCGCTCGACGGTATGGACCCCGCGCAAAGCCCCCGGCATATGGCGAGTGCAACATTGGGCTGGGCTGCTCCATCGGGGATCGCGCTTTCTGCCATCCTGCGTTATGTGGGCAAGCAATATGAGGATGATCTGCAGACCGATGTCCTGTCTGATGCGCTGACTGTTGATGGAACGGCAACCTTGCCGATTTCTTCATCCGTTCGGCTGGTCGCGCGCGGGGAAAACATCTTTGATGAGAAGGTGGTGACGCGTAACGATGATGGCAGCATCGATCTTGGTACGCCGCGAACCTTGTGGATCGGACTGCGGTTCGAGCATTAGCCTGCAGTGCGCTGATGCGCATGCTGGGGCGTCCCGATCCGAAGCTGCGGGGCGGTTGTTCCGCCGAGCCCTTTGCAATTGGTTCGAAAACGGGCATGCAGTCTTCTATGTCTGCTGATGCCGAACCGCGATCTCCCACCGTCGAAGCCTTGATTGAAGGGAATCACCTGCGTCTTATAGATGACGGGCCGGAGCGCCTTTCCGAATTGCTCGCATTGATCGACGGGGCGCAGATAAGCCTGAAATTCTATTTCTACATGTTCCAAAGCGACGATTGCGGGGAAGCGGTGATGGATCGCCTTCTCGCTGCGCTGGCGCGGGGCGTGAATGTGGCTTTGATGGTGGACTGCTTCGGATCTGCCGACGCGGATCGAGGGTTTTTTGAACCATTCCAGGCGGCGGGTGGGCAGTTCGGCATGTTCAGTAGCCGGCGCTCCACGCGTTATCTGATCCGCAATCATCAGAAGTTTGCCATCGCCGACAGCAAGCGGCTGATGATGGGCGGCTTCAACATTTCCAATCAATATTTCGGTACACCGGACAATAACTGCTGGCACGATTTGGGTTTGCTGCTGGAAGGCCCGCAGACTGCGGAACTGGAACGCTGGTTTGATGCGCTGCAGCAATGGGTGATGGCGAACAAGCAGCGCTATGCACGGCTGAGCCGTATGATTCGCGACTGGCAAGGCGGGAATGGAACCTTCAGTTGGTTGATTGGCGGACCAGTGCGCCGTCTTAATCCTTGGGCTCAATCGGCCAAGCGGGACCTGGAGAGGGGGCGTCGTTGCGACATGATTCAAGCCTACTTCTCGCCATCGCGTGGGATGTTGCGCAGAATTGGCAAGGTCGGGATGAGGGGGCAAGTGCGGATCGTAACGGCTTCGTTGTCGGACAACAGCACGACAATCGCGGCGGCGCGTTCACTCTACAGTGGGTTGTTCAGGCATCGCGTGCGGATATTTGAATATCTGCCTTGCAAGCTGCACATGAAATTAATCGTCATCGACGACATCGTGTATATCGGATCAGCCAATTTCGACATGCGCAGCCTGTTTATCAATCTGGAATTGATGCTGCGGATCGAGGACGCAGGCTTCGCAGCCCAGATGCGTGAGTTCGTGACGCGCGAAACAGCAAATTGCCAGGAAATCACATCGGCCTTGCATAGAGAGCGGACGGGAGTTCTCGCCCGTTTTCTCGGCCGGATCAGCTATGTTCTGGTGGGCGCACTCGATTACACCGTCACCCGCCGCCTGAATCTTCCCATGCGGCTGCGCATCCGATCGAAAGGATGATCAGGCCGCGATTTCTGCCACTTCATCTTCTTTCCATGCCCAATAGAGCTGACAGGGTGGGATGTTCCAGAATTCGAAGCCTTGGTCGATATTGTGAAAATGCGGGGAAATGAATTGCCGCACCTTGGGTGAATATTGATAAACCAGGAACGCGCCGCCGGTCCGTAGCGCCGCCTGGGTTTCTCGCGCAATGGCTGGGCCAACGCCATTTGGCAAAGTGGAAAAGGGTAGACCCGACAGGATGTAATCGGCGTGATCGAAGCCGTGATCGGCGATGATCCGGCGCACATCTGCGGCCGATCCATGCACGGCCAGAAACCTGCTGTCAGCGATGTCCGCGTTCAGATAATCGACGAATTCCTCATTGGTGTCGATCGCAATGAGCATTGCGTCTGGTCGCATCCGTTCCAGAACCGGACGGCAAAAGGTGCCGACGCCTGGGCCATATTCCACGAACAGCTTCACATTTTGCCAATCAACGGGCTTCAGCATGGCACGGATCAATGTCGGGGAGGACGGAATAATGGACCCGACCATGACCGGGTGTTTCAGAAAGCCCCGAAAGAAGAGGCCCCACGGACCCAGAAATCGCATGAAGCGGACCAGAAGGTTATTGGAACCGCGAAGCTTTTCGGCGCGTGAGATGCTCATTCTGTTTCCGTCTTTTACTCTCTAATTTGGAGCCGTGGCAAATCCTGGTACAAGTTGCAAGTATGCTCATCATCTTTAACGGCCGTGGCCTTGGCGGACTGCGATGAATGGAGGCATGCCGCTGGCGTGGCTCCACATCAAAGCGATTTTGAAGGGCCAGCGGCTGCTGCCATTGACGGCCCTGTGTATTTACACGATTAAAGAAGAGTTGTTCCTTTATCTCTGCGGGGAGAAGGTGAAACGCCGTTTACATCGGTCGATCAACTATCAGCGGTCAGAAATCAGCGGCGATCCGATGATCGGTTCGCCGCCTCAGTCTTGGTTTCCCAATGTGTTAAGAGCTGTTTCCTTTGCTGGACTCGCGCGGCGTCAGCATGCCCGGAGCGACAAAGCCGATCGGAGTCATGGTAAGCGCGTTCTGCTTGAGTTGGCCCTGGATGCTTTCATAATCCTTCTCCATTTCGGGCGTAACAGAAGCGCGTGTGTCCTTCAGCGCTTCTTCGAAATGGTCCATGGTGACTTGCCGCACATCCAGCGATTGCCGAAGTGCGCAGAGGCCAGCCCGACGGACCAGATCTTCCAGATCGGCCCCGGTGAAGCGCTCCGTGCGGCGGGCGAGGGAGTCCAGGTCCACATCTTCGGCCAAAGGCATTTTCCCGGTGTGGATGCCGATAATCCGCCGCCTTCCGCCCTCGTCGGGGACGCCGACATAGACCAGTTCATCGAAACGGCCGGGACGGAGGAGGGCAGGGTCGATCAGATTGGGTCGATTGGTCGCGCCAATCACGACTACAGACTGTAGTTCCTCCAGCCCATCCATTTCGGCAAGGATAGTGTTGACCACTCGCTCCGTTACCTGTGGCTCACCAAGACCACCTCCACGAGCGGGAACCAGACTATCAAGCTCGTCTATAAAGATGACCGTTGGAGCGACCTGTCGGGCGCGGGCGAAAAGGCGCGCTATCTGCTGCTCGCTTTCGCCATACCATTTGCTGAGAAGGTCGGAGGATTTGGTGGCGATGAAATTCGCCTCCGCCTCCCGCGCGACCGCTTTGGCGAGCAGGGTCTTGCCGGTTCCTGGCGGACCATAGAGCAGGAAGCCTTTGGCCGGCCGGATACCAATGCGGCGGAATGCGTCGGGATCTTTGAGGGGCAGCTCCACTCCTTCCCGCAGCCGCATACGGGCTTCATCCAGGCCGCCGATGTCATCCCAACTCACATTGGGCACCTGCACCATCACTTCACGCATGGCCGAAGGTTGAACGCGCTTCAATGCATCAAGGAAATTCTCCCGCGTTACGCGCAACTCGTCGAGCACCTCGGGAGGAATCGTGCCCTCTTCCAGATTTAGGCGTGGCATAATGTGACGCACGGCTTCTATCGCTGCCTCTCGTGCCAATGCTGCCAAGTCGGCGCCGACAAATCCAAAGGTCGTGCGCGCCAGTTCGGCGAGATCCACTTGGCCACCCAAAGGCATGCCGCGGGTGTGGATGCCCAATATTTCCCGCCGCCCGCGTTCATCAGGCACGCCGACGATGATCTCACGATCAAAACGACCGGGGCGGCGGAGCGCTTCATCAATTGCTTCGGGCCGGTTCGTCGCGGCGATGACGACCAGATTGGTGCGTGCCTCCAGACCGTCCATCAGCGTCAGCAATTGGGCGACCAGCCGCTTTTCGGTCTCGCCCGTGACCTGCCCCCGTTTGGGAGCAATGGAGTCGATTTCATCAATGAAGAGAATGCTGGGCGCGGCCTTTGTGGCGGCCTCGAATATTTCGCGAAGCTTCTTTTCGGACTCGCCATAGGCCGATCCGACGATTTCCGGACCGTTAATCAGGAAAAATTCTGCATCGCTTTCATTTGCCACGGCGCGGGCGAGGCGGGTCTTGCCTGTGCCGGGCGGGCCGTGGAGCAGCACCCCCCGGGGCGGATCGACACCCAGGCGCTGGAACAGTTCCGGATAGCGGAGGGGAAGCTCTACCATTTCGCGAAGCTGATCAATGGTTTCGGCCATCCCGCCAACATCATCATAGGTGACATCGGCGCGGCGATGTTCCCGGGGTTCCTCATATTCCGGGCGTAGTTCTACTTCCGTCTCCGCTTCGATATGTACGACGCCTTTTGGCACAGTGCTGACGACCGCAAGCCGGATTTCCTGTAGCGCATAGGCAGGAGCAGCCAGCATCTGGCGCAGTTGAGGAGGCATGTCGCCACGGTCCACCTGTTGCTGCCCTGTGGTGGCGATCACATCGCCTGCCGTCAGCGGCCGATGGAAAAAGCTGCGCTTCAGTCCCTGCGGATTGCCTTGAAGGCGCAAATTCTGCTGTGCGGGAGCGAAAACGACGCGCTGCGCGGGCCGCGAGTCCGTTTTACGGATCGTCACGAAATCTCCAGATCCCACCCCGGCGTTAGCACGCTGCAGTCCATCGATACGGAGAATGTCCAGCCCCTCATCTTCCTTGTAAGGGGCGACGGCGCGAGCGGCCGTCGAGCGCTTGCCAATGATTTCGACGGTGTCGCCTTCTTCAAGACCAAGCGCCGCCATGGTCATGCGCGACAGCCGGGCAAGACCTCGGCCGCTGTCCTCCGGCCTCGCGTTCGCCACTTGCAGCTTTCGGCCGTCCTGCTTTTCGTCTGGCATGGGAACCCCGCAGTTTGATCGTTACGACAAAGATAGGAACGGAAGAAACGCGCGTTAAGCCCCGAATGTCCCTCCTCATGCGAAAAATGAAGGAGGTGAAAAATCGGAGTGGGTTTTCAGCCAAAAAAAAGGCCAGTCCCGAAGGACCGGCCTGTGAAGGTTTAAGGAGAGGATGCCTGAAAGGCAGGTTCTTAATGCGCTGCAATATAATTTTGTGCAAATGCGAAGAAGTGAACAGCTATTGCAATAAATGCAACTTACACTGTACGGAAGCCTGGCCGCTCTGGATTGGGATAGCTTCGGACTATGGGGCTCCCCGGATCGGCCCGGCGCATGATGCGCTGCAATGACGGCATTAAAGGGAATAGATGCGGCGATTGCCCCCTCTTACGGCTCTGGAGGCCTTTGTTCAGGTTGCGCGACTCGGATCGGTGAAGGCCGCCGCCGAGGAGCTGGCCCTGTCGACTCCGGCCCTGAGCCGCCGGGTGCAGGCACTGGAACGGTTCGTGGGCAAGACATTGTTCGATCGCAAGCATCAGGCGATGGAACTGAATGCTGACGGTCAGCGGCTGCTGGACAATATCGCGCCGGCTCTTGATGTGCTGACAATGGCGGTCGAGGAGGTGCAGAAGGATAGCAACCAGCTTCGCCTTCGGCTCAGCGTGCTGCCCCTTTTTGCCAGTCAGCGGCTGTTTCCTCGCATGGGCGAACTGCGGCGCCAACATCCCAATTTGCACCTCGACGTCGAAACCACGCCGCACAGCATATCGCGGCTGGGGGAAGGGCTGGATGCTGCCATCGTCTTGGCCCAGGATGTGGATCCATCGCTCTACGCCCATCAACTCGACCATGACGAGGTCTATCTGATTGCGGCGCGGGACCTGGTTCATGGGCCGAATGCGATTACACGGCCGGAACAGCTTGCCAACATGACGATCCTGATTCACCGCGAAATGCCGATGGGCTTCGAGGCTTGGAAAGAGGCGGTCGAGATGCCGGAACTGGAACCGGCCTCTATCGACAAGTTCGATTCCGGCCCTCTGATGCTCGAAGCGGCGGCGCAGGGGCTTGGGGTGGCGTTGATGCATGCCAGCCATTATCATCAGGCAAAGGACAGCCGGCTCGTACGGCTGTTCGACGTGTCGGTCAAAAGCCCTTACCGTTATTGGTTCGTATGTCGTCCAAAGGCGCTGCAGAGCCGTGCAGTCAAGATTTTTCACGATTGGCTGGTCACGGCTGACATCTGAAAATATTTCAGGCACCTCCTTAAAAGAGGCCCTGTCCTTCCGTTCTGACGGACATGGCATATCGGGCGACATCGATACGGAACGAGCATCCAGGAGCGGTAGCCGCTCCGCGTGGCCGATTGTTCCAATGGTTGGAGCATTTTCCTTTCAAGCGGTCGTCCAGTGAGGAAGAACCGGCGGAGCCCGAAGCGGAAATCGCGCGCCGATACGATCGCGCTGAAAATCGGCGGGCCAAGCTGTATCAGGAGATTGGTGAATTCCTGTTTGCGCATGATCTGGACCTCACACCGCTCAACTTTGGCTTGGCCCATGACTATGTCACTGGAAACGATCGGGCCGTCGAACAGGCCGTGCGGGCAATCATCATGGAAAAGGGCAGGCTGACCAACGGGCAAGCCGAGACCATCCTGGCCGAAAGCCGGCAAGAAGAGGTGACGCCAGAGGCCATGACCGAGATGCTGGATTCTGTTGAGGTTAACCTCAGCCAGCTCTCCGAACTGGTCCAGCGGTCACAGAATGAAGCCAATCATTATGGCGATGCCTTGCAAGCGCAGGTGAAGGATCTGGCGGTGCCTGAAAAGGCAGGGCCGGTAATGGGTCAGCTCATTGCGCTCACGCGGTCCATGATCGACAAGAGCCGTGCGGTCGAAGCGCAGATGCGCGAAAGCCAGAAACACACCAAATTGCTCAAGAAGAACCTTGAGCATGCGCGCAAGGCGGCCGAACAGGATCATCTCACGGGCCTTCCTAATCGCCGCGCATTTGAAAGCACCCTGCGTGAGGCGGCTGTCAGGGCGCGTGACAAGGGCAAGTCTCTGAGCGTCGCGTTTTGCGATATCGATCATTTCAAGCAGATCAACGACGTTCATGGTCATGACGTAGGGGACCGCATCCTGAAATTCGTGGGCAAGCTGCTTGCAGATATTTCAAACGACACGTGTCACGTCGCTCGGCATGGCGGCGAGGAATTCGTGATGCTGTTTGAAGGACAGTCCACAGCCGCAGCCTGTGAGATTGTTGACGCCGCTCGCATTGATCTGTCCAGCAGGACATTGATAAACAAGAATACTGGAGAACGGCTGGAGACGGTCTCCTTTTCCGCGGGAATCGCTGACGTGACGGCTTATGATGACGCGCGAGAGGCATTGCGCGCAGCCGATGCCGCTATGTACGATGCCAAAGCTGATGGCCGCAATCGCGTTTATATCGCGGCGGCCTAGTACCCTTAGAAATCCGGCTTTTCATAATGAGCGGGCGGGGTGATGACTTCCATGCGCTCGGAAAGCAGTGGGCGGAAGGAAGGACGGGACTTGAAGCCTGCATACCAGCGCTTCGTCTGCTCATGCCCTGTCCAGTCAATGCCGCCCAGATAATCCGCAACTGAAAGATGCGCCGCCGCAGTCACGTCCGCGAGGCTCATTGTCGCGCCGCCCATCCAGTTCCGATGGTCGAGCAGGTAGTCCATATAATCCATATGCGTGTTGGCGCGCTTCATCGCCTCCCGCAATATGCGAGCGTCAGGCGCGGCGCGATCGATAAGGCGCTTGCGCATACGCTCATGCAGCATGGGGGCGACCACGTCACCATAGAAATTCTCATCGAACCAGGCCACTAGCCGCCGGATCTCCGCGCGACCCGATGCGCCGCCGCTGATGAGGGGAAATTTCTCGATCGTTTCCTCGAAATATTCGCAAATCGCTTTTGAATCGATGAGCGTGATATTGCGTTCCGTATCAGTCATCACAGGCGTGCTGCCCGCCGGATTCATGTCGAGGAATTCATCCCTTTGCAGCCACGGGGACTCGCGCACCAGATCATAGCCGATCCCCTTTTCGCCGAGCAGGAGCCGGACCTTGCGCGAAAAGGGACAGAGCGGAAATTGATAGAGTTGCCACATGCTCACTTATGTAGCGCACGGGTGGCGATATGCCAGCGAGGAAATGGGTATGAGCGTCGGCAAGGGAGAAAGTTGAGGAAGTTCAGGATGCTGCCTCCCTCTCCCCTGAAGGGAGAGGGAGCATGTTTCACTCCGCTGCGATTACCTCTGCCTTGTCGCTGAGCGGACGGGTGAGGCGGCTTACCATTTCCTTCGGGCAGACTTGCCAGAAGTCCCCCTTGCGGCGGTCCCAATCGTGGAGGATCGCTGCCGACCATTTGCTATCGGTGAAGGATGCATGTTCCTCAACCAGAGCTTTGAGCACCCCTTCCCAATAGGTGCTGCCCAGACGTTGCCAGACGATGCTTTCCGGATTTGCGTGACGTTCGAAGCTGCCATCGACATCCAGCACGAAAGCCATGCCGCCGGTCATGCCAGCACCGAAGTTGCTTCCGGTGCGGCCAAGGATGACCGCCGTCCCGCCGGTCATATATTCGCAGCCATTCGCGCCGCAGCCTTCGACCACCACCTGCGCGCCCGAATTGCGGACGGCGAAGCGTTCGCCCGCCTGACCGGCGGCGAAAAGCTTGCCCGACGTTGCCCCGTACAGAACGGTGTTGCCGATAATGGTGTTCTCCTGGCTTTCCAGCGGGCTGCTCACCATGGGCTGAACCGTGATGACCCCGCCCGACAAACCCTTGCCGACATAATCATTGGCGTCGCCGAAGACTTCGAGCCAGATGCCCTTGCACAGAAACGCGCCCAGCGATTGGCCCGCACTACCGCGCAGGCGGACATGGACATGCCCGTCAGCCAGCGTGGACATGCCGAACTTCTCGGTGATCCGCGCCGAAAGCCGCGTGCCAACCGCGCGATGCGTGTTGCGCACCGTATAGGTGAGCTGCATCTTTTCGCCCCGCTCGAAAACGGCCTTCGTATCGTTGATCATCTGCGCATCAAGGCTGTCGGGCACTTCATTGCGGAAGGTATTGAGGCTGAAGCGGCGTTCCGCCTCCGCCGCATCGACTTTGGCCAGAATCGGGTTCAGATCGAGATCATCGAGATGCTCCGCGCCGCGGTTCACCTGCTTCAGCAATTCAGTGCGGCCAACCACTTCATCCAGGCTGCGGAAGCCAAGACGGGCGAGGATTTCGCGGACTTCCTCGGCGATGAAGGTCATGAGGTTGATGACCTTTTCCGGGGTTCCAGTGAACTTGGCGCGCAGCCGCTCGTCCTGCACACAGACGCCCACCGGACAGGTGTTGCTATGGCACTGGCGCACCATGATGCAGCCCATCGCCACGAGCGAAAGCGTGCCGATGCCATATTCCTCCGCGCCCAGGATCGCGGCGATGACGATATCGCGCCCGGTCTTGAGCCCGCCATCCGTACGCAGCTTGATCCGATGGCGCAGGCCATTGAGGGTCAACACCTGATTGACTTCGCTCAGGCCCATTTCCCACGGCGTACCGGCATATTTGATGCTGGTGTGCGGGGATGCGCCGGTGCCGCCATTATGGCCGGAGACAAGGATGACATCGGCATGCGCCTTCGCCACGCCCGCCGCAACCGTGCCGATACCAGCCTGGCTCACCAGCTTCACGCAGACGCGAGCGCGTGGATTGATCTGCTTCAGGTCATAGATGAGCTGCGCCAGATCCTCGATCGAATAGATGTCGTGATGCGGCGGCGGCGAGATCAGGGTCACGCCGGGCGTTGAATGGCGCAGCTTGGCAATGAATTCCGTCACCTTGAAACCGGGAAGCTGACCGCCTTCGCCGGGCTTCGCGCCCTGCGCCACCTTGATCTCGATCTCCTCGCAGGCACCGAGATATTCAGCTGTCACGCCGAAGCGGCCTGAGGCGATCTGCTTGATCGCGCTATTGGCGTTGTCGCCGTTGCTGTAGGGCGAGAAGCGGGACTTGTCCTCACCGCCTTCGCCTGACACCGCCTTCGCGCCGATGCGGTTCATGGCAATGGCAAGGGTCTCATGTGCTTCAGGCGACAGGGCGCCCAGCGACATGCCGGGGGTCACGAAGCGCTTACGGATTTCCGTGATCGCTTCGACTTCCTCGACCGGAATGGCTTCCTGCGCATAGTTGAATTCCAGCAGATCGCGCAGATAGACGGGCGGCATGTCGCGCACGCCGCGTGCGAATTGCAGATAGGTCGAATAGCTGTCAGTGGCCACGGCGGTTTGCAGCAAGTGCATAAGCTGCGCCGAATAGGCATGCGATTCGCCCCCCGCGCGCTGGCGGTAGAAGCCGCCGACGGGCAGATTGACGACGGCACTGTCAAAGGCGGCGTCGTGACGCAGCTTTGCATTGAGGTGCAACGAGGCATAGCCTTCGCCCGAAATCTTCGACGGCATGCCGGGGAAGAGATCGTTGACGAGCGCGCGGGAAAGACCCACGGCCTCAAAATTATAGCCGCCGCGATAGCTGCTGATGACGGCAATGCCCATTTTCGACATGATCTTGAGAAGACCATCATTCACGGCTGTGCGGTGACGCTCAAGACAGGTGGCGAAGTCGATGTCGCCGAACAGTCCGCGCGCATGCCGGTCGGCAATGCAGGCTTCGGCCAGATAGGCGTTCACCGTGGTTGCACCGACGCCGATCAGCACCGCGTAATAATGAGTGTCCAGGCATTCGGCGGAACGCACGTTGATCGAGGCGTAGCTGCGCAGTCCCTTGCGGACCAGATGCGTATGAACGGCTGCGGCGGCGAGGATCATGGCCATGCCCACGTGGTCCTCATTGACATTCTCGTCCGTGAGGAAAATTTCCGTGTGGCCTTCGCGCACTGCCTTTTCCGCGTCCTCACGGATGCGGGTGATGGCCGCGCGAAGCTGCTCAGGTCCTCCGCTGGAGGGATAAGTGCAGTCAATCTCCGCGACAGCATCGCCGAAATAGGCCTTTAGCCGCAGCCAGTCAGCGCAGGTCAGCACGGGGCTGTCGAGGACCAGAACCTCCTCGTTGCGCGATCTATCCTCCAATATGTTCGCGAAGTTGGAAAAGCGCGTTCTGAGACTCATTACATACCGTTCGCGCAGAGAGTCGATCGGCGGGTTTGTGACCTGGCTGAAATTCTGGCGGAAGAAATGACTGACTGTGCGCGGCTTGTCCGAAATGACGGCCAGTGGCGTGTCGTCACCCATGGAGCCGACGGCTTCCTTTGCGTCCTCCACCATCGGGGCGAGGATCAGTTCCAGATCCTCAAGCGTGAGATTGGCCGCCACCTGACGCCGTGTCAGTTCCGTCTTGCTCCAGGATGGCGTAGCATCCGCCGGTGCGACGGGAAGATCGTCCAGCGCACGGAAGTTGCTGACCATATCCCCATAGGGCCGTTCGGCCGCGATGCGGTCCTTGATCTCCCGATCATTGAAGATTGCGCCTTCCTTGAGGTCCACAGCGATCATCTGCCCTGGGCCCAGGCGGCCCTTACGGACCACGGTGCTTTCGGGAACGACGACCATCCCGGCCTCCGAACCCACAATCAGCAGATTGTCGGCGGTCTGTGTATAGCGCAACGGACGGAGCGCATTACGGTCCATGCCCGCGACGACCCATCGGCCATCGGTCATGGCAAGCGCGGCGGGACCATCCCAGGGTTCCATGACGGAGGCAAGGTAACGATACATCGCCTGATGGCTGCCCGGCAGATCGTCATTCTCCTGCCATGCTTCGGGAACAAGCATCAGCTTCGCCGTGGGCGCATCGCGGCCCGCGCGGCAGATCGCCTCAAACACCGCGTCGAGCGCCGCAGTGTCAGATGCCCCGGCCGGGATCACAGGCTTGATGTCCTCGCTATGTTCACCGAAGGCAAGAGAGGCCATCTTGATTTCGTGGCTCTTCATCCAGTTCTTGTTACCCCGGATGGTATTGATTTCGCCATTGTGCGCCAACGTGCGGAAGGGCTGGGCAAGCCACCATTGCGGGAAGGTATTGGTCGAATAGCGCTGGTGGAAGATCGCAACACGGCTTTCGAACCGCTCATCCTGCAGATCCGGGTAGAAAACGCTGAGGGATTCAGCGAGGAACAGGCCCTTGTAGATGATCGACCGGCAGGACAGTGAGCAGATGTAGAAGTCATTGATCTGCGCAGCGACCACCTTCTTTTCGATCCGGCGGCGGATGAGATACAGGTTCTTTTCAAACTCGCCCATGTCCTGTTCTTCGGGCATGGGCCCCGCGATCATGATCTGCTCGATCTCAGGACGCGTGCGCTGCGCCTTTTCGCCGATGACGGAGATATCAACCGGCACCTGCCGCCAGCCATAGATGGTGTAGCCGGCGTCGATGATCTCGGATTCAACGATAGTGCGGCAGGTTTCCTGCGCCGAAAGGTCCGTGCGCGGGAGAAACACCATGCCGACCGCAAGGCGGTTGGGCAGGGGCTTGTGACCCGCATCGGCGATCGCATCGTCGAAGAAGCGGACGGGCAGGTCCACGTGGATGCCAGCGCCATCGCCAGTCTTGCCGTCCGCATCCACCGCGCCACGGTGCCAAACCGCCTTCAGCGCATCAATGGCCGAGGCGACAACGCGGCGATTGGGCTTGCCATCCGTTGCCGCAACAAGGCCGACGCCGCAAGCATCAGATTCGAATTCAGGGCGATACATGCCCTCGCGGGCGATGCGCTGGCGTTCGGTTTCGTTGGTCATGGTCGAACCTTCCGGTCTTCAACTAATCTGTTCCGTTCGTGTCCAGCAGAGCCGAGACACGCCTGGCTTGGTAGATCGTCCCTCGACTTTGCGAGGAACGGATGGGGAGTGGCCTATGCCGCCACTCTTTCTTCCCGCTTCTCGCGCACCTTCGCCTTGAGATATTTGTGCATATGATCCGTCACATCGCGGCCATCGCGGATGGCCCAGACGACGAGCGAAGCGCCGCGCACGATGTCTCCTGCCGCAAACACGCCGTCGAGAGAGGTCATCATGGTGCGGTGGTCGACGCGTAACGTACCCCAGCGCGTGACGGCCAGATCGTCGGCCCCGAAGAGCTTAGGCAATTCTTCCGCATCGAAACCAAGCGCCTTGATGACGAGATCGGCTTCCAGCGTGAATTCCGTGCCGGGATCGGCCTCTGGCGCGCGGCGGCCGCTGGCGTCGGCTGCGCCCAGGCGCATCCGGGTGGCCTTGACGCCGGTGACATGCTCCGTACCCTCAAAAGCGAGCGGGGCGGAGAGCCAGACGAATTCCACGCCTTCCTCTTCGGCATTGGCGACTTCACGCTGCGAGCCCGGCATGTTTTCCCGGTCGCGGCGATAGAGGCACTTGACCGACTTCGCCCCCTGCCGGATCGCCGTGCGAACGCAGTCCATCGCAGTGTCGCCGCCGCCGATCACGACGACATTCTTGTCCTTGGCGTTCAGGCTGCCGTCCTCAAACTGGGGCACGGCATCGCCAAAGCCGACGCGGTTGGAGGCAGTCAGATAATCGAGTGCCTTCACTACGCCGCGCGTGCTGACGCCGGGCGCCTTGATGTCGCGGGCCTTGTAGACGCCAGTGGCGATCAGGATCGCGTCATGACGCTGGCGCAACTCGTCCATGGTGGCGTCGCGGCCGACTTCGAAATTCTCATGAAAGACGATGCCCCCCTCCGCCAGGCGATCGACGCGACGCTGGACGACATGCTTTTCCAGCTTGAAGCCCGGGATGCCATAGGTCAGCAGGCCGCCCATACGGTCGTGCCGGTCGTAGACATGCACTTCATATCCCGCCTTGCGCAGATATTCCGCCGTGGTGAGACCTGCGGGACCAGCGCCGATGACGCCAATGGATTGCCCGCGATCCGCGCCGGGCACGAGTGGCTCGACCCAACCTTCTTTCCATGCGGTATCCGTGATGAACTTTTCAACCGAACCGATGGTGACGGCGCCGTGGCCGGAAAATTCAATGACGCAATTGCCCTCGCACAGGCGATCCTGCGGACAGATGCGACCGCAGATCTCGGGCATGGTCGAGGTCGCGTTGGATAGATCATAAGCCTCCCGCAACCGTCCCTCGGCGGTAAGGCGCAGCCAATCCGGAATGTGGTTATGGAGCGGACAATGCGTTGAACAATAGGGGACGCCGCATTGCGAGCAGCGCGATGATTGCTCCTTGGCCTTGGTGAGGGCAAAACTGTGCGTGATTTCATTGAAATCGGCGGCGCGATCGTCGGCCGTGCGCTTTTCGGGATAAGACTGCCCGGTTTCAACAAATTTCAGCATGGGGTTGTCAGCCATGATCGCGTCACTCCTTGAATGAGCGTGCCTATACTGCGCACCATGGCCTGAGTCACGAAAAAAGTGAAAACAAGGTCAATAAAGCTGACGTTCTATTTTGCGGAAACCTCGCACTGACAATTTTTCCATAAAGGCGCGCGCATAATCATGGCCGACGCGGACCTATTTGAACGTTAGCCACACCAGGGCAAGGCTGCCCGCGACAATGCGATACCAGGCAAAAGGACCAAAACCTCTCCGGCTCACGATGCCGACGAACCACTTGATCACCAGCAACGCAACAATGAAGGAAATCACGAAACCAACGCCTATATCGCTCCAGCGGACCATTCCCGACGTGAGTTGGTCGCGATATTTGAAGAGTTCCAGTGTGGACGCGCCCAGCATGGTGGGAATGGCCAGAAAGAAGCTGAACTCCGCGGCTGTCCGTCGCTCCACGCCCAAAGACAGTGCCCCCAATATCGTAGCGCCGGAGCGACTGACGCCTGGAATCATGGCAAGGCACTGGATGAAACCGATCCCTATCGTGCGGCCCAGCGGGATTTCAGCAACGCCGTGAATATCCGCGCGCTTTACGAACCGCTCGATCACCAGGATCGCGATTCCTCCAACGATCAGCGCGATCGCCACCACCCTGGGCGCGCCGAGCAGCGCCTCGATCTGGTTATGCAATATGAGGCCTATAAGTGCGGCGGGAATGAAGGCAACAAGCAGGTTGCGTACAAAGCGCCATGAAACGGCATTTCCCCGAATCATGCCATGCAGCACCGCCCAGAACGTGCGCCAATATAGCACCACGACCGCAAGAATGGCCCCCAGCTGGATAACGATATTGAACAGCGCCCATTGCTTCGCATCATAGCCCAGCAACTCGCTGGCCAGAATGAGGTGGCCGGTCGAGGAGACCGGAAGGAACTCGGTGAGACCCTCAACAATACCGAGCAGGATCACAGTTAGAATATGGGCGTCCATTCAGATGTCCTTCTATTCCTCCGCCCCAGCGCAATCGAGGGACGGTGCCCGACTCAATATGTCTTACCGCGCCGGCCGGTCCGAGGCGGTTCCGCTGGAAACGAACGAGGTGATAACGGCGTCAGGCCGATGCCTTTGAGAAACGGCCCTGGCGGCGATGCTGGACCAACCAGGCCGGAGCGACGGCGGCAAGCGGCGTCGGATCTACGCCCAGGGCGGGAAGCCCCTTCGCGCCGATTGATACGACATTGTCGCTTTGCAGCATCTTCCACTGGTCCGGAGTGACTGGGGCGCAAGGCATCCAGCCGGTGAGGCTGACAAGAAGCCCTGCGGTGCTATCGGGAATAGTCAGAAAACTGGGATCGCGATTGGTCGCCTTGGCGATCCAGTTGTTGATTTCGGCCATGGTCATGACCTCTGGTCCGCCCAGTTCATATATGTTGCCGCCGTGATGTGCGGGATCGCTGGCGGCGATGGCGATCGCCTTGCCCACATCGGCTGCATAGATCGGCTGAAATTTCGTATTGGCGCCCATGACCAGAACCACGGGCAGGCTCATCATCTGCGCCAGTCGATTGGTAAACTGGTCTTCCTGGCCAAAGATGACGGAAGGACGGATGATGGTTGCGGTGGGGCAGGCAGCAAGCACGGCGGCTTCGCCTTCGCCCTTGCTGCGGCCATAGGCGGAGGGACTCTGCGGATCGGCGCCGATAGCCGAAACATGAATGAGGCCGTTGGCACCCGCGGCAACGGCCTCCTTTGCGACGTTGGCGGCCCCCTCAACATGAATTTTGTGGAAGTCGCCTTTCAATATGCCCACCAGGTTGATGACGATGTCCGCGCCCTGAACCGCGCGCGCGACTGATGCGGGGCGGGTGATATCGGCGGCGATCAATTGGGTCTGGCCAAGATCGCCCAGCGGCCGGATGTGCATGGCGTCGCCGGGATCGCGTTCCGCCACCCGTATCCGCGCGCCCCGCGCCAGCAGCTCCTGCGCCACATAGCGACCAAGAAAACCGCCGCCGCCGAAGATTGTCACCAGCTTGTCCTGCATGTTCGCCACGCGCTCCTGCACTTGTCCGTTGGGCCGAAAGGTTCCCTTGCATCAGGACCAATGAACTTGACAACAGCCTTGCCACGCATTTTATCAAAATTTCCGACGAACAGCGATTGACAAAAGGTCCCCCCGCCCGCTAATCGCGCCGCCTACCCCGTGCCCAGATGGCGGAATTGGTAGACGCACCAGCTTCAGGTGCTGGCGGTCGCAAGGCCGTGGAGGTTCGAGTCCTCTTCTGGGCACCATTTGTTCTTCTCGGAACATCTCAAAAAGTGTATTAAGTCCGCAGAAATCCAAGGGAATTGGCCCTTGGATCGTGCCGGATCGTCCCGCCTTTTCTCGGGGGTTCCGCACATTTTTGCGGGCCTTTTGCGGGCCTTTGCGAAAACCACATCGGGAAAAGGCCCGCACATGCCGCTGACCGAGACTCGGCTTCGAGCACTCAAGCCAAAGGACAAGCCTTACAAGGTTGCTGACGACCGCGGATTGTACATCGAGGTCTCCCCAGCCGGCGGCAAACTCTGGCGATTCCGCTACCGGATCGGCCCGGTCGAAAAGAAGCTGTCGATCGGTGCTTACCCCGAGATCAGCCTCAAGCAGGCAAGGCAGACAGCCTATGAGGCGCGGCACAAGATCGCGTCCGGCGGCGACCCGGCCATGGAGAAGCGCAAGCAGAAGATTCGCGCCGAATTCCTCTCAGCCCAGACCTTTGAAGCTGTGGCGCGTGAGTACATCGATCAGATGATGGTGAAGAGCGGTAGGGCGGATGCCACCATCGTGAAGGCCAACTTCTTCCTCGAGCAGCTGGTGGATGCCATTGGCAGCCGACCAATCGATGACATTGAGCCGTTCGAAGTGCTCGCCCCCCTCAAGCGCCTTGAGGCGAAGGGCAAGCACGAGACAGCGAAGAAGACCCGATCATTTGCGAGCCGCGTATTCCGGTATGGCGTTGCCACCACGCGCTGCAAAGGCGACCCGACGTCCATGCTCCGCGGAGCGCTGATCACGCCAAAGGCAAAGCACTATGCAGCGATTCTCGAGCCCAAGGAGCTTGGCGGGCTTCTGCGAGCGATCCAGGACTACACTGGCAACTTCATCACCCGATATGCCCTTCTGATCGCTCCCCACGTCTTTGTCCGGCCTGGCGAGCTACGGCACGCCGAGTGGAAGGAAATCGACCTGGAAGAAGGTGTCTGGCGCATCCCTGAAGGCAAGATGAAGTCGCGGCGCCCTCATGCCGTGCCGCTATCAAAACAGGTGATCGGCTACCTGAAAGAGCTTGCCGAGATGGTCGGCACCGAGGGGTATGTGTTCCCCTCGGCCCGTGCCTTTATTCGACCGATGAGCGAAAACACATTGAATGCCGCCTTTCGCCGGATGGGCTTCACCAAGGATGAGGTCACCGCGCATGGGCTGCGGGCAACCGCCTCCACCATGCTGAATGAAAGCGGCCTCTGGAACCCGGACGCAATTGAACGGGGACTGGCGCACGGTGACAGCAATGCGGTTCGCGGCGTCTATCACCGCGGCAAGCACTGGGATGAGCGGGTGCGTATGGCGCAATGGTGGAGCGACTACCTCGATACCATCCGGGAGGGAGGCAAGGTCATCAAGGGCGCGTTTGCAGGAAGAGCCTGACGAGGATTTTGAACACCTGTAGGGCCTAGCGGGAACTGGGACTTTCCGGCCATTCCGGACGGCCGCGCCGAACAGCAGCTTCCGGCAGCAGCGGACCCTCGGAACTCGCGAGTGCCGCAGCGGCTCCGCACTTATGGTGGGATCAGCAGCTGGCTTCTCCTTCAGCTGCGCGAGTGCCTTCGCTCGTTCCGTCGATGCGGCTGCCATCCGGTTGTGCAAGTCCGGTTCTCTATGCCGTCATGGCCAATACCTCGCGCCGAGCGCTGAAACGAAACGGGGCATCCGTTGGATGCCCCGTCGCTATCGGCTCAGGCCGACTGCAGGTTGACCGCCGAGGTCTTACCTCGGCGGTCGGTTTCGAGCTCGTAGGTGACGCGCTGGTCCTTATCGAGCGTGCCCATCCCGGCGCGCTCGACCGCAGAGATATGCACGAAGGCGTCAGGCCCGCCCGTTTCGGGCGCGATGAAGCCGTAGCCCTTGTCGGAGTTGAAGAATTTTACAGTTCCGGTGGTCATGGGTGTATCCTTTGTCCCATAGAGTAAACGGGCATGTGCCAATCGCGGCACATCCCGGCTTCGGTGAGGCTAGTAAGGGAGACAAAGGGAGGCCAAGCCACCCGAGGTTCCGTCGCAGGCGACGTCAGCTTTCTATATATAGGAACCATACTGCAGATTGTAAGAGGCAGATCTATTCTGCCGGTTTCGTTTTTTGGCATTGGTCGCTGTACTGTGCTCAAACCGCGCGAACCTTCATTTCGCCCGCGCCGGCCCTGAAGACGCGAATACCGCCATCGTAATCCATTTTCTCTGCGCCCTCGAGCCAGATGAATGCCGGCTCATCGCAGGCTCGCGAACCGCACACCAGTGCGGACCCCGGAAAGCCCAGCGGTTCGACCGCCGCGATAAAATCTGCATCGCCGCCATGCGGCGCATGCATCCGGCATCGTACGATCGCCATGTGCGGGCTCCTCGATCAGGGCTGCCGTTCCGCCGGCTTTTCAACCAGGCCCTTTTTGGAAGGATTGGAGGCGTTCTGTTTTGGCAAAGGGGCCTTCTTCGGCTTGCGTGGCTCTTTGCTGCTTCGGCGCTGGCTTTTCGCCATTGGGAGTTCCTTCGATTATGTGCTGCGCGCCGCGTCACGCCTGGCCTGCGCAACGGCGTCGTCGAGGTTGGAGTACCGCCAGTCACGATAATGATACTGGTATGCCGGCGCTTTGGTGATGCCGAAGCGCTCGAGCAGCTCGACTTCTTCAGAGGGATCTAGCGGCATGGGAGTCCTTTCCGCGTTTGGGCTCGGGATCCGTTTCGGTGAAGATCGCTGCGAAGCCGGCCTCAAGGCGCAGCGCGCTGACGGCGGCGAGGCACTGGGCTTCGTTGCGGTATCCGCCGCAGTCGGCAACGACGGCACCTGACGCGCCGGTGAGCCGCCAACGCCAATCTCCTCCGCCGAACAGGGTCGACGTGAGCCTCACATGGCTGGCACGGTAAATGTCGAACCGCGAAAGCGCGTCGTTTGACCTCAGGTTCGCAGCGCTGGCGGCGGCGGAGAGCCTCGTCTCAGTCTCGTCGGTAGAAGCGACCGCAGCGTTGAGGCCATGCGCCAGAGAGAAGTCCAGGTTCATTGAGGCACTCCTTCGTCGATTGGTAAGGCCCCGGCACGATCACCAAGGCACCCTTGCGCCGTAGAATGGGAACCGCTGCACAACGCCCGCGATCACATGATCCTGCAGGCGCAGCCGCATCTCGTCGGCACCATCCCTTGTTACGCAGACCAGATGGGTTCCGCCTGACTTGAGCGGTTCGATCGAGCTGATGGAAACGCCGCTTTCCGCGCACCTTGCTTGGACGTCGGCTTCCGGCAGGGCCAAGTTGACGGCGCGGCTCACTGTTCGGGCCTGCAGGGTGGCGCCATCTGGCGAATGGCGCTCTCCACTGTTACGTATCCCGCAGCGTTAGCAGTCGCCAAATCCAGGGGCCTCGCCCCTAGGGAAGCATGGTGCGCATTGAGGAAGGCTATTGCCTTCTCTCGCCCCAGCAGCCGGAAGGCGAGGTGCGTGATCTGGCCTTGTCGGCCAACCTGATCCGGCAGCAGGCGCGCCTCGGTTGATCGGCGGAAATATGTCCGGCGTTTGGGTGCAGCGGACGCTGCTGCGACCTCGTTCATGCTGAGAGTTCCGGAGTAGCCACGACCGCAGCCGAGGCGGCACGCCAACTCCTCGCGGCGGCTGCCCCCTTGGAAACCTGATGGTATCGGATTTGCTCGCCAATCAGCGCGGCATCGGCCAGATGCCTGGAGCGGGCTCGGCGGTCCGTGGCGGCGCTTGCCCGGATAAGAGCAACCTGATGTTGGGAATAGAAGTGATTGAGATCCATCGTCAGCTCCACTGCGTAAGCGGGAGCGCGATGGTCTCTCAGCCGGGGGGGCCTACGGTTTATCTGCCCTCGATGGCTTTCATGTGGGAACTCTTTGGCAAATTTCAATGGCGGTCCCAGCCAAACCTGGAAAGGTGTCGGTGATTTCCATTGTAGCCTTAGCCCGATGGCTATCGATACGATTTCAACGTTGGCTCGTGCTTGGCGGCACGCGTCCAATTCGAACTAGACGGTATTCCCAGTTGATCGTCCTCGAGGCATCCTTTTGCACGCTCGCCTGGCGGCTATTCCCCGGGATCAGGACCGACAGGACCGGCGGAAGGGCTCGCCACCCGTTGTGCCTTCCCTCTTATTCGAACCGATGCGCCGCACTTGAAGTTGATGAATGGAAGGCTGCTTCTAAAGATGGTCAATGGGGCGGGTTACAGCCGCTTTGTCGGCGCCGCCGACCGACAGTTCAACCAGTCGCGGGTGACCGCTCTTGTCAAATTGAGACGTTCGCGCGGGAACCAGCGAACGGCGATATCTGGTCGGATACTGCCGATCAATCCCACAACAAATGTTGATCGGTCTGTGATACGGTCACTGTCTGCACCACGGTTCCCGACGCCCGGTCCAAGTGCGGGCGAGACCTTCGCTGACGAGTTGATCCCCAAGCGATCGGCCACCCCGAACGACGACCCGAAGTTTGCGTCCAAACCGATCCTCATCGCGATTTCCGATTGGTCGAACCTCGAAAGCGCCTTCGTTCAATAGGTCACGAAGCCGATGGGTGGCTTTCATACCGAGCTGATACTCGGCATCACACTTTGGTTCGCTGATCTCGGGCGTGTCGATGTCAGCGATCCTGATCTTCTCACCCTCGAGCCAGAAGGTGTCGCCATCCACGACGCAGGTGCGGCGTGTCATTCCGCAGAGTTCAAAACGCGGTGAAGAGGTCTCCGCCACCAGCGAGAACTTCGGTGTGAGCTCCGACGAGGTCAACGAGGTCGAGCCCAACGTCGGCCAGTTCAGTGCCAGCATTCCGCCAGCGAATACGATCGAAAACGCGCCTAGTCCCAAGATCCACTCCTTACGCCGCTGCTTCCCGCGCTGCTTCTTCAGCTCGTCCCGGAAATCGAAGCGAATGACATTGTCATCCTCCGAGCCTCGATTTTCTTTTGGAGCCATCAAACTTGGCCTTCCCCACTCAACCAATCCGTTCTTCGACAAAGCTATACGAACACGTTTCAGATGCGCGAGCTAATTGCTTGCCATCGGCCTAGAACGCTGCGGACATAGCCCGGCGTTTCGTTGTTTCGGGGAATGCCGCCAGCACGCATAACCGCTCCCGGCCCCGCGTTGTAGGCTGCAAGGGCGAGATGGATTTGCCCGAACTTGTCGAGCATCTCGCGCAGATAGCGAGCCCCGCCATCAATGCTCGCGACAGGATCATGCCGGTTCGTGACGCCAAGGTAACGGGCCGTACCTGGCATCAACTGCGCCAGTCCTGCCGCGCCAGCGGGGCTGATCGCCATTGGATTGAACCGCGATTCGGTCCAGATCAGTGCCTGCAATAAGCCTACAGGAAGACCGTATCGAAGCTCTGCCTCTCGGACATTCGCCACGTAGATTGCCTCGCGGAACGAGGGCGCTGCCTTGCTTGCCCCCCAATCCATCTCACTCTGTGCCGCAAAGGAGGGTTCGGCAGGCTCAGCGGCTGTCGCTGAGGGGCGATGTTCGAATATCGCGAAGGACGGCGCGTCTGCCTGGGCTGAAACCTGCACTGCGGGAACGGTCATCATGAGCATCCCGATCATTCCATATTTGATCATCTTCCGTCTCGTCGCATTGCCTCGAATCGAATTGGAACGTATGGTGAACGCGCGGGTGTAGGAAAGCGTTTTGCACGCGCGACTGGGAGGAAAGGTCGCTCGCAAGGGGGCGGTATTCTGAGCTCGAGGAGCCCCCTATGTCCCCTGTCTTATCCAGTCCTACCAACTCGTCCCTTGCTTCAGTGGCAAAGCAGCTTTGCGAAGAGCTCGGAGGACATTGGTCCGGCGCCAAAGGGATGGCGCGGTGCCCTGCCCATGATGACCGCACGCCCTCGCTCGGTGTGACCCTTGGACGGCGCGCTATCCTCTTTCATTGTTTCGCGGGCTGCAGCCAGGACCAGGTCCTGACGGCGCTCGCCGGGCGAGGTGTTTCGCCGGCGAGCATGTTTTCAGGGCAGGTCGAGATCAATGCGGGGGACGGTGCTCGCAAGCCCGCGCACCACGCCTTTGCCGAGCGTATCTGGCGCGAAGCGGCGCCAATCGGCGATACTCTCGCCAAAGCCTATCTTGAGGCCCGAGGCATTCGCGCTGTCTCTCGCGCTCTCAGATTTCACCCTCGCACCCCGCTTGGCCCGCGAGGAAACACGCAATATCTGCCTGCCATGATCGCGGCAGTGACCATGGATCACGGGCTGGTGGCTGTTCACCGCACGTTCCTCAATCCGATGAGGCCTGCAGTCGCTCCCTTCAACAACCCTAAGCGCGCGCTCGGGAGTTTGGCATCGGGTGCTGTTCGCCTGTTCGATCCGGTCGAAGGACGGCTCGGCCTTGCCGAGGGTATCGAGAGCGCGCTTGCTGCCAAGGCCCTGACCCAGATCCCTTGCTGGGCCTCGCTCGGCAATGAACGTTTTGGTCTCGTATCGATCCCGGAGAGCGTGCGCGAATTGCACCTGTTCGTCGATCATGATGCAGGGGGCGAACTCGCCGAAGAACGCGCGCGTAGTGCCTATGCCTGCGAAAGCCGGACGATCATCACGCGTCGCCCGCGCGCTGAAGGCAAAGACTGGAATGACGCCTTGCAGGCGTGGCTGCAATCCAAGTCCTGACGAAGAAAGAGGGGAGAAGGCCTTTGGCCTGATGAAGCCCGGCAAATGAACTGGGCTTCGTCAGGAGGCTCCAAATGCTCAGCTCTGCTCCCGTTCTCTTGCTCCCCCCACCATCTGAACCTCCGGTCTTGCTGGTCGCTCGCAACATCGCGACAAGCATGGCATCCGGTGAGCCGATCACGCGTCGGCAGGTGCATACGCTTCTGACTGATCATTTCGGAGGCACCGACGCTGAAGGCCGCTGGTCGGTGCGCGATGCACATCTCGCGCTGGAATTGGCTCAGGCCGAGTACCTGCATGCCGGCGCCCGCATCGATCTTGCCGCTTCGGTAGTCGACGCTGACCAGATGTTTTCGGCGCTGGAAACCAAGCTTCCGACCCAGACGAACCGCAGCAACGAGCAGATCGAGTGGCAGCAGTTCGCAACGCCGCCCCGCCTTGCCTGGCTTGCCGCCCGGGCTTGCGCGTTCGTCGCAGACGAGCTCATGCTAGAACCGTCAGCCGGAACTGGGATGCTCGCGATCTGGGCGGCAAAGGCTGACGCTCGCCTTGCCCTCAACGAAATCTCCCCGCTTCGCCGCGACTGCCTGAATGCTTTGTTCCCGGCAGCCCGAGTGACCGGCCATAACGCCGAGCTGATCGATGAATTGCTCGATCCTGCCATCATCCCGAGCGTCGTGCTGATGAACCCGCCTTACTCGCATGGGATCGAGCGAGGACACGATAGTCGCACCGGGGCGAGGCATCTGCGGTCGGCCTGGAACCGTCTGGCGTCAGGCGGGCGGCTTGTCGCGATCATGCCCGAGTGGTTCGATTGCGCCAGGTTTCTGGCCGGGGTGAAGGGGCCAGCTTCGCTGCGGCTCAATGCCGCGGTCGAACGTGCGTTCGTCAAGCATGGAACCGTGATCACCACCCGGCTGCTGGTCCTCGACAAGGTGGAAGGCGCCAACGTGCCCATCGCTATTCGCACGAACGGATTCCGCGAGCTGGTCGATCTTGTCGCTGCCTTGCCGGTTCGCGCCAGCCTGGAGGCTGCTCCTCAGAAGTCGAGCCTTCCGGCTCGTGCTCCATTCCTTCTGGTCGCCGCGCCGCGCAGGCCACTGCCAACACCAGCCACTTCGGCAGCCTCCGCCATCGGGTCGCTCACCTACGAGGCGCTCGAAACCCCTGCGCCGCTTGAGGCACAGGTAGGCCACTATCTGCCCTATCGTCCGAGTAGGATCGTCATTGATGGCGCGTCAGGGCATCCGACGCCGCTCGTTGAATCCGTTGCCATGGGGTCGATTTCTGCACCCAAGCCCGAAGCGGTGCCGCAGCTGCCTGATGGGCTGATTGCCAAGGGACTGCTGTCAGCTGCCCAGGCAGAAACACTGATCTATGCCGCGAGCGCGCATGCGCGCGATTTACCTGGCCGGTTCGAACCCGAGGACAAGGGCTGTGCGCTCAAGGCGTCGGCGGAAGGCCAGACTTACCGGCAAGGTTATTTCCTTGGGGACGGAACAGGTGCCGGTAAGGGCCGTCAGGTTGCGAGCGTCATTCTCGACCGCTGGGTGCGCGGGGAACGCCGCCATATCTGGATTTCGAAGAACGAGGCGTTGCTCGAAGATGCCCGGCGCGACTGGGCTGCGCTTGGCGGCCTCCCGATCGACATCCAGCCTCTGGCGTCCTGGAAGCTGGGCACCCCCATCGCGATGCGCGACGGAATCCTCTTCGTGACCTATCCGACGCTGCGTTCGGGCCGAAGCGACGCAACGCGCCTCGACCAGATTCTCGCCTGGGCCGGTGAAAATTTCGATGGCGTGATCGTGTTCGACGAAGCGCACGCCATGGCCAACGCTGCCGGCGGGGAAGGATCGCGGGGCAAGGCCAAGGGATCGGAGCAAGGCATCGCCGGGGTGCGTCTGCAGAACCTCCTGCCCCGGGCAAGGGTGCTCTACGCCTCGGCCACCGGAGCGTCCGACGTCAACAACCTGGCCTATGCGACGCGCCTCGGGCTCTGGGGTCCGGAGACCGCGTTTGCCAATCGCGAGGCGTTCGTTGCCGATATCCGCGATGGCGGAATTGCAGCGATGGAACTGGTCGCGCGGGATCTCAAATCGCTCGGCCTCTATACCGCGCGCGCACTCTCCTTCGCTGGTGTCGAGTATGATATCCTTGAGCATTGCCTGACCGAGGATCAGATCGCGGTCTATGATGCCTATGCTGACGCCTGGGCGATCATCCACGCCAACCTGCGCGAAGCGCTGGAAGCCACGCGGATCGTCGACACCGAGACCGGGGCGACGCTCAACTCCGGTGCCAAGTCTGCAGCGCTGTCGATTTTCGAGGGAACGAAGCAGCGCTTCTTCGCGCAGCTGCTTCTGTCGATGAAGCTCCCCAGCCTGCTGCCCGCAATCGATACGGCGATTGCCGATGGTCACGCTGTGGTCGTCCAGCTGGTCTCGACGGCAGAAGCCATGCTCGACCGCCGGCTCGCCGACCTGTCTGACGAGGAGCGCGAAACTCTCGAGATCGACCTGTCCCCTCGGGAATACGTGATCGATTATCTCGCCAAGAGCTTTCCCGTCCGCCTGATGGCGGTGTTCACCGACGAAAACGGCAACCCTCGCTCCGAGCCGATGAGCGATGAGCAAGGCGCACCGGTACTATGCCGCTCCGCACTCGCCGCACGCGACCGTATGATCGAACAGCTCTGCGCCTTGCCGCCGATTGCCACTGCGCTTGATGCCATCATCGAACGCTTCGGTATCGACCAGGTGGCGGAAGTCACCGGTCGCACGCGCCGGCTGATCGTTGGCCGCGATGGCCGTCAGAAACTCCAATCCCGGTCGCCGCGCGCCAATGTCGCTGAAACCCAGGCCTTCATGGACGGCGCCAAGCGTATCCTGGTCTTCTCCGATGCCGGTGGAACCGGGCGTAGCTACCATGCCGATCTGGCTGCGAAGAACCAGGCCCGCCGCGTCCACTTCCTGCTCGAGCCGGGCTGGCGGGCGGACGCCGCGATCCAGGGGCTTGGGCGGACCAATCGCACCAATCAGGCGTCCGCCCCGCTATTCAGACCGGTGACGACTGATGTGCGCGGCGAGCGCCGCTTCATCTCGACAATCGCGCGGCGCCTGGACAGTCTTGGCGCTCTGACGCGCGGGCAACGCCAGACCGGAGGGCAGAACCTCTTCGATCCGGCCGACAACCTCGAAAGCATCTACGCCAAGGAAGCGCTCCATCGCTGGTTCGGTCTGTTGTTCACCGGCAAGCTTGAAGCGGTCAGCCTCGGGCGCTTTCAGGAGCTGACGGGCCTCCGGATCGAAGCACCCGACGGGTCGATGGTCGATGATCTTCCGTCGATCCAGCGCTGGCTCAATCGCATCCTGGCGCTTCCAATCGCCCTGCAGAATGCGATCTTCGACGAGTTCATGGGGCTGGTCGAAGCGCGCATCGATGCCGCCCATCAGGCCGGCACACTCGACCTCGGCCTCGAGACCATCGCGGTCGAGGACTTCACGATCCTGTCTGACACGCTGCTGCGCACAGATCCGGCCTCGGGCGCGACCACCCATTTGCTGGAACTGGAAATCGCCAGAGCCCTAAAGCCGCTCACATTGAAGCGGCTCGAGGAGCTTCACGGCCTTGCTGGGCAGCGGCAACGGCCGGTTCGGAACGCCCGCTCTGGTCGGGTCGCTCTGCTCGTGCCCGCCCGCGGTATTCTCTCCGATGACGGTACGCGCTTGGCCCGCTTCGAATTGCTGCGCCCGCTCAAGCGCAGTCACATTACCGAGGATCAGCTGTCCGAGAGCAGCTGGGAGGATATTACCATCGACGCCTTCCGCGATGCTTGGGCAGCCGAGGTCGAGGAAGCGCGGACTAGCCACAAGCGCGAGCGCCTCTATCTTGCGATGGGCCTCCTACTGCCGGTCTGGGACAAGCTCCCTTCGGATTTCGTGAGGGTGAGCCGCATCTCGGCAGCCGATGGTCGCTCGCTCCTTGGCCGGGAGGTTCCGGTTCATTGTGTTCCGGACCTGTCCCGGGCGCTTGGTCTCGAACGCGACCAGACGCTGTCCGCCGATGACATTGTCCAGACCGTCGCGGCGACGGGCCGGGCCATGGAATTCGCGGGCCGCGAGAAGCTCATGGTCAAACGCAGCCTGGTCAACGGCTCACAGCGAATTGAGCTGAACGGTTGGAGCGTAGCCCGTCTCGACTGGTACAAGGCCCAAGGCTGCTTCACTGAGATCATCCGCTACCAGACACGGCTGTTCGTGCCGATCGAAGGCGCAGCAAGCGTGATTGCCAGATTGGCAGCATCGGCATAATGCCATTGCCAAATGGCATTACTTGACATATATGATGCCATATGGAGAATTGCCATGCTGGCTCTGCAACCCGTTGATACTGCCGTTACCGCCTTCCGTCCCGATCCGATTACCCAGGACGAGGCAGCTGCCATGTTCCGGGCGGTCCTCAATCTGTTCGGCAAATGGGAGCTGACCGACGAGCAGGCGGCAACCCTGCTCGACATGCCGCTTCGTTCCTATCGGCGCTGGAAAGCGGAAGGGCCTGGGCGCGTTTCGCGCGATGGGCGTTCGCGTCTATCCAATCTAATGGGCATCCACAAAGCGCTCCGCATCATCTTCTCGGAAGCGACCCGCGGGTATACCTGGATCAGGGCGGCTAACGATGCGTTCGGCGGAGCCAGTGCGCTCGACGTAATGCTGGGAGGCGAGCTCACCGACATCATGCGGGTGCGTCACTATCTCGACGCCGAGCGCGGTGGCTGGTGAGCGAAACGGCGGACATCCCAATCTCTAGAGTTGATTGGAAGGGTGCTGTCAGGATCATCCGCAGTGCTTTTCCACCGATCGACCTGTTCGAGGACATCGCTGATCCAGCCGACTGGCCGCTGCTGATCTCGGCCGAGCAGAAGACCAATCCTCGCATCATGGCGACGATTGGCAATCTCGACCTCGTTCCAGTCGATCGGCGCGTCGGCGGCAACGGCGCCTCCTACCTCATGGCGCCATTCACCCACGTCAGCACCGACCGGCCAAGCCGATTTGCCGATGGCAGCTACGGCGTGCTCTACGTTGGCGACCGGTTCGAAACCGCGTTGTTCGAGACGATCCACCATAATGCCCGCTTCATGGCGCGAACGAGGGAGGCGCCTGGCTGGACCTCGCAGTTCCGGGAGATCGTCATGTCGGTCGATGCAGACCTGCATGATCTCCGACCTCAGGCGGGGGAGCCGGTTCCGGCGCTCGATCCCGACAGCTACGCCGCATCTCAAGCGGTCGCGCGGCAGCTCAGGGGCGCGGGATCGAACGGGATTGCCTACCCGAGCATCCGGCATCCCAGTGGGGAATGCGTCGCGCTCTTCTACCCAGACTGCGCGTCGAACCCCCTACAGGGGCGGCACCTCGACTATCACTGGGATGGCGCGCGGGTTGACCTCGTGCGTGATGCCGGATCAGGGGCGGTTTTCCGTATCGTCGATTTGCCGCCCGATCCTGTCTGACCGCATAGACTGGGTTTCCGGCCGAGTGCTGTAGGGTCTCCGAGCGCAGTTGACGGCCAGCAGGCTCATGCCTGCGAACCAGCCTTCACGAGTTCATGAAGGGCTTTGTCCGGCGACACCGGGCCCTTGTACAGCGGGCTACACGGTGTCTCCGCTAGCTTGGCGGAAATCGCCAGAAGGTCGTCGTCATCACCCTTTTCATAGGCATAGGCGGCCAGCCAGAATTCGGCCTGCTTTACGAACTCATTGAGAATGCCCACGACGCTCCGGTTCGCAGTCTTTGCGTACTGAACCTTGTCCATCCGCCAAACTTCCTGGGCGATGAAATCGCTTGGGACGTTATGCTCCTTCAGAACCAGCGCCAATTGTGCAGGGAATCTTCGAGCGAGCGTGGCCGCTGGGGCCAGCGGCATAAGCACAGGAAGCAGCGTCGGTTCGGAAACCAGCAAAGCCACTTGCGGCTTCCAGAGTAAGGCCGTGGCATACCAGCTGCCCAGTGCGGTGTCGCTTGGCCCCGGCTCAACGATTTCCGGTTTGATCCGATCAAGCAGCTTCTTGGTGCAATTGAGGCGAAACATGGCGGCACACGATAATGTTCGGTGTCCAGCGCGTCCACTGACCTTGCCGGGGACTAGCGCGTCAAAGAGCGGGGAATGGTCGCGCCATGACAATAAGGACAATTGGCTGTCTGCTGTTCGGCACTTTCGCCAAGGCAACGGCCCCAGCGTCAGATACCGGCAGGCCAAGCCCAGCTGAAATAGCGATTGTAGACGTCGGCCAGATCCGTCGGCGCGGCGTGCGAGCTGATGGCGCTCGAATACCACTGGTTCACGGTCGCGATCGAGGCGGGAAAGGTCTGGGCGATGTAGGGATTGAAGTACCCGAGGGCGGGTGAAACCGCACGATAGTCGGTATTGATGGTCTTTAGCCAGCTGACGCAGACAGCCTGGGCGCCAGCGGCCCTCAGATAAGCCCGCGCGGCTTCGAAGCTGTTGCCCTCGGTGCAGATGTCATCGACTACAAGGATACGCTTGCCGCCGCGCGCGGGCGGTGACTTGTACGGCTTGCCGCCGACACCGCGAACCGGTGCCGGATTGAGCCGGATCGTGTTGAGCTGATTGTCGAGACCCACGCTGCCGCCCGACGCGCGTGCCGTCTGCGATTTGACCGCCTTGGTATGGCGCAGGATCAGATCGGGCAGATAGCTTTTGCGCAGCGACTGGCCGAGGATGTTAAGCGCCTCGCTGATCACGGTTTCGTTGGAGGTCGGCGAGTGACCCGGATAGGCGGTTATATAGTCGATCTCATCGACTAGCCCTGAGAAGTAGATCCGTGCGGCGAGCAGGCGGCCCCAAAAATTGGCGTCCCCCGCGCCATCTTTGGAGGTTGCTTTGGCGTTTTCGGAATAGGCGTGCGCCTGCGCATATTTGGGCGACAGGGTCGTAAAAGGCGCGAGCGCATACACCCGCAAATCCGATTGATCGAGGGTCCAGAACCAGCTGTCGAGGCCGAGGCAGAGGCAATCGACGAAGCGCGCGACATCAAGGGGGGAGTCGAACTGAAAGCCGTAGGGGCTCGCGGCGCTGTGCCAAATGACGTTCACGAAGAGCAGGCCGCCATTGGCGGCAGTCTTCATATCGTCGGTGGTGTTGCCAACATAGAGCACCTCGCGCCGCTGCCAGCCCTTCTCAGACAGGATATGCGCGGTGGAATCGGCGCGCGGCTTGTACGGCATCCCGTTCTGCCCGCCGATAAAGTAGCTGACGGGGCCGAGCCTTTCTTCGAGCAAAGTTCGGAAAGGCTTCGACGTGTCCGGACTGGTGACCGTCCAGTCATGGTTGCCGATGAACACCGGTTCAACGCCGCGCGCCTTGAGATAGCGCAGCAGCCGCAGCGTTTCCTCAAAAAGCGGCGCGTTGATCGTGCCCTTCGTCACGAGCACATCGTGCAGCGAAAAGATCGCCCCCTTGAGCACGGCTAGCTGTCCCCGAATAGCGAGAGTTGGCCCAGTTGGGCGGGTGAAGATTTGCCGATCGCCGTGCGAACGAAGGCATCGAACCGAGCTTGGTCGTGCGGGACGGTGAAGATTTCGCCTGTGGGCAGACCCATGCCGCGCTCAAGTACTACGCGGTCCTCGCACCACTCGGGCAGGCGCAAGCACGCAATCGGCCGACCAAGGCTGGTGGCGAAGCGGACAGTATGGGCGGTGCCGCTGCGACGGTTCCATTCGGCGGGGATCAGGATGCGGCCGAGTGCGGCCTGAAGGCGGTTGCGCTGAACGAAATTTTCGGCGCTGTAGGACGCCATCGGCAGATACTCGCTGACGATCGTGCCGCCGGTCCCCAGAATATGGTCGCGCAGCCGTCCGGCTCCCTTGGGATAGTCTTCGAGCATGCCGGTGCCGAGTACCGCAATGGTTGGGACGCCGGCGCGAAGCGAATGTTCATGCGCCAGCTGGTCGATGCCGGCGGCGAGACCGCTGACGGTGGGCGCTCCCCATTCGCCGAGGCAGGCGCCGACATAGCGCGAAAGAAAGAAGCCATCGCCGCTCGGCTTGCGAGTGCCGACGATCGCGATGGACGGTTCGGCGAGACGTTCGACGCTGCCTTGCACGAACAGCCAGTGCGGCGGGCGTTCGAGGTCGAGCAAAGCGGACGGAAAGCCGGGAGAACCACGAAACAGCAGGCCGATGCCGAGCGTTTCAAGGTGCTCGGCAAGGCGGTCGCCCTGTGTGAGGGCATGCCCGCGAACCCGCGACCACTGCCGTTCGGATATGGGCTTGCCATCGCTGCCTGCCGGGTTGGTCGCGTCGGGACCATATTCGAGCGCCTCGCTGAACGACCTGCGATCGTCGGCCATGGCGAACAGGGTTTTCTGGCCGATGCCGCGGACGGTCGAGAGGGCGAGAAAGGCGCGCTTCTCGTCGATCGTGCCCGCGCTCAGCGGCGTGAGCGCCACAGGCCGATGGACGTCGCTGACCCGATCCTGAGGTTTGTCGTGGCTGGGCCGATCCATGGTCATAGCCCCTCAAAGGAGAGCGGGTCGTCAGGAAAGACCCGCCGCGCGACAAAGAGACCGATGATCGGGACATTGGGGAAGCGAGCCGCCAGCACGCTGTGCATGGCCCGGTAATGCGTGCCCGCGGTCAGGACATCGTCGACGATACCGATCGCCTGCGGTGCCGGGGAGGCGATGGCTTCGTTGACCGAGTATAGCTCGAGCAGTTGCTCGACCGTGACGCGGACGCCTTGCCCGGCCTCGTGCGACGCGGTGGTTGAGGCCACCTGGCGGACGAGCGCGCGCACGTCGGGTGGAGGCTGGCGCATGAGCCGACAGATGCGCTCCATGCGGTCATCATATTCGGGGTGATCGGCCGCCTTGGAGCCGGGCACGGGTACGAGGGTCGCATTGGCGAGCCAATCCGGATTGAGGGCGGCGCCAAGCGCGCGGCCGCAGGTGCCGATCGCCTGACCCTTGTACCAATAATGGGGCTGATCAGTCTGGCTGGGCTTCTTCTTGAGATTGCTGATCAGGTTGTTCGTGGCGCTGAAGGAATAGTCGCGGTGCGAGGTGTATTCGTAGAGATAGTAGCAGCAATCGTCGGCCGTCAGGTGATAATGATCACCGCGGCTCGTTTCGTCGATCTGCGAGAGCCGGACACCTTCAACCAAGGGCGCTCCAGATGTCGTCGGGCGTCTTTACGCGCACTGCACCTTCCGCCTCGAAGCGTGCCGGCCAAGTGATGTCGGTGCGCTGGAAGCAGTTTTCGAGAATGAAGAGCTTGCGGCCCTGATGGAGCGCTGCGCGGGCCTGGGTCAACGTGCCCGACGTGTCGCCCGCCTCGACGATGATCGTGCCTTCGGTGAGGGCGCTCATCGTGACATTGCGCTCCGGGAAGAAGAGCCGGTTATGTTGGGGCGACTGCTTGGCGTAGCGAAGGACGGGCACCTGCGAGATCAGGAGATGATCGCGGGCGATCTCCTCCTGCAGCTCAGCATTCTCCTTGGGGTAGCAGGACCCAAGCGGCGTACCGACCACGGAAATGGTATGCCCGCCGCGCGCGATCGCGGCACGGTGGGCGGCCGAATCGATGCCCCTGGCGAGGCCGGAGACGACGGTGAAGCTGCGGTCGACTAGTTCGCGAGCGAGGCGCTCAGCGCGGCGGATGCCGTCGGGCGACGCCTCGCGGCTGCCAACGACGGCCACGCACCGGGTTTCGGTGATTTCCCAGGCGCCTCGATAATAAAGCAGCTCGACCGGATGGCGCGCATCGCGCAACTTGGCCGGATAGTCACCGGCGTGGTGGATCCGGACGCCGAACTGATGAACGCCCGCCTTTTTCAGCTTCGCCATCACCTCGGCGGCGCACTGCTCGGCCAGCTGCTGCGCCACGAAATCCGAAGGAAGGGCCTCGGCGTCGAGCGCGAAGCGATCGGCAAGGGTTTTGAAGGTCGCGCCCTTTTCGAGCCACAGGGCCTCATAGGCGCCGAGTTCACGGCGAGGTGAGATCGGGGCCAGCGCTGGGCCGGAATCGCTAAGCGCGAGCCGCATGCTCATGCGACCCCTGCCATTGTTGAATATATCTGTCCCATCCGGGCCTATCCTTCCCCTCGGTGCCAGCCTCGGCCTCACAGATGTGAAGCCGAGGGCGTGCCAAGGCAAGTAAAACGTCCGCGCACCGTTCAAGGTGCCGCCGTGTCAGACGAAGCGACCTCAAGCGCCGTCCAACAATGTTCCCAATTTGTTCTTAAGTCAACCCGGGGCTTGGTAAGGTGATCGCCCTAACATTCGTTGGCGCCATGCAGGATGGCCCAAGCATAGTCATTCGTCATTGCCTTCGCTTATCAGGAGATCCGCTGCAAACGCATTAGAGGGGAGTTGGCTTTGCCCTGATTGAGCCATTTGGGCGTCGATGGTCGATGCGCCGGGCTCACAATCAGGAGTGTGTCCCATGATCAAGTCGATCCCGCTGAACAAGCTCGTTCAGTCGCCCCGCAATGTACGTCGTCACAGCGATCCGGCAGCAGATGCTGAACTTAAGGCAAGCATCGCAGCCCACGGACTGCTGCAGAATCTCATCGTCCGGCCTTCCGCCAAGGGCAAGTTCGAGGTCGAAGCCGGGGAGCGTCGCCGCCGCGCGATGATTGCGCTCGCTGACGAAAAGATCCTCGCCCGCGATCACGAAGTCACCTGCCTCGTGCTCGAGGACAGTGCTGAAGCCGCGGTCGAGACCAGCCTTGCGGAGAACTTCCACCGCTTGGCCATGAACCCTGCCGACGAAGCCCAGGCCTTTGCCGCGCTCGTAGCAGGCGGTGCGACGGTCGAAGATGTTGCCCGCCGCTTCGGTCTGACCGTCCGCTTCGTCGAGGGCCGTCTGCGCCTCGCGACGCTTGCGACCGTCGTGTTCGAGGCACTGGCCTCTGGCGAAATCACCCTCGACATCGCCAAGGCCTTCGGTGCGACTTCGGACCAGGAGATCCAGGCCCGCGTCTTCGAGCAGGTTTCCTCGGCCTATTATGCGCCCAATCCCGACAGCATCCGGCGCATGGTCCTCTCCGGAACTGTGCGAGGCAGTGACCCTCGAGCCAGGCTCATTGGCCGGGACGCCTACATGGCCGCCGGCGGTCGCATCGAACGCGAATTGTTCGATGACGATGACAGCGAATCCTGGGTCGACGTCGCGCTGCTCGAGAGCCTCGCCGCCGCGAAGATGGAAGAGCAGGCCAAAGCCCTCGCCGCCGAGCAGGGCCTCGCCTGGGTCAAGCCCACGCTCGATCCCTATGCCAGCTACGACCTGGTCGAAGGGCTGGTCCGGCTTCCCGCCGAACCGGCGCCATTGACCGAAGCGGAAGTGGCGAGGCTCGACGAACTCGATGCCTCCTATGACGAGCATGCGGCAATCCTTGAAGACGAGGACAGTGCCGAGGAGGCTGTGGCTGCGGCCGAAGCGGCCATTGAAGCGATCGAACGCGAATGCCAGGAAATCCGGGCCCGACCGCCCGTCATCGCGGCCGAACTCAAGGCCGAGGCAGGAATGATCCTGGTGCTCTCGCGCGATGGCACGCCGGTTCTCCAGCCGGTGTTCTACGGCGAGCGTCAGGCTGAACCCGCCGAAGCCGACGACGGGATCGAAGTCGTTGCTGGCGGGGAAGGTTCGGACAAGCGCCGGACGACCTTGTCCAAGCGCCTGGTTGACGAGCTCGCCATGCAGCGCCGGGATGTTCTGGCGCTGCACGTTGCATCTGACCCCGGCCTGGCGCTCGACATCATGGTCTTCACGCTCGTCGATGCCGATACCCACGACTGGCGGGCGCGGGCTGCGACTACCCTGCGCGCGCCTGTTCCAGCAGGCCCGATCATCGGCTTCGAAGCCAAGGATGCTCCGGCGAGCAGCGGGCTTGCCGAGTTCCGCTCCAGTCTCGACGAAAGCTGGCGTGCTGGTGACGATGCGATCTCCCGCTTCGATCTGTTTCGGGCGCTGCCCGATGATAGCCGCGCGGCCTGGCTTGGCTATGTCGTTGCCCGGTCGCTCGAGGCGAGCCTCAACATGGCCGGTGAGCGCCAGCTGCCATTTCAGGATCATCTCGGCAGCCTGATCGGCATCGACATGGCGCAGTGGTGGCGCCCTACGGCGGCCAACTACTTTGATCGGGTGTCGAAGCAGGTGATCCTCGATGCGCTGACTGATGTCGGCGGTCTCGAGCTCTCCTCGCGCTTTGCGTCGGTCAAGAAGGGTGACCTGGCGATGAGCGCTGAACGCGTCTTCGCTGGTACCTACATCACCGAAGTTCAGGTGCGCGAGAAGGCTCTGGCCTGGGTGCCTGAGGTCATGCGCTTCACTTCCGCTGCGCCAGAGGCTGGCCGGCCGGAGATTGACGCGGCTGACGCTGAGTCTGGTGTCGACGGCGAAATTCATACCCCCCGCGAGTTGGCCGCCTGACCTCCTCCTGACAGGTACGGCCACTCGCGACCCACGAGAAGCGGTCCTTCGGCTTACGCCGGAGGGCCGCTTCCTTTTTGGAAGCAGAGCAGAGGGGGCTCGGGACCCTGTGGCACTGAGCGGCGAACCTGTCGCCGAACGTCCAGATGCCTCAATCAGGAGAACGATCATGGCCTATCGCAAGGGGCAAGGCAGCGGCTTGTCGCCCGCCACCCGTATCACCCAGGAAATCATCGCCCGTCTGGAAGCGGGCACGAAGCCGTGGATCAAGCCGTGGCGCGGTGTCCCGGTCTCCCGACCCTTGCGGGCCTGCGGGATTCCGTACCGCGGTATGAACGTGTTCTGGCTCTGGATGGTCGCTGACATGTGCGGCTACGCCTCGCCCTTCTGGATGACCTACAACCAGGCAAAATCGCTCGGAGCCCAGGTCCGCAAAGGCGAGAAGTCGACCATTGCGATCTTCTACAAGAGCTACACCAAGGAGGTTGAAGCGCCCGATACCGGCGAAAGGACCGATGAAGCGCGCCGGGTGCTGAAGGCCTATCCGGTCTTCAATGCCGATCAGGTCGAAGGTTTGCCCGAGCGCTTTCATCCGGCTGCAATGCTCGAACTGGTGGAGCCTGCAGGGCGCGAGGCCGAGCTCGACGCCTTCTTCGCCGCCATCCCCGTTAATCTTCGCCACCAGGGCTGCGAAGCCTATTACGAACCGACTGCTGATCGTGTCACGATGCCGTCGGTCAGCCTGTTCGATGGGTTCGATCACTACTACGCCACGCTTGCCCACGAGCTATCGCACTGGACGGGCCATACCAGCCGCCTGGGACGCGATCTCAAGAATCGCTTCGGCACAGCGGCCTACGCCGCCGAGGAACTCGTCGCCGAACTCTCCAGCGCCATGCTGGGCGCCGAGCTGGGGCTGCCGGTCACGCATCTCGACAGCCACGCGAGCTACATCGAGCATTGGCTCAAGCTGCTGAAGGATGACGACCGCGCCATCCTGACCGCTGCGGCCAAGGCCGAAGAAGCTGCGAGCCTGCTGCTGAAGCTGGGCGGGAAGATCATCCCCGAGCAGTTCGACGACGCGTCCGACGACGCTGCGCTTGCGGCCTGAGGAGGATGTCATGGGTCGATCGGTCAGCTATCCCAGCGGTGCAATTGTCGCCTTCACTGTGCTCGATGTCGAAAACGACGGCGACTGGGAATTCGAGTATGAATGGCTGCGCGAGGACTTGCGCGAGCGGGCCGCCAATGCTTTCCCGTCCCTGATCCCGCATGACGGCTGGCGCGGCCGGGAAGACCGGATCCTCATGCGCAATTCCTATGCCGATTTCGGCCTATCGGTCTATGGCGGGCTGGTGGCCGTCTGGATCGTGGAACGCGATGACGGGGCCTATTGGGACGCCGATTGGCGCACGGCCCGTTCACCCCGCGCACAGCGCTGGCTGTCCCAGATCGCATCCCGCTTCGATGCCTTGTTCGGCGACTATGATTGCCTCGGGCATATGTCGAACGGCGAGGGGGTCTACACCAAGCGCGCAGCTTGAGCTCCGCGAGTTGGTCAGGCGCAGCGCTGTGGGTTGCCATCCCTGACTGAACTTTGCCGGCCGCTCATGGTCTGTCGCCATGCGAGAGAGGCCCTGGGCCAGCCGCCAGCCTTGCGCAACCCGGCTTGGGCGGGCCCGTGTTGGCCTTGGCCCTTCGGGCTCAAGGCCTGCCCGCGCCAGCCCGCCAAGCCGGGTTCCCCCTGACGGGTGCGCAATCCTGCCTGAATGCTGGCCCTGACGGGCTCTCGCTGGCGCAGCCATGAACGGGTGCGTCGGCCTTACGTCAGTCAGGAGGATACCCCATGCACACGTCATTCGCCGATCAACTCGCCGGGCTCGATCTCGCCGGTTTCTCGATTGGACCCGCTCCCGTATCGACAAGCGATTTCCCGGTCCGTGAGGCGGTCGTCCAAACCCTCGAAGCGGTCTGGTCCGATCTTTTCGCCATGATGTCCGGGACCGCTCTAGAAGCCGACGCCGAGGATCTTGGCTGGGCCTTCGTCAACATCTTTCACCGCTCGGCGGAACGCAAATCGACTTCCGTCGACCGGGCGACCGACGAGGTCCGCGCGCTGATTGCTACCGCCGATGGATCCGAGGTCCACACCCATGAACTTGAAACCCAGGTCGAGCGGGCGCAGTGCGCCGAAGGCGCCATGCTGGCGCTCGAGGAGATGCGGGAAGTCGCAGCAGCCCTCTACCTCAATGAGTTCGGTTCTTCGTGGAAGCCGGTCTCCAGTTCGCGCTTCAATCACAGCGCCATGCTGACGTCCGCGCTCGTCGAAGGTCGCGACTTCCTGCGCGCCCGCGCCGAGGCCAAACGCCGTGCGGCCGTGCCCGAAGGAACCCCGGTCGTGTTCGCCGGAGGGCGCACCCGTCATGCTACCGAAGACGATGCGCTGACCTTCGGCAACAATGTCTGGGCCACCCTCGACAAGGTCCGCGACCGCGTCCCTGACATGGTGCTCATCCATGGCGGCGACACCAAGGGCGTCGACCGTCTGGCATCGAGCTGGGCTGAACGTCGCGGCATCCCGCAGGTCACGTTCTCGCTCGACATGCGGCTGGGCGCCCGTGCCGGCTTCAAGCGTAACGAGCGGATGCTCTCCCTCGATCCGCGCTACGTCATCGCGTTTCCGGGCAATGGCGTACTCGAACGCCTGGTGATCGAGGCCAAGGCTCGGCGGATCACCGTTGTCGATCGCCGCGGGCCCCTCGGTACCAATCCGAAGAACACTTCGGCCAGGACCGACTAAGGCCCTGTCGGTCTTCGCGCCAGCGCCGGATCGGCGCTGGCGTCGCCCATCAGAGGAAAGGCGTGCGCCTGTCGGTTGAAGCCAGCGAATGGTCGTTGGCTCCTTTCTACAGGAGGTAGTCCATGATCGATATCGAGGCCGTGATGGCCGACTTTGCCGTTTCTCCCGCGCTTGCAGGAAGCCGGAATCGCCCGCGTCGAGATCCGCTTTGACGGCTGCGGCGACAGCGGTGCTGTTGAGGAATGCGCTTGCCTCGATGCCGCTGGTGCCGCGATCGCGTGCCCCGATGTCACCATTCTGGAAGACGAAGCAGGCAACTCGGATTGTGACGGTTCCGCGGAGCTGCAATCACTCGGGCAAGCTCTCGAGCAGCTAACCTATCTGGCGCTCGAGCGTCACCATCCTGGCTGGGAGATCAACGACGGTGCCTGCGGCGAACTGGTGATCGATGTGGCTGAAGCGACCTTCGTGCTCGACTGCAGCCTGCGCTTCATCGCGACCGATGATCACTCGACCGAGCTCTAGGAGACCTGGCATGGCCCATTGCTATTACCACGCCCTCTCGTCGGTCCGAAAATGGGGCGGCACGGTCGATGACTATCTCCCGCTGCATCAGTGGTTCGACCAGTCGAAGGCTATTCTCGCAGACCCCCGTCACCGCGCGCTGCGGCACCATGCCGAGGGGATATTCATGCTTGAAACACTCTTCGGCGAGACCCTCGTCAATGCCAATGGCCGGGTCGTTCCGGTGCGTCTGGTCGGCGAGCAGCACGTGCGTGAAGACCTGGGCTCGATCCCCTCCTTTGCTGATTGGGCGGGCTTGATCACGCCGCAGGCCTGGATGCTTCGAGGCAACCCTCTGGACGGCGCTGAAGGGGTGACGATCGATATGCCTGTCCCCGGCGAAGCAGTTGCGTCCAGGACCAGGCCACCTGCTGGAGGAGAGGTCCGTACCGTGATCTAGGAAGGGGTTCTCCGTTGGAGGGCTGGCGGGGAAATGATCCGGCCAAGACCGGAGGGAAACGAGGCAGGGCAGACCTGTTCAAGGCATCCGGCTCCACCCGGCTTCAATACAAACCTGTCCCTGAATCACCCCCGTCGAGACGCGCAACCCGGATCAGGTCCGGCCGAGTTGCCGGGCTGTGCCCGGCTGCCCGCACCACCCGGCCCAGTTCCGAGTTCCCCTTCGGTGCGCTTCGCCGCGGGGCGCTTCTGCTCGGGTTTGCAGCCGGGATGGACCCGGAATGCTCGATCAGGAGAAAGCCCATGACCAATCTCGTTATCCTCGTTGGCCGCATCGCTCGCGACCCCGAGACCCGCACCACCCAAGGTGGAACCAGCATCACCTCGGTCTCGGTCGTGACCGACCGTCCCGCCCGCAAGGATGGCAAGACCTACAAGGACGAAAACGGCTACACCGCCAAGGAGAGCGAATTCCACCGGATCACTTGCTTCAACGGCCTGGGCGAGAACGTCGGAAAGTATTGCACCAAGGGTCAGCTCGTGACGGTCGAAGGGCGCATCCACTACACCCAGTGGGAAGATCAGAGCGGCGCCAAACGCTACGGCTGCGAGATCATCGCCGACAAGGTCGACTTCCTCACCAAGGGCCGCTCCGGCAGCAACGAAGGTGCTCCCGATATCGACGAGGACTGAATGTCCTCACCTCACGACAAGGCCCCGGTGGCAGACGCCATCGGGGCCTTTTCTTTTGCACGCCGGCGATGCGGCGGCGCGGGGGATCAAACCCCTTGCCGCCGCCGGGTTGGGCTTACGCGGGAGCTATCCGCTTCAGCGTTTCCTCGATCCCGAGTGCCATTGCTCCTCGGACGATCTGACGCAGTTGCGCTGGTTCGATCGTCTCGGCGCCGCACTCGATCAGAATGTGGCCAAGGACAATCGCCGCCTCGTCGCGAAGCTTTGCTTCCTTGGCCGCCAGTTCCTCGCGTTGTTCCCGGAGCTTCTTCAAGGCATCAACCGGATTGCTTTTGCGGGGCATGTCAGTCCTTTCCGCCCCCTTGGTTTGTGATCCCTCGAGAGCTCTTCTGCCACCGTGCGCAGGGTGTAGGAAAACGAGAAAAACGGTGCCCGCCCACAACCGTCCGGTGCCAACCGAGAGGGTAGAGGGGCTGGCTCACGGATTGCCCAGTATGATGTCCGTCCACATTCCGCCTCAAGGACGGCAGGGCCCCACCATTTTGCCGGAGAAGGGATGAATCCCTTCCCCGACAAAATCGTTTCCCCCACCGCCGCTGGCGCGGCCGCGCAGGAGCGCGGTCCCTGACCCGGCATGCGCACGAACATCGCACTTACTCCTGTCGTTCGAGACAACCTCAGGAGGATCATCATGGCTTATTCCGCACCTTGCAGCGCTTCACCCCGCAGCTATTTCGAGGCCCTGGAACTCGCCGAGCGCCGGGCACTGCACAGCTACTTCGATCAGCACATCGTGGAGGACGAAGAGCTCGGATATATCGCCCTCGATGAAGGCGACTACTGCGCTCTGCCAGCACACCTGGCAGCACGTGTCGTCCACACCATTCACGGATCGATGCTGGATGAATTCTGACGCCGAAAAGGGTGGGAGCCGGGAACGGTTCCTGCCCTTTTATTTTGCTCGCCGTCGGCTCGTTTGGGTTCATAAACAGGCCCGATGAGCGGAGCGCGGACATCGAGGTCCGCACGCGCTTTGGTTCCGCGCTATCGAGGCCCTTCATTCCCTCCAGCATGTCCGGCGAAGTGACCGGATCACTATCTCGCAGCTTGGTAGAGTGAGCACACCGTACGCAGTGACACTGCCGGATTTAAGGCAGGTATTTCAGAATGATACGCGAAATTTCAGGACTAGTGTCAAACCAATTCAATGGTGAAGCATGCTTCAGATTCGCGATTTGCGGGCAAATCGAAGCCATTCAAGACATTGATAATATTCGTAGATTCCGAGATTGACGGGCTTATGTTCCTGATTTATTCTCATTCTTGTCTTCCGCAAGATCAAGCCAGGTTCGCAAGGGTCAATAGGACCCCCGAACATGGATCGGCATCTCAGTCTTCAGACCTACGTTCCCCGCCCACTTGCTGACTGGATAAAGGGCAAGGCCCGGGACCAGCAGGTCTCCGTCAGCATCGTCATTCGCGACCAGTTGATCGACGCATGGCAGCGTGAGAACGAAGCGCGAAAGCGGCCTGCGGCCCTCGACCCGGTACGACAGAACCTCTTCATCACGGTTGCCCTGGATGCGCTCCTGGCCAGCCATACTGATGGTTCGTTGAGGCAGCGTACGCACGAAGCCTACAATCGCCGTCTCGCCCGTCTCGGGCTCAGCGCCTCCACACCCGAAGGAGGCAGCGATGAAGCGTAATCTCCTCAATTTCACCCGCGGCAGCCAGCTCCTCGGACACTTCGGTTTCATGTTCGCAGCGGGGCTCAAAGGCCCCCTGCTGGTGACCTTCCTCGTCAGCGCCTGGCTTTGCTATCTCGAGGTGACGTCCACGCTCACCGACCACCAGGTTTATCTTGCCTGGATGCATGTCTATGCCTCCGGCTATGCCTTCATGGAGTTCGATCCCGGCAAGCTGGTGGAACTCAAATTGGCCGGTGGCGGAACTGTCCGCATCCCTTTCAATGTCGTGCGCGAGTTCCCGCCCATGCGCGAAGCCGTGAGTGCGCTCGGTGGTGCCATCCGGCGCGGTATCGGGCTTTCCGCGCTTGTCCTAATCCCGGCCTTTGCGGCCTTCTGGTGGTTCGCGGAGCGGTTCGGAGGCAAGTCCAAGGAGCGTAAGCACGAGCGCGGGGCGATGCTCGTCACGCTGGACGAACTCGAAGCGGAGATCGACCGGCACAATCGCGCCGAACGTGCCCGCGAACTGCACGCATCGCTTGGCTGGAAATGGCGTTTGGCAGGCACAGCAGCGACCGAGGAAGCCGGCTTCTACAGTCCGGCACATCTCGCGGGCGTCTCCTGGCCGTGGCGACTCGAGCAAAGCCATACCATGCTGATCGGCACGACCGGCACCGGCAAGACCGTTGCCCTCAGCCAACTCCTTGCCGAGGCCCGGGCACGCGGACAGCGCGCCGTTGTTTTCGATCTTACCGGAGCCTTCATCGAGACCTTCTACGATCCGACCCGCGACATCATTCTGAACCCGCTCGATGCCCGTTGCCCGAACTGGAGCGTATTCAACGATTGCACCAGCGAAGGCGAATTCCATGCCGCAGCTGAGGCGCTGGTTCCGCACGATGGCGGTGGTTCCGAGCAGTTCTGGGTGCTCGCAGCCCGCATGCTTTTCGTGGAAATGTGCCTGCATCTCCAGCGAACCGGTCAGGCCAGCAACCAGGCGCTTGCCACCCGGCTCATGACCGCCGACCTCGCGCAGGTGCACAAGCTCATGCGCGGCACCATGGCCGATCCGCTGACAGCGCCAGAAGCCGCGCGCATGGCGGAATCGATCCGCGCTGTGTTTAACGCCAATGCCAAGGCACTGAAGCTGCTACCCGCTAAAGGCCCCCGCTTTTCGGTACGGGACTGGATCCGCGGCAGCTCCCAATCGGGATCAATCCTGTTCCTCTCCGCGCGCTACGTCGACATGTCGATCTGTTCGCAGTTGCTCACCTTGTGGCTCGACACGGCCATGAACACGCTGATGACCATGGAGCGTACGCCCGATCTCAGGGTCTGGTTTCTGATCGACGAACTGGGCGCGTTGCACCGGCTGCCCGCACTGGAGAAAGGCCTGCAGACCGCTCGCAACTTTGGCGGCGCGATCGTCACTGGCGTCCATGCCTTTGCCAAGCTCAAGGAGGTCTACGGCGAGAACATGGCGATGACCTTGTCGTCGCTCGCGCGCAGCAAGCTGATCCTCGCCACTGCGGACCGGGAAACGGCAACCTGGTGTTCCGACTTCATCGGTCATCGCCAGGTCCGCGACATGGAAGAAGGGTACAGCTATGGTTATAACAATGCTCGCGACGCCGTCAGCCTGACGCCCCGTCGCCAGATTGAGCCGTTGCTGCTGCCCGATCAGTTCATGAACCTGCCGAGGCTCTCCGGTTACCTCAAGTTCCCCGACGGATTTCCTGCCGCTCCGGTCACGCTTGTCCCGCGCCGCTGGCCGCGGATGGCCGAGGGATTCATTGCGCGGGCATTTGGGTCTGCTCCCGGGGCACACGCGGCGGATGAGACCAATGTCGATCCCTCGGAATGGGCCTCCTTGCCTGCCGAAGCTGCCGACGGCGCCCCGGCCGCGAATGACGACGGCGCCGGCAAGCCGGTCGTTCCCGAGCAGTTGAAGTTGGACCTTCAGCGTGTTGTCAGGACGCCGGATGAGACCGGGAATGTGACTGAGCAGCGGTTCTCCAAAGCCCCTGCACAGGTCTTGCGGGAAGCGCCCGAACAAGGCCAGGTCGAAACATCGGCCGAAGCGCTCACGAGTTCTGGGCCGACTACAACCTTGCCTCCCGGGCCGCTTCTTTCCGGCAGAAGTGAAGCGACCGATGAGACGCAGCCATCCTCCGATGAAAAAGCGTCGGCGCGAGGAGACAAGCCAGCTTCAGGCGATCCGAAGCTAATCCCGGTCCCACGATCGCAGGACAGTCAGAGCCCCCGAGAACGGGCCGAACGAGACCTGCTCGAGGGCGGCGTCGAGAGCGGGGCGCAAGACTTCTACGAACCCGACCTTTGAGGGCACCACAGCAAGGGGGCACCTTGCTTGAAGGACCATAAGCCATGCTCTCGGTTGCCAATGTCCGGTCCGCGTCCGGCGCAGCCAGCTACTTTGCTGCTGACAATTATTACGCAAGCGCAGACGCGGATCGCTCAGGCCAATGGGTTGGGTCAGGAGCCGATACCCTTGGCCTTTCCGGAGCGGTCGATGCCGCAGTCTTCGACAAGCTCCTCAAGGGCGAGCTTCCGGATGGCACCAGGGTCGGTCACGAAAACCAGCACCGAGCCGGCACCGATCTGACCTTTTCCCTGCCAAAGAGCTGGTCGGTCCTCGCCCTCGTCGGCGGCGACAAGCGGATCATTGAGGCCTACCGCGAGGCCGTGGTGGAAACGCTCCAGTGGGCCGAGAAGAATGCGGCAGAAACGCGTCTCGTCGATAACGGGAAAGTGCGGACCGTGCAGACCGGCAATCTCACCGTGGCGCTGTTCCAGCACGATACCAATCGCAACCAGGAGCCCAACCTCCATTTCCATGCCGTCATCGCCAACGTCACGAAAGGTGCCGATGACAAATGGCGGACACTGAAGAACGACCGGCTCTGGTCACTCAATACCCTTCTCAACAGCATGACGATGGCGCGCTTCCGTCTCTCGGTCGAGAAGCTCGGTTATGAAGTCGGTCCTGTCGGCAAGCACGGGAACTTCGAGGCGGCGGGCTTTTCTCGCGACCAGGTCATGGCCTTCTCCACACGGCGACAGGAGGTTCTCGACGCACGCCGCGGCCCGGGCCTTGAAGCGGGCAAGATCGCTGCCCTCGATACCCGCAGCGCCAAACAAGCCGTCGCCGATAGGGGCGCCCTGACTGCGGATTGGCAGGACCATGCCCGGGCAGCAGGGCTCAACCTGCAGGCCATGATTGAACGAGCAAAGGGTCACTCGCATTCCTCGCAGCACACACCCGCGGCTGGCACCAGCCTGATCGAGCGCGGCAAGGCCTGGCTCAGGGACTTTGCCGAGCGCATCAGGGGCAATCCTGCCGATCCACTGATCCCGGCTCACGTCCTCAGCCGAGACCGCGAGACCATCGCCGCAGCTCAGGCTACAGCGTCAGCGGTACGCCACCTCTCGCAGCGCGAAGCGGCCTTTCCGCGCGAGGCCCTGTTCAAATCGGCGCTGGATTTTGGTCTGCCGACAACCATTGGCGCCATTGAGCAGCGGGTCAGCTCGTTGGTCCGTTCGGGCGAACTCGTTCCAGGGTCAGGTGAACACAAGGGCTGGCTGACCTCGCGTGATGCGCTCGCGAGCGAGCATCGCATTCTCGCCGCGGTCGAAGCCGGGAGGGACGCCGTGGCCCCCCTTCTCGGAAGCAATGAGGCAGGCGCACGGGTCAAGGCCGTCGCTGCCATCAATCACGGCATCGAACTCAATGGTGGCCAAGAAGCGGCCGCCCGCCTGATCCTCAGCTCGTCCCACCGGACAATCGCCATCCAAGGTGTCGCCGGTGCGGGCAAGAGCAGTGTTTTAAAGCCCGTGGCGCAGATCCTCGGCGAGGATGGCAAGGAGATCATCGGGCTCGCCGTCCAAAACACTCTGGTGCAGATGCTGGAGCGCGACACTGGTATTCGCTCGATGACTTTGGCGCGCCTGCTCAAGAGCTGGGCACCGCTGCTGGAGCATCCTGGCAATCCTGGCTTGATGGACGAGGCGAGAGCCGCATTGGGCGACCGGGTCCTCGTCCTTGATGAGGCCTCGATGGTCTCGAACAGCGACAAGGAGCGTCTGGTCGCGCTGGCCAATCTGGTTGGCGCGCGCAGGCTTGTGCTTGTTGGCGATGCCCGCCAACTCGGCGCGGTCGATGCCGGCAAACCCTTTGATCTCGTCCAGAAGGCTGGCATCGCGCGCGCCGAAATGACGATCAATTTGCGCGGCCGGGACCCGGAACTGCGACTGGCTCAGGCTGCTGCGCAAACGGGTGACGTCGAAACCGCACTTGGTCATCTCAAGAGCTCGACGATCGAGACATCGGGCGACAGCGCTTTGACGGCTGCCGAGCAATGGCTCCAGCTTGCGCCGCTAGAGCGGGAGCGGACCGCGATCTACGCCTCGGGCCGCGCCTTGCGAACCGCGGTGAACGAAGCTGTTCAGCGGGGGCTCAAGGCCAACGGTGAGCTCGGCAAAACATCGCTCGACCTGACCGTCCTGTCACGGGTCAATGCAACGCGTGAGGAGCTCCGCTATGTCTCGGCATACCGCCCGGGCATGGTCCTCGATGTTCGGAGCCCCGATAAACATCAGCGGCTCCCACGCGGCGAATACAAGGTCGACAGGATCGACGAGAAGACGCGCGAGGTGTTCCTCGTCGATGGCAAGGGTAAGGCACGAACCCTTCGGCCGAGCCGGATCCGTCCCGGTGCGAAGAACGATGGCCTTGCGCTCTTCGAGGAGAAGCGGCTGTCGATCCATGCCGGTGACCGGATCCGGTGGACCGAAAACGATCATCGCCGAGGATTGTTCAATGCTGATCAGGCAAAGATCGAGGCGGTCGAAAGCGCTCGAGTGACTGTGGTCACCTCCACTGGCCTGCGCCACGAGCTGGAGCGCTCCGATCCAATGCTCAGGCGGCTTGACCTCGCTTACGCGCTCAATGCCCATATGGCGCAGGGGCTGACGTCGGATCGAGGCATTGCCGTCATGGATAGCCGGGAGCGCAATCTGGCCAATCAGCAAACCTTCCTCGTGACCGTGACCCGGCTGCGGGACCACTTGACCCTTGTGGTCGACAGTACCGACAAGCTCGGGAGGGCGGTTTCGCAGAACACAGGGGAGAAGACCTCGGCGCTGGAAGTTACCGAGCGCCTGCGCGAGGCAGCAGCGAAAGGCCAGGCCGCCGGGTCACCAAGCAAGGAGGATCATTCCAAAAAGCCGCCAGAACTGGTCAAGGAGCGCACCAAGCCCTTCGAAATCGGCATTTAATCTCTGCGAGGTTGAGCCTGGACGGCCGGACATTCTCCAGGCAACCTGGTGCAAATTGATTTTGGCTAGGACGGAACTGTGAAGGGCGTTTTCGAGATCAGCGGCAATTCGCGGTACGATGACGCGATCACCGAGCGGTATCACTTTCCGAGCAATTACCTGTCGGTTGCGCGAGAGCTTGAGAGCGACTGGATCGTCTACCGCGAGACGCGAGTTTCTGGCGGGCGAATGGCCTATATCGCTGCGGCCTTCGTCGAGCGGATCGACGCTGACCCGAGCGATCCCAGCCACTTCTATGCGCGTGTGCGCGACTACCTCGAGTTCGATCAGCCTGTCCCCTACCGCGACGGCAGCGGCCGGTTTGCCGAGCGCTTCCTGCGCGAGATGACACGGCCTGGCGATGCCGGGCGAAGCTTGCGCGGCAAGTCGGTCCGCAGGCTGGAAAACGAGGATTTCGTGGCCATCGTCAATGCGGGCCTTGCCGAAACTCTCGATCCCGAAAACCGCATCCGCCTCGAACTCGATGCCCCCCGCATCGATCCGGAGACCAATCTGCTCCTGCACGATCACTTCGCGGAGCGCCGGGTCGAGCAGATGCTCGTGAACCGCAAGATCCGTGACGCGAACTTCCGCAATCATGTCCTCGATGCGTACGAAAACACCTGCGCAGTCACCGGGCTAAGGATCGTCAATGGCGGCGGCAAGGCTGAGGCGCAGGCCGCGCACATCTGGTCAGTTGCGGGTGGCGGCCCGGACATTGTCCAGAACGGCGTGGCCTTGTCAGCGACAGCCCACTGGCTGTTTGACCGCCACCTCATCACCTTCGACGACAACCTCTGCCTGCTCGTATCGCACAACAAGGTGCCGTCCGAGCTTCTGCAGCTATTCCCGCCAGCGGGTCAGCAAATCCGCCTGCCGCGCGATCAATCGCTACATCCGAGGCCAGTGTTCGTTGCCCGGCATCGCGAGCGATTTGCTGGAATTTGACCCGAGCTCAGATCACACCGATCGGCCGAACCAGATGACCCGACCAACAACATGGATCGTCGAGCGATCAACGTCAGACCAGGTCGGATAAGCCGTATTATCGCTCGAGATCGTGATCAGCCTTCCGCCGGGCTGGATCGTAACCCGCTTCACCACGAGCGCATCGTCGGCGCGCAGCACATAGATGCCATCACGCAGGCGCGATCCCTGATCCGAGGAGTCGACCAGGACCTCGTCGCCGTCACGCAGCGTGGGCTCCATCGACTCTCCATGAACATGGATGATCGACAGGCTCGGGCTCTTGGCCCGGGTCAACTTGCCCAGCCAGCGTTCGTCAAAGCCAAAGCGGGTATGGGCTGTCTCACTCTCCGCGATCGCACCAAAACCGGCCGAGGCATCGACATTGAGGATCGGCACTTCAACCAGGCCATCCCGCACAGGAAGCGCCGGCCCACCGAGCACCTGCTCATCGACCCCGAAGAACTGGGCAAGGATACGCCGGTCCTCGTCGTCCAGTTTGCGCGGTGAGCCGCGCTTGATGAATTGCTGGATATAAGCGGGGTTGCGATTGAGCAGCCGCGACACCGCGGAATAACCCACGTTTCTCTGCCGGATCAGGCGATCCAGCTCTTCCCTGACATTCTCCATCTGCGTCGCCTTTCAAGGGGCGGTCCAGGTGAGGTGTAGGAATTCATCCTAGACTCGATGGAGTCTTCCTAATAAGAACATAACAAGAACACAAGCCAAATCTGATTCGAGGTAGGCCATGAAGCTGCTGGAGCGCATCGAGCGTCATCTCAAGGAGACCCACATGTCGGCTACCCGGTTCGGGCGAAGGGCAGTGGGAGATCCGCGCTTCGTGCTGGACTTAAGGATGGGGCGGCGGCCACGCCGGAGAACCTTGGAGAGGGTCGAGGCGTACCTCGCCTCGGCATCACTCGGGCGCCAATCGCATCAGTAATTTACAGAATCCTCACGTCCTTAATGGAAGCAGTCTTGGCGGCAGCGGGCGCGTTCGATACCGTCCGAGCTGTTCGGGGTTCTGCTGCATTGATGCTATTGGCAGACTTGTCTGCTGCCCGGTATCGGAGCAGAGTTCTTTGGTTTTGCCGAGGTTCAGGGGGATTGCGTGGAAATTACCGAATGGCTGGGTCATGGTCTGATCTTCTTCTTTACCAAGATTCCACTCATCGGCGATGCGATGGCTGCTTTTCTGGCTGTCGTATTAGTTGGAACGGCCTTCGCAATATCCACCCGTTACAAGCGGGATTTCCATGAGCCGCTTGCAAAAGCGATCGAAGCACGGGTTCGACTCCTCGACGATGTGACTGGTGGCAGTACGGCTGACATCGATTCTGCCCGGCTGGCCTTCGCCCGTCGATTCAATGAAGTCGATGAGCAAATGATGGAGGTTGGTCACCCCGAGGCGCTCCCACTGCGGCGGACCTGGGAGGAGTTTCGCGAAACAATCGTCGATCCGTCTGCGGATGTTCTCCAGAATTCGGCCCGCCCCGAGCACTTCTTCGTAAATCTCGGAGACAGTCACCGCGGGCTCAACTGGTTTGCGAACATCTTTATCGCCATCGGCCTGCTGATCACCTTCCTTGGCATCATTGCTGCCCTGTCGACCCTGGACTTCAGCGGTGGGGTCGATGCGATGCAGGAGCGCCTCAATGAACTGATGAAGGTCGCCGGCGCAAAGTTTTGGGCCTCAGTGGGCGGTATCGTGGCGTCCATCGTCCTGCGTTCCTACGATTACCGGTTCGGCAAGCGGATCAATGATGGCCTCTCCATGCTCTGCGACAAGCTTGAGCATGGCATGGCCTATCTCCCGCCGCAGCGTATTGCGAGCGATCAGCTGGAGCAGCTGAAGGAACAGACTCCCGCCCTCCGTACCTTCTCCGAGCAGTTGGCTGCTGCGCTCGATGGCGCTCTCGAAAAGCAGATGGCTCCGATGATCACCCATCTGGGTTCTATCCAGCAGGGCATCGACAAGATCAGTGGTGGCGGCGGCGAGGCTGTCCGTGATGCCATCGCTTCTAGCGCGGGCGCCGAGATGGCGGGCCTTGCTGAGGCCATCGGGGCAATGACCGTGTCGATGGCCACCATGTCGGAGCGACTTGAGAAACAGACAGGAGAAGCGGACCGGCAGATCGAAGAGGCGGTGCGTCGGTTCGGCCAAGCGTCTGACGAGATGCGCACTGCCTTTGGCGATCTTAATCGCAACTTCGGCGTGATCGCCGACCGCATGCGCGAGGAAAATGAGCAAGCGAGCGCACTTGCCCGCCAGAGAATGGATGAACTGCTCACCAGCCTCGGCTCGACCCTGGACGACATGAAAGCTGGCCTGGCCGCCGCGGCCACTCAACTCGGGGAAGCCTCGACCAGTGCCGCAAATGACGCTGCGCGGATCGGCCAGGAGGCGATGGAGAAGTCCTTCTCGGAATTCGTGGAGCGCTTCAACGGAGCAGGCACTCCGCTTGTTGCCAGCATGAAGGATGCCGGCAACGCGATCTCTGTTTCGGCTGACCGGCTATCTTCGGCCCAGACCGCTATTGGCGACCACGCTCGCGCTATCGAGCAGGTCGCAGCCCGTTCGAGCGATCTGGCCACGGCATTCGGTACAGTGGCCAACGACGTCGAGGCTGCCGCTGCTCCTGTCCGTCAGTCTGCCCTGTCGATCGCCGAAGCCGTCAAATCGGTCGAGGCTATCGTCGTCAAGAACGCGCAGTCTTCTGAAAACGCCCGAGAAGAGATGCGCGAGCTCGCTGTATCGTTGACCCAAACGGCATCAGCAGCCTCGTCAGCCTGGTCTGAGTATCGGGCCCGCTTTGAGGAAGTCGATCGGTCACTTGGAGCAGCGCTCGAAAAGATCACTGACGCGGCAGGCAGCCACGCCACGAACCTCAACGAACGTGTTGGTCAAATCGACCGCGCACTTGGCGAAGGTGTTGCCCAGCTTGCAGGTGCGCTTGAGCCACTGACCACGCTGCGCGACACAGTTGAGGAACTGGCCGGAATTCTCGCGAACCAAAATCGGGAAGCTGCTGAATAATGGAAGGTGCCGTTCGCAGGAGACCCCCTGAAGAAGGCGAAAGCTACTTCATGTCCATGACGGACATGATGGTTGGCCTTCTTCTCATTTTCATCATCCTACTGGCCTACTTCGCATTGAATCTGCAGTCGAAAACCGAGGAGCTGACCGGTGCTAACCGAACCCGGGCAGAGATCCTCAACGACCTGCAGCAGTCTTTGAAGGACAAGGGCCTGCAAGTCGAAATTGACACGAAGACGGGCGTTCTGCGCCTCCCTGATGACGTGTTGTTCGACAAAGGGCGCTGGGAGCTGAGCGACAGAGGGCAAGCCGCGATCAACAAGGTTGCCAGCGCAATGGTCGAGGTTCTTCCCTGCTACACGACGTCAAACCTCTGCAAAGCTGAGCGCTCAAAGCACATGATCGACGCCGTTTTTGTAGAGGGGCATACCGATTCCGACGCGATGTACGGCGGGATGAACAACTATGGCCTTTCGGTTCGAAGAGCCGAAACGACGTTCACCATGCTTCAGCTCAATCAGCCGGCCTTGCGGGAGTTCCTCAACAAGCCAGCAGGTCAGCCAGGTTCTGCGCCGATCCTGGGCCTGAGCGGCTACGGTCCGGATCGCCCTATCGCGCAAGGTGATAGCGAGGCGGCGAAGAAGCGTAATCGACGGATCGACTTGCGGTTCTTGATGACCACACCCAGCGCCGGTTTGGACAAGGACATCTTGAGGCAGGAGCAATGAGCTTCCTGCGCGCGGCAATCGATCGGATGGACGCCCTGGCGTCTGCCGGGCTCGCCAAGCCTCCGACAACGCAACCTGAATTGCAGCGGCAACTCGCCAAGCTTGATGCGAGTATCGGTGAGGCGGAGCCAGTTGTCGAATTGAAGCCCTTCTTGCGCAATGCGGCTGAAAACGGAGCCGGGGCGCTGCCGCGCTTTCAACTCAACCGGGTCCTGCGCGGGGCATGGTGCGATCCAGAGTTCGATGACCTCGGATCTGCGGCTCTCGACCGTGCAGTCGAAGAGCAGCGGCGCAGTTCCGACCAAGCCATGATCGATGGCTACCTCACCTATTTCCCGGTCGACCGGCCTATTATGGGCAAGCTTGCCGATGCTGCCTCAAGTGCTGCCCAGCGGCACGAGTGGGCATGGCGAGAGAGGGCCCGACACTGGGAGCTATTTGCGCCATCGCAAGGCCCGGCCCGGGTGGCGCTCGATTTGATCCAGCGCGATGACGATCAAATCTTTCAGCTCATCAGGGAGACTGGGCTAGGAACAAATCTGGCAGCGAGCGGCTTCGGTCAGGCAACCTTCGCCAGGTTTTGCGTTGCCACAGCAGAGCTCCCACCGAGAAAGGCGGTCCCCGCGCAGCGCAGCTTGCTGAGGCTCTTTGATCAAGAGGCACTCGCCGGACAGATCGAGCTGGTTGTGCGGGCGTTGCTTGAACCTTGGATAAGCGAGAAGCCCGAACCCGAGCATCGCAAGGCGATTTCCGAGTTTCTCCTCGACCAGGTCGGGGATCCCCGCCTTCAGCGGCCCCGCTGGGACAGGATCGTTCGGTCTCTGGCCGAGAGCATTGGCGAAGAACGCGCGCTCACGGTCACACAAGTCTTCAAGCGCTGGCTCACGGAAGTCGCGATGCGCGAATTCTTCCGGGCTATCGCCAAGACTACTGATCGACCCGATCAATGGGCGCAGCGTGAGAAGTTCTGGATGGCCTATCTGGACGAAGGCCTCGTCAGTGATGCGTGGCCTGCCTTGGGGGTCCGGGCGCGAAACCAGATCGAGGATCTCATTCGTCTAAGCGGGGAGCGGCCAGAATACGGCATTATTCGTGGCGGACCTGCCTCATCATCCTCGATCATCATGCAGATCGGCGATGTCAGGATTTCAGAGTGGAGCGACAATGGCTCATGCCGTTTCTGGAGTACGACGGACCCTATGGCACCGGCATTGTACCAGAAGGAATATGATGGAGGCGGAGGGTATCGGGGGCTGCGGACAACCAGCGGCCGCCCAGACTTTGAGTATCAATCTCACGTTCCAGCAAGCCCGGGTTGGGAAGGCAAGTTTGCCGGGATAATTCATCGCCGGACATCAATCTCGCATCCCCGGTTCGGGAAAGGCCGTGGTCGTAATTGGAACGATCAATGGTAAGCACCAAATTCGTTGCAACTCAGCAGAGCGATGGCAGTGAATCTATCACGCTGTTGCGTGAGCGGCCGGGCGGGCTCTTCAAGCGGGCTTCAAGCGAAACAGTGTCCGTCTCAGAGTGGCCCAAGGTTGCTCCCGAAGCAGGGCAAGCGGCCTTGGCGCTCGCACGCTCGTTCGATCAGGAAGGTCAAATTCTTGAAGCGGACGGAGGGGTTATCCTTCCCCCTCACATTGCCGCCCAATTGGACGAGGCGGATGCCTTCGCCCTCGGCTTGCCGCCAGCCACGCCTCTGACACTTCAACTGAATTCGAGCGGATCGCTCGCCGAAGGATCCATCACGGTCAATCCGAAGTGGGTTCGTCGCGGCGGCGTCCCTGTTCGTGCTGATATCGTGGGCGCTCGTGTCCGAGAGGGCGGGCGTGTCAGCCGCATTCCCGAGCCGGTGTTTTCCGTCTTCCAAGCTGCACTAGCCGTTAAGTCAGCAAGTGAGCCCGACGAACGAAGAGCAGCCTTTGCGGAGCTTCGCGCACTGCTCGGCGATAAGCTGGGCGCAGGGATAGAAGCCGACGGGTTTCTGGAACGCATCCGCATAGCCTACGCTGCGAATTTCTCGTTGAATGCAAAAACCGATCACGGTCACTTCGACTTTGACCCGGTTCTCTTCTCAAGGCACGTCGGCGAGACCTCCGACGGCGATCTCGTCGATGAACACGAAGCATCCCTGCTGACCCCGCAGGATACCGTGCACTTCCAACGCAGATTTCGAAGCCAGGAAGGGGGACGGCGCAGTTACCTCCTTTCCGATGGAACATTGCTGTTCCTCGACCCCCTGTTGGGCAAGGCCCTCGACATCGTTCGGACCAAGCAGGCCGGCAGCTCGCAGGAAAAGCGGGAATTCCTGCGCTCTCCCCAGCGGGTTTTGCGTGAAGAGCTGAAACTCGATGCCTCCGGCGATGACGCAGCGGCCGACCGCCTCTTCATCGAGACGCAGCAGTTCTCTGAGCGCGTCAGCGGGATCGAGGTCTGGCAAAAGCCAGTCCTGCCCTGGATCAAGCCGAAGCCTAACAGTTGGCTGCCCGAAAGCTTTGGCCTGCGGATCGGTGATCCGCCGGATGCCCGGCACATTCCCTTGGCTCCCGGTGAAGCCGAAATACTTGTTGGCAGCCTCGAAACCGCAATCAAAGCGGGAGACGAAACCGTTGCTTGGCGCGACGAGAGCATCCCGGCCACCACGGCTACGCTTCAGGCAACGCGTGGAATTGCCGATCTAGAGCGCCAGATCGCAGCAGAGGCAGGAGACCAATCGCCATCTGAGCATGAACGTGAACCGGTCGAGATCTTCTTTCTGCAGGTCGGTGAGAATTTTGAGCAACTCGATTATGCGCGTCTGCCTCGGCCGACGTCCGCGCCAGAGCCATTTGAGGTGCCGGCTCTTCCGCAAGGCCTGAAATCCGAGCCAAAACCGCACCAACGCGATGCGTTTGCCTGGCTGGCCGAAGCATGGGGGCGCAAGTTGCCGGGCGTCCTGCTCGCCGACGATATGGGTCTGGGCAAGACATTCCAGGCACTCATGTTCTTGCTCTGGTTGCGGTCCAACTCGGCTCACCCCAAACCAGTGCTGATTGTTGCGCCAACAGGGCTGCTCAAAAATTGGCAAGCTGAACTGGCGCAGCATGTCGAGGCTGGCCTGATGGGGCCTGTGATCGAAGCCTTCGGGACAAATTTGCGCAGCTATCGGCTGGAAGCTGGAAGCGACATCCGCGGCGGCACCTCTCGGCTCGATTCCGGCGAATGGGAAGACGCAGGGATCGTTCTCACGACTTACGAAACGATGCGCGACTATCATATGAGCTTCGCGCGCATCCCATTTGATGCGATCGTATACGACGAAATTCAGAAGCTTAAGAATCCGGCCAGCCAAATGACCCGGGCAGCCAAGGCGCTCAATGGCCGCCTGCAAATTGCCATGACCGGTACACCAGTCGAGAACCGACTTCAGGATCTCTGGTCGATTGCCGACACTGTTTACCCTGGCTTCCTCGGATCGAGCCGCGAGTTCGAAAGCAGCTACCCGGCGAACGATCTGACGGGTCTGGAAGACCTTCAGCGGCGATTGGTCGAGCGTGATGACGAACTGCCTCCGTTCATGCTCAGGCGCATGAAGGACGAGATCCTCACCGGCCTGCCAGAAAAGACGGCACGGAAATACGCGGTGGAAATGCCGCCTGCCCAAGCACAGGCCTATGACTTGGTACTCGCCAGAGCTCGCGCGCTACGCGAAAGCGGCGAGCAAGGCGCGATGCTCAAAGTGCTGCACATGCTGCGCGGGACATCGCTCCACCCGTCGGCGCCGCGAGGCGTTACTGACATAGACGCCTACGTTGCCCAGTCGGCGCGCCTGAAGAAGACCTTTGAGATTCTCGCGGAGGTTAAGCAGCGCGGCGAGAAGGCACTGCTGTTTTGCGAAGATCTCGAGATGCAGGCTTTTTTGGCCATGGCCATCCAGGAGCGCTTTGACCTTAAGCACAGGCCGATGTGCATCAGTGGCAAGGTGGCTGGCCATAAGCGCCAGGAGATGGTGAACGCATTCCAGAGCTCGCCATCTGCCTTTGACGTCCTCATCCTATCTCCCAAAGCAGGGGGCGTGGGGCTCACGATCACCGCCGCAAACAACGTGATTCACCTCTCACGCTGGTGGAACCCAGCTGTCGAGGATCAGGCTACCGACCGCGCCTACCGGATCGGCCAGACACGCCCAGTTACGATACACATTCCGATGGCCATCCATCCGGATGAGGCGATCGGTCCGTCGAGCTTCGATCAACGTCTCGATGCCCTGATGGAGCGCAAGCGCTCATTGAGCCGTGGCCTGCTTATGCCGCCCGAAAGCGAGCGGGATGTTGAGGACTTGCTTGCCGATGTGCTCGATGGGAAGCGGGGCGAGCAGCAGGATCAATCTGTTACAGCCCCTGAAACGGAACCCCAATCCTCCCAGGATCGGACCAGTTACAGCATTGAGCCACCCGCTCCGACGGAGCCGCAGGTCAGTCATGAACGGCTCAATGTTTCAGCGAGCGAATCCTCGCTGCCCGCCCCTGAAGACACGGCAACTCCCAGTCCGACTAAGGAGGAAAGCACGCGAACAACGGGCAAACCCGAGGAGATCGCGTCAGCGCACTTGGATAAGCCGTCGGTTCGGCGCCCGATTCTCTCGGTACGAACACCTGTTGAAGCGGCAGAAGCGCGGGCTTCCTACGTTCAGCGAGTGGTCTTCGAACAACATGGACCGCGAGACTGGACCATCTTTGAGCAATATGCCCGGGATGCGAATATCGCATTGCTTGAAATCCAGGACCCCTATTGCTGCGCTGATGGACAAGCGCGGGGGCGGCTCGTCAATTTCATCAGTCGTTTTGGTCAGCTCGCTTCGCAAATCGCAGCTGTCCATGTTGTGGCCTTTGATGCGGACTCGGTTCAGACGCGGGAACCCGAAAGTACGAACGATCAGCGAAGAGATCTCGAAGAGCGGTGGAACCGCATGCTGGCCTCAGTGCAGTTGCACCTGGCGCAAAAGTCGCGCCGATCTGTCGGCGACCTGCACGATCGGTTCGTGAAAGCCCGGCTCGCCAACGGGGACTCTGTCATCTGGGATTTGGGTCGAGGTATCGACGGGATCATGAGCGCCCGCTGGTCCTGCGTAGTCAATGCTTTCTACGATAGAGCTTCGCCGAGTTCGTCCGTGATGCACTGAAAGTATCGACCTCCATCATTGATTATAAACTAATGTTCATTGATGGTTAGCCTGCGGTTGGGAACGCCTGTTACCCAAAAGCAATGCAGTTAAAGGGGGAGGCCAATCGGCAATGCAGGAACGCGATTTCAAGGCTGAAATCGAAGCTGCGCGCAACGATCCCGCACAGCTGCGCAAGATTGCCGACGAAATTCAGGCGGCAGGTGGTTCGCGTCTTCTTGTGATTCGGGCGATCCAGCGTGCCAGGGCTGCAGACACGGGTCCTCATCCACTTGGCAAAGCAAGCGCCGAACTGGGCTTGCCTCGGCCAACCGGTCTGCCGCTTTACCGCTACAAGCTTGCGCCCGGAATGTTCGAGCGCATGGAAAAGAAGCTATCGTCGGGCCTCTCCTCTGATTGGCAACGTCCCTCGCTTGCACCAGCGTTTGTTCTCTGGGCCGCGGACTGGTTTCGGCGATCCTATCAGGGCGGCGTCCAACGTTGGGCTGACATCGAGAAGGTACTTGGATTGCACCTCTCGCAAGGCGATTGGCGTGATCTGGCGGACCAGGGGTTTCGTGCCTGGGGCGTCGAACCGTTGATTACTGCTCACGGGAATCAGCGGCTGTCCAACCTGGCGCGTCAGGGCGGTTTTCCGGCCGCCGCGATGGCGAGCGGCGCAAGCTGGCCAAGAAAGTTTCTCGAACGGGCTGTTGGCGAGCTTTTGGGCGCTGACGTGCAGGACATCGGCACCGCAGTCGCCATCTGTGAGCGGAACGAATACCTGCTGCCGACGATCTGGCGCAGCCAGGAAATGTACGCGATCTGCGGTGAGCTGGCGCTCAAGATTGTCGAATTGCGCGCATTCGTTGATAAGGAAGTGCCGGCCGATGGTCGCCCTTACTCGGCGCGACTGGACCAGGCCTACGAGGATTGGCGCGATGAATTGCCAATGACCCTGGATGGGGCGGCGGCGGGTCTGATCGATACGCTGCTGGAAGCAAAAAAGCTCTCCAGCAGCGGCAGCATTCGCGTTGGCCGGATGATGTCTCAGCATGGCGAAGATTGGCGTGAGTGCCTCGACTTCCACCTCGATGGACGGTGGGAAGACAAGGACCAGGTGCTTTCACCCGGCGATCACATTCGCGTGTTCCTCCAGCCTTCCGATGGATTGGCGGACCGAATTTCCGGCAGACTTGCGTATCTTGAGCACGAGGACGCAAACCGCTGGATCGCAAGACCGATGCGAAGCGAAGCGGCAATCGAGTTTCCATTCGACCTTCCGGTTACGGCCGAATTTCACGCACGCGGAGATCGGCTGGCACGCAGTTTTATGCTGCCTGGCGGCAAGCCCGTGAACGGCGGGCTGCGTATATTCGAGCCGCGCGGCACAGATGCCCAGCGCACAACCTTTGCTCTCATCGGCCAAGGCTCCGGCGCTTACAAAGCGGAGCCTGTTTTTATCGATGTTCCTGAGGACTGGTCAGTTCGAGGAAAAGATGGCAACGCCGAGATTGAGCCCGAAGATTTTGCCTTCTCTCCAGGGCGCTGTCTTTACCGGTGCGCGGGCACAATCATAGCTCAGAAGAGCAACGGCGACACCTTCCTTGTGCGAACCGGACAGAGTGCGGACCGCAAAGACCGGCTCTCGATCGTGGCCGATGCAGTTTCCTGGGTACAGACGCCTGATGGCGAACAGCTGTTAAAGCACCCGCTCCATGCACAGGTGTCAGATGGTCTTTCACACCGGGTCGCATCTCGGGGAGAGGTGCGTTGGCGGATTGCAGGCCAACGCAGCTGGTCGGAAGACCTGGCCACTGCAGGACCCGGGTTGTGCGAATTCGCTTGGCTTGATGGTTCAACAGGTCACGTGCGCGATCGGCTGACTGCGTTCGTTCTGCCCGCTGACTTTGAGCTCACACAGCGGAGCAACGGGACCCATTCCGATATCGAGCTGAGCGGTTGGGATGGGGCAGCTGTACTTGGCGACGAAGCACTGAGTTCGAAGCACAGCTGGCGGATACGGATTGATCCTCCTCGCCGGGCCTTGCTGACCTTGCGCCTGGCTTCCGCTCAAACTCCTGCGTTCGAGCTTAAGGTTCCGCTCCAATCGAAGGAATGGCTCACAACCTGGGACGGAGATCTCCTCCCGCGCGACGCAGTTCTTGGCCTGGCCGATCTTCGTGACACGGTGGCACGCGTCCCCTCGATGTCGATCCTGATGGGGGAAGTTGCCCATAATACTGACGCTGCATTGGACGCCAACTGGCGAATTGATGGGGAGCTTGGCCTGTCCGCATTACGAACGGACATTGCAGCTCTCATGCGCCCCCTTGGCATCGACGCTCAGGTCAGGCTCGATTTCCACAACGGGAGCAATGACAACTGGTATGTAACGGAGTTTGGTAACAGCCTGGAGTGGGAGCCAAATGGAGGCTTGCGCCCAAAAACCGCGATAGTCGGTGAGGTTGTGAGGGTGTGTGGACGCTCACTTGGGGCTCCCGAGAAAGAGCTCGAATTTGGCAGTTACGACGGCCTGCAAAGTGGCCTTGGTGGCCAGCTCATTCACTTGCCGCGTCTCAAAGGTGATTGGCTCGTCTATCTTCGTGAGGGCTCCCGCGTCCTCACTCGACCCAAATTTGTCTCAGGTGACCCTGATCCCGAAGTTCCGCAGCACCGGCTCGGCCGGGCCATGGCCCAGCCATTCCTTAAGGCGCAAGAGGACCTGCAGTCCCTCGTTACCGAAATGGCGCAAAATCCGACGACGGCAGAGGCCAGTCAGACGATCCAGGTCGTCATGAAACTGGCCTTGTCGCTAAACGGACTCCCACCGCAGACATTCGAGATCTTCAGCAAATTGGTTCACGCCGGTGCGCTTGCTCCTCTGCTACTGTACCGCTGTGAAGAGCAGCACCTGTCGACCATTCTCGAATTGTTCGACGGGCTTTGCTCGAGCTGGATCCTCTTGCCATACGGCGCATGGGATGGAGCTTTCCAGGCCCAAGGGCACTATCTCGTTACCCGGCTGGATGATCCCCAGTGGGCATTGACCAGACTCACTGAGCGCCAGAATGAGATCGCGGCACGTGCTCCCCAGCTGGCTCCTCTGATTTGCCGCGATTATTCGCCGTCGACCTGGGAGGAAGTGCGCAGTCACTTCACCGACCACACGAGCGAGGGCATCAGCACAGATGCCGGTGGCTTCAATCCATTTCGCCCCGCTTTCCGCGAGCTACTCCCGAAGGAAAATTTTCTCGAATCCCTCATGCGCGTCTTCGACGCCCCGTTTGTCGCAGCCTTGGCTGCTATGGGGCGGATCACGCTCGACAAGGTACAGATTCTAACGGTGAAAGACGTCGAGCGACGTCATCCTACATACTTCGCCAAGGCCTATGGCTACGCCCTTACGGAGCTCAAGAATGACCGCTGATGATGTGTCCCAGCCTACCCGTCTGTCGCCGATGGATGTCCATCGGCGCTTGCAGGCTGGCCTCGCAGAAGCGGTCGTGTCTCGTGCGGGCATCAGGCATGAGGGCCTGAACGCCTTTCTCCGGCAGAACCTCGCCGGCACGGATCCCTCCAAGGGTGCCTTGCTGTCGGAACAGCTCTTTCAGGCAGCACCCGGCTATGTTTCGTCGGGCAAGCGCCCTGACGAACTCACTTCACTGCTTCATCCGCGCACGATCGACGCAATCACGAAAACGCCCGATGCGGAGTTGCGGTTCGATTATCCTGCCTACGCCCACCAGCTGAGGACCTGGGAGCTTCTGCGCAATGCAGACCCGCAATCAGTGTTGGTCTCTAGTGGGACAGGTTCTGGCAAAACCGAGTGCTTCCTCGTTCCGCTGCTTGATGATCTGGTCCGCGCATCTGAAGCAGAAGGTCAGCTGACCGGTGTGCGGGCCCTCATGCTGTATCCGCTCAATGCCCTGATCGCGAGCCAGGAGAAGCGTCTAACGGCCTGGACCAAGCCGCTCACCGGTGATGTCCGCTTCGCCCTCTACAACGGGTTGATGGGAACGGCGCGGAAATCAAACCGCGACAAGGCCGAGCACGATGTCCCGCATCAGGTTCTTTACCGCGAAACGCTCCGCGCGAACCCGCCCCCCATCCTCGTCACGAACCAGACGATGCTGGAATACATGACGATCCGGCGTGAGGACCGTAAGATACTCGATGCGTCCAGGGGCAAGCTGCGCTGGATCGTGATCGACGAAGCGCATAGCTACATCGGTTCAGCCGCTGCGGAGCTGTCGTTGCTGCTTCGGCGCGTCATGAATGCGTTCGATGTGACGCCCGATCAGGTCCGATTTGTGGCAACGTCGGCCACCATAGGATCAGCAGATGACGCGGAGGCAGTCGCTTCACTGCAGCGCTTCCTCTCCGATATCGCTGGCGTCCCGCTTGAGCGCACGCATGTCGTAATCGGCAAGCCGCAACCGGTGGATCTTTCAAAGGTCCTGACTGCATCCGACGAGCCGGCGGCCCGCATGGTGGCCGAGATGCTCGAAAAGAAGCCGCAGACCATCTCATCTCTGTCATCCGTGACGACGTCTGCAGAGAAGATCCTGCTCGACCTGTCTGCGCACAATGCCAAAGAGATCAGACCGGTGCTGCCGATGCGCGCGCACAGTTTTACACGCGCCATTCCTGGCCTGTGGACCTGCATTAATCCGGGCTGCACCGGGGGCACACGGCCGGACGGCTGGCCATTTGGCCCGGTCCTGTTTGATCAGAAGGACAGTTGCCCACACTGCCAGTCGCTGGTGTTCGAGATCCAGAGCTGCCCGGATTGTGGCGAGCCGTTCCTGCCTGCGGATGATCTGGGGGACAGAGTCTTGCCGCGGCGCAGCGATCAAGACACCGATGAGTTTCGCGAAAACAGCTACCGCGATCGCGACCATGAGGATGACGAGGAGGAAGAGCGACAACCGGAGGGCATCGGGCATCCGCGCCTGATCGCTATCAACGCGCAATCCCAGTCGACGCCTGTTGGATTTGACGTCGTCAGCGGCGAATTGACCGATGGCGCGGGCCAATTCTCGCTGACGCAGTTGAACGAGGGGCGTTGCCCGGCCTGCCTCAGCAACAAGCGCCATGGACGGCCCGCGATGCTGTCATTCCGTTTCGGCACACCGTTCCTGACCCAGAATGCGGCGCCAATCCTCCTGGATGGTGTTTCACCGCACCAGGCAGAGCATGCTTTGCCTTTCGATGGTCGCCAGCTGATCAGCTTCTCCGATAGCCGACAGGGCACGGCCCGGTTTGCTGCCAACATCGAGACCAACGGCGAGCGCGGATTCGTACGCGGCTTCATCTATCATGCGGTGCAGAAGGCGGCTCAAGGCAGCGACCTCCCCGAGGAGAAGCGGCAGGAACTAATCCAGAAGCGTGCAAAGCTCGCGAGCCTGGTCGATGAAATGCCTTCGTTCAAGGACGACATCGCAAAGATCGACGCCGAGCTTAACGGTGTCGGCACAGCCGGCATTGCGTGGAAGGAACTGGTATCGGCTCTGGCCTCCGAGCCGACAATCGGCATGATGGCGAAGGTCTGGGACCTCGACCGCAGCGAGCGCTATCACGATAATCGTGAAGCACTTGCGCGCTTCATGATGCTGCGAGAGCTCGCCCGCAGACCGCGCAACGCCAACGCCATGGAGACGTTGGGCCTTGCACGCTTGCGTTTCCCGGACATCGAACGGATCGGAAAGGAGATGCTGCCCGAGGCCGTTGCAGCAAAAGGTTACTCAATCGAGGACTGGCGCGACTTCCTGTATTTCATGGCCGACTATCTCCGAAGCTATTTTGCGTTGGACGTAGACGATGGCGACGCCCGTTGGATGCCCGGTCGGGCGCGCCCACGAAATGTAATCGGACCGGATCAACCCCCCGGTTCCAAAAGGGATATCCTCTGGCCGTCAGTTAACACGAAAGGTGGGCAACCGACTGCCGTCCTCCTTCTTGCTACCGCCTTGGGTTTGGACATTTCGGATCCGCGCGATCGCCACGAAATCAATCAACTCCTTCGCACAGCGTGGGAACACATGGCGCCGCTTCTCTCCGGTGTCGGCGGCACATTCAGTCTGCGCCTCGAGAAAACCGCAGAGATCGAAGCCGTGACCAAGACCTGGCAATGCCCGCTAACCCGGCGGGTGCTGCCCCGGCTCGTGTTCGGCCGCTCGCCTAACCTAGTCACTACTGGAACTGGCCGGTTCGACGGCAAGATAGTGACGGCCGTTGAATTCCCGAAGCTACCGTATACCCGGCCGCTCAATTCCGAAGCAAAGCAAAGGCTAGCCGACTGGCTGGCGGACAACGAATTGGTGCGGTCTCTTCGCAGCCAGCGTCTATGGACCGATATTCACGACCAGGCAGCGCGAGCGACGCCCTATCTGCGTGCCGAAGAACATAGCGCGCAGCAGCCGCCGCACCGGCTGCGCGATTTCGAGGAGCAGTTCAAGCAAGGCGACATCAACCTCTTGGCCTGTTCGACAACGATGGAAATGGGCGTCGATATTGGCTCGATTGAGGCGGTCCTGATGACCAACGTTCCGCCCTCGATTGCCAACTACAATCAGCGCGCCGGGCGAGCGGGTCGACGGGGCCAAGGATTTTCGACGAGCCTGACGATTGCACGCAACACCCCGCTCGATCTGGAAACGTTCGCCGAGCCTGCCAGCTACCTTGCCCGCAAACTCGCATCACCGCGCGTGTCTCTAGATTCCGACCGTATCGCCCAACGCCACGCGAACGCCTATCTGCTCGCCCAATGGTTCCAGGAGGTAGACGGCGAGTTCGCGCGGACCAAGACTGGCGATTTCTTCGGCTGCAGGGCCGACCTTCGCTCCTTCGAAGCGTTGCCCCCCGTGGACGCCTTCTGCGAATGGGTTCGACTGCCCACTACTGCTGCAAACACAGACGCTGGGCTCAAACGCCTGCTGAAAGGTACTGGTCTCGAATTCGATACCGCGATCCGTGAGCACACGGCTGCGATGTTCGAGCAGGAGGCAGCAAACTTCCGACGGACCTGGGAGCGCCTGAAGAACGATGCCGATGCGCTTGATGGGCCAGCAAAGAAGGCAATCGAGTTCCAGGCGCGGCGCCTGTGCAAGGAGTTCCTGCTCAAAGAGTTGGCCAATCGCTCCCTGATCCCGGGAAGCGGGTTCCCTACAGCCGTGGTTCCCTTCGATACCTTGTGTGCTGAAACGCAAAAGGCGCAGGAGCGCCATCGCTCGGACGAGGAGGGTACGCGGGATCGCCGCTATGAATGCCCGACCCGCAATGCCGACATTGCAATCCGTGAATATGCTCCAGGTGCCGAGGTTGTGGTTGATGGCCTCGTCTGGAAGTCGGCCGGCGTAACGCTCAATTGGTTGAGCCCGATTGATAGCAGCCAGCGAGAGCCGCAGAACTTGCGCTGGGCCTGGTGGTGCGATCAATGCGGCGGGGCCGGCTCCGATCACCAGATCCCCGAGCGTTGCGACCATTGCGGCGATCCGAACGTAAAGACGGAGCAATTCCTCGAGCCGGCCGGCTTCAGGGTCGACTGGAACGCGCAGCCCCATGCGGACACCGATCAGGCTGTCTACATCGAGCCCAAGTCACCAAAGGTCAGCGCGGGAGATGCCTTGTGGCAACCCTTGTTGCAGCCGGAAAGTGGTCGCATCCGCGCTTCGCACGATGGTTACATCTATCACCATTCGCGCGGGCCAAATGACAAGGGCTACGAGATTTGCCTTGAGTGCGGACGAGCCGGGGAAGCAGGCGCCGACGCGCTCAAGGATCACTGGCCGCTTACGCCACGCGACAAGAAAGCGATTGATCGCTGTCCGGGCAACGATCAAGGCTACGCGATCACGCGTGCCTTGGCTTTGGGGCACGAGGTTCTGACCGACGTCGTAGAAGTCCAGTTGCCGGGGCTCGAAAGCGACGGTGCAGCCTGGGCACTCGGCGCCGCTCTGCGTGAAAGTCTCGCCCGCTGGCTTGGCATTGAACCACGCGAACTGGGAATTTCAGTAGCTGCGAGGGATGGCCAGTTGGGCCGCAAGTTGCCTTCGATCTACCTGTTTGACGAAGCCTCTGGGGGCGCCGGGTATGCGCCGAGATTGCTCGACGACATCTATCATGTGTTTGAACGGGCCTCTCATGTTCTCGATTGCCCCAAGGAATGCGAAATGGGTTGCTCGGCCTGTGTGCTGGCGGCAGATCTCTACAAGCAGCAAGGTCGTCTGGACCGTAAGGCGGCGTTGATCGCTGTTCGTACCTTCCTTGAGACAAATGCCGAGTTGCCCGAGGAGGACCGGGCGGTTGCGGACGCGAAAGCTGTCAACGATGCCGCAAACACAATTCTGCTGCGCGCGCGCAGCAGAGATAGCGTAACGGTATTTCCGCCGGAGGCTTTTGACCTCGCCGAACTATCCTCGATCAAGATGCGGTCGTTCTTCTCGTCTGCCTCAGCCCGCGGCGTCCCGGTAACGCTGGTTCTGTCTCGCAAGTCATTCGATAGCCTGGCTGAAGTGGAGCGTCGTTTCTTGCGCGACACGGCAGTACGCAACGACTTCCGGCTTGCACTGGGCGAAGCCGAACGGGGCCGTTTCGGAAACCATCGTATCGCTGAATTGGTCTCTCAGGACAGCGCCAAGGGTTTCTTTTCACGCGACGAGAATGCGGCGCAACCCGGCGAGCGATGGGGGGTTGGTGAAACCCATGCTGTCGTTGCCGGCAGCGTCAATCCGCCGACGCCCTTCACTCAGATCGCTGCCGACGACCTCGAGCGCAAAGTCGCTCCCGGGGACAAGGTGGAGGTCATGCTTGGATTTGGCCAATGCCCGGTGGGACAGTTTGGCAAACGTTTTGGCGCAAAGCTGAAGCAGCATATGGAAGCCGCAGGCATCTGGCATCCGGGCCAGCTGGTTCGAATTTCCTATTCCGACCGCTACCTCAATGCCCCGCTACCCATGCTTCTGTTCCTTCGGACCTGCGAAGCTCTTGCCGCAGAGCTGAAGGCCGGCGACACAGTCGAAGTCGATGTGGTTGTACAGCCGTTGAAGAAAGACCGTGTGCCGTATCGGATCTTCAACGACTGGGATCATGAGGGCGACCGGGAGGATGTGGCGCAGTTTTTGGGTGAAAAGCTTGGGCTCGACGTCGCCCTCGAGGTGTCCGATAGCACAATTCATGGGCGGAAACTCGAACTGGAGTACGCAGACGGGAGCAAGGCTATCATCCTGCTCGATCAGGGTTTTGGTTACTGGCGCATCGTAGGCAATCCGCCGAGACATGACTTCCGCGCAGCACCGGCCGCTCAGGCAAGTGACCTCTCCGGGTCAAACGCTGCAGTGTCGGGGACTGGGGAAAGCTACTTTGCTGTAGCAAGCCGGTAACGTTTACCGGTTTGGAGCGGATGTTTGATCAATGGGTCGCTGAGCTACCAACGAGTTCGTTGCGATATTGCAGGTCACCGGTTACTCGAGCGGAAATGACAATGAGCGATAAAGAAGATCTGCAGATTGATGCCTTTGTCGCTCATTGGCGCAAGACCGGTGGCAGCGAACTCGCCAACACGCAGAGCTTCATCAACGGCCTCTGCAACCTGCTGGGGCTGGAGCCGCCTGCCGGCAGTCGCACCGACGACGCCCACAATGATTACGTGTTTGAACGCCGCGTGTTCCAGGACAATGGCGACGGCACGCAGAGCTTCGGCCGGATCGATTGCTACAAGCGTGATTGCTTCATCCTGGAGGCCAAGCAGGGAAGCGAGGCTGACCGGACTGCCGCCGACAAGGGTGAGGACGATCTCGATATTTTCGGCCAGACCGCCAGCGCCCGCGTAAAGCGCGGCACCGCCCGGCGCGGTACGCCCGGGTGGGCCAAAGCCATGGTCCAGGCCAAGGGCCAGGCCGAACGCTATGCCAAGGCGCTTCCCGTCGACCATGGCTGGCCGCCGTTCTTGCTGGTGGCGGACATCGGCTATTGCATCGAAGTCTATGCTGACTTCACCGGCACCGGAAAGGCCTATGCTCAGTTCCCAGACCGGGCGCGCTACCGGATCATGCTGGAGGATCTTCGCGATCCTGACGTACGAGAACGTCTCTGTGCGATCTGGACCGATCCCAAGAGCCTCGACCCCACAGCGCGCGCCGCCCGCGTCACGCGTGACATTGCCGATCTGCTAGCCACGGTCGCCCGCAGGCTAGAAAAGCGTGGCTACAATGCCGAGACAACCAGCGGCTTCCTAATGCGGGTGCTGTTCACGATGTTTGCTGAGGACAGCGGCCTGATCCCGCATGGCAGCTTCACCACCCTGTTGAAAAACCAGCGCGCTCACCCGGAACATCTGGAACACCAGCTTTCCGCGCTGTGGGCGGCGATGGACAAGGGCGAGTTTTCCCCCGCACTCGGTGTGCCGCTGAAGAAGTTCAACGGCTACCTGTTCAAGGAACGCACCGCGATCCCGCTCGATGCCGAAGAGCTGGAAGTGCTGATCAAGGCCGGTGAGCATGTCTGGACCGAGGTCGAACCGGCGATTTTCGGCACCCTCTTGGAACGCGCGCTGAACCCCAAGGAGCGTGCCAAGCTGGGCGCGCATTACACGCCGCGCGCCTATGTCGAGCGGCTGATCGGCCCGACCATCATGGAGCCATTGCGCGCCGATTGGGACGGGGTGCGCGGGGCCGCCGCCACGCTGATCGATGAAGGTAAGGCCGATGAGGCCAAGGCCCATGTCGAGGCCTTCCATGCGCGCCTGGCGCAGACCAAGGTTCTCGATCCCGCCTGCGGCACCGGCAACTTCCTCTATGTCGCCATGGCCCGCATGAAGGAGCTAGAAGGCGAAGTGCTCGACCTGCTGGTCGAACTCGGCGACGATCAGTATGTGGCGGAACTGACCGGCCACACCATCACGCCGGAAAACTTCCTCGGGATCGAGATCAACCCGCGGGCCGCAGCCATTGCCCAGCTAGTGCTGTGGATCGGCTACCTGCAATGGCACTTCCGCGTGAACGGCGCGGGCCGCGCCCCGCCCGAACCGATCCTACGTGATGTGCGCACCATCGAGAACCGCGATGCCCTGATCGAATGGGACGACAAGGTTCTGGAACTGGGCGAGGCAGGCAAGCCCATCAGCCGCTGGGACGGCGAGACGATGAAGCCGCACCCCGTCACCGGCAAGCCGGTGCCCGACGAGGAAGCGCGGGTCGAAGTCTGGCGTTATGTAAAGCCCCGCGCCGCGAAGTGGCCGAAGGCGGATTTCATCGTCGGGAATCCGCCTTTCATTGGAAAAGTCGGACTGCGGGCAGCCATCGGAGATGGCTACTTCGAGGCGTTGTTCGCTACCACAGATGTTCCCGAGAGCGCCGACTTCGTCATGCATTGGTGGGACAAAGCTGCTGTGGCCGTGCGCAAGGGCGGCACGCGGCGGTTTGGTTTCGTCACGACCAACTCTATCACGCAGAAGTTCAGTCGCCGAGTTGTGGCCAAACACCTCGAAACGGCCGACCGCATAAGCCTCATCTTCGCCATAGCTAACCATCCCTGGGTCGATGAGAAGGATGGGGCAGCTGTTCGCATCGCCATGACCGTAGCCGAGCGTGGAAAATTCGATGGACGGTTACTCACGGTATTGGATGAGGCCAGAGCCCCGGACCAAATAGAGATGACGACGGCTTTTGGGACGATCAGCAGCGATCTGCGGGTGGGCGTCGATGTCACCCGCGTCGCCACATTACGATCAAATGACCGTCTCTCATCACTAGGCTACGCGCTTTATGGCAATGGTTTCATTCTGACCGAAGCAGAAGCATTGCAGCTAGGAATGGGATCCGATCCTGTAGCGAGCCGGATTATCTGCGATTACCGAAACGGTAGGGACCTCACAGCTCGTCCCCGCGGAGCCTTTGTCATCGATGCTTTTGGGTACGATGAGGAAAAACTTAAAGCTGAGGCTCCGGCGATATATCAGCATTTACTGCTCAATGTTAAACCGGGTCGCGACGCAAACCGACGAGATTCGATCCGCCAAAATTGGTGGATTTTCGGCTGGCCTCGTCCAGAAATACGAAAAGCCTTAAATGGCCTGGATCGATTTATCGTTACCGTTGAGACGATGAAGCACAGGATATTTCAATTCCTTCCAAAATCAATTGCTCCAGACAACAAGTTAAATGTAATCGCAATTCAGGATGCCTATTTTCTGGGGATTTTAACAAGCAGAATTCATGTTGCCTGGTCACTTGCCGCAGGCGGCCGCCTCGGAATGGGTGACGATCCGGTATATGTGAAGTCTACCTGCTTCGATCCCTTCCCGTTCCCCGCGGACGTCCCCAAACCGCTCCAGGGCAATATCCGTGACCAGGCCGAAGCGCTCGACGCGCTGCGCAAGCGGGTGCTTGAAAGCCATCAGGACCTGACCCTTACCCGGCTCTACAACGTGCTCGAAGCCCTGAAGGAAGGCCGCCCGCTCACCGAGGCCGAGCGCGACATTCACGATCGCGGGCTCGTCACCCTGATCTGCCAGCACCACGACACGATCGATGCCCTCGTCGCTGAGGCCTATGGCTGGCCTGCTAATCTCTCCGACGAGGAAGTCCTTACCCGCCTCGTCGCGCTCAACAAGGAACGCGCTGCCGAAGAGGCCAAGGGACTGATCCGCTGGCTGCGCCCGGAATTCCAGGCTCCGGACTACAAGGCCCCGGTCACACAGACGCTCGATCTGGGCGAGACCGCCGCCGTGCTGCCCGAAAATGTCATCCCCTGGCCCGGCTCGCTCCCCGAACAGGTCAGCGCGGTACAGTCGATCCTTTCCGCCGCAGGATCTCCTCTGGCCCCGCAAGACGTCGCCCGCGCCTTTAAGGGCAAGCGCGCTGCCACTGTACGTCCGGTTCTAGATGCGCTGGCCGGCATCGGCATGGCCCGGCGGCTAATGGATGGTCGCTATGCTGCGTAAAGTTTCGCAAAGGAGTTTCCGGTGAAGATCTGTCAGGCACTTGATAAATTTGATGAGCGGCAGCTCTTCGTTCCGGCTTTTCAGCGTGAATATGTGTGGAAGCGTGACGACGCAAAGCAGCTGATAGACTCCTTGATTAAGGAATATCCCACCGGTACAATGCTGACTTGGGAGACAAACAATCCTCCTGAACTTAAAGGCCCTCACAAGTACGATGATAAGCAGGGTGCTGTGCGCATTTTGCTGGATGGGCAGCAGCGCCTTACGACACTTTACATGCTCATTCGTGGCGAACTGCCGCCATATTACACTGCGCCTGAAATCCTGAACGACACCCGCGGCTTGTACGTGAACGTCGAGAGCCTGGAGCTTGAGTACTACAAGAAACTCAAGATGGAGAACGACCCATGCTGGCAGAATGTCACGGACATTTTCCAGCGTAAGGTTCGCGCCAAAGACGTTGTGCGCGCTCTAGAAGCCCGAGGTGAAACGGTCTCGCGTGAACGCGACGATCTTATCGATGACAACGTCAAGGCGATCGAGAACATTCTCGATCGCGAGTTCCCTGAACAAACAATTCCGGTCAAGGCGACCATCCGCGAAGCGATCGATATCTTCTACAAGGTCAATGCCAGCGGCGTTTCCCTCACGGAAGCTGAACTCGCACTTGCGCAGATCTCTGGCTATTGGCCGCAAGCGCGCGACACATTCAAAGCCAAGTTGACCGAGCTCGAAGCCCGGGGCTTTTCCTTCAAGCTGGACTTTATCGTCTATGCACTGCTCGCGTGTCTACACCATTCCGGCTCTAACATGCGCCTCTTGCATGATCAGGCCAATGACGGCCCGATCCAGGCAGCATGGAAAAAACTCGAAACACAGACTTTGGATTATGTCGCGAACATCATGCAATCGCATGCGTTCATCGACCACACGGATGAGATAAACTCGATCTATGCCCTCATTCCGATCATTGCTTACTGCTACCAGCTAGATGGCCATTTGACCGACCTGCAAATCCGTAAGGTGGTCAAGTGGTTCTTTTACGCGCAAATCCGAACTCGATATGTCAGTCAGCTGCCGCAGAAGCTGGACCGAGACCTGAAGGTCATAAAGGATTCCTCTCAGCCGTTCGATGATCTGCTTCAAATCATAAAGGACGAACGCACCTTAGAAATCAGCCCGGATGAATTTGTCGGAAGAGCCATCTCGCACCCGCTCTATCCGATGATGCGCTGGTATTTTAAAAGCAAAGGGGCGACGTGCTTCACTACCGGCATAAAGCTGGCGCGGCCCATGGGCAAAATGTACGCGTTAGAGAACGACCACATCTTTCCGTTCTCGAAACTTAAGGCTGCCGGATACGGGACTGAGAACCGCATCAAATATGCTTTAGCGCAAGAGATCACCAACCGGGCCATTCTCTCGCAGATTGCCAATCGCACCAAGAGCGCGACGACTGCGGAGGCCTACCTCGCGGAAATCGCGGCGACTAATCCAGAAGCTCTAGCCCGCCAATGCATCCCAGCGGATCCAGACCTTTGGAAGCTCGAAAACTATGAACGCTTTTTGCAGGCTCGTAGGGAGATGCTGGCGAGCGAGCTCAATACCTTCCTAAACTCGATCACTGAACTTACGGTCTCTGACGTTCCGATCACGCTCGAGGAGATGATCGCGGAAGGTGAAAGCGAAGAACTCGAGTTCAAGCAGACACTTCGTTGGGATATCAAAGAAGGACGAGTAAACAAAGAGCTAGAGGGAGTCATCGTCAAGACCATCGCGGCATTCGCAAACAGCTTCAACGGTGGCACGCTGCTCATCGGCGTTTCCGACAATGGCGAATCCGTTGGGTTAGAACACGACTTCGCGTGCCTCGGCGATGCTGACAAAGATCGGTTCGAAATTCACCTGCGCAATTTGTTTGGCCAGTCATTCGGACAAAACTTCACAGCGAGCAAATTGAAGATTCTGTTCCCAGTCGTGAACGGGGTCGAAATATGCCAGATCGATGTGAAACCTGCCGACGCCGCAATTGTCATCGCCGTGCCCGACAAGCATGGGCTAAAGGCAGAGAAGCTATACGTTCGCAGCGGTAACTCCTCGCCTGAAATGCCATTGAGCGAGGTTCAAGCATTCTTGAGCAAGCGGTTCGGCGCTTCGGCACTGGCTTAACGTCAAGAATCCCGCTTTGGGAAGGTTCGCCGAGGACAGCGCACAGCAAACCTTTGCTTGGTGCTCATGATTTTCTGTGTCAGAATCGCTACGTTGAGCCCAGGAATCTGGGATAATGTAGCGATTTTGATGCAGTTTTGCTTCTGAATGGGTGCCTCATGTTGAAGCCATCTGACGACCCTACCGCGACCGAGGACTGGAAGGGCCTCAGAGAGCTTGATCGAGCCATCACAGAAAATCGCGTGACTGCCTATACGTGGAAGAAGACTTGGGCTGACCCTTGGGCTCGGGCAAAAATGATCACGGCCTTTGCGCTGCTAGGTGCTTTCATAGCCTACGTCTTCATTGATGAGCTAATCCTGTGACGTCTACCATTCCTTTACCTCGTCGGCGGCCTCTTCCGATGCTCCCTTGGCCCCTTGGGTGACGGCATCGAGGTTGCCTCTCGACTGATCGATCCGCCCGCGGCCACGTGTCTGCGCTGCGCGCACCTCTTGCCTGATGCCCGATGGATCGGGAGCAGCGCCAAGATTTCCTGATCCACCGCCTCCACTTGGCCCTCGGGCGCGGACATCGCCTGGGCTCGCAACGGCGGGCCGGCTGACCGGCGCGAATTCGGGCAGCGTCAATTTCCCTTCAATGTCATCGTGCAGCCGGTCGGCGTAGCTCTCCACGAACCGCGCCTGGAGCTGCTGGCCCTGTGCGCTCATCTGAAAATTGATGTCGTCGAAGCGGGCTGGGCCGTAATAATCGCGGTTCGCTTCAAGCTCCGCCATGCCCCATTCCCGATAGGCCTGGCTGAGATTGAGCGAACCCGCAGCATTCGAACCTTCGTACCAGGAGGCCTGGTTCTCGAGTCGGCTTGCCAGTTCTTCGGCGCGGCGTGCCTCGACCGAGTACGTCTGCGCTTCGGTCAGCGAGCGGCTGAGACCCGCTGCACTTGTCGAGACCTGCGAACTCGAACTCGAGCTTGTCTGGCGCAGAAAGCCTTCGCGCGTGCTCGACCAGTTCCGGGTATCCGAAAGCTGCTGCAACGTCCCAGTAATCCGGTTGCGATCCTCAGACGCGATACCGACGTCGCTGTCGGTCCAGGACTTGTTGCGCCCCCCACTCGCTTTTGCACCGAGTTCAACAGGCCCCAAGCTTCCTCCGACGCCAGCACTAGCCTGGCCATTTAGGAACCACGACACGGTAATGTCGTCAGCCGCACGCCGGGACAGCCCGAACTGGCGCTGCAGGGTGGTGGAGGCGTTGTTGACCTCGCTGAAGGCGGTGCCGATGCTGTCGTTGCTGCCAGTGCCGCTGACCGTCTCCGAGGAGCGGCCCTGGCTGTAGGCATTGCGGATCTCGTTGAACCGGGTGACGGCCGAGCTGGTCGATTGCTGGGCCAGGTTCGAGTAAGTCTCGCTCTGCCCGCGGCTCTGGCTCGCCATGGTCGACAGCCTGCTTGTGAAATCCTGCCCCAGCGTGGGCGTGAACGGGTACTGCGAATTCGGCACAGTCGCGAATTCCGCCCCGCCGAAGCTTGTCGTCTGGGTGCCCACTTCGCTGAACCCGCGCGTCTGGGCCGCCCCATAGGAAATGCTAGGGTTGAGCGCCCCTTGGGCGAACTGGCGGGAGAAGACCGTCGAATTGTCGAGGTTGCTGTTGCCGAGCGAGACGTTGCCCGTACTGGCCTCTCGCGCCGCTTCCTCTGCCGCATTCTGCGACGGGTTGAGGTAGGAAGTCGCCTGCCCAGAGATCGCAAGCGCGCCCTTGGCGATGCCGCCGGCAAGGAACGGGACCGAGGCGACGAGATAGCCAGCCAAAAGCCCGATATCGCGGTTCACGTCGGTCATGCCCGCAAAGGTCGCGAGCGACAGGCCCGTGCCGCTGCCGGCCGCCGCCACATCGCTCGCGCCCTTGAACATCAAGATCATGTGCAGGATCACGAAGAGCGGGCCCCAGGCCGCCAGGTAGAAGAACCCGGTCACATAGCCGCGCAGCGCAAGCGGCCCGGTCTTGGGCATCAGGAACAGCGGAAAGATGACCGGGAACATCGCGTAGAACACGACCGTCAGCACGACATTGAGGATCGGAACCCACTTCATCGCGTTCTCGGCGATTGAGGCATAAGTCCGCTCGGTCTGGATGTCGGCGCGGGTCTGGGCGAAAACGTCGACGCTCGAGGTCCCGCTCGCGCCCGCAAACCCGTGCATGGCCTGGTTCATCGCGTTGATCGTCAGGACCTGGCGGAAGATGTCGCTCGCGTTCTTCGAGACCCCCGAGAGATATTGGTAGGCCACCGGCAGATCAGCGAGCAGCTTGGTCTTGGCGAGAGCCGCCGTCTGGCGCGGATAGAGCTGCCGACCGGCGCTCAGCGCCATGGAATCGACCAGCCCCGCCCACTGGTTCGAAAGGCTGGTGTAGGCATCACGGCAAGTGACGATCGACGCGGTCACGCTGTCGTCGGCCTGCCGGGTCACAAACTTCTGCGCCCGCGCCGCGCTACCGGGTGCGATTGTCGTCCAGATATCGTCGCTCTCTGCCAGCTGCTTCATCGAATAGCGGCCGAGCAGGAGATCATAGAACACGCATTGCCGGATGTGCTCGTCGAGATTGGCAGCAAACTCTGGGTCCGAGATGCGCAAGGAGCGCGTCGCTTCCATCAGCCGCGCGCCATAGATCATGCCGTTCTTCGAGTAGTTGAGGTCGTCAGGCAGGCCGAAGACCAGCTCTGCTGAACGCGTAAGATAGTCGCCAACCTGGCTCGTGAAACTGGCCATGAGCGCAAGACCCAAGGGCACGTTCGCGACATTTGCGGGGGCAAGGCTCGGGTTGACTCGGTCGGTCACATGGACGTCCATGCGCGGCACCATCAGGCACATGTAGATGAGCGTCGCGCCAAGGAACCAGTTGAGCCAGGCCCGCCAGTCCTGGTTGAAGGCGAGTACGATGACCGCAAGCGCCAGGCCCATGACCATGGTCACCTGGATCAGGCTTTTGTAGCCGCCGGCACCGGTCCAGCTGGCGACGGCATTCAGGACATTGACGATGTACTCGCCGCCGCCGACCGTGAAGATCTCGATCATGGATAGTCTCGCCTTTAGGGGACGATGGAACGGGACTGGAGCGCACGCGACCAGTCGAGCGATGCAGCCATCGAGGGGGACATCGAGGCCGCCAGCATGTTCTCAATCATCGCTGTCTTCTCGATGATCTGCATGATGGCCGAGACCTTGGCTTGGCCCGTCGCCTGGCGCTGCGCTAGGCTGGAGCGCACTTCGGCAACCTGCGCGCGCCAGATCGCGAGCTTGGCTTCGTCCGCGGCGATGAAACTCGCCATCGAGCGGCCCGCCTCCGACACGATCCGGTCGAGCACCGCGTAAAGCAGGTCGATGCTGGTGATCTCCGCGAGCGTGTCGCGGTCATCGGTCGCCATGCCCCGGCCGTAGGCGGCCTGGACCGTCAGGATCTTGTAGAGTGGGACCGAGGCAACCTGGAGCAATTCCTTCTCGGCATCACCAATCGCCGTATCCGAGCGGATCGCGGTCACCATGCTACCGATGAGCGCGGCCACCCGCGGCCGGATGGCCTTGGCCGAACTCAGGCTCATGTCCCGAAACGTCGGATTGAGGCACTGGTCCGGCTCGTCGCAGGCAAAGACTCTGACCGTCTGGCCCTGCGTGCCATCGAGCAGCGTGGTCACCAGCGTTGAGGATGCATCGCCTGCAAATGGCACGAACTTGCCCGGCTCGTCGTCCTTCGGTGGCACGTAGATCACCGTGCCGATCAGCGTCATCGCATATTCGGCAAGATCGCGGTCGAAGGTGCCATTGGGCGAGAAAAAGGCCGACTTCTTGAGGACGTGCCAGGTGTAGTTGCGCGGCACAGCCGGGTTCACATCGGCATAGTTTGCCCCGGCCCCGGAGTTGGTCGAGCTCCTTTGACCGCGCGTCCCGCAGCCATGCTTGGCCGCGGCATAGTCCGTGAAGATGCCCTCGCTGTTGCCGATGGCCTCGCAGATCGCCTTGTCGGCAAGGTCGCCCTTGGGCCAGATCCCGCCGACCAGCCCTTGCGCCATCTCGCAGCTGTTGATCGACAGGTTGTTCATGAGCTGCGCCTTCTGCGCGAACTCCTGCATGATCTTCGAGCACTCGGGGCAGACCGTGTCGATCGCCAGGCTGAAGGCAAAGCCCACGGCATTGTTGGCGACCGCTTTCAGCAGCGCGACAATCTCGCTTGCGTTGATGAAGCTGAAGCTGCCGGCAAAAATGTCGATGCCGCCGCAACCGGCCCGCGCCCGGGGCAGCTGCAGATTGGCGATGTTGGTCGTCTTTTGCGGGAAGCGCGTCCAGACATTGCCGAGGCTATAGTAACCCGCCGATTGGCCCTGGAAAGCGCTCGGACCGGTGACATTCGCAGCTCCGCCCATGTCGTTCATGAACCGGTCCATGCTGTCGCCGACATTGGCCTGGAGCGGGGTTACAACGAGGCTCGTGGCGGCAAGAGCAAGCGCCGCCGTGCGCAGCTTAGTAATCATGGCCGGCTTCCTTCGAGGTCAGGAGAAAGATGCGGTCCTGCAGTTCATCGGCCGACAGGACGCCGTATCCGATCGGGATCGCGCGCCCCGCTTCGCTGTCCCACAGCACCAGGGCCGGCGTGATCTTGGGCTCCAGGCCCATGCGCGGGCGCTGCCCGCTCTCGACCGTGTAGTTCGGGAAATGACGCGAAGGGCCGCCGTCGGTGGAAATCGCTCTCACCGTGAGCTGCCAGCGATCGGCAACCGCCTTGACGATCGGGCTCATCACCTCGCAGGCCCCGCAGGTCTGGGCGAAGAAGTAGAACAGCCCGTAGCGATCCCCGAGATGAGCCATGACGCTATCGCGCTCGGCCGCCCGGGCATCCTGCCATTGCCGTTTCGCGACCGCCCCGACCGGGCGCTCGAGGGTGTAGTCGAGCCCCGGATCCTGCCAGATCGCCCGCTGCCAAACATCGGAGAACAGCGAGGCCCGGTCGAGTTGCTCGCGCTGAAAGCGGATATAGGCCGTCACATTCGCAGGCGTCGGCTCGATGATCGCGCGCGCCTTGAGCTCGCGCAGCGTCGCAGTGATCGCATCGAGCGCGGCCGTGGCCGTCGATGCCGGGGACTGCTGCTCAGCGGTTTCCGGCGGCGCGGGTTTGGGCCGCACGCAGTAGAACCAGTAACCGAGCCGGCGCTCACCGCAGTAGAAGGCGTCGCCGGTGTCGGTGGCAGAAGCCTTTGGGGACCTGACTGCATCCTGGGCGCTGCTCGGGACCGCCTGGCCGAGCATGATAGCCAGCATAATGGCCGTGGAGGTGCGACGGGCGCTCATTGGCTGCTCCTTTCGTAATAGTCGCGGATTTTCTGCTGGATGAGCTCGGAGGTCTGGAGCTCGTCGGGGAGCCGCGCCGCATCGGAGAACTCGGCATAGACCTCGGAGAAATCCATGCGGCTGAGATCAAGCCGGGCGAACTCGTCGAGAGTGAAGCCAAGACATTGCTCGGTCTTGGGCTTGCCCCAGGGCTTGGGAAGCTGCGCGCGGCCCTGTTCCTGCAGGATGCGGGTCAGCTTGGATTCAAAGCAGCAGTAAACCTTCTTCTTGGTCAGGCAGACGCCGAGGAAGCTCGAGGAGCAATAGGTCCCGACATAAGCGCATAGCCCTTGCGAATCGCGCTGGTGGAGCAGGACCTCCTCTCGGCTACAACCCAGCATGACCAGGAACTGGATGCCGGGGATCAGCGGGAAGCCTTTGCCCTTGCAGCAGTTGAGCACCCCGAAGACCTTGGACGAGCAGGTCTCGCGCTCGCCCTTGAACAGGGTCATGGTCGCAGGGTCGAACTCGCGCCGTGCCTGGTCCATCGCGTTGAGGGCCACGACCGCATCCTTGAATTCGTCGTTGGCCTCGCGGGTGATCGTCTCGCACGAGCCGTCGATGCAGTAGACGTCCCCGTCGCAGACATATTGTTGGCCTGCGTTCTCGCCAGGAGGCACCGGGCACTCATAGACCCGCTCGGCCGTCGAGCAGGGGCTATCGCCCGTCAGGCAATCCTCGCGCACGAAGCGGCAGCTGCCGTTTGCCTCCAGTTCGCCGCAGTCATTGCCGGGCATCTTGGCCGAGCAGGTATAGCTGCGCTGCCAGTCCCAGCATGGCTGGGTGACCGCGACGCCATCGACGATCCGGGTGACGGGGTCGCTGTCGGTGCAGACTTCGGTGTCGAGCGTGCAGTTGGCATCGCCAGCCAGCGCGGAGCACTGGCTCTCGTTTCGTTCGGCGGTGACCACGGTTTCGGTGGTGGTCGTATAGGGCGTGGCCCCTTCAACCGGCGCGGTGCAGCTGACCAGATCGACGCGCAGGTCGCCGGAGTTGCAGCCCCAGTAGATCCCGAAATAGGGATCGCACAGGTTAATCGGCCAGGACTGCGTGACCGTGCACTGCGGTGCCGGATAGTGGTTGCAGGCATAGATCCCGGTCGGATCGACCCCGCTTCCCGCAACGCAGTAGTAGCCATAGACTTGGCGCGGCTCCGCGCGCACCTCGAGGGGCACCTGGCACGTCGCCGTCTTCTGCTCAGCCGTATAGCCGGTGTTGCAGGTCGCCATGTAGGTGCCGACCGAGCCGGTTCCGGGCGGGAGCGGGACGCAATTGCCCTTCGAGCCCGAGACCGACATGCCGCTCGTGTAATCGAGCGGGGTCTCGCTGATCTCGCCCGACCGGGCAAGAATGCTCTTGATCTCCTGGGGGGAGAACCGGGCACGGTTGTCCATGCTGTCCTCGATCGTCCGGATCGCGGTGTTGCCGGTTGCAGCGCTGCGCGCGGCGCCCTCGATGCGATCGGGATGGTCAGCCAGATCCTCCAGGCTTTGGGTGGCGGCAGGATTGAACCCGGGAACGCGCGAAGCATCCGGCGCCGTGGTCGCCGCGCCCTTGGCGCGATCGATCACGCTGCCGCCGAACGCCTTGCCATCGGCTTTTGCATCGGCCGTCGTCTGGGCCGAAGCCGCCTGGGCCACTCCTGCCAGAAGCAGTAGGGCGCCGAGAATCGGACGAAGCCAGGTCATGGGCGCAGCTCCTGTTCGAGGCGGGCAAGGTGGAGCCGCGCCAGCTGGGCGCCTGGGCCGTTGCCATCGCGGAAGGTCTCGAGGACCTGGCTCACCGTCACATTGCCTGCGAGCCGGTCATGCGGCGGCGGGGCGTTGCGGCAGTCGAAGCCGTCACACGGCGCAAAGTCGCTGCCCACCATTACGAAGCTGGGGGCGGCCTCGATGCCGAAAGCCCGAAACAGGCGGGGATCGATCCCGAGCGCCTGGGGGGCATCATCGCCCTGCCAGATCGCCGCCAGCGTTGCCTTGAACTTTGCAGAGTCCCCGGCCGGGAAGCCGCGCAGCACGGTCACCCCGCCTGCGCGTCCCATGTCGCGAACCAGCGCTTTGAGCGCCTCGGGCGGCATCGACAGGCTCGCGAAGGCGATGAAGCGCGGGCTTTGGGAAAGCGGTGCCTTCTCCGCCTCGGCGCGCTCGCGCACCATCGCGTCGAAGTCGAAGACCTCTGGACCTTTGGCCGACGCCGGGACAGTCTCGGCAAACCGCGTGGCCGCAGCCTGTGCGGCACTCTGGCTCTGCAAGGCCTCCTCATGCACGGCCTCCGCTCGGGAGCGGACCGTGCTCGCAAGGGCATCGGCATCCTTGGCATGCTCGGCCGAACGGGCACGGATGGCTTCGAGGTCGATACCTTCAGGTGCGCTCTGCGCGAGCGCCAGGCCTGCGAGAGAGATGCCCGCAGCGAGCGGGATCAGGAGAAGTTTCCGGTTCATAGCGCGCAGCAGTTCCGCTTGCGCCAGACGAGGTATCCCATGTCTTCACCGATCGCGGGGATGACCTGTCCGGCTGATTGAAAGGTTGTCGAGGCGCCGATCGGTGGGCACGCGTAACGCCCCTTGGTTGCCGGGTTCGGATTGGTGGCCTGGAACCGGTATTGCTGCTTGCGCATCACCGGCATCAGGTACTTGCCGCAAAGCCCCTTGCCGCCCATCGTGCCCCAGGCAACGAGCTCGCGGTGGAGCTTGTAGGCAAAGCGCGAGAGCACGAGCCGCGAGGCCTGGACATGGCCGATCGACGCCGAAACGTTGCCGTTCATCGGGTACATCGAGCCCTGGCAGCCAGCACACCAGAACATCTCGTCGACCGGCAGGTTGACCGTGGCCGAGACGCAGTCGGCCGCGCAGGCAGCGAGTGCCAGCGGATTGGCGAACAGCACCGCCTCGGGGTTAATGATCGCGGTGAGTTCGCTGTCCTGCCAGAGCGGATCGATCTCGGATATGTAGAGGATGTCGATCGAGCCAGACTCAAGGCACAGGAAATCGGTGACGATCTCCATCCAGTAGATCAGCGGATAGGCATACCAGTGGACGTGCCAGCTCGAGTAGTTCTGGCTCGCCCCGCCGATCGCCGAAGGGCCTTTGATCGAACGGAAACCGATATCGAAGCCGGGATCGAGCTTCATTCCGCCCAGATTGACGAAGCACCAGGGCTTCATGCTGACATCGGCAAGCCGGACCGGCTCCCAGAAGCCCATGGCGATCCCGGGGCGCAGCCCGCAGAGGCAGAGCGGCAGATCAGGGTTGTCAGGATCGGGCCGGTTCGAGGGCCAGATCTTCAGCCCGCCGACCGAAATCGGAAACAGGCACGACCAGCAGATATCGGTGATCGGGTTGACGAAGCTGCCGGTGCAGCGACCGGGCCCGGCATCGGCGCTGGCAGGACTGGCCAGCGCCAGCCCGAGGCCTGCAAGCAGGCTCGCAGCGAGGCGACGAAGCGATTTCATGGGCGGGCTCCTTGTCGGGAAGGCAAGGCGACCTCGCTGACCTCGAGCACCCGGCCATTCTGGCGCACGCGGGCGGGCAGCGCCCTGATCCCGAAATGCGCGATCAGCTTGCCGTCCTGGTCGAAGTAAAAGCGCCGCTGCCGCGCCTTCATCAGCTCCAGCGGTGCGCCCTTGGTCAGGATGAGCTTGGCGCCCGGCGAAACCCTGAGCGCCCAGGCGAGCTGGTCAGGATCGTCGCCATCGAAAAACAGGAGGTCGCTGCGCAGCGGCACGCTGTCGAGCGGGTTCACCCGGGTCCCGCGGGCATGGATGAGCTCGCCCTTGGCGCCCCGGATATCGGTCTCGAGCGTGATCGTCGGATCAAAGCTCCAGCGGCGAGCCGCGCTCGCCCGGACGAGGCCCGCGACCGGCTCGGGCCGGTTGACCCGCGCCGCCGTGCGCCGCTTCAGCTCCTGGTTGAGCCGCTGGGTCTCACCTGATTTCTCCATGGCAGTGAGCCGCGTGTGGATCTGTTCCAGCAGATCGCGTTCGATCACCGGGAAGACGGCACCTTGCTGGCCATAGTCCCGCGCATCGGCCGGAACGGCGAGGACAAGCGCACAGGTTACAAACAGGGCGCGCTTCACAGGATCGCCCTCCCGCTGCCGAGAATCTGCCCGCGGCAGGCAAAACCTACCTCGGCGTAGCGGCTGTCGAACCCGCGCGGATGGTCGCTTCCGACATAGTAGCAGCCGCGCGGGATCACCCCTTCCGGACCCGGGCTTAGCTTGAGCCCGAGGCGGGTCTGTTCAAGGCGCCTGCCAACCACCCGGCCATTCACCAGGACTTGTTCGCCCTCGTGGCTGACAACATCGTCCGGCAGACCGAGGACGCGCTTGCCGAAGAGGTGCGGCCCTTCGCCGAAATGCTTGTCGAGCAGCGGCGAGCCCGGCGGCTCGAAGAAGATCAGGCTGCCGCGCGCAATCGGCGCCGACTTGTCGAGCCAGAAGGCCCAGTTCGGCAGGCTCGGACTCGAATTGATCAGGAAGGCATGATCCTCGCTGAAGGCCGCAAGCGGCGCCCAGGCGAATGGCAAGGCAACGATCCCGGTCAGGAGCAGCGGACGCCGGGCTCCGCGCAGCAGATGGGCGATGCGGGTCATGGCTTCGGCTCCCGGCCGAGCCGCGCGGCAATGCGCTGCTCCAGTTCGGCAGTCGCGTCGGGCACTCCACCCGCAAGGACCGCCTCGGCCACCAGCACCACGCGGCCATTCTTGCCCATGTCCTGGACCGCCGCCTCGGCCGCCTTGAGATAGGCGAGCGTGCGGGCCTGCCCGACTTCAGGGTCTCGGGCCGCGCGGGCTTCAGCATCGACGAACCGCGCGATGGTCTCAGCCAAGCGCACCGTAACGATCTGCTCACGGGGACGGGCCACTTCGCGGCTGACCCAGGCCCCCCACAGCAGAGCGCAGACCGTGAGTAGAACCCCGCCAAGCCGGAGCGCCAGCGGGCGATTAAAAGATTGTAATTGGCGAACGTCAGCCATTGACAGTCTCCTTGGGTGCGGCCGGAGCGAGGGCTGTTTCGAGGCGCTTCAGGAAGCGCGGGATCCGCACCAACACCACGCCGAGCACGGCGGCGATGAAGGCACCCTGCAGGTCCTGGGAGAAAGCGATCCGGCGGATCGCGTCCGCCTCGCGGTAGTGATCGGCAAGATTGGCGAGCTGCGCGAACAGGAGTCCCATGTCCCAGCCCGCAAGGAACAGGAACGCAAACAGCGGCAAGCCCAGCACGATGAGCAGGCTCGAGGCCGCAAAGCGCGATGCCTCGATGAGGACCAGGCAGGTGCCCTGCAGGAACGGGATGAGCCGCATCGGCGGCGACCACACACCGATGTGGTCGAACGGGGTTTGATGGAAGGCCATCAGCGCTCTCCCGGAGCCAGGCCGGCGACCGTGCGGATCGCGTCAGCGAGCGGCATGCCCTTCGCCTCGAGCGCCTGGATCGCGGCATAGGTGCCCGGGTCAGACGAGAAGATCGTCGCCGAGAGCGGATCGAGCACGAGGCGGCCGATCGCTTCGGTTTCCGGACCCTTGATGAAGATCTCGGAATATTCCGCGCCTGAGCGCTTCAGCGAACGGATCAGCGTCTCGGTCCGGTCGTCCATGTCGAGCCGGGCGCTCTGCCGGAAATCCGAGATTGTCTCGGCCTTCTGCTGCAAGATCAGCATCCAGTCGCTGTTCTCAAGCGCGGCGCGCGCGCCGTCCGACTTGTAATAGTCATTCAGGGACTGGGTCGCGGTTGCGAGCGCGCCCCCGTATTTGCGGGCGGTGCGGGCATAGGTCTCGACGAAATCGCCCATCGAGCCGCCCTTCAGCATCGACCAAGCCTCGTCGATCAGCAGCAGCTTGCGGGTCGCTCGCGAGGTCCGCGTCATGGCCTGGCCCGTCATGAACATGATCGCCGAAAGAACGACGCTTCGAAGCTCCTCGCGGCTCGCGAGGTCACTCATCTCGAACACCGTGAAATCGTCATCGAGCGCGAAGCTGGCCTTCCCTGAGAAGAACCCGCCATAGCTGCCGCCCCGGCAATAGGGCGCGATCGCGGTCGCCAGGTTTGCCCCAAGCTCCCCGCCACCAGCTTCGAGCGCTGCCGCGATGTCGTCGATGCTGCCGCCGCTCCCGAGCGTGTTCCAGACCGTGGTGACCGCCCGGTCGATCAGGCCCCGCTCGGTATCGCTGGGCTTGTCGTCATGACGCGCCATCTGCCCGATGATCGCCTTGATCATGGCAAAGCAGTCGAGACGGTAATCCTCGTCGGCCTCAGCCCGCGCATCGTCGACCATCGAGAAGGGGTTGAGCGAGAAGCCCGCAGCAAGCGTGAACTCGACGAAGCGCCCGCCCTGAAGCTTGACCGAGTGCTCGAACGAGCGGCCATCGTCGATGACCACGACTTTGGCACCCGCACCGCGCAGGGCCGCACACAGCTCCTGGAGCAGCACCGACTTGCCCGACCCGGACTTGCCGCAAATCGCGATGTTGTGGTTGCCAGCCCCGTTCTCGAACGGCGACCACCAGAAAGGCTGCCCCCGGCGGCCGACCAGCAGGAGGTGGGGAACCGTGCGGCCAAGGTACTCGCCCTGCATCGGCGCGATATTGGCGGCGGTCGTCGAGAGCATCGTGCGCATGCGCTTCAGGCGCAGCATGTCGTCCGCCAGCCCATCGGCGAGGCTCAAGGGGAACGCGGCGACCAGCCCCTGGAGCTGGAGGAAGCGCTCATCGGTGAGGTCCCAGCCTGCCGCCTTGAAGATCGCCTTGATCACGCGCTCATGGGCATCGCCCGAGCCCAGCGGCGAATAGCTGGTCAGCCCGTAGAACAGCTTCACCAGCTTCTTGCCGGCCTGGAGCTCGTTCTGGACGTGGCGCCACTCGGCCGACTGGTCGGCAAGCTTGGGGAGGAAGCGCGCGCTCTTGGTCTGGCTGAGGCTTGTCGTGCGCATGAACTTGTAGCCCGCGCGGGCCGAAGCTGCCTCCTGGTCCGGATAGACGAGACACAGCATGGTGGCGGTCGGGCAGGGAAAGCGCAGCTTGTCGGCAAACATGTCACCGATCAGCCGCGCGCACTCCCACGGTGCCCAGCGCTCGGGAAACGAGCGCACGGCAAAATGGCGAACATCAAACGTATCGGGGAGGCACACCCCGACCTCGGGGTTGCCGGCGCTGTCGCGGCCCATCTCGCGGAACCGCTCCGTTCGCAGCACCATGCGGTCGTCCTCGACCTCAAGCTCGATGTCGGCACGGATCGCCTGGACATCGATCTGCTCGAGCGGGTTCCAGGTCTGGCGCTTGGGCTCACGCGCCGTGGTCGGCGAGGTCAGCTCGTCAACGAGGCCGATCAGCGCCGAAGGGCGCAGCGGATGCGCATCGAGCCCCAGCGAATGGATGAGACCCAGCAGAGACTCACGACATTCGGCAAGTTCGGCATCGGTGACATTCGTGTGTTCCGGGACACCGAGCGAGACGACCAGGCGGCTGCTCCGCACATGGAAAGGGGCGAAGGCCGAGCCGCTTTCCCAGACCAGATCGTAGAAGCGGGCAAGCCGCTCCCGCGCGATCGCCTCGTAGATCCCGCCTTGTTCATAGCGCGGCGCGAACCATGGGGAGACGATCTGCCCGATCCGCGGGCTCGCGAAATTGAGCACCTGCAGGCAGGCCCCCTGGGGCAGTCCTTCGGAAAAGAACTGTCCCAGGATTTCGCCGGTGCGCTCGTCGGCGCCGATCAGCGGTGTCACCTCGAGGATGAAACCTTTCGAGCGGGCGTTACGGTAGAGACCCGCGCTCTCGTCGAAGACCCGATACGGGAGCCAGTCGGACAGCATGTCGAGGCCGAAGCGCGCCCGCGGCTTCTCAGCCGCAGCTGTATCAGCAAACAGCGCGCCCATCAGGACATCGCGGGCTTTGGCAAGGGAGAGGCTCACGGCGTGTTTCCTTCCTGGGGAGCAGGCTCCCCTTGTCCTGCAATGGGGTGGGGGACCCGGGGCGGGAGGGAGGCAGTCCCGGGTCCCCCGGCCGGCGCGTGCTGCAAGGGGGCAGTCAGCACGTCCGGCAAGACGGAGTTGGTGTGGTCGGTGGTGTCAGTGGCGGGTGGCGGCGCTTCGGCCTGCGGCTCGCGCGCCGCGGCAACGGCCCGGGCAAGCGCCCGCGCAACCTCGCGGCGGCTTGCCGGATCCTGAAATTGCGCGCCTGCCGGCTCGGGCAGCGGCACTTCGACCACGCGCGCCGCATGGTTGCGGCCCTGCGCATCGCGATAGGCGGCCAGGACAACCTTGAGGGTGCCCGAAGTTGAGGTGTTGGCCACCGGACGCTGCACTTGGGGAGCGTCGGCCTTTTCACCGGCAGTTTCGGTTGCCCGGCCATCGATTACCGAGGTCGGCGCGCAGTCTCCCTCCGGTGCCCGGCAGGAGAAGTTGCCCTTGACGTTGCTGCCGAGCACCGCGCAGCCGCTGGTCGCCAGCAGCAGGCCGAGCAGTGCCGCGGAGCGAGGCACATGGCTGAAGCTGCGCATCAGCGGCCTCCCTTGTTCGAGGCGAGGCCAAGGAATTTGCGGATTTCAGCAGCCGGGCGATAACCCTGCAGCACGGCGCCATCGCTGGCGCGCACCAGGACCGGCGTGCCCGAGAAGCCCTGCGCCCGGGCAAACGCCTCATTCGCATCGAGGCCCTGGGCCTTGCAGCCCTTACGCTGCGGCACGGCCTCACCGGCGTAAGCCTGGTGCAGTGCCTTGACCGGATCGGCAGCGCACAGCACTGCTTCAGAAATCTCGCGGCTCTTGGCCCCGAAGATCGAAATCGGCCGCTCCTCGACCCGGACGCCTGCCTTGACCAGTTCACCGGTCAGGCGCTGGCAATAACCGCACTGGAAATCAGAGAAGACGACGACCTTGGGAGCATTCGCCGGTCCCCACTGGATCGCGCCGTCCGCCGGCAGACGGGTCAGGTCGACCTTGGTTGCTGTCGGCGCCGGCGGCCCGGCTTCCTGCCCGGTTTGTTGCCGGGCATTGTCTGCGTCCGCCCGTGCCGCCCCTGCCGCCAGGAGATCCGGGTTGAGCTCGAGCAGCCGCGCTGCCGTGACATCGCGGCGCGTCTCCATGTCATAGAGGCGGCCGACCATGAGATATCGGGCGGTCTCATCGACGTAGAACAGCGTGTTGCCCGAGACCACTTCGCACAGCCCGCCGAAGCCTTCACAGGACAGGCCGGTGATCGGCGTCTTGGGCAAGCGGGCCATGAGCGCTGCGCGCACGGTGCTGGCCAGGCCCTGGGCCCGTGCCGGCTCAGCGGTGACCGCGGCGAGGCCGAGGCTGATCACGGTGAAGGCTGTGGTGACAGCGAGGGCCGCAGTCGCGGCGCGCGCCTTTAGTCCCGGCTGAAATTCCGAGTAATTCATTTCGTATTGCTCCTGACATGAACGCCGTCGAGGAAGACGATCTCGACCTCGATGCCGGTCGGCATCTCGACGACGGGTTGGTATTGTTCGGCGCGTTCGATGAGGTACTTGCTCACCGTGTCGGCAGCTTCGCCCGCGCCCTGGCCAAAGCCGCCCGCGACAATGTCGGTGGGGGAGAGCGCCTGGCGCTTGCCGTCAGCGCCGATCTGGCCTGTGAAGACGCCATTGGCGTTGGCGGAAAAGCCCCGACCAAAGCCGCCGACGATCCCGGCAAGCAGGGCCTGGCCCACGAGGCTGCCCTCGCGGCTGACGACGCGGCCGCGCACGCCCGACTTGCCGGCAAAGCTGATGAAGCCCTTGACCTCGCTCACCGCATAGCGGCCGCCAGGCTGCGCGCAGGTCATGCGGGCAAGCTTCACATAGACCTTCTCACTGCTGAGATCGCCGCGCGCTGCGCCATTGACGAGGCAGCCGGTGAGATCGGTCGTCAGCACCTTGCCGCCCCGCATGACCGAGCGCGCTGGCCCGGTGATCCTGAGCACCACGGGCAATGGATCGGTCTGGCTGGCAACGCCGGTCGAGGCATCGACGCCCACGATCACGCGCGCCGGCGCATAGCTGTTGGGCGGCAGGTAATCCCGGCTGTCCTGCAAGACGAGCGGCGGGGCTGCATTGTCGGCGGCGGGCTTCTTGGGACCGGCAGCGCCGGTCTCGAAGCTCATCAGGCTGACCTTGCCCTCCTCGGGCAGCGGACCGCTCGCTGGCGTCCGGCCAGGGTTAGGCGCTGTGCCAGGGGCCACGCCGGGACCGTAGGCCGGGGGCGGCGCCGCCGCGGCTGCCGAGGCACGCGCGGTCTGATCGAGCTGCGCCTTCAAGGCGGCATTCTCGGCCGAGATGGCGTCGATCGCGGTCTGGCCGTCGGTCCGCATCTGGCTGTTCTCGGCCTTGAGGCTTGCGAGCTGCTGCTCGAGCTCCGGCCGCGAGACCTGGCCTTCCTTGAGCGCTTTGATCTCCCGGTCCTGGGCATCGGCCCGGTTGCCGTATGTCGCGACGAACTCGCGTTCGGACAGGTTGCGATTGACCAGCCCGCCCGTGTCGATGCTCACGGTGTCGCCAGAAGCGTCCGCGTGTCTGTCGTCATCGCCGCTGAACAGGAAGGCTGCCCCGCCGACCAGCGCGATAGCGCCGACGCCTGCGAGCAAGGCCTTCTGCCGCTGCGCGATCTGGTGGTTGAGGTTGCGCCTGCCAACCTCACGTCGGCTTTCCGGGGTGGCGCTGGCTTCAGCTGTTTCAGGGGTCTGGGGAACCGGATCGGTGGCCGGCTTGTCTGCGTTTGCCATTATTCCAGCCCTCCCTTGCGGAAGACGAGGAAGGCGCTGGTCACCCCGCCAGGCGCGAGAACATCACGGCCATAAGCAAAGGCAATGGCGCCAGCGGGGCCTTCGCGATCCTGACCGAGCTCAAGCGGCGCCTTGCCGAGATTGCGCAGGCGAAAGCGCTGACCAGTCAGCTCAGCGCCGGTGTATTCTGCGACCAGCTGGACGTCGATGGTGCCGGTCTTGCGCGGCAGGCCGAGCTCGGTTCGCCCCACAAAGCCTGGCAGTACCGCGTCGCCCGCCATGGCCTCGATCAGCCGGATGGCCGCATCGTCCGGACCGGCTTCCCGTTCCCATTCTTCGGCATCACGGACCTTAAGCGCCGGATTGGTGACGAAGACTTGGCTCGCCTCTTGGGGAACCGTCCGGCAGGCGAACTTGTAGACGAACCCGGCCTTGCTCGTGGCAAAGAAGCTCACCCGGTCCGAGGCAAATTGCGGCGGCACCGAGATGTAGATGTCCCCGCGCACCGGTTCATGGGTGATCGTGAAATCATTGTAGGGATAGGCGCTCGCGATCTTCGAAACGTTGGCAAAGCCATCGTCGATGAGCGCAATGCGGGTCAGATCGCCGCGCGAGAGCGTACAGTCGATCTTGGCATTGTCAGCCGCCTCGACATACTGGTCAGCATGAGCAGGGGCTGCGCTAAACGCGAGAGCGCAAAGGGCGAGCCCGAAGGCTTTCCAGCCCGTATCGATGCGCCGTGTCGCGCCAAGGCTCAGGCAGGCGACACCGGCGCCAAGCGCCGTTGAAGCATAAGGTGTGAGAGCACTCATGGCCGTCTTCAATCCTTCTGGCTGGGGTCGGGCAGCTGCTCGAAGCCGGTGAGCGCGAGGGAGAGGCCCCGCCTGCTCCAGCTCAGCCGGAAGCTGCGATCATTGCTGGCGATCACCTGCGCGCCGACGAAGGTCTTGAGCGTGCCGGTGACGGTCGAAGTGAGGCTGCCTGGGTCGACATCCATTCGGCGGATGACGAAAGCCTGGCTGATGTCGGAGCCGCGCTGCTCCTCGACGATCTTGACGAGCTCGCCTTTCAGCCGCCCATGGGCAGCCGGATCGGCGAGCTTCAGGATCTCGCCCATCCAGTAATCGAGACCCTGCGGGCTGCGATTGAGCAGCATCAGCGCGGTGTCGCGGGTCACGAGCTCGAGGTAATGGGCGTCCGGCCCCGCAGTGGTGAGCGACAACCGCTCGCTCGTCACGGGCACGAGGACAACCTCGCGGTCCCGTGTGGCAGCAGCACCAAGCCCAAGCAGGCTCGCAAGCCCGAGCACCCCGGCGACCACCGCCAGGCGATTGCGCTGGCGCAGGTATTTCTGGGCCTCTTCGTAGGCGAATTCAGCGCGCATGGCGTTCCTCCCTCAGCCGGCCAGGAGACGGCAGTGGGAGGGCGGCGTGGCCTTGAGCCCGAGGAAACCCCCGGGAAGGTACCAATAGGCAGCATGCACCAGCGCCGAGCCCGCGTTTCCGGATTTCGCCTTCCGCAAGACGAACCAGGCCGCAAAGGCGAGAGCGATCCCGATGAAGATGTGCTGCGCCAGGATCCCCCAGGCAAAGGGGATCAGCAGCCCCGCGAACTCGTCGACGGTCCAGAAGCCTATGAGCTCCGGATCGTCGAGCCGTTGGGGTACGAGGTACTTGTCAGCCATTATGCCGCCCTCCCGCCGTGACCGGATCCGCTGTTCAGATGACCGCGGTCACGACCGAGGTGACGATCGGCACGCCGGTGCCGACGCCGATGCCGACGCCCACGGGAACAGCGACCTGGCCGAGCGAGAAGCGCCCGGAGGCAAGGCCGATGAGGCCGCCCGCAAGGCTGAGAACGGTGATGATCTTGCCGCCCGAGCCTTCGAGGAAATCAGTGAATTTGGTGAGGGCCGGATCGAAGGTGGTGTCAGCGCCGGCATAAGCCGCACCGGCACCGGCGAGCGCCACGAGAGCGGGCAGGATATAGTCCTTGAGCCGGGAACGGCGGGCAAACTGAACAGGGGTATTCATGGGCAGGACCTTTCGAAGGTTGGTCAAACAGCAAGCGGCCTCGCCGTTCGCTGTCTGTTCTTCGTGATCCCTCGATGGCCCTGTAGGAAATCGAGACCTGCTCTTGCGGCAGCGCGACCAAGCAAAAAGCGACGTGAAAGACCCGTCGTGCCGACCTTTGCGCAATGTCGAACGGTCAGAGCGCCAATTGGGCCGGATCCCGCGCGGCGCTCGCCGGAATTTGCGCATCGGCGTCGGTTTTCTGCGCGAATCGCCAAAGCGGAGTGATTCGGCCCTTCCTCTATGTTCCTTTTATGTTCTTTTCGTTTTCCTACACCCTTCCTCTTGGCTTAGCCGATGAGTCGATCATTTCAGCCAGAGGAGAAACAGCTATGATCGACATGGGCGTACTTGGTGAAACCCAAACCCGGCGGGACCTCGCAAACCTGCTGCACACCGCCGTTGAGCTGAGCGGCCGCAACCGCTGCGAAATCGCGCGCGAGGCCGACCTGCACAAGGATGCGCTGCGCCGAACGCTGATCGGGGAGCGCAGCCCCAGCGTGGGAGAAGCGCTGCGGATTCTGGCGTCCTCCGGGATGGCCCCGCACGCTCACATGCTGTTGTTCCTCGGAGCTGGCGGAGACCAGGCGACCCGCTGGCTTCAGACCGACATCGCCAGGTTCTTCGAGGAACTCATCTGCGAATTGCCCGCCGCTCTCGAGCGCGTTTTGGGCAACCAGGTGCACGACGTGAAGCCTCGTTGGGCCAAGGGAACCGCGCACCGGGTGGCCCGGCTCCTCGCTGATCATATCGACGAACTCGAGCGCAAGGATGCCCTGCTGGGGGATATCTTCGCGGCGACCGTTGGAGGTCGTCATGACTGAAAGTGCTATGCCGCCGCCAGCAGAGCCGAAACGCGTGACGCGCCTCATCCGCTTCAAGGAAGTCCAGCACCGTGTCGGGCTGGGCCGGTCGACGATCTATCGCTGGATGGCCGAAGGGAAATTTCCCAAGCCGGTCCAACTCGGCGGCTACGCAGTTGCTTGGGCGCAGGAGGACATTGACGCGTGGATCGGCGACAAGGGCACCAACTGAGGGGCTAGCACTTTCATAAAAGTGCAAATCCGGTGTTCGTCGGGCAGCAGAATGCCGGATTTGCAGGGGGCTCAGCGTAGTTTGGCCGAACTCACCAACGCCCGAAAATCCGAAATGCTACGGTCAAAATAATGAAGACGCGGTGCGTCAAACGTGATCATGTACAGCTTGCCAGCGATGATCGCGGCCCGAGCATCACCTCTCCGCGTGAGCAAATCGGCATCCACATATTCATACGTGAATGACACGCCGTCCTGGCCCAGGAACTTTGCGGGCTCCGTGGTCAGCAGTCTGAAAGCGCCGATCTGCTTGTGAGTGCGGTACGTCCCTTCCAATAACTCTGGGATCTCGATGAGCAGGGTCGAGCTCGTAAACTTGGGCAACGGATCGCGCTTCCTGTCGCGCTCTTTCACCAGCGGTTTGCCAGCTTCGATCCCGCCGAAGAATGTAACGTCGTTGAGTTGCTCCCCGTCCAGTGTCCAGGTCTCGGTATTCTTGCCCGCCTTGGCGTCCAGACGATTCCAGTCTCTGCCAGGTGTTACCGTGACCCCGGAGTCAGCGACCGCAACCGCTTCGCCGCTAACGCGCAGTTTGTGAGCGGCAGCCGGAGAGGCAAGGAGAAGGATGGCTGCAGTGGATATCACCGCTGCTCGAATGTTGCCCGTCTTCTTCACTGAAATTACTCCCCCGGAACCATCAGTCGGATCATGCCCGCATCATCTGCGCCGGGCTTGATCTCCAGATATGTGCGAAGCGCTGCTTGGCCGGCTGCACGTTCGCCAGTTTTGATAAGCGACAACCCCAGTCCGCGATGTGCCTCTGCAAATGCAGGGTTGAGACCGATCGCGCTGCGATAGAATTGCACCGCGTTCACCAGATCGCGCTGATTGCCGCGGGTGCGATAGAGCTCGCCTCGTGCAAACCATAGATCTGCGGTCCACCCGTTCTCAGCCAGACGATTGATGAGGTAATCGCTGCCACCGAAATCATTGAGCTTGATCTGGTCCTGCAGAAAAATCGGGAGCCAGGTTGCCATGGCTGCGCGGTAGCGGTCCACTCCATCATCACGGTCTTTGGCAGACGGATCGGCTAGCTCAGCGAGGTATTCGGCCCGCTCTCCCTGAGGAGGGTGCGACGCCGTGAATGCAATTGCCTTGAAGTCTGGCTTCCGGATGCCTCGGGCTGTTGTCGAGGCCTCGATCTCACCCATCAGATTCTGCCAGACTTGGGCTGCAGCTTGCGGGCGCAGATCGCTAGCATTGAGATACCCTAGCCCGAGCAGGTCAGCTTCGCGTTCCTGATCCCGGCCAAAGCGAAAGAAGCTGCCGTAGACTGATATTTGCAGATCTTGGTAAGCTCTCTGGGTATTGTAACTGGGGGACATGCTGGCGAGCAACGCACTCCAGGCCAGCAAATCGCTACCACCTCTCGCTGCCTTGAACTGCATGAGAGAGTGCCGCTTTTCGAAATGGCCAAACTCATGGCCTAGCACGGCTGCCAGTTCCGCTTCGCTACGCACCCGCAACAGCAAGCCGCTATAAACGCGCATCGTTCCATTCGGCGACATGGTCGCGTTGAACGTGGGCTCTCGAAGAATGTAGACACGCGTTGCATCGCAACGATCAGTGCCGACGGCTCGGCAGAGCACACTCTTCACGTAAGCGGACAGGGCTTCATCCCGGATGACGACCGGTGACGCTACCAACGCGCGCTCGTACTCGTCATCCCTCTGCCACAGGCCGATCTCGTCCACGCCCTTGGGCTGATAAGCACCCTCGTATGGCGGAGGCGCCGATGCTGGTGCCGCATGAGCAGTGGAACCGAGAAGGCTGGAGACCAGCGACGCCGCCGCTGCAATCGCTCGCGATGGTCTGGTCATCATTCGGCCTTGATATTGCTGCCCGGGAAATCTTCGAGCAATTGACGAATTCGTTTCTGGGCGCCGTCAGGCTCGCGAACATCACCGCCCATGGCACCGTCGGCATTGAGCCAGAGCAGATCCCCGGTCTTCAGATCAACCAGGCCGGCATAGCCGATGTGCTCCCCCGATTGGACAGCGAGACCAGGACCGAGAAGCGCCATTACCTGCAGGATCTTCCGACCGGTCGAGCCGTAGGCATCCTTCGTGAAAATGAACAATCCGTAGTCAGCGTCAGCAGCCCCTGGCAAACTGGCCACCGTTGACCCGAGGGACCAGTCAAAAACGCCCTCCCGGTTATCGCGCTTTTTGGTGGGAAGCCGATTGCCAACGAAAAACTGATACTGAATCACTGCGTCCGAAACCGCAGCGAACAGGCTCATGTGCTCCTGGACTGCGAGAGCATCGTCACCATAAGCTTCGGGGGCTTCGACGACCTGATTTCCTAGGCGTTGCTGGAGTTCCGCCAGGGAGGATTGCATGTTGAGCTTGGCACGATCTGTCCACTCGGCGTTCGGCTCGAACATTCCGCCTGTAGACTGTGAGCCGACGCTGATCCTTGGGCGAAAAATTAGAATTTTCTTGCCGCTGTTGGCAGGCAGCTCGAACCCTGCCCGGACCGCCGACCTTTCTTGCGCCTGAAGAGGTGATGTCCAAAGGATCAGCGATCCAAAGCAGATCGCGATCAGGCGAATTAGTCGATTCATCCAAGCCCCCTCGTCGAACACCAAGATGTGCTAACGCAAAGCCTGCGCTAAAGCATCGAAAAGCGAAGGGGCAAGAGCTATTTTACGTTTACGTTATGCCGACGATTTTAGCAGATTTAGTGCCTGACCTGAATGACTTGCCAGCTGCGCACAACATGTTGTGGTGAAGAGGCCCAAGAGCATCATTTGACCTGTAATGTTGTGGGGCGCTCGCGATTTTGTCGACAGATTTTCTCGCCGCTCAAGCGCGTCGTTTTCTGAGTGTGGCTACATTCTGGAAACTGGTTGCAGCCATAGAATGTCGTGTTGTTCCGCCCTTGGCGCTCGACCATCTGCCCGACAAGGCAGCGAGGGCACTGATCCAGTTCTTTGCCGTCAACCGCCTCGAAGCGAACGTCGTCACCGGCAATCTCGCAAAGCTCGCGGATATAGCGTGAGGGCTTGCGCCGGTTGCAGAGGATGAAGGTCCCTCTGCTGGCGCGGGTCAGCGCCACATAGAAAAGACGCCGCTCTTCAGCGTAGGCATAGGTCTCCGGCTGCGGGATGACGAGGTTGAGCAACTCGTCATCTTCGATCCGGCTCGGAACGCCGTAGTCGCCTTCGCTGACGTCGAGCAGGACCGTGTAGTCCGCTTCCAGGCCCTTGGAGCGATGGAAGGAAAGGCCCGTGACCTCGATGTTCGAGAACCGCGGTATCTGTCCGCCGAAGGGATCCAGCAGGTTATAACGCCACAGGACGAGGACTTTCAGCTTGTGTCCCTCCTGTTGGCGCCATTGCCCGGCGATACCCTCCAGGAAAGTGTCAAGGCGCTCGAGCAGCTGGAAACATGCAGCCGGAAAACTCGGCTTACGCCATTCCACCGTGACGGGAATCACACGAATTGATCGCGGGATGCCGGCACGCGTCGAGCGAACGGTTTTCGTGATTTGCGCGGGATTGCGCTGAACGAAGCGCGCGGCAGTATCAGCCAGCAGCTGGTTGCAACGATAGGTCTGCTCGAGGCGTCCTTGCCAGCAAGCCCCAAAGTTGGCCTCGAACTGGGTGAAGATCGTGATATCCGATCCGGCAAAGCGGTAAATCGACTGCCAATCGTCTCCGACGGCAAAGACCTTGGTGAATGGTTTCTGATGCTTGAGCGCCTTGATCAGGTTGGCCCGCGGATCCGAGATATCCTGGAATTCATCGACGAGAATGAGCGCATAGGGGCTCTGATAGCGGCCTGTCTCGACGAGGCGCACCGCGTCGCCGATCATGGAATCGAAATCGATCCGTTTGGCCTCGTCGAGTTTTCGCGAGTAGGCTTGCGTAATCAGCCAGACGGCCCGCGCGAAGTACTGTGCACGGGGCTTGTCATGCAGGGATTTGGCTCGCTCGAGCAGCATCTCGAGGGTGAGCTGACTAGCCCTGATATGCTTGATGCACACGCCGATCAGCTTCTGGTAGTGCGTAATCACCACCGGCTCGATCGCTTTCAGGATCTCCTCGGTGCTCTTCTCGGTCAGCGGAATGTCCCGTTTGACCAGCTCGGCCTCGAGCCGCTGCAACAGTGTCCCGTCTCGCGCCTGCGCAGAGGTCGTCTCGAAGAAATCCAGTTCTTCGCGTTTGTACCCGGCACGCTTGCCCTGCATGTGCTCCACGTAATTGTCGAAGGGCGATGAGCCGTCCGCGTTGATCGCGAAATGCTCATGGAATGTGTCAGTCAGAGGGTAATGAAAGTCGGGCTGAACGAACCGCTGGCTTCCGTCCTCCTCTTCGAATGAGATCTGCTTCTCATACTCGAACTCGACCGAGTGGACCCACAACCAGTTCGCGATCCGTTGCTCCTGAAGAGATCGAACATAAATCTCAGCGAGAGTGCCGATGGTGCTGCCACCTCGGTCGTTTCGGTCGGCGATGTAGCGCTCGTAGTCGGCTTCGGAGTCAAAGGCTTCAGCGGGAATATCGGCTTTGGGGAGGATCGAAAGCAGGTCGATCCAGAGCCGCTTGAACTCCTCGTTCGTATCCATCAGCTCGCGTATGATCTTGTCGATGACGCGGGCTTCACCAGCCGGGTGTTCGACCCAGTTGGCCAGCTGAGGCGGCCTTCCTTCGGTCTCCTCGATAATCCCACGGCCCAAGGCGTGAAAAGTGGTTACCCGGCATTCCAAGGCATCCTCGTCGATGCCGAGCTGCTTGGCGATACGCTCCTTCAGCTCGTCGGCCGCACTCTTGTTGAAGGCGAGAACGAGAATTTCGCCGGGCTGGTAAAGCCCCTTCTCCAGGACGTAGGCCACTTTCCCGACCATCGTCGCGGATTTCCCCGAACCGGCCGAGGCGACCAGAAGATTGTTGTCCTCGAGACGGATACAGGCCTCGCGCTGCTCCTGGGAGAGTGAGAAGCCACCCAGGTTCGAGAAGAAACCGTCGAACTTCTGCATCTCGTGAACCACGAAATTCTCGTTGTAGCGGCTGCGGACAGCCGGGTCCGTGAGCATGGAAAACGAGGTGGGGAGATAAGCTCTTAGCGAGGCCGGGATCAGATTGGCGTCGAACAGTGGGTGGGCCAGGGCAACCGAGGCGCTGCCGGGAACGCTGGCAATTGCCCGGCTGACGTCGGCATGGGCCAGGTACTGCTGGTTGCTGTCCGTGATGGCCCGGATCTTGGTATCCACCTCACGGAGACGTTCCTTATCGGAATCAATGAGCTCCGCGAGATGCTGGTTTACGAAAGCCAGCAAATCGTCCCGTAATGTCTGAGCGGACTTGGCAGTCAAGCCTGACAGCGCATCGACGCGGCCCTTCGACCGGATTTCAACCGTGTGCCAGAGCAGCGCCTTGCTCGACGAAACCTCTGCGACATCGAGGCAGGGAATGTCGTCGTCAGCCCCCAACTGCAGTCGAATGCGGTCCGATGAGGAGGCGCTGAGAACCAGCTTCCAGCTCTCTGAAAGGAAGATGCGCGCCCACAGGCTGGGCCGATAAGTTCGGGATCGTCCAATCATCAACGCAATCGCTGCCACAGTACCCGCCGTTCGTCACGTGAGCAGCTGAAGCTTTTTCCTTTCCGATCTAAAGCAGTTTCCCCTGGGCTTCTGCAGATTTGCGCTGCTGACGCTGTCGTCTCTTGAAACTCCACGGGGCTTCAGGATTCTCCATTTGCCAAAGCCCACGCCGATTTTCCCGCGCATCTTCCTGCGCCTCGAAGTACTCGTCTTCCCGTTCGAAGCTGTATTGCTCGACAACCCACGCCCAGCCATTCACGATCATTTCGAGCTCGATGTTACGTGTCACCGGACGGGGCCGCTTCACCAAACCGCTGCCGCACTTGCCTTGATGGTAATAGTCAATCCTTCCAGCCTCCATCTGCTCGGTCAGGAAGCCGACGCAGAGCAGACGCTTGTAGGGATCGATTGGCATGTAGCCCGTCGATTCCTTGCCAACCGGATCAAGCCTAAGCTCCTTGCCCGCGATGAGCGCTGCAAGAAAATCCCTCGCTTCGGGACCACAGGGCTGTCCCATCTCTGGTGCATCGATGAAGGCGAAGCGAAAGGGTATGCGCTCGACCCAAGTCTCGCGGAACGGATGCCATACGTTGGCAAGGAAGCCGTCACCGTCGAATACCTTGAGCACAGAGGCCTTCAAGACCTCATCCTGACCTGCTGAGCCAGGATCGTCCGGCACGATAATCACGCAAGCCTAGCCTTTGTGAATCGGTCCCTTCCGCGCGCGCTCGCGTCATGGCGCCTCAACAACCAGGCGAACCTCTCGGGGTCTTGAGCGATAAGATAGTCACAAATCCGCTGCCGCTCTTGCGAGGGTAATCGGACCAGCAGTGATCGCAAATCTTGGTCAATGGCCTTCCGTGACGCGCCCAGCTGCTCGGCATTGGCGTACCAATCATACCCTCCCGCAAGGTCACCGCGCTGAAGCAACACAGCCCCCAGTAGTGTGCAGGGCCGGTAATCTCCGGGCGTCAGGCTATGGGCTTGTCGTCCAAGCGCTTCAGCTTCCTCAAGCTGGTGCAAATCGCGCATCGCCCCGCCGCGAGTCGTGGCAAGGGCAGATCGAAGCTTTGACGGGAGGGAAGTTCGCGCCAGCGCCTTTTCGGTCAAGGATAGAGCTCGCTCGGCATCACCCGCCTTGCGCCAATGGCCACTGGCGTTGACTGCGTTCCAAGCATCGCCGGTGCGGTCCCATGCTTCGGTTAGCGCTTGGGCCTCCAAGCCATGCCACGCTTTCTGCAGTTCATCGGTCCAGCAGTATTCGGCTTCTGTTCTAAGCCAGGCGACATCCTCGAGGGCAAGGCGCTGTCCCTTCGCAACGCGCTTCAAAAGACCGATGACCCGCCCGTAGTGCTCGTCCTCGACATACCCCAGACCAAAGCGTCGACGGAGTTCTTGTGCCTCGCGCTTTCGGCGAAGGACCGGGTCATTCGCCATGGCGGCAAAGGTCGCCTTCACTGCTTCGGCTTGGGCGGCAGCAATTCTAGCGGCTTCAACTTCTGCCTCGGCGGCCTTGATCGACGCTTGCTGGATTCGTGAATTACGCTCCGTGGCAGCTTGGGCTTGAAACTCAGCCAGTGGCAGCTGTCCAGTTGCCAATGCATCAAGAGCGAGCAGACCCGTCGATGCAAGGAATTCCCGTGCGATCGGCGTTAGCTGAGCTCCGACGTCGATCCTCTGGAGAATGCCGTGCAATCGGGCTCCGGGCTGGTGTGCACCAGGGAGGTCATCGACTAGGTAGCGCTGCGCCAATGCGGAATTGTGAGCGGGGTTCATGGGCTCCCTGGCAACATCTGTGGTCCTGCTCGCCGCAAGTGCTTTCACAGCGCAGCAGGTAAAGTCTGCAATCTGACAGTCCGCTCTTAGAAATCTCTTAAACGTCGGCCATGTTCAACTGATTGATTTCGTGCTCATCGGCACGGTACCTTCTCAAAAGCGACGATCTTCACCGTCGCCTTGTCTGTCGTAGTAAACGCTTGCAGTCGGCATAGGTCGAACGGCGCTCCGTGATACGGGATATGCTAGCCAGCCACCCCCTTAACTTACCGATCGGTAAGATTGCTCGCTTTGACGGACGCCTTCGCACCCATTCTTACCGATCGGTAAGAAATTCCCTTGCTATCGGTGCGAGCGCCTAATTGTGACGGGAGAGCTTGATCGGGATGTCCAAAGGCATCTTTGTCAACAGCGTCCACTCGCTGATCATCAACTGATTGGTTTCGTGCCCATCGGCATGTAGCCTTCTCGAAAGCGGCGATCGTCACCGTCGCGTTCTCTGAGAGAGTTGCGATGACGAAGACCAGATGCAAAAGGAAAGCTACGCCTAAGCCGGTTTATTCTCTCAGAGCGGAGATTCAGGCGGCCTGGCCCACCTATTATGTCGTCGACGAGCCGGAGCGCCGCTTAGAAGAGACATTCGTCCGGCTGAGGTGTGTGATCGTAGAGACCAGTGCAATGCTTGAGCAGCACAGGGGAGAGGAAATTGAAATACGGCTCGCCTGCGAGCGATTTCTGCCCGACGTCTCCCAATCGGCTCAGCGAGCGCAGCTATCTCTAATTCTTCGCAAGAACCTTCGTTCGATGGTGGCTTATTTGCCCCCGGACGCAATTTGGGCATTACCAGGGATCATCGCGTCTAAGGCGATTACCCACGTCCAGGTGGATTGCGATGAACTCTACCGAGGCGTGGCCACTGGAGTGAGCATCTACCTTTCTACGCTAGCCGAAATGCACTCGCTTGAGGCGCGTTTCGTAGAGGGGAGGCGGCGAGATGCATGACGAGGTAAGGGGCCGTCTTGGCACCCGAATCAAAAGGCCCACTTTCTGCATTTGTTCCTGCGCAGGAATGGCGGAATTCTGAGACTTTGAAATTGCCAGAGTCCCTAAAAAGGCATCGAACCAATACGTTAGTTTCCTAGTGCGGGCGAAATTGCGGGCCTTTCCAAAAACCACATCGCCTAAAATTCTGATTTAACACAGGAAAAGGGGGTAGACGTGAGTCCTCTTCTGGCACCACTTTCTGGCGCTAAGTGCGTCCAGCAACGTCCAGCAAGCGTCTGGTTTCACAGCATAAATCGACCGATGATCGCCGGCTAAATTTCCGGTGACGTCCGGCCAGGACCACCAACAGCACCCCCACGATTGGGGTGCCTTTGATGGCCCCGGATCGACCCGGCTTGCTGGGATGAATCCAATGCTGACTCATATCAAGATCACGACCGCGAAGCCCTCAGAAAAGCTCTACAAGCTTCACGATACCCTTGGCCTCTATCTCGCGGTCAAGCCCAACGGCTCCAAACTCTGGCGCATGAACTACCGTTTCCTGGGCAAGCAGAAGACGCTTCACCTCGGGAAATGGCCTGCCGTCGGTCTCGCCGCCGCCCGTGCGAAGCGGGACGAGGCCCGCGAGCAGATTGCCGCCGGAATGGATCCTGCCATCGAGAAGAAGCGCGCGCGGATCGCGGCCAGGCATGCGGCAGCGACCACTTTCGAGCTGGTGGCGAAGGAATGGCTGGTAAAGTGCGAGCGCGATGGATTGGCGCTGGTCACGATCGACAAGATCCGGTGGCTGCTCGAAAAAGCTTATCCGGTTATCGGCGACCTGCCGATCGCGCAGATCACGCCTCACGAGGCGCTGGCAGTCCTGCGCAAGATCGAGGCCACGGGCGCCTATGAGAGCGCCCGGCGCATGCGCAGCGTGCTCAGCCGGGTATTTCGCTACGGTGTTGCCACGGTCCGGTGCGACAAGGACGTGGCCGCGGACCTGCGCGGCGCCATCGCCACGCCGAAGCCCAAGCACTTCGCCGCGATCACGAGGCCCTCGGAAGTTGGAGCGCTGATGAGAGCGCTCGATGACTACAAGGGCTATCCGGTGACGCGGATGGCGATGCGGCTATCTCCGCACGTCTTGCTCCGGCCGGGCGAATTGCGGGCGGCCGAATGGACCGACATCGACTGGGAGGAAGCCATCTGGTTCATCCCGGCCGAGCGGATGAAGATGCGGCGGCCTCACCGGGTGCCGCTGTCGCGGCAAGTCCTCGCCATGCTGAAGGAACTCCATGAGCACACCCATTGGTGGAAGTACCTGTTTCCGTGCTTGGGGCATCCGCGCAGGCGAATGTCCGAGAATACGGTCAATGCGGGGCTGCGCCGGCTCGGCTATACCAGCGACCAGATGACCGCCCATGGTTTCCGGGCGATGGCAGCCACGCTTTTGAACGAGATGGGAGAGTGGCATCCCGATGCGATCGAACGCCAACTGGCGCATGTCGACACCAACCAGGTCCGTCGCGCTTACGCTCGCGGGGAATATTGGGACGAGCGCGTGAGGATGATGCAGCGCTGGTCGGATTACCTTGACGAACTACGTGACGGCGGAAAGGTAATCCGGGCTGATTTCCAGGTTCTGCGGAAAGCAACCTAGGGGACCTCGGCTAGCGCCGGTGGCGGGGTCATCGGCGCTCACCGCGGATGAGCTTGCCCCGCGAGGGCCGTCATCAGGTGCCGCAACTTGTCAGGGTTTCGAACGATATAGATCGCCGCGATCTTGCCGTCGCGAATGTCGAGCGCGGTGGTCTGCAAGACGCCGCGATCGATGCTGACATAGCCGGGCAGGCCGTCGATTTCGGCGGTGCGCAGCAGTTGCGCCGTGGGCGCGTTCTTGCGGCGCAGCCCGGCGAACAGACGGAGAGCGCGATCGAGGCCGCGGATGACGTTGCGGAAGGCCAGCACCTTGCCGCCGCCGTCCGAATGGATTTCAACGTCCTGCGCAAGCAGCGATGCAAGCGCTGCGGTATCGCCATCGCGCGCGGCAACGAAAAAGGCTTGCGTGATACGGCTAGCCTCGGCTGCCTCGACGCTGAAGCGCGGCCGGGCGACCTGGACATGCTTGCGCGCGCGCGAGGCCAGTTGGCGCACAGCCGCTGGCTCGCGGCCCAGAGTCACGGCGACGTCGCTCAACGCGATGTCGAACACGTCGTGAAGCAGGAAGGCTGCGCGTTCCAGTGGCGACAGACGCTCCATCGCGAGCATCAGCGTGACGGTGATGTCGTCGGCGATCGTCTCGTCCGGATCGCTGGACCCCATCAGCGGGTCTGGCAGCCATGGGCCGATATAGGTTTCGCGACGCGCGCGTGCGGATTTCAGGCGGTCGAGGCACAGGCGCGTGACGATGCGCGTCAAATAGGCGGCCGGCGCATCGATCCCGCCATCGACCTTTTCCCATCTAAACCAAGCATCCTGCACCACATCTTCAGCCTCGCTGAACGAGCCGAGCATTCGATAGGCCAGGCGCACGAGCCGCTTACGCTCGCGCTGGAAATCGTCGAGGCGCGCAGTTTGCCCGACCGCAGAACCTGACGCTTCTCTACTTTCATCGCCCGTCATCTTGCGCCGCCTCCTTTGCTTCTTGGGTCTGACGAGCCAGCCCATCGCAGTGTGACACGCTTGCCGGGAGATCTGAAATTTCGCCCGCCATGTCACATGCCCGTGACCTGCCTCGTCAGAGTAGCGAGCGTCGATTGGGCGCTGCTGCAAAGAAGGATGAAAGCATGAGCGAGATTGAGCGGCTGGTCTGGCATGAAGTGGCGCCCCACGGTGCGCGGGCCCTGTTTGGGGTGCATCATTATGTCACGACGGGCACCAACCTGCCGGAGGAGATGATCCATCTGGTGTTTCTGCGGGTGTCGCAGATCAACGGCTGTGCGCACTGCATCGATCTGCACACGCGTGACCTCCTCAAGACGATGCCGCTCGACAAGGTTGTGCTGCTGCCGGTTTGGGCGGAGGTGCCGTATCTATTCGACCCGCAGTATCGCGCGGCCCTCGCCTGGGCAGAAGAGGTGACGCGGGTCAGCGAGACGCATGCTTCGGACGAGGCCTATGCCGCGGCTGCGGCGGCCTTCGAGCCGCGCGACCTGGTCGACCTGACGATCGCGATCGCGGCAATGAATGCCTTCAATCGGCTCGGCGCGCCGTTCCGGCTGCCCGTGAAGGCCAAGGCCTGAGTCATTCTCAATACATTGGAGTTATACGACATGTCCGACCGCATCGATCACATGCGCCAGGTGCCGGCGCTGACGCAGAAACTGACAGAGCTCACATTGGCACTCAAGAAGGGCCCGTCGAGCAGGGCATCTTGAGCCTGGTCGAGATACGCGCGTCGCAGCTGAACGGCTGCGCCTTCTGCCTAGACATGCATATCAAGCAGGCTAGGCTTCATGGTGAGCGGGAGCTTCGTCTTCACCATGTCGCCATCGGGCGGGAATCGACCTTGTTCAGCGATCGCGAGCGCGCCGCGCTGGAATGGACCGAAGCGCTCACGCGGTTGTCGGCGCACGGCGTGCCAGACGACATCTATGCCAAGGCGCGCGCGCAATTCTCCGAAGATGAGATGATCTACCTCACCTATATGGTGATGGTGATCAACGCCTGGAATCGCGCCTCGATCGCGTTCCAGTCGGTGCTTGGCTCGCAGGACAAGGCGTTCGGACTGGATAAGGCGGGACTGTCTTGACCGAATGCATCGCTTCCCGCCAAGTGCCGCGAGCGGGCGCTTCTATCATAGCAAGCGCCCGCGCGCAGAACGACGTCCCTTTGACACCTAAGCACCTGCATCTCAGACAGTTCAAGGGGTCTGACAAGTGCGAAAGCGAATGTAGCTCCACGCAGCTGGAGAGGCGGCAGGTGGGACTTTACCGCCGTTCCCAAGCGACGCGTCGAGCGGCAGGGCTGGTCAGGAGCAGACATACAGCGTTTGTCCATCGGACACGATGGGACGACAGAGAATGAGCAGGTGTCCGAATAACCGATGGCTAAGAGCATATTTTGCTAGAAACCCCGTTCCCGTTGCGATTTTCTGTGACGGAAATTAGTCGCTCCGCTACGGAGCGGTTATCGAATAAGCGACGAAATTTGCTTTGGGGTGGGAATGTCGAACGAGGGGCCGGTAGAAGTATTCGCGCGACCGCGGCTGACGTCGCCACCCCCTGCGGTACTGGACATTGTCTTCGTCCATGGCCTCGGCGGCGATCAATTCGAGACTTGGCGTTCGTCAGAGGAGGAGTCCTGGCTTGAGTGGCTCGCCACGGACTTTCCCACGTGCCGGATATTCACAGTCGGATATGATTCCACGAAGTTCGCGAGCGTCCTCTCCGGTGATGGCGCATCCATCCAGGATCTTGCACTCATCATGGCGGACGGGTTGGCAAGCCGCGAGGAACGCGCGCCACACACCCTGCTGGTTGCGCACAGCCTTGGCGGCTTAATCGTCAAGCAGATGCTTCGTCGCTGCTCAGAGTCCTTGAGCCCTGATTTCATCGAAATTGGCCGTTCGGTCACCGGTGTTGCGTTTTTGGCAACGCCGCATCAGGGCGCGCAGGCAGCCAAGACGCTCGATGTGCTCGTGCGGCAATTTCTGAGCAAGCAAGCGAAGCAGCTTGCGTATGGCGACGACAATCTAGTCGATCTGAACGACTTCTTCAGGTCATGGGTCGCGCGGCAGGGCGTAGCGGTTCGCGCCTATTTTGAGACAGAAAAGACCTATGGCGTCCATGTTGTCGATAAGGTCACGGCTAACCCGGGGGTGACTGGCTGTGAGCCGATCGGCGTGCAGACAGACCATATCACCATCTGCAAGCCAGCCACGCGCACGGCGCCTGTCTTCAAGTCGGTGTGCGCTTTCATCCGCCAGTTGCTCAAGAAGATAACGCCGCCGACTGCCGAGTTTGAAGCCGCCAGCGCCGCCCAACCAGAACCCTGCGGCGGGGGGCAATCCGCCACTTCTGAGGGTGCTCCCACGGAACTTGATGCTGAAATCCTGTCTGATTTTCAGTACTATATTACGCTTGCCGACGGGGATCGCCGTGATCTCGAGCAGAAGCTGGCCGACGCGGGGCGAACCTACGCGGTAGCCGATGCGAAGCGGAAGAAAGAGCGATTCAATATGACGCTCCAGCGGCATATCGCACAGCCATCGGCGGTGACGCGGTACGCCAAGCTCATGGCCGACGTTGAGTCCCGGTTCAACCGGCATGTAGTCCGCGAGATCGCTCATGGCGCCGACATTGCTGCGGTCGACCGAGTCGTTCAGGAGCATGTTGTCGAGCCATGCGTGTCGGCACACTCGACCAGTGAAGGGCAAATTACCGCGGGCTTGGTCGACGGCGCCTTGTATTACTTGGCAGGCAATTGCCATCTGGCGTGGGACAATGTCTGAGTTCCGCGTCTGGTTCGCATCGCGCGACCCATATCATTGCGTTTTCCGCATGGTGCGTCTGCTATGCGCCAAGGGCGAGGCCATGCCACTCGAACAGCTCCGCGTGCTTGACATGTTCCTGATGTTCCCCGTCATGCTGGAGCGACTTTCGCTTCCGTCGGAGATCAAGGCGCGCTTTCGAGAATTACGAAGCGACACCGAGAAATCGACCTTTGTCCGCCTGCCAGGCACCGCGTCCGTCTGGCAGGATCTGCAAATTTATCAGGCGACCGCGCTGAAACAGCTTACCGGCCTTGGACTGTTGAAGCGCGATGCCCTGCGAGATCGATACGCCAGTCTCGAATTTGAGCAGGTTCCTGCGGAGATTCTCGCGAAAGCGACTGAACGAAATACCGACGACGCAGCGCTGATGCGCTTCCTGGTGGTTGATCTTGCATCGCTGCCGATGTCGGGGAAAGACAATCTTTTCAAGCGCGCAGGCCTGCCAGCACGAGGGCCAGTGGTATGAGCGCCTTTCTTCGCATCGAGCGGATGCTCATCACTCGCGGGGCAAATGTGCTTTACGACGAGCCGTTTCACGCAGGGGTGAACATCATCCACGGCTCGAACGGCTCGGGCAAGTCAACCTTGGCGGATTTCATCTATTTCGGTCTCGGCGGGGATCTACGCGAATGGAAAGAATCGGCCTCGCGCGCGGAACGCGTGTATCTACAAATTCTGACGCCGGCAGGCACGCTTACCCTTCGTCGCGACGTATCCACGGACGGCTTGCGGCCCATGTCGATCTATTTCGGCGACATGAACAATGCGCTTTCTTCGCCGAACGATGGTTGGCAGCTGCTCGGCTACAAGCGACCGGAACATGGATATAGTTTTAGCCAAGTGCTGTTCCGGGCCATCGGACTCCCTGAGTCCATCAGCGACGGCGCGAGCAACATCACGATGCACCAGCTGCTGCGTATCCTGTATGTCGACCAGCTCACACCGGTGCAGCGGATCTTTCGGGTCGAGAATTTTGACACTTGGCAAACGCGACAGGCGGTTGGCGACTTGCTGACCGGCGTGGGGGGATACGATCTGTACGAAAAACAGATCGCGCTGCGCGAGACCGAGAAGCAATATGAGGCGGCGGCAACGGCGTATCGCAGCCTCGTCGCCGTGGCATCGGGGTATGGTGAGAACATTCTCATCGAGCATATCCAGGTCTCGATCGCGAAACTGGAAACCGAGCGGTCGGAATTGTTGAAGTCCATCCGAGATTTGGTCGATTCCTCGGAGTCCAGTGAGGATCAAGATGAGTTAAAGCGGATGAGGGCTTCCGCACTCCGCGACTACACCAAGGCTAGGCGCCAGGTAGCCCGGCTCGTCAACGAGATCGAAGTTCTCGACTTCGAGATCGACGACGCAGAGGATTTCATACGTCACCTCAAGCAATCGCTGTCGGACTTCGACGATTCCTCCGTGACATTCTTTGCCCTTGGGCATCTCGCCTTCGAATATTGTCCGTCATGCTTCGCACCGGTCGAACCGAAGCATGCCGACCATTGCCAGCTGTGCAATACGCGCCGACTTGAGGGAGGCGATGATTCAAGGACGCTGGCGGTGCGTCTCGATCTGCAGATGCAATTGAAGGAATCCGAGGCGCTTCAGACGGAACGACACGCGGAACGAGCCCAGAAATCCGGACAGCTGCGAGTGGCGCGGCAGGCGCTGAGACGCGCTACCTCGACGATCGAGTTGGCCGACGCTGGAACCGTGACCGGCCGCGAAAGCGCTATTGCAGAGTTGAGCCGCAAGACCGGCTTCATCGATAGTGAACTGGAAGGCCTCCAGAAGCGCTTGGAACTGGCGAAGCAGATCAAGGCCGCATCAGATGCCAAGGAGGATCTGAATTCGCGGGTGACCCGCCTCAAGGCGGAAATTGAAGCGATTTCACGGGCGCAGGGGAACCGAAAACGCGAGGCGCTCACGCTAATTTCGAACCGGACAAAGGCCTTGCTGGACAAGGATCTCCAGGAGCACAGCGATTTTGGCGAGGTGGCGAACGTCTCTTTCGAATTCTCCGGTGACTGGATCGCGATCAATGGCGACAAGAACCGGGCAGGAAGCGCCAGCGGGATGGTGATCCTGAAGAACAGCTTCGCGGCGGGGATGCTTGATGCCGCGCTCCTTGATCAGCGCTTCAACCTTCCGCGCTGGATGCTGCTGGATAATGTTGAGGACAAGGGGATGGTCGAGGAGAGGTCCTGGAATTTCCAACGCCTGCTTGCCGCCATGTCCGAGGCAGCGAGGGTTCCGCATCAGATCATCTTCACGACCTCAAAGATTGCGCCGGAGCTTGACCGTCCAGAGCTGGTCGTGGGGCGCAGATATGAGCGTGCAGCACGCTCGCTGAATTGAATATCCGGTCACAGAGGTGCCTGAGTGTGACCTCTGTGACCGGATCAGGGGGAGGCGGCAATGGACGATCTTCGAGAACTGTTTTTCCGCTCGTTCGAGCAGTTCACCGAGCGCGAGGCAGAAAATATTCTCCACGGCACGAGCGAACGCAATCTTTGCGCACGGTGGGCGCCCTTACTGGAGATGGCAGCGGTCGAGGCGGGCTATGACGGGTATCGAGCCGACACCGAATATAACCGCAAGCAGGGCGGACAGGTAAAGACGATTCTCGACGAGACGATGCATGTCGTACGGATCACGTGCGACCTCATCCTGCATAGCCGCGGGCGGGTCGTGGAGCGCGACAATTTGATCGCTATCGAGATGAAGCGTTTGTCGCATCCCGAGCGCGAGAAGCAAAAGGACCGGGTTAGGCTGCGAGCGCTAACCAAAACCTCGTATGACGACGTCTGGTCGGCGGACGGACGAGCGTTACCCGAACATGTGTGCGGCTATGGACTCGGCTATTTTGTCGAACTCGATGCAGATAGACGGAAATTCCGATTTGAAGAATATCAACTCGGCCACCTTTCAGGCGAAATCCATAGGGTCTTTTAGTTCGCTTGCCCAAATTGCCAAAGCTACCCCCACCAACCGCGGCAACGAGATCGCCATTTTCACGGCCGAACAATAGCTGTTTTAGGGCGCCTTCCCCATCGTACGCTTTTACGAGCGCGAAGGATCGCTTTCGGCAGGATCGGACGTTTACCGGCACGGATTGGAACAACCGGCGTTGGGTCGGCTGCTGCCACCGTCATTCACGCGGCCGAACGTCAGCTTTCTCCAAGGCACCGCTTTAAGTCGGAGAGGCAGAAGGCGGCCAACAAACCGCCATTCAGTTCTGTGTGAGCACTTTTAGACTTTGGTACTGGATCAGTGTCGCCCGGCCCACCTTGACTGTCTCAAGATCGCCCGATTGTATCAGCTCGTAGATGCGCGAGCGGCTGAGGCCGGTGATCCGTACCGCGGTGGCTACGCGAACCGTGAGAGGCTCCAGCTTCTTCTCCCATCCGCGCTCAATCATTTCTGCCTCCGGAGGGCGGTGGCGCGGGAGCGTACGAAGTTGCGGTCGCTCTCCAGAAAGGCAGCGAGCATCGCGGGAATCAATTCGACGATCGGCTCTTCGACACCATAGGCGGATGCATAGATCTCTGCATAAGCGTGAAGATCAGCCTGGAGATCCGGCGTGATGGTGATCGAGAGCTTCACGGGTGTGCGATCAGGCAACTTACTAAGCTTGAGGTCGGCCATGTTAGCTTGCCTTTCCGCGCCATGGCGCGAGTATCAGGTCGCGGGTCACCAGTACGCGGACCGGCGCTCCGGGACGGATCGTGATGGTTGGCTGAATGTCGAGATTGCGCTGCGTGATCTGGTCGCCAGCGCGCGCCGTGTTCGACTGGGCTGACTCCCGGATCGCCTGGACGAGATCACTCTCGCCCGAGATCGTCAGTTCGGAACCGACGCCAAGCATTGTCGCGACTCCGACGCCCTTGAGCAGCGCCCATGTGTGAAAATCCACCCTGTCGGCCAGCCCCGCATAGCCCGCGGCGTCGGTGGCCGGCATGTTGTCGAGCCGCAGGGAACTACCGTCGGGCAGGATCAGCCTCTGCCAGATCACCAGTGCCCGCCGCTGGCCGAAGGCTACCACGCTGTCATACTTGCCGATGAGGCGAGCGCCCTGCGGCACCAGAAGAATGCTGCCTGTCACTGTGTCGAAGACGTTTTGCGTTACCTGTGCGGTGACCATGCCAGGCAGGTCGGAATTGAGCCCGGTAATGAGGCTCGCCGCGATGACGCTGCCAGCAAGCAAGCTGTTGGGCGAAAGTGGCGCCGCCAGTCCCCCGGAATTGTGATCGCCGCTGCGGTCCAGTGCGGAGGCGAACCGTTCCTTGCGGATGGCGTCGGAAGGCGGAGTTTCGCCGGGCACGCTTGGCAGCGGTTCCATGTCGGCCACCGGTGCAGGTCCTGAGGTGCTGGGGGTGGTCGCGATCTGCACCATCAGACCGGACTCCCGTGCCGCCTTGATACCCGCAAGGCGCTGCTGCCGGGCGGCGTCCGCCGCCGAAGGCGCGACTGCGCCCTCTGTCCGTTCCTGTGCACGCAGGATCGGGCGACCGAGATCGCCGGGCAATGGCGGTCCGAGCTTCGGCGCATCGGCGTAGCTGCTCGGGAGGCCGGAGAGTGCATCCGTGCCTGGCTTTGCCATCGGCTGCGAGAGATCGCTCTCCTGGGCAACCTGCCTGAAGACCTGCGGCTTCAAGGCCATCCATGCGATCCCCATGAGGCTCGCCGACCCGAGCGCGGCAGCGCCGATGATCGCGCCGCGACGGAAGCGGATCGCGCGTGGGACGCGGGAGCGGATGCTCAACGTTTCCGGGTCGACCTTTGCGGGTGAGGAAGCGGGTGGGTCGGCAGCGACGGCGTCGGTCATGCGCCCCTCCTCTTGGAGAATGGGCGCACGCGATCAATGCGGACGACTTGCTGCTTCTTCAGGCCCAACCGCAATTCGGCGGCATCGAAGATCCGATCGACGACATAGAAGCGGCCTCGCAGCCGGTAGTTGACGAGTTCGGCCTTCCCGTCAGTGCCGACGACGAACAGTGGCGGCGCTTCGCCAGTGCCCAGTGAAGGTGGGAACTCGACATAGGTCTTGGCGCCGTCATCGAATGCGCGGACCGGACGCCACGCCGGCCGATCGCCGCTGATAGCATAGTTGAAATGCAACTGCTCGACCGAGAGACCGGTAGCAACGGGCGCCGCCGCCTCTGCGGCATCCGCCTTGCGCCGGAGGGCAAGAAGCTCGTCATGCGGATAGGTCCAGTGCATCGAGGACAGCGCGGTACCCGAGGTGCTGATCAACCGGACGTGATAAGCACGGCGGTCGGTGGTGATGACGAGGTTAGTGAGCAGGCCGGCCGAGTATGGCTTGACCAGCACATGCGTCTGCTTGCCTTCGCCGGAGCCGCTGGTGGTGTCGCCAATGACCCAGCGGGCCGTATCGCCGCTCGCGACGGCAACCAGGTTCTCACCCGGCTGAAGCGCGATGTCGGTGACCAACCCTGGCGCGGCATAGACCTGAAAGATCGTCCCCTCGCTGTAGGGGTAGACCAGCGCGCCATTCACGAAACCGGTCGTCGCCGGCTCGATGGTCGCGCTGCGCGTCGCCGATTGTACCGTCTTGAGTGTGGAAGGTTCGGCTCGGGCCTGCCCGAGTGCGGGATGTGCAACGACCATGCCGGCAATCGCCGGCAGCAAAATCAGTTTCATGGATTGGCCTCCTGAATGGTGGACGGCTGGGCCCCGGGGTTCGTATCGACAGGCGATCCGAACGGCAGGTCGGCGGTCCGCTCGCCCGCTTCATGCTCTGGCGGAGCCGGGGATGGTGCGGTTTCGAATTCGCGGCTCCAGTCGATCGCATCGACGTAGATGCCGAGGGGGTTCTTGCGGAGCACATCGGCCGAAGTCGGTGGGCGCATCATCGTGGTGAGAATCGCGGTCCAGCGGCTGGTGCCGGCCAGCGATCCGCGCTCATACGCCGTCTCGGTCCACTTCACCTGGAACGAGCTCGGAGAGGCTCGGACTACGCTCGTGATTTGCACCGATACCGTCCGCTCACCGACATTGGCGAACGGTGAGGTCGAGCGGGCGTATTCACCAAGGAACTGCGCGCCCCGCTTGGTGGCAAAGTCATATGCCTCCAGCCAGTCGCGGCGCATCAGCACCGGGTCGAGCGACACAGAGCGGACGTTCGTGATGAACCGAGAAAGGTGCCAGGCAACCTGCGGGTCAGTGGCGCGATATTCTGCGTCGGCGGCCTCCACGGCGCGCGCTTCGCCGAGCCGGTCGACCTCAACGACATAGGGCGTGACCCGACTCTGCAGCGACTGCCAGGCAAGACCTGCCGAGGTGCCCGCCGTCAGCACGAGGCAACCGAATGCCATCAGCCGCCAGTTGCGTGCCTGCACCCGTGCTGACCCGATCCGCTCGTCCCAGAGCTGGCCGGCGCGTTGGTACGGCGTCTCCGGCACCGGCGTGCGCCCGTAGCGCTGCACGCTTCTCTTGAAGAACATGGCTCAGTCGTTCCTTTCCTTGATGTCGGGCGTGGCGGACGCACCGCCGCGATCGCCCTGCTGAAGGGTATGGATTGCGAGCTGGCGGCGGTGCCGGCTGCTTTGCTCGGTGCGCATCGCACGCGCCCACGCGGGCGCTCCCGTCTCCCCGCCACCGGAGGCCGGCGACGGAGAGTTCTGGTTGATCGCGTGCCACGCCGCCTGTCGCCCGCCGGCGGCGGCTTCGCCGATGCCGAGTGCACCGCCTATGCGGGACTTCGCAGTGTTGCTGGCAGCGCGAGCAACGCCGGCAAGGCCTGCACCCACGGTAGGCGTGGCTGCCGTCTCCCGGCCGAGTTGGTAGGCGGCAGAGGCAGCCGAGCCCATTGCCGTGCCCGACCGGACCGCCCCGAGCGCCCCGCCGCCGAGCGCGCGAGCACCTCCGACCGCAGCGCCACCCGCCAGCATCGTCATGCCGGCCGCACCGAGGGTGGTGCCGAGCGCAGCGCCCGCACCAAGCTGGGGCGCGCCTGAAACCAAGCCGGAAGCGATGGCCGGCCCGAAAATGCCGAGGCCGAACAGTGAGAGGCTGGCGAGCACGAGGCTCATCGCCTGGCCGATGTCCGGCTCCTGGCCCTGGAGCGCATCGGTGAATTCTGCAAAGAAGTTGGAGCCGATGCCGACGATGACCGCGAGCACCATCACTTTGATGCCGGAGCTGACCACGTTGCCGAGCACGCGCTCGGCAAGGAAGCTGGTGCGGTTCCAGAGCGCGAAGGGCACGAGGATGAAGCCGGCGAGGCTCGTCAGCTTGAACTCGAGAATGCAGACGAACATCTGCACCGCGAGGATGAAGAAGGCGACGATCACCAGCGCCCAGGCGAACAACAGCACCATGATCGTCAGGAAGTTGTCGAAGAAGGTCGTGAACCCGACCATCTCGCTCGCCTGGTCAAGCAGCGGCCATGCCGCCGAGAAGCCGGTACCGGCAAGCCGCCCGGGCTTGAGCAGGTCATCGGCCGAAAGCGTGCCGCCGCCGGCGGTCAGGCCGGCCTGCGCGAACGAGCGGAAGATGATGTCGGCCAGCGTCGAGAAGCTGTTCAGGATGAAGGCGAATGCGCCGACATAGAGGATCTTGCGCAGGAACCGGCCGATGACATTGTCCTCGCCGCCCATCGCCCAGAACAGCCCGGCGAGGGTGATGTCGATGCCGATCAGCGTGGCAGTCAGGAAGCCGACATCCGGCCCCAGCAGCCCGAACCCGCTGTCGATGTAGGTGATGAACGCCTGCAGGAAGCGATCGATGACATTGAGGTCGTTCAAGGCACGAAGCTTCCTGCTGGAAATAAAGGGATGCCGCGGGGTGCGGCGGGGGAGCTGGGCCGCGCCCCGCGGCGGCGACGGCGGAGAGGATGGCGCCGCCGCGAGACCGAATCTGGCCTGTCGGCCCGCGGGGGCTAGTCGGGCGTGTAGGCCGATCCGGATCCCAGGAATCTCTTGGTCGCGGCGCGGGCTTCCGCTGCCTGCGTGGCCCTTCGGGCCTGCTCGACCGCCTCACTGCGGAACTGTGCCGCCATCATGTGCTGCAGCTGGAACTGCTGCTTGGCCGTCAGCGCAAGCAGCTGGTTCGTGGCCTGTTGAGCCTGAAGCGAGCCTTCGGCGCCCTGGCTGCGCGCAACGATGTCGGCGAGCACTTGCGTGTCGGACTGGATGTTCTCCACGACCTGCGCCTGCACCGTCATCGTCTGACGGAACGCGCCCATGCTGGCATCGAGCCGGGCCCTGGCATCGCGAACGCGGGCATCGGTGCGGAGTGCCGACGAGAAGTCCTGGGGGAAAAGCGACTGGAACTTGTCGTCGAGCTGGTCGACCCGAAAATCGATCGCCTGGGCGCGGCCCATCAGCCGGTCGATCTCGGCAAGCTTTTGGCGAAGAGCATCGAGTTGGGGAAAGTCGATGCGCGCGAGGTTCTTGCCCTGGTTCACCAACATCTGCGCTTCGTTCTGGAGCTGCTGGATTTGCTGGTTCACGCTCTGGAGGGTGCGCGCGGCGGTGAGGATGTTCTGCGCGTAGTTGCTCGGGTCGAAGACGGTGATCTGCGCGTGAGCCGGCGTTGCCGACATCACGCTCATGATCAAGGGCCCGCCCATTGTGACTGCGAGCAGCGCGCCAATCCTAGGCTTGCGAGTGAGAAAAGGCATGATGGTCTCCATGTACGGATGGCCTGCGGCGCTGTGTGGCCACGGGCAGGTCCGGCATGGAGTTTCGCCGTTTCGTGAAGCGGGCGTCAGATATCGGCTGGTGTCAGGGACGACCTGTGCGGGGACGCTCGTCCAACTTTGCCGCATCCGGAGAAGCGGGGGGCAATTCGTAGATGCAACAGACGCATAGAAATACTCGGTTTAGAGATCGCGCCGATTCTGCGTCCATCACCTCGTAAACGCGGTACCGGCAAACCAAAGCTTTGACATGGTTTGTCTATGAGCTATTAAATGCGTCATGCGCGCAAAAAGAGCTACCCTCTTAAACCGTCTGGTGCATGAGCTACCCGAGCGATACGTCGTGGATGCCGCGTGGCTCACCAGGCTTGGGCTCAGCGCTTCTTCCATTCGCGACTATGTCGAGCGCGGCTGGCTGGAACGGGTCGGGTCGCGTCTCTACCGGCGCCCGGAACCCGGGGATGGCGGCCCGGTGCGCTGGGAGATTGCGACGCTTTCTCTCCAGACCCTGCTGGAAGTACCAGTGCACGTGGGCGGCATGACCGCGCTCGAACTGGCCGGCTACTGGCACTATGCACCGCTCGGCCGGCGGCGGGTCTGGCTCTACACCGATGCGCCCGCAGTACGCTCCTACCTTCGTCGTATGGACCTGGACGCCGATATCGACATCAGGTCGCGCAAGTTGTTCGATGATGCCGATCTGGACCTCGGGCTCGAAGCCCGGATCCTCGACCTGGCGAGCAATGCACTCGGACCTGCAGTAACACCCGGCGATGCGCGCACCCAGCACCGACAATATCTGCGGGTCTCCGGAATGGAGCGCGCCATCCTCGAGACACTGGAAGAAATCCCCAGGACCGTGAGCTTCGAGCACGGTGCCGAGCTGTTCGAAGGCCTCACCACGCTGAGGCCGAAGCTCGCACAAGCCCTGCTGATGGCATGCCGCAGCGTGAAGGCGAAACGCCTGTTCCTCTATTTTTCGGGCCAGTACCGCCACGCTTGGACGCGCCAACTGCGCGCCGACGAGATCGACATCGGCTCGGGCAAGCGCCAGATCGTGAAGGGTGGCGAGCTCGATCCGGAGTTCCTGATCACGGTGCCGAAGTCCGGAAAACAGAAGCTCGAGCCCGAGGACAGCTGATGTCGGCCGACATCTATTCGGCGCAGGTCGCCCTGCTGGTCCGCATCATCCCCGAGATCGCACGCGAGGACATCTTCGCGCTCAAGGGCGGCACCGCAATCAACCTGTTCGTCCGCGATCTGCCGCGGCTGTCGGTCGATATCGACCTCGTATACCTCCCGATCGCGCCGCGCGCGGAGTCGCTTTCCGCCCTTCATGACGGCTTCGCGCGGATCGCCGGCGGTCTGCGCAAGCGCGCCGGCGTCAAGGTAATCGAGCAGAACTCCGGCGATGGGGCGAAGCTCGTCGTGCGCGCGGGCGCAGCCCAGATCAAGGTCGAAGTGAGCCCCGTTCTGCGCGGGACGGTGTTCGAGCCGGAGCTTCTCGCCGTCCGTCCGCCGGTCGAGGACCGGTTCGGCTATGCGGAGATGCAGGTCGTCGCGCTCCCCGATCTCTACGCCGGAAAGATCGCCGCCGCGCTCGACCGCCAGCACCCGCGCGACCTTTTCGACATCCTCCACCTCTACGAAAACGAGGGCATCACCGACGATCTCTTCAGGGCTTTCCTCGTCTACCTGGTCAGCCACAACCGCCCGGCGCACGAGTTGCTCGCCCCCCACCTGCTCGACCTCGAGGACTGCTATTTCGGCGAGTTCAGCGGCATGACCGTGGAACCGGTACCGCTCGAAGCGCTGCTCGACGTCCGGGAAAGGCTGTCGCCGACGTCCAGGAGCGTGCGCGCGAAGGTGCTGCTGCTGCCTTCCTGCGGTCGTTCTTCACGGGCGAGCCCGACTGGACGCAGCTCGACTTGCCGATCGATCCGTCCCGGCTTCCGGCGGTGCAGTGGAAGCTGAAGAACCTCGGACGCCTCCGGGCGGAGCAGGCGGTGAAGTTCGGGGACCAGCTTGCCAGGCTCGAAGAGGTGCTCCTCGGCTGAGAGCATCAACCGTAGCACGGCCCGGCGACGGGGCATCGCCAGAACCGGATCAGTCAGGCGGCGTCGCTGCTATCAGCTCCGCAGCCCAGTTGAGCCCGGCGTCGCGCAGGAAGGCCTCGGCGAACTGGTCGCGGCCATGTTCGGCGAGAATGGCATCGATCCGCGCCTGTGCGGCGGGATCCGACGCCCCGCATAGCGCCAGGGCGACCGGGCCGAGCCCGAGCTCGAATAACCGATTGCCGCGTGCGGACTGAAGGTAATAATGCCGCTTGGGCGTGGCGCGCGCGATCAGCTCGATCTGGCGGTCGTTGAGCCCGAATCGCGTATAGATGTCGCGGCCCTGCGGCTCCACCGCACGATCGTTCGGCAGGAGGATGCGTTGCGGACAGCTTTCGATGATGGCCGGCGCGATCGCCGACCCGGCGATATCGGCGAGGCTTTGAGTCGCGAACAGCACGGCTACATTCTTCTTGCGCAGCACCTTCAGCCATTCCCGGATGCGCGCGGCGAAGAGCGGGTGGTCGAGGAATATCCAGGCCTCATCGAGGATGAGCAGCGTCGGCCGGCCGTCGAACCGTTCCTCCAGCCGATGGAAGAGGTAGGTCAGAACCGGCGCGACCGCACCGGTCTGGCCCATGAGCGCCTCGGTTTCGAAGCACTGGACATCGGCGAGTGCCAGATTCTGCTCTGCGGCATCGAGCAGCCGCCCGTGTGGACCTTCCAGCGTGTAGGGCTGGAGCGCGATCCGCAGCGCGTTCGACTGCAGCAGCAGCGCGAGGCCGGTCATGGTCCGCTCCTCCCGCGGGGCCGATGCGAGGCTGCCGAGCGCCGTCCAGATCGTTTCCTTCACTTCCGGCGTGACCGGCACATTCTCAGCGCCAAGCAGCGCGGCGATCCATTCCGCGGCCCAGCTCCGCTCGCCTGGCAGGTCGATATCGGCCAGCGGCTGGAAGGCGAGCGTCTCGCCGTCCGCTTCCGCCGAACCCAGGGCGTGATGCGCGCCGCCCATCGCGAGCACCGCGGCACGCGCGGAGTTGCCCTTGTCGAAGATATAGACCTGAGCCTGGGGGTAACGTCGGAACTGGAGCGCGATCAGGCCCAGGAGAACCGACTTGCCGGCGCCGGTCGGCCCCACGACCATCATATGGCCGACATCACCGACATGGGTGGAAAGCCGGAACGGGGTCGAGCCTGCGGTCTTCGCGACCAGCAGCGGCGCAGCGTCTGTCTGGGTGATCTTGGCGAGATGCTCGTTGCGGGCCGGCCCCGCCCAGACTGCGGAGAGAGGCATCAGGTGCGCGAGATTGAGCGTGTGCACCAGCGGTTGCCGCACGTTGGCATAGACGTGGCCCGCCAGCGACGAGAGCCATGCTTCGACCGCGTTGATAGTCTCCCGGACGCAGGTGAAGCCGAGGCCGTTGACGATCCGTTCGACCGCACGCACCTTTTCCTCGACGGCCTTACGGTCCCGGTCGGTAACCGTGATCGTGGCGGTCAGGTAGCCGAAGGCGACATGATCGCCGCCGAGCGCCTGGAGCGCCTGGTCGGCATCGAGAACCTTGTTGTCAGCGTCGCTGTCGAGCAGCTGCGCCGGCTGGTTGTAGAGGACCTCGCGCAGCAGCGCGGTGACCGACTTGCGCTTGTTGAACCATTGCCGCCGAAGCGACGTCAGGGTCTTTGTCGCGATCGTCTTGTCGAGCGCGATGAAGCGCGTGACCCAGCGATAGCCGAAGTCCTGGTGATTGAGGGCATCGAGGATGCCCGGCCGGCTGAGGCTCGGAAAGCCGAGAATAGTGAGCGTGCGGACGTGAAGGTCACCGAGACGCGGCTCCAGCCCCCCGACCAGCGGTGTGTCGGCAAGGACACCGTCCAGATACATTGGCGTCTCGGGAGCGATCACCGCATGGTGGCGGTCGGATACGGTGTCATGCAGAAAGCTCAGCGTCGCATTGTCGTCCAGCCCCCGGACATCGGCCATGAAGCCCGACAGCAGGTCGAGCACCCGGTCCGTCTCGGCGACGAATTGCGCGAGCGCGCCGCGCCAATCGCGACCTCTCAACGAACCTTCACCGGCGTCGGGGCGCTCCACCAGTGAGCGCCCAGCGCTGTCGGCGGCATCCATAGGCGGCAACCAGGTGAGCGTAAGATGATAGCGGCTCTCGAAATGCGCGCCCTCGGCCTCGAACGCAGCACGCCGTTCGCGGTCGACCAGCCAGCTCGCCGCGTCCGGGAAGTCGCTTGCCGGGTAGCTATGGCTCTCGCGCCGCTCGGCCTGAAAGAACAGCGCCCACCCGCTGCCGAAGCGCCTGAGCGCATTGTTTGCCCGCGCGCAGGCCGAGACCAGCTCAGCCTCGGTCGCGGACTGGAGGTCCGGCCCGCGAAACGCCAGGACGCGCTGAAAACTGCCGTCCTTGTTGAGGACCACGCCCGGCGCGACGAGCGCCGCCCACGGCAGGTGATCGGCGAGCCGCTCGGAGCGCTCGCGATACTCGCTGAGGAACATCATGATCCGGCCTTCAGCATGCGAAATATCCCTTCTGCCTGAGGTGGCGCATGAGCACGGGCGCGAAGCTAGGGTCACGGCGCGCGGCCATGACTGCGATGCTGTGACCGATCGCCCACAGGGCAAGCCCGGCCAGCCATTGCTGCAGCCCGAGTCCCACGGCCGCGGCCAGGGTACCGTTGACGATCGCGATCCCGCGCGGGGCGCCGCCAAGGAGGAGCGGGCTGCCGAGCGAGCCATGGACCGGTACCTCGAACCCCTCGATGTGCTGTCCGGAACCGATCACGAGATCAGCGCTCCGCCGCCGAAGCTGAAGAAGGACAGGAAGAAGCTGGAGGCGGCGAAAGCGATCGACAAGCCGAAGACGATCTGGATCAGGCGCCGGAAGCCGCCGGCCGTCTCGCCAAATGCGAGGGTCAGGCCGGTGACGATGATGATTATCACCGCGACGATCTTTGCGACCGGTCCCTGCACCGATTCCAGCACCTGCTGGAGCGGCTCTTCCCAGGGCATGCCGGATCCGGCGGCCTGAACCTGTGTGGCGAGCGTCAGCGCCAGACCCACTCCGATCGCAGCCAGCGACTGTCGGTTGGCCGGAAGGCGACGATGATGTGTCCTTGCCATCGATTATTTCTCCTTGATGTGGGGGTTGAAGTAGTCGGAAAGCGCGTAGGCGCCCGTACCCAGGTCGAGCCCGGCGAGGCGGGCGACGGTCGAGACGCGGCGATCGCTGCCGCGTCCTGCGATGAACACGACGATGTCGATGGCCTCGGCGATGAGCTGGCGCGGCACCGTGACCACCGCCTCCTGCACAAGCTGCTCGATGCGGAAGAGTGCAGCGGTCGCACTGTTGGCGTGGACCGTGGCGATCCCGCCGGGATGACCGGTGTTCCAGGCCTTGAGCATGTCGAGCGCCTCGGGCCCGCGGACCTCGCCCACGATGATCCGGTCCGGACGCAGGCGCAGCGTCGAGCGGACGAGCTCGGTCATCGAGACATGCGGCGGCCGCGTCCGCAGGGCGACGGTGTCGGGCAGCGGGCATTGCAGTTCCCGCGTATCCTCGATCAGAATGACACGGGCGTCGACCGAGGCCATCTCCGCCAACAGGGCATTGGCGAGCGTGGTCTTTCCTGAGCTCGTCCCGCCGGCGATCAGGATGTTGTAGCGCTGGCTTACGGCTGCGCGGAGGGCATCTGCCGTGGCCTTTCCCATCAAGCCATCGGCGACATAGTCGTCCAGCGTATAGAGGCGCTGGGCCGGCTTTCGGATCGAGAAGCAGGGCGCGGTCGCGACCGGAGGAAGAGCGCCTTCAAACCGCTCGCCCGCGCTCCCTCCGATATGCGGCGGCAGTTCCGCCGAGATGATCGGATGCTCACCGTGCACTTCGGCACGAACATGGGAGGCGACCAGCCGGATGATCCGCTCGACCTGGTCGGGCGCCATGCGCACTCTGGTGTCGATCCGTCCTTCACCGAGCCGGTCGAGGCGCAGCGCCCCGTCCGGATTGACCATGATCTCGACGACCTGGTCGTCGCGCATCGCGGTAGAAATGTCGGGGCCGAGAGCGGTGATCAGCATGCGGCGCTTGCGTTCGGTCGCCATCGCGGTGGGTCGCTCGCCGGATGGAGCGCTACTCATCGCTGCTGCTCCGGTGTCGCAATGAGTGTGCGGCGGCCGCTCGCGAGGTGGCGGCCGACCTGGTTTACGAAGGCTTCGAACCGCTTCGCTGCCAGCGCGCGGCCGGCATGGTCGTTTTCTGCGAGTGGTACCTGGATCGACAGCTCGAAGCGGATGAACAACGCCAGCGTCTCGAGAATGACCTGGGTGTCGCGATCGACCCTGCCGATCGCCTGCGTCATGCGATCGAGCCGGATGGCAAAGCGGTCCTCCAGCTCCGAGGCCCCGCGCCGGTTGAGCCAGGCGGTGACCGCATCGGTGAGGATCGCCGACTTCGTGGCTCCTGGCTTGGCAGCAAGCGCCTCGAGCCGATCGCTCAGAGGCTTCGGCAGGAACAGCTGGTGGCGGACTTTGTCGGGCATGATCAGAAGTCCAGCTGCAGGTCGTCAGGCCGGCCCGAGGCAGAGTCGAGGCCGTATACGACACGCGCGGGGGGCGCCGCTTGCGCGCGGTCCATCGCGCGCCGCTCGGCAGCCGCATCGGTGTCATCTTCAGCGAGGCCCAACGGGTCGCTGATGTCCGGCTCGGCCACTGGCGTGGGCTCGATCTCGTGGGCCGGGTGCCGCGCCTGCTCGAGGCCGCCAGCCTCCGCGTCACTGTCGTTGCCGACCCTATGGTCAAGCCTCACATCGACACCGCGGATCTGGCCTGCCCATTTATCGGGCCGGGATGGCGGCAAGTCCGGATAGGCAGTGTCGCCAAGGGCTGGCGCGGGCAGGACGCGCGCCGTGAACGCCTCGTCCTCGAAGTAGCGCAGCTTCTTCGCGCGGATCGGCGGCTGCCCGGAGACCAGAATGAGTTCGTCGGTAGGCGCAAGCTGCATGACTTCGCCCGGGGTCAGCAGTGCGCGCGCGGTTTCCTGCCGGCTGACCATGACATGTGCAAGCCAGGGCGCGAGACGGTGGCCGGCATAATTGCGCATCGCACGCTGCTCGGTCGCGGTGCCGAGTGCGTCGGAAATCCGCTTCGCGGTCCGCTCGTCATTGGTCGCGAAGGCGATCCGGACATGGCAATTGTCGAGTATGGCGTTGTGCTCGCCATAGGCCTTCTCGATCTGGTTGAGGCTCTGGGCGATCAGGAAGGCCCGCACGCCGTAGCCCGCCAGGAAGGCCAGGCTGGTCTCGAAGAAGTCCAGCCGGCCGAGCGCGGGAAACTCGTCGAGCATCAAGAGGAGCCGGTGACGCTTGGTTTCTGTGTCATTGCTGCCGCCAGCGTGCAGCCGCTCTGTCAGGCGCCGCCCGATCTGGTTCAGGATCAGGCGGATCAGCGGCTTGGTGCGGCTGATGTCCGAGGGCGGTACCACCAGGTACAACGAGACAGGGTGCGGGGCTTCGACGAGGTCGGCGATGCGCCAGTCCGATCGGGAGGTTACCGCAGCAACCGTGGGATCGCGGTACAGCCCGAGGAAGGACATGGCAGTCGAGAGCACGCCCGAGCGCTCGTTCTCGCTCTTGTTGAGGAGCTCGCGCGCTGCCGAGGCCACCACGGGATGGACGATGGGCGCGTCTGCGCTGCCGAGATGGTTGGTCGTCATCATCCGGCGGAGAGTGGCGACGAACGGGCGCTGCGGATCGGACAAGAAGGTCGCGACCCGCGCGAGCGTCTTTTCTTCCTCTGCGTAGAGGACGTGCAGGATCGCGCCCACCAGCAGTGAGTGACTGGTCTTCTCCCAATGGTTGCGCCGTTCAAGGGCGCCTTCGGGATCGACCAGGATGTCGGCGATATTCTGGACGTCGCGGACTTCGTCGACGCCGCGGCGCACTTCCAGCAACGGGTTGTAGCGCGCCGAGCGGGCGTCGGTCGGGTTGAAGAGCAGGCAGTGGGTGAAGCGTGCACGCCAGCCGGCGGTCAGTTCCCAGTTCTCGCCCTTGATGTCGTGGACCACCGTCGATCCGGTCCAGCTGAGCAGCGTCGGCACGACGAGACCGACGCCCTTGCCCGAGCGCGTCGGCGCGAAGGACATGACATGCTCCGGGCCGTCATGGCGGAGATATTGGCTCCCGATGCGGCCAAGCGCGACACCCGTTCTCCCGAACAGGCCGGCGGCAGCGACATCCTTTCGCGTCGCCCAGCGGGCCGAACCGTAGGTGGTGACATTGCTCGACTGGCGTGCCCGCCAGATCGATCCGAAGATCGCGGCTCCGCAGCCGAGCAATCCACTGCCGGCGGCGATGGCGCCGGCCTCGTCGAAGACGATTGGTGCATAGGCGTCGAACGAGAACCACCAGGGGAAAATCGACCATGGATGATAGATCGGCACGCCGAACAGACCGAACCAGGGGCGTCCAAGCTCTGGCTGGTAAGCGAGGCTTGCAGCCGCCCATTGCGTCGCCGCCCAGATCCCCGCGAGTATGATCGCGAGTACGACGAGGATCTGTCCTATCAGTAGCTTGGTCGGGGTCATGCGAGCCTCCGCCGGCGGGCGACTCATTCGCTCGCTGGCTGACCCAAGCATCGGAGAAATGGCGCAGAGGCATCAGGCACCTGCCGGTGTCGCCAACGACGTTCCTGGTGCAGTCGGGCACCATAGCGCCGTATCGTTCCTGTCTGGCTGCTCGCGAACCTGGTTGCTTATTGCCGCAGTCTCGGCGCTTTGCTTCGGCAAGGCGCTCTCGATGCGCTCTGCGTGGAACAGTCCGAGCGATCAGCGACTTTGCTGGTCACCCTCGAACTGAACGTGGAGTTCATCAGAGGCTCGACTGATCCAGTCGCTCACAGCGGGAAATTGTGCCAGGTCAAAGCCACCCTCCGGTGCAAGGGCCGTATAGGGAAGCAGGCAGAGATCGGCGGCGGAGAAATCGTCGACCAGCCATTGCCGGCGCTCCAGATGGTTCTCCATGCGCATCAGCGCAGCGTTTCCCCGCTCCAGCAGCGTGGGATCGATCTCGCTGTCTGCCTTGCCGAGATAGACCTTCTGGAAACGGCGGACAGCGAGGGTGGGTTCATGGCTGTATTGCTCCCAGAACAGCCACTCGAGCATCTTCGCCCGGGCATAGGGGCCTGAAGGAACGAGGGGCGAGTCCGCGCAGAAGTAGAGCACGATGGCATTCGACTGCGCGATTGTGCGGCCATCATCGAGGCGCACGACCGGCACCTGACCCGCCGGATTCATCTGTCGGAACGCTTCCGTCCTTGCCCCTCCTGCGAGGACGTCGACGTGCTCCCATGCATATGGGTGGCCGAGGTAATCGAGCAGCCACTTCACCTTGAGACAATTTCCCGACTGTTCGTCGCCAAATACCGTAACCATGTTGATCTAGCTCCACAGGAAGACGAGCCCGGCGGACAGGATCGTCAGCACGGCCATCACTCGATTGAACAGCTTTACGCGCGAAGGCTCACGCAGCGCGGACTTCATCGCTGCCCCGAAGGCTGCCCAGATGGTGATCGAGGGAACGGACACGATGAGAAATGTCGCCGAGACAACGGCCAGCGTTACCCAGTAATCCGGGGCGGCCGGCACATAGAGCGACACGGCCGTCACCGTCATCATCCAGGCCTTCGGGTTGATGAACTGGAACGCGGCCGCGTGCCAGATCCTGAGGGGTGAACGTCTCTGCGCATCCGGAATCGTGCTCGCGCGCCAGAGCCGCAGGGCCAGGTAGGCGAGATAGCCGGCGCCGAAGGCGCGCAGCGCCACCTGAGCGTGCGGATTGGCCAGCACGATCGCGCCGACTCCCGCGCCGCTGATAACGAACAGTACTGCGAGGCCAGCCAGCGTGCCGAACAGCGCGGGAAGCGTTCTCCGGAAACCATAGGCGAGGCCCGAGGTAGCGAGCAGGAGATTGTTCGGACCAGGCGTGATCGACATCACCAGCGAGAAGATCAGCAGCGAAACGTAGACAGAAAAGTCCATCATGGCAGTCCGCCACCTTGTTGCTCGGCGGCCGAGCGCCTTCCGGCTGTGTCCGCCGTCACGCGTATCAGCGTCTGCTGCCCCGCCGCGCACAGGCGCGGCTCGCCAGCGTGATGATCGAAGATCCGCAGCGAGCACACCGTAAGGGTCCGGCCGCTCCTCAGCACCTCGCCGACCGCAGTCACGAATGGGCCAAGGGCAGGCGCCAGCAGGTTCAGCTTGAATTCGACCGTGAGCACGTCGCTGGCGTCATCGAACAGGCTGTAGGAGGCGTAACCTCCTGCCACATCCGCGACCGTCGCGATCACACCGCCATGCAGAAAGCCGTTCTGCTGCGTGAGGGCAGCCGCAAATGGAAGACGCAGGACGACCCGACCTTCGCGGACTTCATCGAGCACTGCCCCGATCGTGGCCATGAAGGCCTGTCGCTCGAAGCTCCGTCTCACGCGGTCTTCCATCTGGGACAGGCTCACGCAGATCTCCGCCGTTACACATCATGTGATGAACGGCTCATCTAGCGTGAATGTTCAATCGATACAATCTGGATTGATCGAGATGAACAAATCTGCAAGATTGTGGCAACAGATCCGATTATGAGAGCAAAGCGAGTTATGAGCGCATCACGAGGGAAGCGAGTGTCCCGACACAATCCTCGCATTGTCACATGACTGGCGTGGGTGCTGAGCCATGAAGCCGCCGATCAAGGCAACCGAGGTTCCGCCCAGGAGTACCCCGTCGGCCTATCCGCCGCCTTTCGCGGCGCGGATGGAGGGACGACAAAAGCGTCAGCTTGGCGACCAGTTCGGGCTGCACAACTTCGGGGTCAATCTCACTACGCTCGAGCCGGGCGCCGTCTCGGCTCTCCAGCATCGTCACAACCGGCAGGACGAGTTCATCTATGTCCTTGATGGCGAGGTGACGCTCGTCAGCGGAACCGAGGAGCACATCCTCGCAGCCGGCATGTGCGTCGGCTTTCCGGCGGCGGGCGAGAGCCACCACCTGGAAAATCGAGGCAAGCGTCCGGCGAGCTATCTCGAGATCGGCGACCGCACCGAAGGTGACGAAGCCTCTTACCCGTTCGACGATCTTGTCGCGCATCGCGGCTCCAAGGGCTGGCGCTTCGCGCACAAGAACGGCGAACCCTACTGAAGGACCACGGCATGCTGGCAAGATCCGAGAAGGTTGAAATTTTCCGCGCCCTGCACCGGCCAGGGGCGCCCTTGGTCATGCCGAACATCTGGTCGGCCGGGACCGCCAAGGCGATGGCACAGGCAGGCTTCGACGCCATTGCCACGACCAGCGGCGGCCTGGCGCTGGAGCACGGGGTGCGGGACGGGGAAATGGGGCGGCAGGCTTCCCTGGAGGTCGCGACGGCGATTTGCGCAGCCGTCGACATCCCGGTCTCCGCCGACCTGGAAAACGGATTCCACGACGAGCCACTGGAATGCGGGCGCCTGATGGAAGCGGCCATCAGGGCGGGTCTCGCCGGCGCTTCGATCGAGGATGCCAGCGGCCGCAAGGATCAGCCTATCTACCCCTTCGAACATGCGGTTGAGCGCGTTCGGCAATCCGTCGCGGCGGCACGGTCGGCGGGCGACCTCGTCGTGACCGCGCGTGCGGAGAATTTCCTCCATGGGCGGCTCGACCTCGAAGACACGATCGCGCGGCTGAAGGCATTTGAAGCTGCGGGGGCCAATGTACTATTCGCTCCCGGATTGCCCGATCTCGAGGCCATCCGCGCGGTCTGCGCGGCGGTCTCGCGCCCCGTGAGCGTCATCGTCTATCCCGCAGCGGCAAGCGTCACTGCCCGCGCCGCTGCGGATGCTGGCGTGGCCAGGATCAGCCTTGCAGGTTCGCTGGCGCGCCTAGCGCACGAAGCCATCGTCAACGGCGCGGAGGCGGTGCGTTCCAACCTGTCCGGAGGACACACGTCATGAAGCTCGTCGGAATGCTGACCTCGCCCTACACCCGGCGCGTTGCGATCAGCCTTTCAGAGCTGGGGGTGGAATTCGAGCATATGCCTGTCTCGGTATTCTCCGACTACGCAGAGTTTCGAGCGCTCAATCCGGCGGTCCGGGCGCCGACACTGCTTCTCGATGACGGGACCCTGCTCACCGACTCCCATGTCATCATCGAGCATTTCGACCGCCTTGCCGGCGAGAGCAGTCTTTGGCCGCGGGATCAGTCGGTACGTAGCCGGAGCGCGGCCCTGCTCGGCCTTGCCCAGACCGCCTGCGACAAGGCGGTCCAGCTCGTCTACGAGCGTGAGTTGAGGCCGGCCGAAAAACAGTACGCCGAGTGGACAGACCGGGTGATCGGTCAGGTGAGCGCGTCATGCGACCTGCTCGACGAACGGATCGATCCCGAGGCGCTTTGGCTGGCCCCTGGCAGGCCGGCGCAGGCAGGTCTCAGCCTGGCCGTCGCCTGTACCTTCATGCAGCACCGGATCCCCGACATCTGGACCGAGGGTCGGTTCGCCAGGCTGCAGGCGTTCTGTGCCGAAGCTGAAGAACTCGCAGTGTTTCGCCGCTGGCCGCATGCCAGCCTGTCCAAGCCGCTGGCGCAGGCGCCGCTCAACCCGTGACCAGGATCGGGTTCATCGGGCTGGGGCTCATGGGCGAGCCCATGGCGCTCAACCTACTGGACGCGGGCCAGAAGCTGCTGGCGTGGAACCGCACCCCGGCCAAGCTGGACCCCGTCGTCGAAGCCGGCGCAGAAGCGGCAGCAAGCGTCGAGGAGATTCTCGATCGCTGCGCAACCGTGATCCTGATGCTCGCGGGGCCCGATGCGACTGACGCCATACTCGGCCGCGGCAGTGACGCTTTCACGCGGACTGTGTGCGGCAAGTTGATCGTTAACACGGGCACCGCACCACCGGCATGGTCTGCCTGCCTCGCCGCGCAGGTGGCCGAGGCCGGCGGACGCTATGTAGAAGCACCGGTGTCCGGTTCACGGCAGCAGGCGCAGGAGCGGCGTCTCGTCGCCATGCTGTCGGGGGAACGTCGCGACGTGGTCGATGCGCGCGATCTGCTGGCTCCCATCTGCCAGGCGAGCTTCGACTGCGGTGCGATTCCGGGCGCGCTCCGGATGAAGCTGGCGGTCAACCTGTTCATGATCGTCATGGTGTCAGGCCTGGTCGAGGCCTTCCATTTTGCCGAGCGCGCGGGGATCGACCCGGCAGTCTTGCGCGACGTTCTCGCGGTAAGTCCGATGGCGAGCAATGTCTCGCAGGTGAAGGCTGGCAAGCTCGCAGCGCGGGACTGGACTGCACAGGCAGCCATCAGCGACGTGCTCAGGAATGTCGATCTGGTTCGCGAGGCTGTTGCTGGATCGGGCGCTGCCGCCCCGCTCATCGATAGCTGCCGCGAACTCTACAGCTCCGCCGTGGCCGATGGGAACGGCAAACTGGACATAGTTGGGGTGTCCAATGTGCTTCACCGCTGGGCGAAAAGGACTGCTGCATGAGGACGCAGCTTGTCCACCTATGCAATCGCGCGTCCGTGCTTCCGCGACGGACGATCCGGCCATTTAATGCTGGGCCAAAGCGGCATTTTCTGCGATGTAGTACAATTCCTCATATTGTATTGCGAGTACCATTGAGCACCACCTCCATTCAGAAGATCGAGTTGCCGGACGTGCCCGGACCGCTTCACGAGCGGCTTGCAACGGCTGTCGAGCAGCTGATCGGTGAGCGGCGCTACCAGCCGGGTGACAGGCTGCCGACCCACCGTGTCCTGGCCCAGCAGGCAGGCGTGGCAATCGGCACGGTCACCAAGGCGCTGGACCTACTCAGCGCGCGCGGCATCCTTCGGGGCGAAGTCGGCCGGGGTACATTCGTCAACGATGTGCGCATCGCTCCGGTGCACGACGGCATTATCGACCTTTCCGTCAACGGACCGCCACAGGTCATTCCCGAGGACATGTTCAGGGCCGCCGCCGAGCGCGCGATGCGCGCCTCCCTGGCGCTGCCGCACGGCGGCTATGCGGACCAGCGCGGGACTGTCGAACAGCGCCGTATCCTCGCCGACTGGCTCCGGCGCAGCCGGGTTGCGCTTTCCGAGGACGATCTAATCCTCAGCGTCGGCGTCCAGCACGGCGTGCACCTCGCCTTCTTGGACCTGAAGGACACATCGAGCCTCATCGCGACGGAGGGCGCGACCTATCCCGGCGCGATCGCCGCCGCGCGGGCTCTGGATATGGAAATGGTCCCGGTGCGCCACGACAGCGAGGGCATGGAGCCCGCGGATCTCGACATGGTGCTCAAGTCCACCGGGGCAAGGATCGTCTACCTGACGCCGGTTGGCCACAACCCGATCGGCTTCGAGACCGGCGAGGCGCGCCGCCGCGAACTTCTTTCCGTGATCGAGAGGCATGACGCCAAGATCGTCGAGGACGATATCTACTCGGTCTACGCCACCAAGGGCGCTCCGACCTTCAAGGAGATGGCGCCCGGGCGGACCTATTATCTCAACAGCATCTCGAAGTGCCTGACACCGCTGCTGCGCGTCGGCATCATGGCGCCGCCGCCCGAGCGGCGATCCCCGATCATGCGCGCCTTGCGGGCAGAGGTATGGGGATCCGCTCCCTACGGGGTGGAGATGGCCTGCGCCCTCATCGAGCTCGGGGCGGACACGACCGTCGCCTCGATCCTGCGGAAGGAGGCCAAGGCGAGGATCGCGTTGGCACAACGCATCCTGAACCTCGACGAGGTGCCGATGCCGGACGGCGCCCCGCATATCTGGTTGCCCATGTCGCCGGTGCGCGCCGAGAAGCTTGCACGGCGGGCGAGCGAACAAGGCGTTCGCCTGACACCACCCGACGCTTCCTTCGTCGGCGGCGAGTGCGCCGGCGGGGTCAGGCTTTCGATCATGGCAACGACGAACCGGGATGATTTGGAGCGTTCGCTTCGCGTGGTCGCTGCGCTTCGCGACGAGCCCGACGAAATGGTCGTCTAGCGATGGCCGGTGATGTGCTGCTTGTGACCGGCGGAGGACGCGGCATCGGCGCATCAGTGGTGCGCCGTGCCGCCCAAGCAGGGATCGCGGTCGCCTTCTCCTACCGGTCGGACGAGGCCGCCGCACGGGCCTTTGTGAGCGAAGTCGAGAGCGCTGGAAGCCGCGCGCTTGCAATTCGGCAGGACGTCGGCGAGGCGGATGCCATTCCGGGCTTGTTCGATGCGGTCGAGAACCAGCTTGGCCCAGTCTCGATGCTCGTGAACAATGCCGGCATCACGGGCCGCATCGGCTCGTTCGCCGATGCGAGTGCCGATACGCTGCGGCAGGTCACGCAGGTCAACCTGCTCGGCACGATGTTCATGGCACAGGAAGCAGTTCGTCGCTGGCGTGCGCGAGATGTGAAAGGACGGATGGTCAACATCTCGTCGATCGCCTCGACGCTCGGTGCACCGGGTGAGTATGTCCACTACGCCGCCACCAAGGCGGGTGTCGAAGCGCTGACCATCGGGCTCGGCAAGGAAGTGGCGTCCTGTGGCATCCGGATCAACGCGGTCGCGCCCGGCACGGTGCATACCGACATCCATGCCGCTGCCGGAGAACCCGATCGGCCCGCCCGGGTGGTATCGCGCATCCCGAGCGGCAGGGTCGGTGAGCCGGACGAGATCGCAGCCGGCGTGCTTTGGCTGCTCTCCGACGAAGCGTCCTACGTGAATGCTACCGTGTTGCGGATCTCGGGGGGACTTTAGGCGGCAACGTGCGCAGTGACGAGGAGCACGTAACGGACGCTTCACCGCTGGCCGGGAAGTCGCCCCTATCGGCTTTTCCATCGGAACCGCTGAGGAAAGCTCCGAATGAGGCGGTCATACCGCGCTCTCGTTACCTGTCGCCTGCTCCTGCATCGGGGGCGATGCGTACTGCGGCTCGTGCTGTCCCGGTATTCAGGAACCAGGCGGCAAGCGTTGCCAGGATGCCGCCGGCCGCCAGCATGGTGAATGCCCAACCCCATTGGCTCGGCAGGGCACCGGGCGGATTGGTCAGGTCGAGAATCCAGCCGAACGCAAGGGGCGACAATGCGCCGGCCCCGAAGCCGAGGATGGAGCGCAGGGCGAGAAGGCGGCCGAGTTGGCCGGCTGGAACGGCGTCGGCCATGGCGGTCGACAGCACGCCCGAGTCGCCCAGCGCGGCGAACCCGTAGAGAAATGCGAGCACGAGAACCACGATCGTGGGCAAGGCCGTGCTCCAGCCAATCACGAGGGACAGCAGCGCCCCTGCTGCTGCCATACCGATGAGCGTTGCCTTGCGGCCCCACCTGTCACTGGCCCATCCTCCTGCCATGGTGGAGGCCGCCCCCGACAAATGGAGAGCGGCCGCAATGAGCAGCCCGAGCGCGAGAGGAGAGAGGATGCTGGTGCCGGCAAGCACGAAGGTGAGGAAAGCGGGCATCCACGCCCACATGCCCAGCAATTCCCAGCAATGGGCGGTGTAGCCAGTGGTGAGCAGGACCGAATTCCGGGACAGCAGTGCCTTCGTCACACTGCCTTGGCCCGCAATCGCTGGCCCGGGGGCCGAGAGCTTGCGCGCACCTAGGCTACCGGCGATTGCTGCGAGCAGCGGGACGCTCGACAGCAGCAGCCAGAGCGTGGGAGCGCCCCAGACCTGAGCCAGGCCGGCACAGGCGGCGATCGCGACGAAATAGCCAAGCGAGGAACCGGTCAGCAGAAGGCCGATAGCCGATCCCCGGCGAGTTGGAGCCGTGGCCTCCGATACCAGGATGATCGCCGGGGTGTATGAGCCGCCCAGGGCAAGTGCGAGCAGTCCGAACAGAATGAGGCCGCTTTCATGCGAGCGGGCAAACAGGGCGCACGCCAGAAACGCGAGCGCCGAAAGCCAGTTCGCGGCTACGAAGACGCGGCGCGCGCCGACATGATCCGATGCCCACGAGCAGAGCAGGAGCGAAATGGCGTAACACAGGTTGAATGTCGCCTGGATGCTTCCCGCCTCGACACCCGTCATGCGCCAGGCCTCGATCAGGACAGGGAGGCTGCCGGCATAGACCATGTTGGCAACGCCGGCACCGAACCGGCTGAAGGCCAGGAGAGGCAGAGAGCCGCCCTTGCTCACGACTGTTCGCCCGTGGGCAGCGGCGCGGCGTGTGATCCGACAAGCTTGAGCAGATAGGCAGGAGCGAGCCACGCGAGGCCGGGCATCGGCCCAAGCAGCTGAACAATCGGCAGGACGCAGGCGCACCACGCGAGTGACACGCCGGCACGATAGGCATCGGGCGCCAGTCCTGCCGCTGCCACGCCTGCCACACCGGCACCGTAGAGCACGAACATCGCCGTCCAGTCCTGGTCCGGGAAGACGAGCGCCAGGAACAGCGGATGGATGTGAAAGGCTGCGAACATGAGGGGTTTAAGCGGCTCATGGGCTGGACGAACCTTGCGGATGGCCGGCGGCAGGCACATCGCCGCGACGCCGCCCCCGAGGTCGAAGGCGACGAACAGCATCAGCGCCCACTGCCAGCTGGCCCATGGGACCTGCGACAGGCCTGCGCAGACGCTGGCCACGACCATGGCGATCCCGCTCGCGACCACTGTGAACCGCCGCTGGCCGGGTGTGGAATCGTACAGCATCCCGGACCAGCCAGCTTCTTCCCGCCCCATCGCACCACCTATTGAACAATATACTGGATTATATGTGTTCAATCGATACAATCAGATAAGTTTGGAGAGGTCAATGTGAGAAGCGCCATGGAGCACGCGGTGTCCGGCAACAACGATGAAGCGAACGGATCGGATATCCCGAGCCCAGTGTCGCAGCCGTTGCAGTTCCGGTGCGCGGATGGCGTGCTCCTCGCCGGGCATCTCTGGCAGGGCGGCGGCAGGGGTCTCGTTATCATCAACGCCGCGACCGGTGTGCTCGCGCGCTATTATCATCGCTACGCCGCGTTCCTCGCCGGCCGCGGCTTCGATGCCATCACTTACGATTACCGGGGGATCGGAGATTCACGGCCGCCGCGCCTCAAGGGCTGTGGCTATCGTTGGCGCGAATGGGGGACACAGGATTTCGCCGCCGTGCTCGATGCTGCCGAGCAGCGGGCTGGTGGGCGGCCGGTGATGGTCGTCGGCCACAGCATCGGCGGCTTCCTTCCCGGCCTGGCACCCAGGCTGGAGCGCTGCTCGGCGGTGCTGACGGTCGGGGCGCAATATGCCTATTGGCGCGACTATGCATCGTCGGCCCGGCTGCGCCACATCATTAAGTGGCACATTGCGATGCCGGCACTTACCGCGATGCTGGGCTATTTCCCCGGCAGTCAGCTTGGATGGCTCGAGGACCTGCCGGCGGGCGTCGCCTACGAATGGGCTTTCCGGCGCGCACGTGTCGAACACAGTTTCCCGGCCGCTGAACGGACGGAAGTGCTGCGCCGCCTCTCGGCATTTCGCGGCCCACTGCTCGCGGTCACGGCAAGCGATGATCCCTACGGAACCCCGGCGGCCGTGGAGCGTGCACTTGTCTATTACACCGGCGCGAGCAAGACGCGCCTGATCCTCTCGCCGGATGACCTGGGCGTCGAGAGGATCGGCCATTTCGACCTGTTCCATTCGCGCCACCGGGACGGCTTCTGGCGCGCGACTGCCGGTTGGCTGGAAAGCGGCGGGCAATTCTGGGCGCTCGGCAGCACCCGGCCGCAGCGACCCGATCGCGGGTGAGCGCGGCGCGCATCATCCTTCAGCCAAAGCAACTCGGCGGGCACGAACATGAACAAGCACAGCTGGCATCTGGTGGAGGGCTACCGCCCGGGGATCCTCGGGACATGCGTGCGTATGCACGCGGACTTCTACGCGCGTCACGCAGGCTTCGGCGCATTCTTCGAGGCTCAGGTTGCCGCCGGCATGGCGGACTTCGTCCAGCGGCTCGACCGACCTTCGAACGGGATCTGGTCGGCCTGTGCCGGTGACCGGATGCTGGGATGCGTCGTGCTCGATGGCGAGGATCTTGGCGGCGACGCCGGGCATTTGCGCTGGTTCATCGTCGACGATGGCGCCCGCGGCGCGGGTATCGGCAGCGCGCTACTGGGCGCTGCCCTGTCCTTTGCCGATGCACGCGGATTCGATCGGGTCGAGCTTTGGACCTTTGCCGGCCTCGATGCGGCGCGACGGCTTTACGAGGGCGTTGGCTTCGACTTGGTCGACGAGCAGCCGGGACGACGGTGGGGTGGCGAGGTGGTCGAGCAGCACTTCGTCCGGCATCGGCTCGTGAGCGCGTAGTGCTGAAGCGCCGCAATGCGAGCGCCCGCCTCGATGAGCGGGGGCGAATGGGATGACAGCGATCCTGGCTTTGCCGGCCCGGAAGCTGGGCGCATGATTCATGGCGGGAGGACTCCAGTTTGCTCTGGCCTCCTGCGTTGCGACAACGGACGCAATCCTCCGCGCGCTTCGCACCGTCCAGTCTCCCGCCGAGCTCGCTGCCCTGATGGCAGCTATCACCGCGGAGTTAGGCTTCCGCCACTATGCCCTGATCCATCATGCGGATCTGCGTGCATCGCCATCGGGCCGCGTGGACATCAAGGACTATCCGACCGCGGTTACCGCCCGGATCATCGGTGAAGGGCAATACCGCCGCGATCCCGTGATCCGCGCCTGCGCCTTCGCGGAGGGCGCCTTCCTCTGGTCCGATCTTGGTCGGATCATTTCCCTTGACCGGCATGACCGCAGATGCCTGGATCTTGGAGAAGCCGAAGGACTCAACGAAGGCATCACGGTGCCGTCTGTCCTGCTTGGCGATTGCACCGGCTCCTGCACTTTTGCCGGCACGAAGCGGCCGGACCGGGCCGCCAGCCTGCTCGGAATGGCGCAGATGATCGGTGTCTTTGCATTCCAGGCCGCTCGCCGGGTCGTGGGCGCTCCGCGCCCTCCTGTGCCGAGACCGCGGTTGCACCCGCGGCCGCGAGACTGCGTCGTCCTTGCCGGGCGCGGCCTCTCGAACAAGCAGATTGCCCGCGCGCTGTCGCTGACCCCGCGCACCGTCGATGGCTACATGACCGAGGCACGCGAGCTGTTCGACGCGCATGGTCGCACAGAGCTCGTCGTCAGTGCCGTCTTTGCGGGAGAAATCGGGCTCGACGAGTTGGCACGGGGTCAACCCGAGTAATTGCTCGGCCTGTTTCCGAGCCTTCCTGGTGCTTCCTTCGCGGGTGTTCGCAACCTGGGAGCACCTTTCATGATCCACATCGTCGAAAACCATCTCGAGCCGCGGAGCCGACCGCTCCTCGAGGCCATGTTCGCCGACCGCAAGCGCCTCTTCGTCGACCTGTTCGGCTGGGATGTGCCGGTGGTCGATGGTCGTCTTGAGATCGACCAGTTCGATGGGCCGGAGACGGTCTACATCGTCTGCGCGAACGCGGCTGGCGAGCACGAGGCCTCGATCAGGCTGATGCCGACCACTCGCCCGCATATGCTTGGCGAGATATTCCCGCATCTGTGCCCGGGCGGGGTACCGACCGGTCCCACCATCTGGGAAAGCACGCGGCTGTGCCTGCCGCTGCGGCACGGCGCCGTGCGGCGGCGACAGCTTCGTAACCAGCTGATATCGGCCATGGTCGACTTCGCGCTCGCGCGCGGCATCGCTTGCCTGACCGGCGTGCTTCCCGATGCCTTCCGCAAGGAAGTGCTCGCCATGGGCTGGGCTGCCGAGCCGCTGGGGCCGGCCGTCCGGGTCGACAGCGGCCTGGTGGGTGCCTTCGCTGCCCACATCCGGCCGGATACGCCGGACAGGCTGTGCTGGTCGGGCACCTATGTGGGCGCAGCCCGGGCAGCGGCGGCATGAGCGCGCGCGTCGACCGCGCGAGCGCGACGCTGGCTCGTGACGGCTATTGCGTCATCGAGCGGGCAGCCGATCCCGCGCTGATCGCGGGCATCAATGAGGGGCTGGCGCCGTGCTTCGCTGCAACGCCGCTATGCGAGGGCAATTTCTACGGGCCGCGTACCAAGCGCTTCGGCGCCTTGCTCAGGCGTTCGCCCGCTATGGCGCAGCTGGTGATGCACGAACAGGTGCTCGCCATGGTCGAGGCAGCGCTCCTGCCGTGGTGCGATCGCATTGCGCTGAACCTCACCCAGGCGATCGAGATCCATCCCGGTGCGCTGCCGCAACTGCCGCATCGCGACCAGGACATGTGGGCAGGCCCCAAGGGCACGCTCGAATACCTCGTTAACGTCATGTGGCCGCTCGATCCCTTCACGCGGGAGAATGGCGGCACCCGGCTCTGGCCCGGCAGCCACCTCGACCCCGACATTCCCGGCATGGACGAGGACGAGGCGATCGTGCCCCGCCTGTCCCCCGGCGATGCCTTGCTGTTCCTCGGCTCCACGCTCCACGGGGGTGGCGGAAACGTCAGCCGGGCGCCCCGGCGCGGGATCGTCGTCAGCTATTGCCTCGGCTGGCTCAAGCCCTTCGAGCTGCAGTGGCTTGTCTATCCGCCGGCTATCGCGCGCCGCTTCGCGCCGGATCTGGCGGCGCTGGTCGGCTACGCCCAGCACCGGCCGAACCTCGGAAATGTCGAGGGACAATGCCCTTCGGTCCTGCTGCGTGACGACTTGCCCGACCACTTGCCCGCGATCGATGCGCTGCGGCCCGACCAGGACGAGGCCATAGCCCGCTTCGTGGAGGCGCAACGGGGCGAGACCGGCTGAAAACCGGATAAGCGCGGGTGACGTGCGATGTCGGCGGCCCAGCCAGATGCCTGGCCGGCTGCCGCATCGTATCGTTATCTCGACGATGCCGGTCCGGCCGACCTAGCGTGGGAGTGGCTTCGGCGTGATCCCGACTATCGGAAGCTTGCTGACAGGTCCGCTTTGCCTGGGCACGACACGGCGATCCTCGATCCGGCACCGGCACAATGCACCGCGCTCTGGGGCTGCCTGAACATGCCGGATGCCGAGCGGCGCTGTACCGATGCGTCCCTGCTATGGAGCGCGGAGGTCGACCGCTCGGTCCTGAGGTTGCTGGCTTTGCCCGCATCTGGCCGGCTTGGCACGCCCTTCGACCTGGCCACATGCGATGCGAAGGCGTTCGTGGTCAACGGCAGTGAATGCCAGCATGTCCTGCTTCGTGGGCGTGCAGGATCTATCCGCCTTGATGTATTCTCCGGTTCCCTTCTGTACGGACCTGTCTCGCTTGTGCTCGGCCTCGCAGGAATGGAGGAGGACGGGCCGGCGATGGTCGCGCTGCGACGCTTTCTCCATCTTCGGCGCACCGGACGTATTCCGGCCCTGTCGACGCGTGCCTGCCAGCGCCTGCGGCGGCAGGTGCTGGCGCTTCGCGTTCATGATGCGCTGGCTGCAGGCGCGAGCATCCGCGACGTGGGCATCATGCTGTTCGGTTTCGAACGGGTACGGGATGAGTGGGCCGATGAAGCGCTCAAGTCGCACTGTCGCCGACTGATAGCCCTTGCTCGAGAGATGGTCGCGGGTGGCTACCGGACGTTGCTAGGGTCAGGACCCATTGATGTGAGAGGCTCGATCTGATTCAGGATCCGTGAGGAGACTGAGGATGAGCGACCTGTACTGGCTAACGGATGAGCAGATGACGCGTCTGCAGCCGTACTTTCCCAAGAGCCATGGCAAGCCTCGGGTTGATGATCGGCGGGTGTTGAGCGGGATCGTCTTCGTCAACCGCAACGGGCTGCGGTGGCGTGATGCGCCGAGCGCGTATGGTCCGCACAAGACGCTGTACAACCGGTGGAAGCGGTGGGGTGAACGGGGTGTCTTCCTCCGTATGATGGAGGGGCTGGCTGCCGCAAGCGCCGACCCGAAGACCGTCATGATCGACGCGACCTACCTGAAGGCACACCGCACGGCATCGAGCCTGCGGGTTAAAAAGGGGGTCTTGGCCGGCTGATCGGACGCACCAAAGGCGGCATGAACACGAAGCTTCACGCCGTCACCGATGCGAACGGCCGCCCCTTGAGCTTCTTCATGACCGCCGGGCAGGTCAGCGACTACACCGGTGCAGCCGCGCTGCTGGACGATCTCCCAAAGGCGCAGTGGCTGCTCGGCGACCGCGGCTATGACGCCGACTGGTTCAGGGATGCGCTGGAAGCCAAGGGCATCCAGCCCTGCATCCCAGGTCGGAAATCCCGCAACGAACCGGTCAGATACGACAAGCGCCGGTACAGGCGCCGCAGCCGCATCGAGATCATGTTCGGCCGCCTGAAGGACTGGCGCCGCGTCGCTACCCGCTACGACCGATGCCCAACCGCCTTCTTCTCCGCCATCGCCCTCGCTGCCACCGTCATCTTCTGGCTATGACCAACGAGTCCTGACCCTAAGGTGATGAAGCCTGCTCACCGCTACTTCGAGCGGCGGCGGATAAGCTCACATGGCTCGACATTCATTGCGACGGCAAGCTTTCCAAGTACCGTGATGCTGATGGATACGCGGGCCCGCTCGATCGAGCCGACGTAACGAGCACTCAAACCCGTACGGTCGGCAAGTTCTTCCTGCGTGATCTCACATTCCTGCCGTAGCAGGCGAAGATTCATCGCAAGGATATCCTTCAGTTCCATCACCCGGATGGTCAGGCTGCAGGAACGATCCTTCTAGGAACGATCGTTCCTATTCGTTATGCTTTGGTGGATGGAGACGAGAATGATGCCGAAGCAGAGCTTCTTGATGGAGGTCGCTCCCTGCGGATCGTTGACGCGGTACGACCAGAGCCATCTCGCTCTGTATGCTGCATTGCTGGACGCGGAAGCCGCTGGGCAACCTTGGCAGGAGGTGGCATCCACCTTGATGCGACTTGATCCAGAGCACGACGGCGTAGAGCGTTGCTGGCATTCACATCTGGAGCGGGCGCGATGGGTCACCGGCAACGGACTTTCCGAAGCTGTCGAGGCGTTCGGAGCGTCCAATACTCAGCAGCAAAGCTGACTCCGATCCAAGAGGCATAAGCGACAGGCGCCTCGTGCACTGTGCGCACGACCGCGCTCTCGCGGCTGCGCCGCCGAGCCACATTCGCGTCTCGCCCATTCGGCTTCGATCCCTGGCGTATGCCGGTCTCGCGACCGGCTGGCGGTCGCCGCTGTTCGCGGCGGCGTTGCTTGTGGCCTTCCCATATCGGCGGGTGCGGGCGGCGCTCCCGGCTAGGCCCGTCGCGGCCGGCGCAACCCCGTCGCTACCGCTCGGGGTGCTCCAGTTCCTTTCGCCCTGTCGGTGCGCCGGCGCCCGGAGCCGGGCCTCTTGGTCGCGGTTCGCCGCCCACCCCCGCCTCTGCGGGGAGGCCATGGGGCTTTTTCGGGGCGGCGTGGAGGACGAGCCATGCCAAGATATTCCAAGCGCAGCGCGCGCCAAGAGGTAGCGGAGAGGAAGCAGGAAAGCCGGGTCAATCTCTATGACGAGGTGACCGCCCGGATTGTTACCGAACTGGAGGCGGGGCGCTTTCCATGGGTGCAGCCATGGGGCCGGACCGGCGGTACCGGACCGGGACTGCCGCGCAATGCGCTCACCGCACGTCCCTATTCGGGCGTGAATGTCCTGATCCTGTGGGGCGCGGTGATCGAGCACGGCTTTGCGTCGCAATCGTGGCTCACGTTCCGGCAGGCACGGGAGGCAGGCGGATGCGTCCGCAGGGGCGAGCGCGGGCAGACGGTGGTCTATGCCGACCGCTTTACCCCCGAGGCCGAGAAACAGCGGGCCGAGCGCGAAGGCGGCGAGGCCCGGGCGGTGCCCTTCCTCAAGCGGTTCACCGTCTTCAACGTGGCGCAATGCGAAGGACTGCGCGATGATTTGGCATCGGACCCGGCACCTTTGCCCGAGCGGGAGATTGTGCCGCTTGCCGAGGAAGTGATCGCCGCATCGGGCGTGGACTTCCGCATCGGCGGCGACAAGGCGTTCTATGCACCGGGCCCCGACTTCGTGCAGGTGCCGCCGCAGCCCGCTTTCTTCGAGCAGGTCAATTACTACCGAACCTGCCTTCACGAACTGACCCATGCCACCGGTCATTCCAGCCGTCTGGGTCGTGACCTTCTCAACGCCTTCGGCAGCAAGGATTATGCCCGCGAGGAACTGGTCGCGGAGATGGGATCCGCCTTCCTATGCGCTGCGCTCGGCATCGAGCCGACCGTGCGGCACGCCGACTACATCGGTGCATGGCTGGAGGTGCTGCGCGAGGACAACCGCGCGATCTTCCGCGCTGCGAGCGCGGCCAGCAAGGCCGCCGACTGGTTGCTCGCCCGGCACCACGACGCACAGGAAGCGCAGGCCAAGGGGAGGATCGCAGCATGATTCTCCTTACCCCCGAACTCCGCTACGCCTTGCGCGCAAATGACATCGCGCGGCGCGCAGCCGACCGCGACGGGAAGTCCGCGCCGAACCCTGTGCCGGTGGTCAAGCTGTTCAACCCGGTGGGTGCGGCGACATGGCTCGCGACCGAGCTTGCCGATGACGGCGACACCCTGTTCGGCCTCGCCGACCTTGGTTTCGGCTGTCCCGAGCTTGGACGCTTCAGCCTGTCGGAGATCGCCTCGGTACGGCTTCCCTATGGCCTCGGCATAGAGCGCGACCTCGGCTTTGCGAGCACGCATCCGCTGTCGGTCTGGGCCGAATGGTCGCGTCGTGCAGGCTCGATCCTTTGGGTCGAAACCCTGCTGCGCCGCGAAGCGGCGACCGGCGCCGATCCCGAAATTCCGCCCGGCTGAAGGCGCAGTGATGCGCTTCGCCGCCACCCGGAAGCCGGTCCGCCGTTGCGGGATGAACGACGGACCGGCAGTCACCTGGTGCAGAAATTTGCGCGCGCGGCCTCGCCCCAGGGCTCGGCCGCGCGCATGGATGGAAGCAGTGGTGCCCTACTCATGCGACGAAAGAGGCGTTGATTGGATAATCTCATCATCATCTCCGGCTGCTCGGGCGGCGGGAAATCGACCTTGCTCCGGGAGATGGCGCATCGGGGATATGCGGTGGTCGAGGAACCCGGCCGCCGCATCATCGCCGAGGAGCGAGAGGGTTCAGGGCATGCGCTGCCGTGGGTGAACCTCGCAGCGTTTGCCGAGCGGGCGGTCGAGCTCTCGCTCGAGGATCGGGCACGTGCGAAAGACTTGAGGGGACCCGTGTTCTTCGACCGCGGCCTCATCGACGCTGCCGCTGCGCTGGAGTTCGCGACGGGCAGGCCCGTGTTGCAGAAGTTCGCCCCCGAGCGGTTCAATCGCCGGGTGTTCATGACGCCACCATGGCCCGAAATCTATGTCACGGACGCCGATCGCCGCCATGGTCTCGAGGAAGCGACGGAGGAGTTCGAGCGCCTCCTCGCGGCTTACTCGGCGCTCGATTACGACGTCCAGTTGCTGCCCAAGGTGCCCGTCGCCGAACGCGCGGACCTGATCGTCGAGGCTCTCGGACTGACCTGACAGCATCTCACTGCGCAGCACGCTGTCCTTAGGAGCGCGAGGCTGTCGGTGCATCCTCCGTTTCGGTAGATCGCAGATCGTTGTTCACTTCGCTTCCATATCTGCGTGACAACGAGTCCTTCGCGCTGGTGGAAATCCCCCCGGCCGGCTCTCTTCTCCGGCGGGTCTGGCGCGAGCGCGACGTGTCCGCGCAACGGCTTCGCCGGTTTTCTTCCCCGCCCTGACGGGCTTCCTCGCGAACCAAGAAAGCCGGCTACAGCCGTCCTTCGCTGCCGCTTCGGCCCTACGCCCACCCCATCGCGCACGAGTGCGATGGGGCCCATGGGCTGGGTGCACGGCGTCGCGCTCGCGCCTGATCGACCGCCATCGAGGCCGCACGGGGCGGCTTTCGAAGGCACGAAGGAGATTTATCATGGCACAGATCGGCAGCTTCACCCGCAACGAGGACGGCGTCTACAACGGCGAGATCCGCACCCTCACGCTTCGCGTCAAGGCGACTATCCGGCCTGTCGAACGCGAGCACGACAAGGCTCCGGACCACCGGGTCAGCGCCGGCGGCGTCGAGTTCGGCGCGGGCTGGACCAAGGCCGCACGCGAGACCGGCGCGGAATATTTGAGCCTAAAGCTCGACGATCCGTCCTTCCCGGCGCCGATCTACGCGACCCTGACCCAGGGCGACAATGGCGAGCACAAGCTCATCTGGTCGCGCTGAACAGACGGCCCCGCGCCCGAGCGGTGCGGGGCCTCCAGGGGTGTCGAAAATCGCCTTGCCGTTTCCGACACTAATGGACCGGTGCCCCGCAAGGCATCCCGGTGCCGCGGTCGCAGGGTTGCGATCGCGCAACGAGGACACCGGCAACCATGGATGCAGACGACGACATCGCCCGGGCTAACCGCGCCAAGCGGGGCTCGCCTTTTCTCAACACCGACCAGGCCGCAGCCTATCTCAAGATGTCGAGCCGGCTGCTGAAGCGCCTGCGCCGCGACGGCAAGGGCCCGGTCTTCCGCCGCCACAGTCGCTATGTTCAATACCACATCGACGACCTCGACGCCTGGTCGGACGAGCATAGCGCGCGGGAACTCGGGCGATGACCGGGCGCCGGACGCGCATGAACGACGCCCCGCTGCTCGCCTGGGGGGACGCGCTCCGTGCCAGCAAGGCGAGGCGCAGGCGGATCGGCAGGCGCATGGTAGCCGGAGGCTTAGGACTCGGGCTCGTGCTGCTTTCCGCGGTGCTGCCGCCTGCACCGCGGCTCGTCTGGAACGCGAGCGCCAGCGCCCCGCAGGGGCTCTATGCCGTAACGCCGGGCGCATGGGTCGAACCAGGCGAGATGGTCATTGCCCGGGTGCCGCTCCGCTACCGCCAGCTCGCTGCTGCCCGCCGATACCTGCCGATGAACGTCCCCTTGGTGAAGCGCGTGGCGGCCTATGCCGGCGATCGAGTCTGTGCTTCGGGGTTGGGAATCTTCGTCAACGGCAGGCGGGTCGCCGAGCGCCGAGTGACCGATAGGATGGGTCGCCCGATGCCGATGTGGGAAGGCTGCACCGTGCTGCGCGGACGCCAGCTCTTCCTCCTCATGGACCATCCGGCTTCGTTCGACGGGCGCTATTTCGGGCCCACCGAGGCGGCAGATGTGATCGGTAAGGCGAGGCTGATATGGGCCCGCTGAGAGCGAGCCTCGCGGCCGCTTGCCTCGCCTTCGCTACCCCCGCCCATGCGGAAGTCGTGTCCGACTGGCGGTCCTATACCGCCGAGGCATCGGCGCGGTTCGGGGTGCCGGTCGAGTGGATCGAGGCGGTGATGCAGGCCGAGAGCGGAGGGCAAACCCGCCTGCGAGGACGACCGATCCGCTCGTCGGCCGGCGCGATGGGGCTCATGCAGCTGATGCCGGGAACCTGGGCGGACATGCGGGCACGGCTCGGCCTCGGGTACGATCCCGACGATCCTCGCGACAACATACTCGCCGGCACCTTCTATCTCCGGCTGATGTACGAGCAGTTCGGCTATCCGGGCTTGTTCGCTGCCTATAATGCTGGCCCTGGCCGCTACGCCCAGCATCTTGCCGGGCGACGCGCTCTCCCGGACGAGACAGTCCGCTATCTGGCCAGCGTAGCGCCGCCGACGCGCGTTCCGGCGGCAGCGGTCGCCGTCGCGCCGCCTCCGATGTCACTCTTCGCGGTGCGCAGGGATGCTGCGCCGGCAGGCTCCGAGAACCCTCGTTCCCCATTATCGTCTCTTTTCGTCGCGCTGTCGCAGGGGAATTGAGGCGATGTTGTGCGTCACCGGGAGGGAGGAAGCTCGTCTCGATAGTCCCAGCGTGACGGCTGGCGGAGCGGCTATCAAGGCCCGCGGATACCCCCCGATTTTCTTCGAAAATCGGTTCCCCCCACGTCCGCTTCGCGGCGCTGCGCTTCGCTCCGCGGCCCTGACAGCCGCTCCGCCACCCATCCCTCGAACTCCGTTCTCGATGGTGAGAGCACAAGCGTTGGAGGTCATCATGAGCATGTATGAGAGCATTGGAACGGCGTCGGCCAATGTCGTGTATCGCGTGATGAAAGCGCTGGTCGCGGGGCTTGAACTGGAGTTCGGACGCGGTGCCGGGAAGGCATTGGCAGGGCGGTTTCTCGAGGCTGAGGAGGTGGATTTTCGCTGGGAGGCACGGGTCGAGGAGCGCTGGCTCGGCGCCTACGACAGCATCGATGACGAGGATGTGGAACTCGATCGTATAGTCTGTCTCGGACGGCTCGACGGGAAGTGGTTCTGTGCCACCATGCTCGTGGATGGCGATGGCCGGGCACACGGGATGATGGGATGCCGGCAGTTTCGGTCGCTGGTTCTGGCGCGGGATGCGATGCTCCATGCGCACTGATCGGGAGCGCATTCACGGGGAGAGGCGGCGTCGGTTCGGCGTCGTCTCTCCCCCTTTTTTGAGCCCTGAAGGTGGGGAGGAAGGAAGAGAAGGGAAACAAGATAAAGGCAGCGTCTCTCAACGCTACGTAAGTCTCTGTCTGCACATCTTTTTTTTGAGAGATACCCGGACGCGGGCGCGAGACAAGTGGAGTGGGAATGGCGGAAATCCGCCGCTCTCGCGCTTGATTCGCGAGACTCGGGCGCCTGGCGATGCCTGACGACGACTTCACGCCCGAACTCGGCAGGAAGCGCGGCAAGGATGGCAAGCGCACCGTCAAATATGGCGGTCGCATCCTCAAGGCGGCGCGCCTTGCTGGCACCAAGACCGGGGGGCAATCGCGGCGCTTCGACGGTAGCCGGATCGGACGCGGCGCGAGCATGGGGCGGCTACTCTCCAGTCGCGACCGGCTTGCCGGATTTCGCGGACGCCGGGCGGTGGTGAAGGCCAGCCTGATCCGGCTGCAGGGCAAGGCGGGACAGGCCGCCCGCGCGCACATGCGCTACATCCAGCGCGACGGGGTCACGCGCGAGGGATTGCCGGGTGAGCTCTACGGCCCGGAAACCGACCGCGCCGATGGCGACGAATTCCTCAAGCGCACGGTCGGCGACCGACACCAGTTTCGCTTCATCGTCTCGGCCGAGGACGGTGCCGAATATCCCGACCTCAAGCCTTATATCCGCCGCCTCATGGCGCAGGCCGAGCAGGACATGGGGACGAAGCTCGACTGGGTCGCGGTCGACCACTTCAACACCGAGCGCCCGCACACCCACATCGTCCTGCGTGGGATCGACGATCGCGGCGACAATCTCATCATCGCGCGCGAGTATATCTCGCATGGCCTGCGCGAGCGCGCGTCCGAGCTGGTGACGCTCGATCTGGGACCGCGAACCGATCACGAAATCGAGGCGCGTCTGCGCCACGATATCGACCAGGAGCGATTGACCGCGATCGACCGGCGGCTGCTGCGGCGGATGGATGCCGACCGTATAGTGTCGCCGGCCGACAACGACCCTTTCCAACAATCGATCGCCGCGGGCCGACTACGCAAGCTGAAGGCGATGGACCTTGCCGAGGACATCGGCGGCGGTCGTTATCGCCTCGCCGAAGGGCTCCAGGAAACGCTCCGCCGAATGGGTGAGCGCGGCGACATCATCCGCCTTATGCAGCGCGAGCTGACCGCGCGCCGGCTCGACCGCGCCGGGGTCGAGCAGGTGGTTGCGACCGAGCTGCGCGAACCGATCGTCGGGCGGCTGATCAGCCGGGGCTTTTCCGACGAGCATCGCGACCGCCATTACATGATGGTCGATGGCGTCGATGGCAGGGTGCACTATGTCGACGTCGGTCGGGGCGATGCGACGCCTTCGGTGCCTGAGGGCGCGACGGTGCGGATCGAGCCGACCAGGGCAGTGGCTAGCCAGGCGGATCGAACCGTCGATGCCGTCGCCCGCGCTAACGGTGGATGCTACTCGGTCGACCTCCATCTGCGCCACGATGCCAACGCCAGCGAGGCGTTCGCGGCCAGCCATGTGCGGCGTCTAGAGGCGATGCGGCGCGCGGGCGCTGGCCCCGAGCGAAATGCGGATGGCAGCTGGTCAATTCCCGGTGATCATCTCGTCCGCGCGGAAGCGTTTGCGCAGCGGCAGCGGCGCGACCGTCCTGTGGCCTTGTCGATCCTGTCGTCGCGCCAGGTCGGCGACTTGGCGGCGATCGAGGCGCCAACCTGGCTCGATCGCAAATTGGCATCGGGAGCCGCCGAGCCGGTGCGCGATATCGGCTTTGGACGCGAGGTGCGGACGGCCATAGTGGCGCGACGGCAATGGCTGGTCGAGCAGCAGCTGGCGACAGGCGCAGGGACGAATTTCCGGCTGCGCGAGGGTGCATTGGAGAACCTTCGGCAACGCGAATTGGCGGCAACCGGCAAACGGCTTTCAGAACAGCTCGGCAAGAAGTTCGAGCCACCCCGGACAGGTGAGCGGATCGAGGGCGTCATTGCCCGGCGCGTCGACCTCGAAAGCGGTCCGCACGCACTGGTCGAGCGTTCACGCGATTTCACGCTGGTGCCGTGGCGTGACGTGCTCGAACGCCATGTTGGCAAGTCCGCCTCAGGGATCATTCAAGCGGCGGGCATCAGCTGGACCTTCGGGCGAGCGAGAGGAGGTCCTGCAATTTCATGATGTTGTTGGCCCGCTGGGGTGTCAGCAAGGGCGGACGATCCGGAACGGCAGGTTTTAGGGAGTGAATCGCGGATAGCGGTCATTCCGAACGATGAGTCAGCATGTCAGCAAAGCGCCCTGATGTCGGTCATTCACGAAGCGGCGGTCGGCCTCCAGAGGCCGACGGTCCTCAAGATGACTGTCACTGATCGGTCGAGCCCGAGTTCGAAAAGTATCACTCGCAACGTGACCTCATCACGGATACCGTCCTCGGCGCGTGCAATCCGAAGCTGGCTTATGAAGCTCTCCAGTTGGAGGACAACGTCGGCACAATGCTCCCTGCAACGTGGTTGTGCATATTTTGAGGTCCGGAGAAACCGAGAGCGCCGCGATTGATCCCGTTGCCTCGATGCAGGCGATCGAGAACGACGGGTTGGCTAATGCGGCGCCGAAGGTTCGCGCCAAGCTCCCACGGGAGATCGACAGCGTCTCACAGGCGCGCGAAAGCTAGCGCCCTTGCAATTCCATTAGGTGATACTAAATTAGGGATACCTAATGGAGTGAAGCGTGAACAAGGTCGATCTTCCAACGTCGGAATTCACTGGCCAAGCTGGTGAGGCAAGCCGTCTACTCAAGGCGCTATCGAACGAATCTCGCCTTCTCGTTCTCTGCTTTCTTGTAGAGGCAGGCGAGCTTTCGGTCGGCGAACTGACCGAACGGGTTGGCCTCAGCCAGTCCGCCCTCTCGCAGCACCTTGCCAAGCTGCGCGAAGAAGGGCTCGTCGCCACGCGCAAGGAGTCCCAGTCGGTATTCTACCGCGTCTGCGAGCCCAAGGCGGAGCAGGTGCTCGCGCTACTCCATCAAATCTACTGCCCCGAACTTGGCCAAGACGTGCGGGCAGCCACCGGAACAGGAGAGACCCCATGACTCAGGACATGAACATCGAGAAGGCAATCGAGCAGGTAAACGCCGTGCTCGAAGGCAAGCTGCGGGCGCCGCACGTCAAGACCTTCTTTCACGAGCCAACCTTCACCGCCACCTATGTGGTGAGCGACGACGCGACCAGGCGCGCGGTCATCATCGACAGCGTGTGGGACTTCGACCAGCCCTCGGGCCGGACCAGCTTCGAGGCGGCGGACGAGATTGTCGCCTATGTGCAGGAGCAGGGGCTTACCGTCGACTGGATCCTCGAGACCCACGCGCACGCGGACCACTTGTCGGCCGCGCCCTATTTGCAGGAGAAACTTGGCGGTGAGCTGGCAATCGGGCGCGAGATCGTGACGGTGCAAGGCGTCTTCGGAAAAATCTTCAATGAAGGTACCGAGTTCGAGCGCAACGGCTCGCAATTCGACCGTTTGCTCGAGGACGGGGATGAACTGATGGTCGGCGATATTCCGCTCACCGTGCTGCATGTCCCAGGCCATACCCCGGCCGACATGGCGTACATCGTGGGCGATGCGGCGTTTATCGGCGACACGATGTTTATGCCGGATTACGGCTCGGCACGGGCTGACTTCCCCGGTGGCGATGCGCGCAAGCTCTACCAGTCGGTGCGGCGGCTGATGCGCCTTCCCGACCAGACCCGTGTGTTCCTGTGCCACGACTACAAGGCGCCCAACCGCGAGGTGTTCGTGTGGGAGACCACCATGCTCGCCGAGCGCACGGCCAATGTTCACCTCCATCAGGATGTAACCGAGGACCAGTTCGTCGAGATGCGCACCCAGCGTGACGCTACGCTCGAGATGCCGCGGCTGATCCTGCCTTCAATCCAGGTCAATATGCGCGGCGGTCATCTTCCTCCGCCCGAGGAAGACGGCGCCTCCTACCTTAAGATTCCGGTGAACAAGCTGTGATGCTGCCCGGATTTCCTGAGGCAGCCCCGCTGCAAGGCCTCATCGGCGGCGTGCTGATCGGCCTTGCCGCGGCGCTGATGCTGCTTGGCGCTGGTCGGATTGCCGGTGTTTCGGGCATTCTCGCACGCGGCACCGCCATCGCCGAAGGCAGCATGGCGCGCACGAGTGCCTGGGGCTTTCTTGTCGGGCTTCCTCTGGGCGCGATGGCGATCCGGCTCGGCACCGATTGGGAGCCGGCCGTCTTCGCCAGTTGGCCGGTGCTAGTCGCGGCGGGGCTGCTCGTCGGTTTCGGAACGCGTCTCGGTAGCGGCTGCACCAGCGGCCACGGCGTGTGCGGCGTCAGCCGCCTGTCGCAGCGTTCGATGGTGGCGACCGCTGCATTCATGGCAGCAGGCATCGCCACCGTGTTCATCATGTCTCTGGTTGGAGCCTGACATGTCGCTCATTCGCAAACTCTTTCCGCCGCTTGCTTCCGGCTTTCTGTTCGGCATGGGCCTGACGGTGTCGGGAATGACCGAACCACAGCGGGTACGCGGCTTCCTCGATGTGTTCGGCGACTGGGACCCGACGCTCGCCTTCGTGATGGGCGGTGCGGTGCTCGTCATGGCGGTTGCCTGGCGGTTCCAGGCCCGCATGGCCAAGCCGGTGTTCGGCGAGACGTTCTCGTTGCCAGACAGATCGGATCTCGATCCGCATCTGCTCACCGGTGCCGTCGTATTCGGCGTCGGCTGGGGCGTTGCAGGCCTGTGCCCGGGACCGGCGGTGGCATCACTCGCCCTGTCGCCCGTACATGCCATCCCATTCGTTGCGGCCATGCTCGTCGGCATGCTGCTCCAGAAGTTCACTACGGAACGAAAGGTCTCGAACTCATGACACAGCCGAAGCGCCTCTCCGACCGCCTCTCGGTCACCTCGCAGGTCAATCCGGCCAGCATGAAGGCTCTTGCCGATGCAGGGTTCCGTTCGGTCATCAGCAACCGGCCTGACGGCGAAGAGCCGGGACAGCCCGACTGGGCGACGATTGAGCAAGCCGCGAGCGAGGCTGGAATGGAAGCGCGGCATATACCGGTGACGCCGGGGGCGATCCGCGACGATGACGCCGCGCGGTTCCGAGCCGCACTCGATGGCTTGCCGGGGCCGACCGTCGCCTTCTGCCGCACCGGCACGCGCTCGGCGATGCTTTGGGCATTGTCCAATGCGGACGAGCGCTCGCGCGATGAACTCATCGCCACGGCAGCGGACGCCGGCTACGACATCGCGCCCCTGCGCGATCGGTTGACGCGACGCTGAGTCGGGACGTCCTGCGATGATGCCACGCCTCGCCCGCTATCTTCCCGTTCTCGAGTGGGGCCGAGCCTATGGCAGCACCGCGCTGACGAACGATCTCGTGGCAGCCGGCATCGTCACGATCATGCTGATCCCGCAGAGCCTCGCCTATGCGATGCTCGCGGGACTGCCGCCGGAAGTAGGCCTCTACGCCTCGATCTTGCCGATCATTGCCTACGCTTTGTTCGGGACCAGTCGGTCGCTCGCGGTGGGACCGGTGGCGGTCATTTCCCTCATGACGCTGACTGCAGCCAGCAGCGTCGCCTCGCCAGGAAGCGCGGAGTTTATCGCCGCAGCCCTCGTGCTCGCCCTGCTTTCCGGCGTTTTCTTGCTGCTGATGGGCGTGCTGAAGCTCGGATTTCTCGCCAATCTCCTGTCCCACCCGGTCGTGTCGGGTTTCATCACCGCGTCGGGAATTATCATTGCCACCAGCCAGCTCAAGGCGATCTTCGGCATCTCCGCTTCGGGTGAGGCCATGCCGGAGCTGGTCGGAACGCTCATCTCCAATCTGGGGCAAACGAACCTCGCCACCTTGATCATCGGCGTCCTCTCGACGGCATTCCTGTTCTGGGTTCGAAAGGGCCTCAAGCCGCTCCTGATCAAGGCCGGACTCCAGTCGCGTCCGGCCGATCTCATCGCCAAGGCAGGTCCAATCGCAGCCGTGGCGACAGCAACCCTCGCGGTCGTGTTGCTCGATCTCGAGGAGCGTGGCGTCGCGATCGTCGGCGACATTCCGCAGAGCTTGCCGCCATTCACGATGCCGCTGTTCGACGCCGGGCTGTGGCAGCAGCTTGCGATCCCGGCACTCCTGTTGTCGATCATCGGTTTCGTCGAGTCCGTTTCGGTCGCCCAGACGCTCGCGGCGAAGAAGAGGCAGCGGATTGATCCCGACCAGGAACTCATCGGCCTCGGCGCGGCCAACGTCGCGGCTTCGTTCTCCGGTGGCTATCCGGTGACCGGTGGCTTCGCGCGTTCGGTGGTGAACTTCGATGCTGGCGCAGAGACGCCCGCCGCCGGCGCCTTTACAGCTGTCGGTATTGCCATCGCCGCGCTGTTCCTCACGCCGCTGCTCTACTCACTTCCTATCGCGACACTCGCGGCAACGATCATCGTTGCAGTCCTCAGCCTGGTGGACCTGCGGACTCCGCTCTCCATTTGGCGCTATTCGCGAGCCGACTTCGCGGCGATGGCCACGACGATCGTGGTCACCCTGTTGATGAGTGTGGAGCCCGGCGTAATCGCCGGCGTGGGACTAAGCCTCGCGCTTTACCTTTGGCGCTCGTCGCGCCCACACGCAGCCATTGTCGGCCGGGTTCCGGAGACCGGCCACTTCCGAAACGTGAAGCGCCACAAGGTGATCACCGATCCGCGCATTCTCACCATCCGCGTCGACGAGAGCCTGACTTACCTCAACGCCCGCTGGCTCGAGGAGTTCGTGCTGGAGGCCGTGGCCGACCACCCGGATGTGAAGCATCTCGTGCTGATGAGCTCGGCCGTAAACTCGATCGATGCCTCGGCGCTAGAGAGCCTCGAGACAATCAACCACCGCCTGTGTGATGCCGGTATCAAGCTCCATCTTTCCGAGGTGAAGGGCCCCGTCATGGACCGGCTGGAGCGGTCCTGCTTCCTCGAGGAACTCACCGGACAGGTATTCCTTTCGCAAGACGAGGCCTTCGCCGCGCTGCTCCTGGCTGGGGAGGGCACGCCATCGCAACGCGAAGACGTCTGGCTGGCGCGAGGGTTGATATGAGCGGCCGCACCCTTTCCGCCCGGGCTCAACGGGATCCTGGTCACTGCCGACGCGCCAATTGGCGCGACCGATACGGCGTTGCATCCGTTCATAACCCTGATGCCGACCCCGAAGTTCATACGGTCGGTATGTCGCTACGACCATTGGTCGCACCGCCCCCCAATCTGCAGTCAAAGGAGCCGTCATGCTGCTGGAGAAAATAAAGACGCCGGGACTGTCCCACCTGTCCTACATTGCCGGTTCAGGTGGCAAGGCGGCGGTCATTGACCCGCGACGCGACTGCGAATGCTACGTTGAAATGGCACGCGCAGAAGGACTGGAGATAACGCATATCTTTGAGACTCGCCGCAACGAGGACCTGGTATCAGGTGCACCGCTCCTGAAGGAGTTGACCGGTGCGCGCGTACTACACGGCCCGCGCGTGGAAGGCACGGTCGCCTATGCCGAGACAGCCCGCGAAGGGGACGAATTCGAGATCGGCCAGCTCATGATCAGGGTGCTGGAAACGCCCGGGCACACGGATGATCACCTCGCCTTCGTGCTTCATGATACGGCCTACCCCGACGGCCCCGTCGGTGTGTTCACCGGAGATGCGCTGTTCGTGGGCGATGTTGGCCGCACCGACTTCTATCCCGATCGCAAGCGCGAGGTTGCCGGCCTGCTATTCGATTCGCTCCAAAAGATTCTGGCTCTCGGCGATCAGGTCATTCTTTATCCTGCGCACGGGGCGGGCTCGGTGTGCGGGTCCGGCATGGCAGAGCGCGAATTCTCTACGCTCGGCCATGAGCGTATGAACAACCCACGCCTGCAATTCAGCAGCCGGGAAGCTTTCATCGATTTCAAGGTCGCCGAGAACCACTATCAGCCGCCGTATTTCCGCCTGATGGAACGTCTCAACCTCGAAGGCGGGGATCCTGCACCGCGGGTCATGCGTCCAAAATGCCTGTCGCTTTCGGAGCTGGGCAATCTCGAGGTCGACCATCTGGTCGACGTCCGGGAACCGCTCGCTTTCGCGTCCGGTCACCTGCCGGAATCGATGAACCTGCCGGTAGGCATGATATCCGCGTTCGCCGGATGGTTCTTCCGCGAAGGCGAAAGGATCGCTCTGGTCGCATCCGACGAAGACCAACTCGAAGCGGCTATGACGCACCTTACCCGGATCGCGCTCGACAGGGTTGTCGGCGGCTATGTTGGTGTCGTTCCCGCCGCTGCGCAAGGCAAGGCGATGCGGAACATCCCGATGATCGGGACCGCGGAAGTCGAGCGACGCCTTGCCAGCGAGGACGCGAACTGGACGCTACTCGATGTGAGAGACGCGGACGAAAGGTCGCAAGGCGCCATCGACCGCTCGCAGCACATATACATTGGCGAACTCAATGAACGGTTCCGCGATCTCGATCAATCTGAGCACTACACGTTGATGTGCGCCAGCGGGATGCGGGCGACGGTCGCTGCGGGCTGGCTTGCAAGCCGTGGCTTCGAAAAGCTGGACGTCTATCTCGGGTCCATGGGTGCTTGGAAGGCGGCGCATTGTTGAAGTAGATCGGGCGGCCCTCTGGATTGATCGTTACGGGCAGAAAGAGAACCTGTTCGGAACGACTCCCACGCCTCGGTACCAGAAAGCAGATCACTGATGCGGCAGGCCATCTTCGTAAGCAAGACGCGTGAGCTCTCAAGTTTTGCAGAGTCCGCTCAGCTGTTTTGAGGCGTCGTACAGCTATCGTAAGGGGCTGGCTCTTACGCAGAAGCCGTCATCGCTCCGTTCGAATGTCAGCACCATCTCAGGTGCGAGTGCCGATGCCGCTATGGCGAGGCCGAGGCCGCTGCCGGGCAAATTGCTAGCAGGGCCGCGCACGAACGGTTCGAGCATCGTTGCTGCGTCCTCGGGCGCGATGCCGCCGCCGTGATCCTTGATCGCGAAGCCTTCCTGCTCGGCGTCGACCGTGACGACACCGTGTTCCGGCCCGTGCAGCGCCGCGTTCTCGACGAGGTTGCGCAAAACGATGACGAGGGCTTCCTGGTTCAGCGGAAGGCTCTGGGCCCGCGCCGCGTCGGTGATTTCCAGCGTCACATCGCGTTGCTCCAACAGGTGCGCCAGCTCCTCGCGCACGATCTGCGCCGCGGGACCAAGCATCGCCGAGCCGCCAGATGGCGCCCGGTCCACATCGTGCCGGGACCATTCGAGCAGCTGGCGCACCAGGCGCGCAGTTCGATCGACCGATTGCCGGATGCGTTCGAGTGCACGTTCGCGCGTTGGGCCATCGGACGCGCGCAAAGCGATGTCGGCATGGGTCCGCAGACCCGCCAGGGGCGTCTGCATCTCGTGCGCCGCGCTAGCCAGAAAGCGCTTCTCACCGCTACGCAGCCGCTCGATCCGCGCAAACAGGTCGTCGATCTCCTGCGTTAGCGGAGACAACTCGCGCGGCACGCGATCCACGGCGAGGGGGCTCTGATCATCGGGTGCGCGTGCTGCGATCGCCTGCGCGATCCGCCGCACCGGACCAAGCCCGCGCCCAACGCCGATCCACAGAAGGGCGGCTAGCGCGACGAGGCCGATCAACGCGGGCACCAACAGGCCCTGCACCAACCCGGTAATTAGTTGCTGGCGTACCGCCAGCGTGTCGCCGACCATGATTCTGAGGCCTGTATCGGGTGCGACATGGGTGTAGACGCGCCAGGCAACGCCATCGACGACCGGCTCGCTGAACCCGGGCTGTCCCGCCGAGAGCGCCTGCGTCGGTGCCCCCTCCGACACGCCGAGCAGATTGCCGGTTACCGACCAGATCTGGCATGAAAGTTGCCGCTCGTAGGACGGCAGCGGAATCGGCGCGGGGTTTGCGGTATTGATCGGCGGCGCGCCGTCGGCATAACCCAGCGAGGCGACCATTACCGCCGCTTCGCGAAGCCGCGCATCGAGCACCCGTTCGACATCGGCACGTGCGCTCAATACGGTCCACCCGGCCGCAAGAGACCAGACCAGCGCGGTCGCCGCGGCGATCAGCAGGAACAGACGCAGGCGGAGCGACGTCATCCGGCTTCCTTCGAGCCGATGCGATAGCCGAGCCCGCGTACCGTCTCGATCACGCCAGTGCCGAGCTTCGCCCGCAGCTTGTGGATATGCACTTCCACGGCGTTGGAACCGACCTCCTCCTGCCAGCCATATATTGCTTCCTCGATCGCGCCGCGCGAGACGATATGGTCTGGGCGACGCGCGAGCGCTTCAAGCACCGCAAACTCGCGGCGGGAAAGGTCGATTGCTTGTCCTTCCAAGCATACCCGGCGCGTGGCGGGATCAATCTCAAGCAATCCGATCCGCATCATCGGTTCAGCGCGCCCGCCGTCGCGGCGCATCAGCGCGCGCAACCGCGCGGCAAGTTCGCCAAGATCGAAGGGCTTGCCGAGATAATCGTCCGCCCCGAGGTCGAGCCCTTCGATCCGATCCTCGGCCATGTTGCGCGCGGTCAGAAGCAGGATCGGCGTCGCGCGGCCCGCACGGCGCCATTCGCGCAGAAGATCGAGGCCGGAGCCGTCGGGAAGGCCGATATCGAGCACGATGGCGTCATGAGCGAAGCCCGCAACCGCTTCGCGCGCGTCCGCGCAATCCGCAACCGCGTCGATCGTATGGCCTTCAAGCGCAAGGCCGTCGGCGAGGCCTTCGCGTAGTACGTCGTCATCCTCGATCACCAAAATGCGCATGTCATCGTTTCTCGCTCCGGCACCTTAGGGCAAGCTTAAGGTGCCCATAAGACTGGCTTGCCACCACCACTATCGTTATCCCATCAAGGAATGCTCGATGATCCGCGTCGCTCTTCTCGCTATTGCCACCGCGCTGGTCCCCTTCGCAGCCGTGCAGGCGCAGGAGAGCGCCCCGGCGATCCCTGACTATGGTCGTATCGTACCGATCGAAGGTCTGGCCGAAATGCCCGATTCCTCGCTGCGATACCGGGTCGTATTCAGCATCAACGAAGCTGCGCCGGCCGGCGAGGTCAACCGGTCTCTGGAAAAGGTGGCGCGCTATCTGAACCTGCTTGCGGCAGGTGGTATCCGTCCGGATGCGGGCGACATAGTCGCAGTCGTTCACGGACCTGCGACGCCGATCGTTGCAATTAACCCGGATAACCCCAATCTCGCGCTTATTGCTGCACTTCAGGAGGCTGGAGTTACCGTAGCCATCTGCAGCCAGGCGATGAATCGGGCTGAGCTGAGCGCCGACGACCTTGCTCCGGGCGTGCGCGTTGATGCCGCCGCGATCACGACGCTCACCAATCTGCAACTGCGTGGTTGGGCTGTCGTTTACGATTGATCCGCTTCATTTCCTTCATAAGCGGCCCTTAAGGTAGGACCGCGATTTCCTTTGCCGATGAACGGCGCAGTTAATCTCGGCCCCCTGGCTCTGGCCACCGATCGCCTGCTGGCGGTAGCGCTGCTGATCGGATTCCTGTTCGCGGTGGATCGCATTCTCGCGCGGGAGAGTGAAGACGCGGTCCCAGCCACCGGTCTGGCGGTCGTCGGCGGCCTCATTGCAGCACGGATCGCCTACATACTCCAGCATCGCGACGCTTTCGCATATGATTGGTGGTCGGTCTTCGCCGTCTGGCAGGGTGGATTCTCCGCCTGGGTTGGACTGGCCGTAGCAGCCGCCATCCTCGCCTGGAGAATGCGACCGCTCCCGGCGATGGGCAAGGGGCTGGCGACAGTTGTGATCTTCGGCGCAGTCTGGTTCACGGCCACTGCGCTGCTGCGTCCCGATCCCCGTCCACTGCCGGACTTGCCGCAACTGGCACGCCTGAGCGGGGCGCCCCTGATGCCGGAAAACTTGGCGGGACGGCCTTTCGTTGTAAACCTGTGGGCGACCTGGTGTCCGCCTTGCCGCAGGGAGCTTCCCATGCTCGCTGACGTCGCGGCAAATTCCGATATTCCCATACTCCTCGCCAACCAGGGCGAGAACCGGCAGGCCGTTGCCGATTACCTGCTCGCGGGCGGGATATCGCCCCGCTCGGTGGTGCTCGACACGCACATGACCCTCATGGACGGGGCCGGCAACGGCGTCCTTCCGACCACGATCTTCGTCGATGCCAAGGGCAAGATCGTCGCCACCCAAGTCGGTGAAATTTCGCGGGCAGCCCTGTCCGATAAGCTTCAACAACTTCAAGGAGACTGACCATGCCGAGATGGTCCCTGGTCGCGGCATTGCTGCTCGCAACGGCGGGAGGCACCGCGCTGGTGACCGCCCAATTGATCCGCGAAGAGCCCGCATCGCAAGGTGCAGCGGGTTCGGACGAGGACATCGCGGCAAGCGCCGAAGCCATGGCGGCGCGTGCCGAGATTGCCGACGATCCGCATGCGCCCAAACTCGCGCCGGAAGGCTATGATGTCACGATCATCAGCTATTCGGACTACCAGTGTCCCTTCTGCCGCAAGATCCATCCGGCACTTGAACGGCTGGCGCAGGAGGATGGAAGGGTCCGTATCGTCTATCGCGACTGGCCGATCTTCGGTCCTGCATCGGAAGAGGCCGCGCGGATGGCGATCGCGTCGCAGTGGCAAAACAAGCACCGGCAGTTCAACGACGCGCTCATGCGGACCGAGGGGAAGCTGAGTTCGGAAAAGATCAGGGCTGCGGCCAACACCGCCGGCATCGATTTTGCCCGTTTGGAGCGCGATATGGAAGCCCGTGAGGACGACATCGATGGCGTCCTGCGGAGGACAGCCATGCAAGCCGCCCAGATGGGCCTCCAGGGTACCCCTGCCATGCTGATCGGGCCTTATATGATCCCCGGCGCAGTCGATTATGCCGGCCTTACGCGCGCGGTTGCAGAGGCGAGGCGATTCAGCGCCGAGCATGCGGCAGGCAAGGAGGCATAATCCATGATTGTCTTGCGCCGCCTGCTTACGCTTGTGGTGACGCTGGCCTTCGGGGTCGGCGTCATCGCCCTTGCTCCTGCATCCGCCCAGGAACGCCATATCGAAGCATCGCTTGCCTTCGAATCCCGGACGCCCAAGCCCGGGGAATCAGTGACGCTTGCGATCAGGATGAAGCCTGAATCGGGCTGGCATGGATATTGGACCAATCCGGGTGCGGCAGGACTGCCGGTAGAAGCGGACTGGGATGTACCGGCCGGCGTCTCAGTTTCGTCCTTGCGCCATCCGGCACCCCACCTGCTCGATGTGCAGGGTATCGCAAGCTACGTTCACGACGGACCGTTCACGCTTCTCGCCACGATGAAAGTGCCGCAATCTCTCGCGCCAGGGACAGCCTTGCCTGTCGAAGTTGCGCTGAGCTGGCTGGTTTGTTCCGATACACTGTGCGTACCCGAACGCGCGACGCTTTCGGCAAATTTAGAGGTCGGATCGGGAGCTCCCGATGCCGCCGGAGCACGCATCGTCGCCGCGGCGCAAAGGGCCATGCCCAGACCGCTCAGCGGCGCGACGCTGACCCGCGAGGGAAAAGATTGGGTGTTCTCGTCCCCTGCGGTAGCAAGAGGCAATTACCGCCTCTTCCCCGAGCAGGAAGGCTGGTTCGATGCCGCGGCAAAGCAGACCGTCAGCCGTAATGGCGATGGCGTCAGCCTGCGCATTCCCGCCGCAGGAGCAGCTCCCGGCACGGCCTTCCGCGGCGTTCTCTCAAACGGTACGAAATCCTATCTCGTCAGCGCGCGCCCGGTCGCCAGCTCGTCAACTAACGCGCAACCATCACCGCAATCGGGCGAAATCTCCAACGACGAGATGCTGTCACAAGCGGACCAGGAGCCATCGCCGACGATGATCGAGTCGGCTCCAGCCACGGAAAGCGCCGCTGCGCCCTCTTTGGCAACGCAGGCCGTTTCAGGCGATGTCCTGCGCATTGCCCTCGTGGGCGCGCTTCTTGGCGGATTGCTCCTCAATCTGATGCCCTGTGTCTTTCCCATCCTCAGCCTGAAGGCGCTGTCGCTCGCCAAGAGCGGGGGCGATCCGCGCGCGGCGCGGATGGAAGGGGCGGGCTATGCGGCCGGCGTGATTGCCACCTCGCTTCTCCTCGGCGCATTGCTCATCGGCTTGCGCGCCATCGGCATGGAAATAGGCTGGTCCTTCCAGCTGCAGTCCCCTGGCGTTATCCTGGTGCTGCTAGTCCTGACCGGCGCCATCGCCTTGAACCTAGCCGGCCTGTTCGAATTGCCGATGCCCGCATTCGCAGCGCGCGGCAGCCAGACCGGCGGCTTCCTCGGCGCGTTCTCGACCGGAGCGCTTGCGGCCTTCATCGCCATGCCATGTAGCGGCCCTTTCATGGCCGGCGCGCTCGGGGCGGCCCTCGTGCTTCCTGCGCCGCTCGCCCTTGCGGTGTTCGCAATGCTGGGCCTGGGAATGGCGCTGCCGTTCCTTGCCGTCGCCTTCATTCCTGCGGTCCAGCGGCGACTGCCCAAGCCCGGCGCGTGGATGGATACGCTGCGTAAAGTGCTCTCGTTGCCGATGTTCGCGACCGCACTGGCGCTCGCCTGGCTTCTCGGTCGCCAGACCGGCGTAAACGGAATGGCTTTGGGCCTGCTGGTTCTCTCGCTCTTTGCCGTGTCCCTGTGGTGGTACGGCCTGCGCCAACGACGCGGCTCCGCAGGATGGCTGACGCTCGCGCCAGCGGCGCTGGCGCTGGCAGCCGTCCTTACGGTCGGTGTTCCGGAAGCGCCGAGCGCAGCGACGGCCTCGGGCGAGGTCGCGGAAGGGGACCTCCACGAGACGTTCAGCACGGCCCGGCTGGCGGAACTGCGGGCGGCAGGCACTCCTGTCTTCGTCGATTTCACCGCCGACTGGTGCCTGGTCTGCAAGGTCAACGAACGCGTTGCCATCGATACCGAGGCGACGCAGGAGGCCTTCGCCGAAGCCGGAGTGGTGACCCTCAAGGGCGACTGGACGCGGCAGGACCCTGAGATCACGGCCTATCTTGCCGATCACGGGCGCAACTCGATACCCTTTTACCAGTTCTATGCGCCCGGCGAGGCTGCCGAGGTTCTACCGCAGGTCCTGACGCCCCAGGTTCTCATTGGCAAAGCGGTAGAGGCGGGCGAGGCCGGATCAGTCTCGTAAGCCAAGCTTAAGCTGGACCCATCACCTGTTCTTGTAGCTGGCTGAATCGGCCGGTCCAATCAGTTCGGAAGGATATCGATGCGCATCCGTAAGCTAGTTATCAGAATTCTTATGTCCGGGCTCTTAGCCTCGGGTGCGATTGTCCCAGTTGCGGCTCAAGAGAAAGGCGAGAAAGCCTTCGTTAAAGCGCGCAACGCGATGATTGCGGAGCTCGCTCAAGATCCGACGGCGCGGCGAATTGAGCCCGAAATATATGACCTCACACTGGTGGTTTTTACCGATTATCAGTGTCCCTTCTGCCGCCAAATGCACCCACGGCTGACCGCACTCGCACAGGAAGATCGCAGAGTTCGCATCGTATTCAAGGACTGGGCGATCTTTGGCGAGCCCTCCGTCGAAGCCGCCCGTCGCGCCCTTGCGGCAAAATATCAGGGAAAGGACAAGGCGTTTGACGATGCGTTGATGCAAATCCAAGGCAAGCTCAGTTCCGAAAAAATCCGTGTGGCAGCCGAAAGAGCAGGCGTCGATTGGCAACGGCTCGAAAATGATATGAAGGCGCATCGCAAGGAAATCGATACAGCACTTGCCCGATCGGACAGCCAAGCAGGGATGCTCGGCATACGAGGCACTCCGGCGATGTTCATCGGGCCTTACTTGGTCTCGGGTGCTCTCCCGCCCGACCAGCTCCGCCAAGCTGTCGCAATTGCTCGGCAATATCCTGATGGTAATGCGCCTCAGGCTCGCTGATCACTGGTCCAACACGCGGGTCGAATGCTGGCCTGCCTTGACGAAATGATCGATCACGCGATGGCGGCTTTCTAGCTTTCTAGCTTTCTAGCTTTCTAGCCGCGTAGCGGACTGTCCGCTTGCGGCCCAAGAGGCGCCTCAACTTGCCGAGTGAATGTACGGCCGGTTTGAAGGGCCAAGGGAAGCATCGCTAACGGCGGCTTTGTCGGCGACCAAAGACAGCTCATGCCGCGATCGCGCGATCGGCGACATAGAGCTTCGGATCCCACCGGCTCGTCGTCTGCCCGATGGCGCTCCTGCCAAGCTCGATGAGGTTGAGCCGGTCGCCATCGAAGGCAGGGCTGAGTTCCAGAGAGAGATAGTCGAACAGCGATCGCTCATGGACGGCGATGATGACCTGCCGCTGCATCTGCTTCGACAGTGTGCGCAGGAGCGCCGCGAACTGAGCGATGTGGACCTCGTCCATGCTCTGGACTGGGTCGTCAATCACGAGCCAAGGCAGCTTCGGCTTCACCGAGAGGTGCAGCGCGAGGAAGAGCGTGAGTGCGGCCGTGTTGAGATTGCCCGCGCTCAGCATCGCGCGCGGATTTCCGCCTTTGCCGCCACGACGGTGATGGGTCTCGAGTACCGCTTCGATGTCAGCGCCCACGCTTTCAGGGATCGCGAAGGCCGGAATGAAGGGCTCCTCGGGCGCAAGACGAACGAACAGGTCGCGCCAGACGGAATTGAGCTCGTCGTTGAAGACCCGCCGCACCACGCGGCCTCGCGCCTCCCGGGTCTTACGGGCGATATCCTTGCCGACCTCGATGATCGCGTCGGCTGCGGATTTTTGACGCTTGATGACCTCCAACGCATCGTGCGCGGCACTTATGCTTCCGGTCAGCGCGCCATGCTCCTTGCGGATTGTTGCAAGAGCATTGGCTGCTTCCAGCGCGTTCCTGCGCGCCTTCTGCCTACCCGTAAGGACCGCCTCGCGTTGCTCCACTGTTTCGCGCAGGAGGGTCAACAGCGCGTCGGTCGGCAGACTATCCGCGATGGCGACGCCCAGCGTGTGGGCCTGTGCGTCCAGGCTGTTGCGCAGCACGATGGCCGATTGGTCCGCATTCTGAAGCGACAGCAGCACTTGGGCCGCGCGGTTCGCCTCGGCGCGTAGCCGATCGCCTTCGGCCATGACGGCAACAGCGTCCGCAAGTTGCTGCTGCAATTCATCAAGATCGGCGGCGCGCGTCTTGAGCTGAGTGAGCTCCGCTTCGTTGATCAGCCGGCTCGCCGCTGCTTGCAAATCGCGATTGAGCCGCGTCACTTCGGACTGGTTCGATGCGCGCGATTGGGTCAACGCCTGAAGCCTGCCCGCCTGCTCCACCATCGCGGCAATTTTGGCGGCGAGATGAGCCGCCAGCGACATAGAGGAGACTTCCGAATAATCTCGGTCGCAAACTGGGCAAATTTCGCCGTCGAGATGGGAGCTGAGATCGGACAGCGTCTGTGCGATGGCTTCATTGGCGTCGGCTGCCGAGCTGATCTCGCCGTCGACCCGAGCCAGTCTGGCCTGCGACTCCTGGAGCCGACGCGCAAGATCGTCTCTCTCTTGCAGAGCAAGTTCATGCGCGTCGAGCACACGTTGCACGCGCTCGAGGTCCCCGCTGATCCTGCTGGCGAGACTGCGCGCGCGTTCGCCAAAGCTTCCCTCCGCCGTGACCGTGAGATCGGCGAAGAAGGTGGTGCCGCGCGCGAGCAGCGCGTCGGTCTCGGGACCATGCTCGGCCGTCCAGCGGTCCAGATCGTCGCGGGCGGTCTTGTTGGCGCTCTCGAATGCGCTGCGATCGCCCACATCATTGACGATCGCGCCTCGCCAGCTTTCTTCGGAAACCTCAAGCTCGCGCCGCGTGCGCACGAGCGCCCCCAAGTCTGTCTCCTCAGGATCCTCGGCCAGACGCGAGAGGAGAGCCGCGTGATCGAGATCGAGGAGCGCAGGATCGATCCCGGCAAGCGATTCCCGCAATCCCGACTCCTTGAGGCGGATGCTTTCGGCTGTTTCACGCTCGCGCGTCTCGAGATCGCCGATCTCCTTCTCCTTGGCCAGTATCGCGTCGCGAACCTCTCCATAATCGGGCACCGGCGCCTTCAAGCGGGAAATATTTCCGGCGCTGTGCAAACCGTTGATCAACGCTTCCATTCGATCGAGGCCAAGCAGTTCCTTCACGAACCGCGTCAGGGGCGAATCGGCCTTCTTGTCGGCGTGCTGATAGATTTCGAGAAGGCGTCCGAGAGTGGACTGGGCGAGATAGCTTCGTTCGCTGAAGAAGCGGGCCTCTTCCGCTCCTAGGATCGGTATGCCGCTGACCTGGTTGGTGGTGACGCGGACCGCCGCGCTTCTCAGCGGCGCATCCGGACCGCCGACTTCGAGGCGCACCTCGCCGAACGGCCGGTCCTTGTGCGGCAAGAAGCTCAAATAGTCGGGCTCGGCCCGGGAAAGCGACGGGACACCGCCCGTCAGTGCCAGTTCGATGGCCGAGAGAAGGCTCGTCTTGCCCGATCCGTTCGGTCCGTGAATGAGCACAATCGGTGCATCCAGCGAGACGTTTACCTCGCCGTCGATACTGCGGAAGTCTTTTACATAAAGGGATTTCAGACGGATCATTCCTCTGCCTCCCCGTCATCACCCGCTTCGGCCTCAGTATCGGCGAAAACGGCGCTCAGCGCCTCATGAAACTCATCGCGGACAGCCGCCTCGCCGCGCTTCGACGTCTCGAGTAACTGGACGGCGAGCGGATGGTTCGACAAGTCGAGTGACTCGCCTGCGCCGAGATCGCGGTCGGCGGACAAAGTGGCGGGAAGCTCGAGCGGCAGCAACACCGCCAGCTGATCTCGCAGCTCCGCAGGATCGGTGGCTTCCTCGACAGAAAGGATCCGTCCCACTTGCGCAAGTGCCTCCAGCGTCTTGCCCACTGGCCTTGGACCCACGACGATGGTCGTGAGCGGTCGCCGTGAGCGCATGACATCGAGCGCCCGGGCAATGCCCTCCACCTGTTGCAGAACCTTCCGTTCGCCCTGCGCCGCCATGTCGCCGATCACGACGAGATCCGCAAAATGTCCGACGGCCACGAAAGCGCCGGCGACGTCGAAATCGAGACCAGCCACCTGCAGGGGCAGTGGCATGCGCTTGTATTTCGCAGCGAGAAGAAGGTCAGCGACACGCTCGGTGGGACCTGCGGTCGTCACAGCGCCACCTTGCTGCGGAATCGGCCCAGCAGGTCTTCGACCTCGGTACCGGCCGATAACAGCTCCTCCATGCTCGCCTCCCGAACGGACGCCAGTCCGACCCGGCCGGGCGCGCGCCTGGGATAGCGCTGCATTGCCGGCGGATTCTCATGGCTATGGATGATCACGACGTCGTCATTGTCGGCGACGAGCCCGTTGGTGCCGAGCCGGATCGCGGCCTGCGCAGTGGCGGCAAAATACACCTTCGCCGGACCGCTACGCCCGGTCAGGACAAGTGCGCCCGATGCCGGATCGGTCGTATCCGCAGGCGTTGCCGTCCAATGCCCGCGATCGATACCGAGGCCGATCAGCGCGGCGGCTGCTGCGAACTGGCAGACGCCGCTATCGGCCAAGTAAGGATCCGCCGGCATGCGGTGGAGCGGCTCGGTCGTGACCGGCGTATAGATGCCGCTGGCGGTATCAGGTAGGCGGCCACCGCGCAGCATAGACATGGCGCGGCCGCACTGGACTATGAGATCGCCGACGTCGGCGGCGCTCGGCGTCAGCCCGTCGGCGACGAGATTGCGAGCGTGCTCGAGGCCTTCGTGGAGCTTGTCCCGGTCGGCCGCAGAAAGGCCTGGCCTACCGATCTCTACTAGTCGCTTGAGCTTCGCGGTGACGACGAAAAGCAGCAGAGCGAGGAGAAGCGGCTTGGCATAGGCCTGAACGAGCGCTTCGGACTCCATGGCTGAACGGTTCGCCGGGCCATAATGAAGGTGATAGACATTCTGCAAGAGGCCGCGCTGATCGATGCCCAGCGCATTTTCAGAGAAAACATAGGCGGGCGGGTGCGATGGCCATGGCCACGCCATCGTGGCCTGGGCTTCGGCGAACAAATTCTGAATATTGGAGTCTTGGGCCGATAGGCCTAGCATGAGCGTTGGCCGCCGGGTGATTAGCCCAGTCAGAAACGGCGCCATCACAGGATTGCGAGCGCTCCAGCCGTTGATCTGGTTCTGGCGCGCGACCATCAATCCACGAAACCGCGCCGCGTTCAGTTGCGCTGCCCTGGCGCAGCCATGGAATTTGTAGAGGTTCGCCCGCAGCCGGTTCCAGCGAATCTCGTTGGGCGCGACCACGACGCGCAGGACCGGCTGAGCGCCCGCCAGCCGCTCCACGGCCCGCTCTATCAGATTGTCCCAGTTCGCAGTTGGCAATTCCGAGGCCACGCCCTCGATTGCTAGCACCGCGAGACAAAGATGCTCAGCATCGGGCTCGATCGCCGGGTTCGCGTAAACATTGGCGGCGTCGAGCACATCCCACAACAGATAGTCGGCTTCCTCCCCATCGACCGGCACGTCCAGCATGCGGGCATAATTGCCGACTAAGCGAGCAGCCAGCGCCTCATAGTCAGGCCAACCGTCAGCGGGTTGATCGAATGCAATCCGCCCCCATTCATCGGGGCTCGGGTTGGCGAGGGTCACGACACCTTCAAGGGCTTGCTTGAACCGACAGGCGGGATCGGATTGGTCAATCCGTGCCTGGAGCGTTACCAGGACGCGCTTTGCGACATCGCGCAAGTCCGGCAAGCGCTCGCGCGAGATGCCCGAGCCTAACCAGAAAACATATTCGTCATTGGCGACGCCCTCAGCAATTTCTCGCTTGGGCCCGTCGAGCAGGGCGAGCGTGGCGCGGACGGTTATGGTAGCGGCGGCAGGTGGCGGCATTTGAAGATTACTCCGGACGCTCGGAGCGACACGCACGATACCGCCTATTCGAAATATTCCGGCTCAGCCTTTTGAGGATCGCGTCGTTCAAGATCGCAAAACTGACGATGGCGCTTTTCTTGATTTTAAAATCGGGCATTTGGTTCCCCCCGGCCACGGAACTACAAAATAAGCCCCTCGGCGCCAAACTGATAATGAACCGCGGTGGTGGCCATCTGCATTTTCATACGTAAAGCCGATTGTTCGGATCGTGCGACGACATGTACATAGATATCAGGGCTTACGCGGCGATACGAATGACCGGCTTTGGCGTAACGAGCAGCTCCCGCTCAATGCGGCGGCCGGCAGCAATGTCCCACGGCCAGTCACTATTCCCTGCCAACATCTCGATGAACAATGGGCTGCTTTCAGGGAGTGGGTTGGAACCGTCGAACGGCCGGAATGTCGGCGTAACTCATCCCCGTCGCCCACAGGCACCTCAGAGCCGAACGGTCTCACTGCGCTGATAGAGCTGCGTCAAATCAGCATGAGCGACCCGGAACTGGCTTCGCCGTTTGATTCTCGGCGCCGCGGATGAAGCATCTTCAACTTTGACGGCCGGATCGTAGTAAACTCTGCCGGCCGCAAATGCTTTCAGAAACAGCAGGAAGTCGGTTTGCTCGCAGAGCAGCACATGTGCTCCGTACTTGTATTCCGGCGGAGGCGTGCGGAAGAGCGACGGCACATATGCCGCCTGGGCATGCTTGCGGTTCCAGTGGGCCATCATGCCCTTGAATGTCCAGGACGCTGCGATCTCATTGGCAGCATCGATGAGCGCCATGCCGCCATCAAGGTCAGTAATCTTCCCTGACGCCTCGTCAAAGCCGTTCAGGATCATACGAAGGCCCGTGAGCGAATCATGGGTTCGCTGACAGTCGTAGCGGCCTCCGAAATTGAACCGGTCGGGCCTGCCAGCCTGATCGGGATAGCCGAACCTCTTCATGAAGGCAGCGACGCCTTCGGTGCGATAGACGCCTCCGGTCGGTTCCGGCGTCATCAGCGTGACCGGAGATTTGGGCCGGAACGACACAAAATCCCGCACGCCATACTGCTTGATCTCCCATCCCATGAAATCGGGTTCGGCATAGCCGTTGGGGGTGATGCCCAGTTCCGCTTCGAGTGTGTAACCACCGCCGTTGCGGGCCGCATAGGGCGCTTTGGTGCCGTCTGGCGCCAGCTTCTGAGAAGCGATCCATTGAAGCTGCCAGATCCGATGAAGTTCACTGATCAGCTGCGCTCGTGGACCCTCGGCATGGGTCAGCGTCAGCGGCAGCTCGAGGAAAACGCCGACCATCGGCCAGTCGTGTGCGTTCAGCTCAGCGGTGACGGGGTCATCAGCGGTCGCGACATAGCCGAGCACCTCACCCTGCGAAGTCATGCCGAGAATAAGCACGCGCCCTTCGTCCCGAACACGCATAATCTGCGCGGGAGCCGCTCTGCAGCCAGACAGAAAGCCTGACATGCGCACTTCCGGGTACTTCGGATACAGGATCAGGCCGGTGTTCGGCGCATGGTGCCGTCCGGCATCGTCGATCCAGTAAAAATCGACGGCGGCTTTGGCACGATCACGTACGGCTCCTGCTACATCGGCATCATCCGTATAGATATTGCCGTGAGGGATAATGTTGAGGGCTGAAAAGTCGCCGCCGAGATAGACCTGATTTTTCGAATTGTCGTTGGGCGCAAGCTTTTTGGCATAGATGCGCGTCGCCCCGTGATGGCGCATCAGATCCAGCAGCTGTCCAAGTGATGCGACCAATTACTCCCCCCTGATCGTGATTGTTCGTTCATCCGACTTTATCCAGCCGGCCAGCTGCTGCATAGCTTCGGCAAAATCACGTCGGGTGCGACCTTTGAGCGCACACTCCCAGACCGTGGCCACGCGCCAGCCAGCATCGGTCAGGATTCCGATGGCGTGCTCATCATTTGCGACGTTGCGGCCGATCTTCTCGCGCCAGAAGTCCTGCCGTGTCGCAGGCCATTTGAACAGATGGCAGTCGTGCCGATGCCAGAAGCAGCCATTCACAAAGACGACGGCCCTGTGACGAGGAAAAACCAGATCGGGTTTTCCGGGCAGATCCTTTACATGCAGCCGATAGCGCAACCCGGCAGCATGTAACGCTTTGCGGATCAGTAGTTCCGGTTTTGTATGGCTGCCTTTGATGGCAGCCATGTTTCGGCTGCGGGTCGCGGCATCGTGAACGTCGGCCACACCTCAGGCGGCTTCGCGTTGCCGCGCCGGCTCGACCAGCGTCTGGATATGCGGTTGCATGATGCGGGCAACCTCCTCGAATACGGGCACCGCTACCGAATTGCCGAACTGCTTGTAAGCCTGAGTATCTGACACAGGGATACGGAAGTCGTCGCCATAGCCCATCAGCCGTGCGCATTCACGGGGCGTGAGGCGGCGGGGATTGCGCTTCTTCCCCTGGCTGACAAGGATTTCCGATCCGTCCTTGAAATAGCGTGCCGACAGCGTGCGCGCTACGTCGTCCGGCGTCACCAAGCCGAAGCCGAAGCCGTTTCCGGCCGCCCGATGCTTGTCGGCGTAGCCCTGGAGGTATTGCCAGAGCTTGTCGGTGAGCGTGTATTTCCCATTCACAATTGCGTCCGGGCCAAGCGTATAAGGTGCCTCCGTCTTCTCGGACCCATCTTCGGGATGCAGAACGCTGTTCAGGCGCACACTGCCTTTGGGGGGCAGCTTCAGATCATCCCAGCTGAACGGAACTTCGTCGCGAAAGCCCACGATCACGATGCGCTGACGGTGTTGCGGGACAAAGTGCTGCGCGTCGATCACCCTGTGCCAGACCTTGTAGCCAAGTTCCTCGGTCAGCGTTTTGAGGATGACCTCGAAGGTGCGCCCTTTATCGTGACTGGTCAGATTCTTAACGTTCTCCAGCAGGAACGCCGCCGGTCGCCGAGCTTTCAGGATGCGCGCGACATCGAAGAACAGAGTGCCCTGCGTTTCGTCCAGAAATCCGTGTTTGCGGCCGAGCGAGTTCTTCTTGGAAACACCCGCGATCGAGAACGGCTGACATGGGAAGCCGGCGAGCAGGACGTCGTGATCCGGAATCTCATCGGTGTCGATCGTCGTGATATCGCCATGTGGCGGATGATTGTCGCGGAAGTTGGCCGCATAGGTTTGCTGCGCGAACTTGTTCCACTCCGAGGTGAACACGCAGTGTCCCCCGATCGCGTCGAAGCCTTTGCGAATGCCGCCAATGCCAGCGAACAGGTCGATGAAGTTGAACCGTCCTGCAGCCTGTTCCGGAGCGGCGGAGACCATTGATCGGAGTAACTGCACTGCAGCTTCTCGGGGAGCACCGTCACCGGCTTCCCAGCGCTGGACTTGCCGGGCGCTGTAACCGGTCATCAGAGCGAGGTCTTCTACAGACAGGCCAGCGCGAACGCGAAGAGCAGCAAGTTCGTTGATCATATACCCTCTGGGACGATTTATGACATAGTGTCGCTATTCGTCCCATTTAGCAAGGGCACCGTATGAAAGTTCGCATTTTGTTCAAGTGAGTTCTGACGCCCATGGCCGTGAGCTGCAAGCCGAAACTGCTCGAAACATTTGCCGATCCCGTACGGGATTCGGCTTCAAAGCGATTACCGGGCTGTCGCGCGCACCATCGCGACGCTCTCAACCCGTGCTTCGCTGGTTTGAGAGATAGGCGCCGTGACTAGGTGGACGGCGGGACCCGACACAACGGGCCATTGGCCAGTTGCCCCTTGAACGGCAAGAATTGATCGGTAACTGCCGTGCTCGGCAACCAACGGCGAGGGTAGCTTTCCTAAGTCGATTGTTCCGAAACCGTCTACCCGCAACCGACCCATCTCTTGCCGTCGGGTATTCCGGCAGAAGATCATTCCCTTCACGCTGCAGTAACGGGGTCGGGACTCAAACTTACGCACCCCGCGCGCAATTCAAAAAATTTGCAGTCGGTCATCGATCTCTGAGCATCGGACGAACGGACCGCCGTTGGGACGAAGCCGCTGTCCCCACGATCTCGCCGAACGGCCGCTTTAGGCGATTTCGCGACACAAACGCTCGCCTCGCTGTTTAACGCAATATACCACCTTCGAAGGTACTAATCCGACGAGGGAACTCTCGCGCCGGGAGGCACGAAGCATTTAACAGGTGAGCATGTGCAGCGGCTAATTCCGACACTAGACCAGATTTCTCAAGAATACGTGCTCGTTCAAGCGTGGAAGAAGGCAGCCTCGTACATTCGATACCACAACTGGTTCTCCGATACCCTGGAGTTGGACCGCGCCGCTGCCGATCTACCGAGGTTCGTATCTCGACTGTCGGCACGATTGCGGTCAGGTAAATATGAGACCGACGAATTGAAGCTCGTTCCAGCGCCGAAGAGCCAGCGATGGCACATTGACGCCGAAGGGCTCTGGAAGCCCGAAAGACCCGGACCCACCAAGATCCGACCGCTCGCCCATGTCTCGCTGTCAGATCAGGTGGCCGCCACGGCCCTCATGCTTTGCTTAAGCGAAAGGGCCGAAACCGCGCAAGGAGACCCAAGGGGCAGCTTTGAATCGCCGGAGGTGCGCAGGGCGGTGATGTCCTACGGCAACCGCCTCTTCTGCGACAGGGCTGACGAGGGTGGCGCCCTTGTTCACCGCTGGGGCTCCTCCAAACTCTATCGAGCCTATTTCGAGGACTATCGCTCCTTCCTCCAACGGCCCGAGGCGGTCGCTGCATCGCTTGGCGCCGACGATCGCATCCTAATCGTTCAGACCGATCTCAGACAGTTCTACGACAGAGTGACGCCGGAATTGCTGCTCTCTAAGGTGCGGCTTCTGCAGACGCCCAATGACGACGGCGCGTTCTTCGACGTAGCTGGCAGTGTTCTCAATTGGTCCTGGGAGAAAAGAGACGAACGCCAATTTGCCCGCTTCAAGCAGCGCGCGGGCATCCCCGAGTTCGATGGCGTCGCCCTTCCCCAGGGCTTGGTTGCAGCTGGCTTCTTTTCGAACATCGTGCTGCTTGATTTCGATCAGACCGTCATAGGACAGATTGGCAGAGAGGTTACAAACGGAGTGTGGCTCCAAGACGCCTGCCGGTACGTCGACGACATTAGGCTGACTATAACTACAGCACCAGGGATTGACCCAACAGAAGCTCAGGCGCGTGTAATGGCGTGGCTTGGGCAACTACTCACTGGGAGTTGTCCGGGCTTGGAATTCTCTCCAGAGAAGACGTCAACCGCTTCGGTTGGAGGCGAGCAGATGCCGCTTGTTCGCCAATCCCGAAAGATGGAGCGCATCCAGACCGCGATTTCCGGCGGGTTCGATGCCAGTGGTGGCGAGGAGTTGATCCAGGCGATCGAAGCTCTCGTCCGATCCCAGTTAACGACCAACGGCGTCGAAGAGTCGCCGACCCCTCCCGGCTTGAGAGCGGTACCCGACGTTAAGGACGAGACGGTCGGTCGTTTCGCTGCTGGCCGGTTTAGAAAAACCTTTCGCTCACTCAGGCCACTCCTCGATGATCGACCCTACATGGAGATCGCTGAACTTGGGGAGGAGACGTTTCGGCGCACCCGACTTTCGCAATCGGAGCTCGATGAGGAAGCACGTGCCTTCGCGCTCATCTTGATCGAGCGGTGGATACTCGATCCTTCGAACGTGCGGCTGCTGCGCGTCGCGCTCGACCTCTGGCCGTCCCGCCAACTGCTAGAGGAAGTACTGAAACTCTTTGAGCCCTATCTTGTCGGGAAGATCAGGGCAGTCACTAGCCGGCAAGTTGCATACTACTGCCTCGCCGAGATATTTCGAGCAGGGGCGACCGAGACGGGCTTCATTGACGATCCAGAGTGCCTTCCCGCTGCTGTCAATCTCGACGGTTACAGATCTCTGCTTCTGGAGGCCGCGATCCGAGTGGCTCAGGGCGAGGCCGAGCGCGTCCCGTGGTATCTCGCGCAACAGGCATTGCTCTACATCGCGGTCCACGATCCGGGGGTTATCCAAGATCGGAGAATGCCAAGGACCAATCGAGCCTATTGGCGCCTTATCTCATTTCTGAAAGGCGAACGCGACGTCTCGTCAGACCGCGAATTCGCAATAGCCGCGGTGGTAAGCCGTAGGTCGTTCCTTTCGAAAGACCAGGCCGTGGAACTCGTCGGTCGGATGCTCACGCCAGAACGGTTCGCCGAGGTAGCCGCGCGAGACATAGCATTCGCCCGCGATCTCTTCCGCGCCGTCGACCGACAATTCACCGTTCCGGCAGCCATCGCCGAGGACCTGGGGATTGCCGAATGGTCCAGTTCAGAGGAAATGAGCTCTCTGCAGAGCTATATTCAAGACAAAGGGCCTCTAAATCCGCTGCGAAATGAGATCGGCGTCCTCAGCTTCGCTGAGAAGTTCATCTCGCATCTCCAACAAGGAAATTTGCCGGAAGTCGTGACGCCGTCGACGACGCAAATAGCGGTGCAGCAGATAGGCAACTATGTCCGCGTCGAGCGGGTGATCTTCCGATCGGCCCAGACAACGCCGACCTACCGGTCTATTTACACTGCCCCCTCATGGGCGCCGGAATCTCAACGCTGGCGCTTTCAACTCGGCTATTTACTTCGCTTCATTCTTACAGCGAGAATAGACTTCAGCCTGCCAGTTAGGCCGCCATCTTGGAAGGAAGGCGAACACGTCTACCGGCCCACCAGGGCTCACTGGTTTCAGCGGCAATACGGCTTCTATAATGGGCATGAGGCCTTCGGGGACGACTGGCTCCCCATCTCGCAGTTCACTCAGGACCTTCTCTTCGATCTGCTCATCTGGCCCGGCTGCCGTACAAGCAGCCCGGATGTCGATCAGTTGTCCCTAGATGAAACGGCTGCTCGAATCCGCGCAGCACTCATCGACGCCAACGCGGCGATCGGCCCGGCAACAGGCACCCTGATGCTCAAGGTCGATGCGCCAATCCCAGGTACCACATCCAAGGGGCGCCCGCTCCGGGCCTGCGTCGTCCAGTCGATCATGCCCGAAGCCGAGGATTTTTCGGCCGCCGATCTGGAGATGCGCTCGCCGGCACTTCGACGAAAACACCGCAAACATCTGTCTACGGCACTGGCGGCGGTTGAGAAGATGCTGGATCTTCGCGAGACCCATAAGCCAGCAAGCAAGCGTCTCGACTGGCTCATCCTACCAGAGCTATCTGTTCACCCGGATGACGTTGCCACCCACCTCGTGCCGTTCGCGCGGGCGTTCAAGACCGCCATTCTGGTCGGCATGGCCTACGAACAAGTCGTCCCGGGACAGCCACTGATCAATTCGGCTCTATGGATCATCCCGAGGATGGTGCAGGGCATGGGCCTGCAGACGGTGATCAGACGGCAGGGAAAACAGCACCTCTCTCCAATGGAGCAGAAGTACGTCAAACCGGTTGAACTGATCACCGGATTCCGCCCATGCCAGTGGCTGGTGGGGTACGAGTGGTCGAGCAATCCGGCCAACGACGCACTGTGGCTCACCGCGTCCATCTGCTACGATGCAACTGACCTGAAGCTGGCGAGCGATCTTCGTGATCGCTCGGACGTGTTTGCGATCCCAGCTCTGAATCTGGACGTCGGCACTTTCGATCAGATGGCGCAGGCGCTGCATTATCATATGTTCCAGCTCGTGCTGATCGCGAACAACGGAGCTTATGGGGGCAGCAATGCTCACGTGCCCAAGGGGGAGGCGTATCAACGCCAAGTGTTCCACACCCATGGCCAGCCCCAAGCTACAATTTCCTTTTTCGAAATCGACGACATCGAAGGCATGAAGCAAAGACACAGGCTGGGCGTTGGGAAGGAAGACGGGTGGAAATATCCACCTGCCGGCTGTCCGACCTGAATATTTCCCGGTTCTAATTCGGCATGTTCTCTTACGTTCCAATCGAATGATTGACCGGTTCAAGCGCAACGAACGCCGATGATAGAGCTCATTGATTGCCGGCTTTACACGCTGCCTTACCGGCAGCTGCATGCAGTACTGGACGTTTACCGAGGCCGATATGAATGACCGGCTCTGGTCGGTAGCTGCCGTGCCAGCAACCAATCCGCGAGAGCAGCTTCCTAGGTTGATTGCCTCAACGCTGCTTGTCCCCACCCGACCCATCTTACGCCACCACAGTTCTGATAGACGGTCATCGCCTTCACATCACAGTAAACGGTCGGGACTCGAACCATGCGTGCAAGTGCATTGGGCGTTTCTGCGATTCCCGACTTTGGTAGAGGGCGGCTCCAGCGATCTAAACCGCCGGCGGTGATTGATAGCTCCTGCGGGAAGCTATCCTCTTTTGAGCCGATCCGCTCAAGCAAGAAGGCGTCTCGCTCGCGAAGAAACTCGCCTTCGGGATACCCGGCGCCGCTCGGCTAGCTTCCTTATCTCCGTTGCCGCTCCATCAGTTCGATCAACTCGTTGAACTTCGCGCGCTGTTCAGCTTCGTTCCCCGAGGCGATCGCTTCTGCGACGCAGGTAGCGGCGTGATCTTTCAGCACTTCGCTCTCGACCCGGGCAAGGCCGGATTTAACGGCTTGCAGCTGCGTCAGAATGTCGATGCAGTAGCGGCCGTCCTCGATCATTTGCGCGATGCCACGCACCTGACCGGCAATGCGGTTGAGCCGGTTCACCTTCGCTTTGATGCCTTTGTCGCAAGTCAATCTTTCTGTCCTTGAAATACCCTATGGGGGTATATATTCAGAGGTCATGAGAAGGCAAGACATGCGCCACCGGCTTCCACTCTCCCGCCGCCGGCTGATTACGGGCACGGCCGCGCTCGCCGCTGCGGCCTCATTTCCGATGCCGGCATGGGCGCGCGGCAGCGATGTGCGGCACGCCGCCAAGGGGTTCGGCACCCTGCAGGGCGACGACATCCGCCTGACGGTGGGCCGCAGCCATTTCGTCGCCGACGGACGCGCCGGCCATGTTGTCACCATCAATGGGACGATCCCCGGCCCTATGCTGCGGCTGCGCGAAGGGCGGACGGTCCGGCTCCATGTCACGAACGCGCTCGAAGAGGACACTTCCGTGCATTGGCACGGGCTGCTGGTCCCGTTTCAGTTCGACGGGGTGCCGGGCGTGAGCTTCCCGGGGATCCGGCCGGGCGAGACCTTCACTTACGAAATTCCTGTGCGGCAGGCGGGCACCTACTGGTGGCACAGCCACTCGGGGTTGCAGGAGCAGATCGGCCATTACGGGCCGCTGATCATCGATCCCGCCGAGCCGGAGGATCGCGGCTATGACCGCGAATATGTCCTTCTGCTGAGCGAGTTCACGCCGCTCCATCCGCACGAGGTCATGCGTAACCTCAAGATCTCCGAAGGCTACTTCAACTACACCAAGCAGACGGCAACCTCGGGCGAGATGCCGCTGGCCGAACGAATCCGCTGGGGTCGCATGCGCATGGACCCGCGCGACATTTCCGACGTCACCGGCTCGACCTATACCTTCCTCGTCAACGGCCACGCGCCCGCGGACGACTTGGAATTCCTGTTCACGCCCGGTGAGCGAATCCGGCTGCGGGTCATCAACGGCAGCGCTATGACTTTCTTCAACTTCCGCATCCCCGGCGTTCCGCTCACCGTGATCCAGGCGGACGGGCAGGACGTGCGCGATTTTGAAGTGGACGAACTCCAGATCGGCGTTGCCGAAACCTACGACCTCGTCGTCGAGCCAGGCGCGGGCGCCCACACGATCATCGCCGAGGCGATGGACCGCTCGGGCATGGGACTCGCCACGCTGGCCTCGGCAGCCGGACAGCGCGCCGCCGTACCGCCGCTGCGCGAGCCGGTGACGCTGACCATGGCGGACATGGGCATGGGAGCGATGGACGGCGCGAATGGCGGGGCGTTCAGCCACGATGCCCATGCCGGGATGCCGGGCATGGATCAAGACTCCGGCCCGGGTGCGGCGATGATACACGGCGCGATGGATCATTCGATGCGCGATATGTCGAAGCTGCCGCCGGGTGCGAACGGCGTGGGTGTCGACATGGTCGCGCCGATGCCGGTGGACCGCATGGACTTCCCGGGCCTCGGGCTCGACACGGTATCGCACCGCGTGCTGCGCTATACCGATCTGGTCGCGCGGCGCCCGCGAGCGGTTCGCCCGCCCGAGCGCAGCCTCGAAATCCATCTGACCGGCAATATGGAACGCTATATGTGGTCGTTCGACGGGCAGAAATTCTCCGCCGTCAGCGACGATCCGATCCGCTTCGGCTACGACGAGCGTGTGCGCGTGACGCTGGTGAACGACACGATGATGGCGCACCCCATTCACCTGCATGGTCACTTCTTCGAACTGGTCAATGGCGCGCAGGCGGCGCACCAGCCCTTGAAGCACACGCTGATCGTGCAGCCCGGAAGCAAGGCGACCTTCGACCTCACTGCCAATGAACCCGGCGATTGGGCCTTCCACTGCCATCTGCTCTACCACATGCATGCCGGGATGATGCAGGTCGTGACGGTGCGCCCGTTCCCCGAAACGGGGGACGCGTGATGCACGCGCTGCTCTTCGTCACCGCCGCGCTGATAACGGTACCCGCCGCCGCGCAAGACCACTCTGTGCATGGCGCCCATCCCGGATCGGCTGCCGAGCAGGATCATTCGGCCCACGGAGCGCCCCCTCCGCCCACCACCCAAGAGGATCACTCGGCCCATGCCGCGCCCGGACAGGACGGTCAGCATGACGGCCATCCCCCGGCGGGCGGGCAGACGCCGACCGAAGACGCTGCAAGTGCCGGCGCGATGCCCCACGGCGCGATGGGTCACGAAGCGCAAGAGCCCATGGACCATGGTTCGATGGAGCACATGGATCAGGGCGGCGCGACGTCCGCGCCACCACCGTCCGAGCCGCCACCGCGCGCACTGGAAGGGCCGCGGCATGCCGCCGACGCGATCTACGGTGCCGACGCCATGGCAGCGGCGCGCGACGAGCTTGCTGTCATGGACGACTTTACGCTCGCCACCATCATGCTCGAACGCTTCGAGGCGCGGCTCGGCGACGGCGAGGACATGTTCCTGTGGGATGCACAAGGATGGGTCGGGGGCGACTTCGACAAGCTCTGGCTGAAGAGCGAAGGTGAAGGCGCGTTCGGCGGCGGCGTAGAGAGTGCCGAGGTGCAGGCGCTGTGGAGCCACGCGATCGGCCCGTGGTTTGACCTCCAGGCGGGCCTTCGCTACGATATCGAGCCGGACAGCCGCGGCTACGCCGTGCTGGGCGTACAGGGCCTCGCGCCCTACATGTTCGAGCTCGATGCCGCCGCATTCCTTTCAGACCGGGGCGACCTGACCGCACGGATCGAGGCGGAATATGACCAGCGCATAACGCAGCGCCTGATCCTGCAGCCCCGGGCGGAGCTTTCCTTTGCGGCACAGGACATCCCCGAACGTAGGACCGGCGCGGGAATCACGGCCGTCGAGACCGGACTGCGACTGCGGTACGAATTCGCGCGCGAGTTTGCGCCCTATATCGGTGTCGGATACGAGACGAAGCTAGGCGGCACCGCCGATTTTGCCCGCGCCGCTGGTGAGGACACCAGCCGTTTCTCGCTGCTCCTCGGCTTGAGGGCCTGGTTCTGATGGCCCACGATCACACGCATTGCAACGAAGCCATACCCTCCCCGGCGGTCGGGATCGCTATTGATCCGGTCTGCAGCATGTCGGTCAAAATGGAGGGGGCGGCACACGTCGCCGATTACGACGGGGCGACGCATTATTTCTGCTCCGGCGGCTGCAAGACCAAGTTCCTCGCCAATCCCGAGCAGTACCTGTCTGGCGCTTACCTCGACGCCGCCGAGGACCCGCCCGAGGGCACGATCTACACCTGCCCGATGCACCCTGAGATCCGCCAAGAGGGACCGGGAACCTGCCCGATCTGCGGCATGGCGCTCGAGCCGGAAACAGTCTCGCTCGACGAAGGCCCTGATCCCGAGTTGGTCGACATGAGCCGCCGCTTCTGGTGGAGTGCGCTCTTCACCGTGCCGCTGTTCCTCTATGCAATGAGCGACATGGTCTTGCTCGATCTCGACCGGATCGTCGATCCGGTCCGGGCGCAATGGATCCAGCTCGCACTCGCCACGCCGGTCGTGCTGTGGGGCGGATGGCCCTTCTTCGTGCGCGCCTGGCAGTCGCTCAGAACGCGCAATCTGAATATGTTCACGCTGATCGGCCTCGGCATCGCGATTGCCTATCTATTCAGCATCGTCGCCACACTGACACCTCATCTGTTCCCGCCCGCTTTCCGCGATCATTCGGGCCGCGTTGGCGTCTATTTCGAAGCGGCGGCGGTCATCACGACGCTGGTCCTGCTTGGCCAGCTGCTGGAGTTGAAGGCACGCGGCTCGACATCGAGCGCGCTTCGCGCCCTGCTCGAACTTGCCCCGCCGACGGCTATGAAAATCGTCGCTCCCGGCCAGGAACGCGAAGTGTCGCTCGATCAGTTGAGCGAAGGCGACCGGCTGCGCGTCCGCCCCGGCGACAAGGTGCCGGTGGATGGGATTGTCGAGGAAGGGTCGAGCAATATCGACGAGTCGATGGTCAGCGGCGAACCGCTGCCGGTGGCGAAGACCATAGGCGACAGGGTAATCGGCGGCACGGTCAACCAGACCGGCGGTTTCGTGATGCGCGCGACGGGCGTCGGCAAGGACACGCTGCTCTCCAAGATCGTGCAGATGGTGGCGGAGGCCCAGCGCAGCCGCGCGCCGATCCAGCGGCTCGCCGATACGGTTGCGGCATGGTTCGTGCCTGCTGTCGTGACCGCGGCTGCCGTCACCTTCTTGGTCTGGGCGGTCTGGGGGCCGGCACCCGCGCTCGCCTACGCCCTGGTGAATGCGATCGCCGTCCTCATCATCGCCTGCCCCTGCGCGCTGGGCCTCGCCACGCCGATGTCGATCATGACGGGAACCGGCAAGGGTGCCCAGCATGGCATCCTGATCCGCAATGCCGAAGCGCTCGAGACGCTTGAGACAATTGATACGCTGGTCGTCGACAAGACCGGCACGCTGACGATGGGCAAGCCCGATCTCGTCGCGGTCACGCCGCACGGTGGGGTCGCCGAAGAGGAACTGCTCACACTCGCCGCCGCTGTGGAACGGGGCAGCGAGCATCCGCTTGGTGCAGCGATTGTGGCCGGAGCTGAAGCGCGCGGTGTTCGTCACGAGGAAGCCGGCGGCCTGTCCTCCACCACCGGGGAGGGCGTCGAGGCCAACGTCGGTGAGCGCCGTGTGGCGATCGGCAATGAGAAGATGATGCGCCGCATCGGCATCTCCGACGAGAACTGGCTCGGGACCGCGCAGGAAGGTCGCGCTCAAGGCCGGACGGTGATGTTCGTTGCGATCGACGGCGCGCCTGGAGGGTTGTTGACCGTGGCTGACCCCATCAAGCCATCCACGCCCGCTGCGATCCGGACTATTCACGACCGCGGCATTCGCATCGTGATGCTCACCGGTGACAGCCGCGCGACCGCCGAGGCTGTTGCACGCCAGCTTGGGATCGACGAGGTCGAGGCCAATGTCTCGCCCGAAGACAAGCATCGGAAGGTCGAGGCACTTAAGGGCGAAGGCCGCCGCGTCGCCATGGCGGGTGACGGCATTAACGATGCCCCTGCGCTCGCCGCCGCCGATGTCGGCATCGCGATGGGCACCGGAACTGACGTCGCCATGGAAAGCGCGGGCGTGACGCTGGTGCGCGGCGACCTTCTCGGCGTGGCGCAGGCCATCCGCCTGTCCCGTGCGGCGATGCGCAACATCCGTCAGAACCTGATCTTCGCCTTCGGCTATAACACGATCGGTATTCCGATAGCGGCCGGCGTCCTGTTCCCCGCATTCGGACTGCTGTTGAACCCCATGATCGCCGCGGCAGCGATGAGCCTGAGTTCGGTCTCGGTGATCGCCAACGCGCTGCGTCTGCGGCGACTGAACCTGAATGATGGCGGTGCCTGAGAGGCGGAGAGGGACGAGCACACTGAAGAAACGAAACCTCCGGAGGGCGCCGACGTTCGTCAGGTATCAGCAGGAGAAAAAAATGGCCGGAGAGAGCACCCACGGGGAGAAGGGCCACAGCGGCGGCATGAGCATGTACGTGCGCTTCATGGCCATGATCGGAACGAGCACGGCAGTGATGTTCGGGCTGATGTATTTGAACACCTACAGCATCGACCACGTCTTTTGGAGTGAGACGCGCTTCTGGATGGCGTTCGTCATGGGCGCAGCGATGATGGTCGTCATGCTCGCCTTCATGTGGGGCATGTACAAGGATCGCACCAAGAACTTTATCATCCTGGGCATGGCGGCGTTCGTGTTCGCGTTGGCGCTCTGGCTTGTTCGGAGCCAGACTACGGTTACGGACACCGAGTATATGCGGGCGATGATCCCGCACCATTCGATCGCTATCATGACCAGCGAACGGGCGCACATCCGCGATCCGCGGGTGCGCAAGCTCGCGCACGACATCATCCTCGCTCAAAGGCGGGAGATCGCGCAGATGAAATATCTGATCGACGATATCGACAAGAACGGCGTGCGTGTGAGCGAGCGCCTGCCGAAGGAGGTGGAGCAATGAAACGCCTCATCCCATCCGCGCTGCCCATTGTCTCCGCCGCGTTGGCATTGTCCGCCTGCAACCAGAATACTGCTGCCGGGAACGACCGCGAAGCACGGGTTGAGCCGGCGCCGACGCCGGCACCGATCATGCACGCTCAGGAGGCGCTGCAGAACGTCGCCACGGCAATCATCAAGCCCGAGACGATGAGCAATGCCGACGTTCAGGCGCTGGGCGGCAGGCAGGGGCGCTGCGCCGTGGTACTGACCGAAGTGGCGTTCCCGTCCTTCCTCTACCTTCCGCAGGGGTCCGGCGCGATCAAGCTCAACGGCAAGCTGATCGTCCTGCCGCGCACCGGCGAAAAGCAATTCGCCGATGGCGGCCTCAGTGTCACCCTCCGGTCAGTCGCAGAGAAGGGCGCTGCCGGATTGCCGGCCATGGAGATGATCCTCGTTCCACCCGGCGCCAAGGACGAGATGGGCTACAAAGGTTACGTCCAGTGCTACGATGGAGGGAAAGCATGAACGCCGCTTTGAGAAACATCCTCCTCGGTGCGGTCGGCGTATTCCTGCTGCTTATCCTCATCGCGCTGCTGGTGGTGCTGACAGGCGGCTACAACGTCGCCGCGACCGACCGGCACAACCCGATCGTCGCCTGGGCGCTGACTACCACCATGCGCAACCATGTGCAGAACGCGGCGGACGACCTCACTGCGCCGGCCGAGATCACCCCGGCGATGATCGCGGCGGGTGCCCGAGAATACAAGACTATGTGTGCTCACTGCCACGGAGGCATCGGCGCCTCGCGCGCCGGATGGGCCGAGACCATGCGGCCCAAGCCGCCCGCGCTCGCCCATGCGGCTCAAGGCTGGAGCCTTGAGGAGGTAAACTGGATCGTCGACCACGGCATCAAGATGAGCGGCATGCCGGCGTTCGGGGGCACACATGAAGAGGCGACGATCTGGAACATCGCTGCTTTCGTCAAAGCGCTCCCGGAGATGAGTGCGGAGCAATATGCCAGCTATCCTGCTGAGCATGGGGAGGAAGAAGGCGCGCACAGCCATTCCGAGGCTATTCCAGCCAACGAGGATTGATCCCTCTCCCGCCGTCGCAAATGACTTTGCCGGGCGGGGCCGCCCAATGCCCTGATCCAGTGATCTCGGCGAAATCCTGTGGCATAGATCGTCGGGCTACTCCCGGATCCACGAAAGCTGAAATTAGATGCACTCCCACACGATAGGCGACTTCGCGCACGATCATAATTTCCTAGGTGATCAGCACGACGCCCATGCAAATCGCACGCGGTGGGTGGTGGCCCTCACGGCCGCCATGATGATCGTCGAGATCATCGCGGGCCTGTGGACCGGTTCGATGGCGCTCCTGGCCGACGGCATCCACATGGCTACGCACGCCGGCGCACTCGGTATTGCCGCTTTCGCCTACAGCTTCGCACGCCGTCACGCCGCCAACGCGCGCTTCACCTTCGGCACGGGAAAGGTGGGAGATCTCGCCGGATTCGCGAGCGCGCTGCTTCTGGCGGTCTTCGCGATCGGCATCGCCGTGAAGTCGATCGGCCGTTTCTTTGAACCAATGTCCATTGCCTATAGCGAAGCGATCTGGATCGCAGCATTGGGGCTGCTAGTGAATCTGGTGAGTGCTTGGCTGCTCGGCGGCGATCATCATCATGACCATCATCACACGCACGACCACGGCCACCACCATGCTCACGCGGACAACAACCTTCGTTCTGCCTACTTCCACGTTCTGGCCGACGCCCTGACCTCCGTTCTAGCGATCGCCGCGTTGCTGGCAGGGCGATACCTCGGATGGGTCTGGATGGATGCAGCCATGGGTTTTGTTGGGGCGGTCGTGATCGCTCGCTGGTCCTGGGGCTTGATGCAGAACACGGCCGCCGTACTGGTCGACGCGACCGTCACCGGAGAACTGGAGCAAGAGATCCGTGACGCGATCGAGGACGGCGATGCGCAGATTGCTGACCTTCACGTTTGGCAATTGGGGCCGGGCAAGTTTGGCGCGATTGTCTCGCTGATTGTCGATACCCCGCTGCCGCCCGAAGCGTACATACAGCGGTTGAGGGGGCACGACGAAGTCGTTCACGTGACCGTCGAAACCCGCCTCTGTCCTGGGGTTCACTCGAAAGAATTGGCTGCTTGATAGACCGAACCGTCCAGAGCCTTAAGCGCGTGGGACCACAATCGATAGCGCGGATGCAAAACGCTCAGATCGGGTGTTTTATGAAGCTCGACCTTCCAAAACTTTGGCACTGAAGGCCGACAAATCAATCCACGCTCGATTTTCTGCCGGCGTTCCCACAGTAACGAATTCAGGACTCGAACTTAGTGTCCAAGTAGATCCAGCCTTTTCCACGAATAAAGAATGTGCTATAGGGGGTTCCGGCGATCAAAAAGATCGATGATTCTGCTTGTCAGATCAGTTGCTTGACTGAACACAAGTCAAGCTCTTCTGGGCACCATTTTTCCGTGTCAGGTGATCCCGCAAGGGTCGACAAACCGGCGGAAATCTGCCATTTTCAGACCTCACCACTCCCGGACTGTGCCAAGCGATATCAGGCAATCCGGGGCCATGAGGTGCCACGGCTGGGACAATATGGCCCCAGGCAAAAATCGATGGCACCATGACCCTGGAACCGCCCTCGCTGGTCCTCTCCCGGACCCGCTGAGGAGATTCGACCGTGGCGCTGAAAGAGCTGCAAATCCGGAACATCCGACCGACCGACAAAGTGACCCAATGCACCGACGAGCGGGGACTCTATCTGGAGGTGCATCCGAACGGGTCGAAACTGTGGCGATACAAGTACCGCTACATGGGCAAGCAGAAGCGACTGGCCCTTGGCCGCTATCCCGATGTCGGCTTGGCCGAGGCGCGGAAACGCCGTGACGATGCTCGCAGGCAGTTGGAAACTGGAACCGACCCTCTTGCAGAACGCAAGCATGAGAAGCTGATCGCCGTATTCAAGGCCGCCAACACCTTTGGTGAAGTCGCCAAGGAGTACATCGACAAGCAGGTAGCGCAGGGCCAAGCAGACACCACCACGCAAAAGGCAAACTGGCTGCTGGAGCAACTGGAGCCAATCGCAGCGCGCCCGGTAGCCGATCTCAAGCCCATCGACGTCCTGGCTGCGCTCAAGCGGATCGAGGCCAAGGGAAAGTATGAAACGGCGCGACGTTGTCGATCCTTTGCAGGGCGCGTTTTCCGCTATGCCGTCGCGACTGGGCGCGGCGAGAGCGATCCCAGTTCGATACTGCGAGGCGCGCTGGTCGTTCCGAAGGTCAAACATCACGCGGCGATCCTCGATCCCTCGCAGATGGGCGAGCTTTTGCGCGCGATTGATGCCTATACCGGCCATGCGATCACGCGCCTTGCCATGCAGGTTTCACCGCACGTCATGGCGCGCCCCGGCGAATTGCGCATGGCAGAATGGTCGGAATTCGACCTCGACAACGCCGTCTGGAAAATCCCCGCCGAGCGCATGAAAATGCGCCGCCCCCACGAAGTCCCCCTGTCCCGGCAGGTGTTGGCCTACTTGGAGGAATTGTTCGCGCTGACCGGCCCGGACGGCTACGTCTTTCCGACGTTCCACACGTCGCGGCGACCGCTGAGCGAAAACACCGTCAATCAGTCGTTCCGGCGGATGGGATATGCTGTTGGTGAAGTGACGGCGCATGGCCTGCGGACCACTGCCTCCACCCTGCTGAACGAGAGCGGCAAATGGTCCCCGGAGGCCATCGAGCGGTCGCTTGCCCATGCCGATGCCAACAGCATTCGCGGCGTCTATAACCGGGGCCGCTATTGGGAGGAGCGTGTCGCCATGCACCAGTGGTGGAGCGACTATCTGGACGAAATGCGCGCCGCTGTAGCCGGCGACCAACTTAGCAAGATCAGGGCACGCGCTTAGCGCGTGCCTTGTATCCTGGCGATGCCAACCTGGAATTGCGAATTATGATATCTGATGGGCTGCTCTTCACGATATCCTATGGGATCGGCGATCCAACGGTTGACGGCAGACTCCCGCCAGCCAGCGCCGTGGACGCTAATCTTGACCTGGCAAGGGAACGTGCCTTCCGCAATTTTGCGGTAGAGGGTCGAACGAGACAGACCGGTACGTGCGAGCACGGTTTTGATACGGACGATCCTTTCGAGATTGGACAGGCGAGCGACAGCAGCGTATGGCTGAGCCAGGCCGAGATGGCCGAGCTGTTCCAGACGACCAAGCAGAGCATCAGCCTGCATGTTCGGAACATTCTGGACGAGGGCGAGCTGGAGGAAGAGGCAACTGTCAAAGAAAACTTGACAGTTCAAACCGAGGGCAAACGCAAGGTTTCCCGCCAGATTTTGCTCTACAACCTGCAAATGATCCTCGCAGTTGGCTTCCGCGTGCGATCACTGCGCGGCATGCAATTCCGGCGCTGGGCATCGGAGGCGCTGAGCGAGTATCTCGTCAAGGGCTTCGTCATGGACGACGACCGGCTGAAGGAGCCGGACAACGACTATTTCGAGGAGCTGCTCGCCCGCATCCGCGACATCCGCGCGTCGGAAAAGCTGTTCTACAAGAAGGTGCTCGATATCTACGCGACTGCCGTGGACTATGATCCTAGGGCGGAGACGAGCACGCAGTTCTTCCAGACGGTCCAGAACAAGATGCACCACGCCGCCCATGGCCAGACGGCGGCGGAAACCAAGCTGGCGCGCGCCGATGCCGCCAAGCCGATGATGGGGCTGACCAGCTGGCCCGGCGAGAAGCAGGGCCGCCTGCCGACGAAACAGGATGCGCAGATCGCCAAAAACTATCTGCAGGATGAGGAGATGGAGACGCTGAACCGCATTACCGTCGCCTTCCTGGAATTCGCGGAAGCCATGGCGAAAAACCGCAAGCCGATGCACATGGTGCTGCGCAATCTGCTGGTCGAGCAGCTCCGACGGCGCACGTTCGACTACAGGGGGCGGACCTATCCGCTTTCGACCAACGCAATCGACCAGATCGTTCGCGAATTGACGTCGCCCGCGCTCAACGAAGGGCTAACTACCGCTAACGAGAAGCTCTACAACGCAATTACGCTGGGCGTTACCGTCACCGAGTTCGTTGACGGGAAGAAGCATAGCGTCACCGTGCCGATCATCGACTGGGCGCACCCGCTGGCGAACAGCTTTGTCGCCAGCGAGGAGATGGAGGTGCTCGCCGTGCCCGGCACGCACACGCGGCGCCCTGATATCGTCGGCTTCGTCAACGGCATCCCGCTGCTGGTGATCGAGGCCAAGCGGCCCGACAGCGGTAATCCCAACAAGTCGATGGTGGACGAAGGCATAAGCCAGACGATCCGCAACCAGGGGCAGGAGGAAATCCCGCACCTGTTCGCCTATGCCCATCTGCTGCTGTCTATTGGCATGACTGACGGCCGCTATGGCACCACCAGAACCCCGCGAAAATTCTGGGCGCAATGGCGCGAGGAGGAGTTTTCCGAGGACCATTTCCGCCAGATTAAGAACATCGCGAAGGAAACCGATCCGCGCGCGGCGATCCTGAAGAGCCGCGCAATGCTGTCCTTTACATCGACAAGAAGCTCGAACAGCATAATCTGATCCAGGCCATCGCCCGTGTGAACCGGCTGCATGAGCAGAAGAAGTACGGTTTGCTCATCGACTATCGAGGAATCCTGAAGGCGCTGGATACCGCGCTCACGGAATATCAAGACCTCGCTGAACGCACGCAGGGCGGCTTCGATCTCAACGACATTGACGAACTCTATGCCGACGTCAGCACCGAGTATAAGCGATTGCCGAACCTCCACGCCGACCTCTGGACGATCTTCAAGCCGGTCAAGAACAGGGCCGATATCGAGCAGTATCGGCAGCTGCTGGTGCCGCAGACCTGCGAAAGCGAGGACGGAACACCGATCGACCATAACCAGAAGATCAGGGAGGATTTCTATGAGGCCCTGACAGCTTACGGCATGTGTTTGAAACTCGCTCTGGGATCGCGTTCGTTCTTCGAGGACACGTCGATCACCGAGCGACAGATTGCAGAGTACAAACGCGACCTCAAATTCTTCACCAACCTGCGCAAGATCGTGAAACAGGACGCACAGGAAACGTGGATGCGGATACGGCCCATGACAGCAGCGGTCTGTCGAACGACGCACGAAACCTCTTGGTCGCCGTATCGAACGATCATGTCTTCGCGCCACTGCCGCGAGCAAGTCCGATGCGGGTTACCTCAACAATCCTCTCGGTAATTACCTTTGCCTTGTCCAAGCCGGTCAGGCCAAACAGGCGCGGCAACAACGCTTTTCGGATAGCCGCTTCAATGTTTGCCGGGTTCAGCGAATTTTCCGCGATGGCGCTCTCGACGGATGTCTCCATATCCAGCGCTGCCCGGATAAACTCTTCTTGTTCATCCCCGTTTACGGCCGCGCCTCCCATCTCCAACCGGATAATCCCGAAATAGGCGCGCGCATGGCGGTGACCGTCGAGGCGTTTGGGTAGGTCGCCGACCGACTTGGCGGCGAGCTTTTCTTCTAAATCTTTGAACAGGATGTATTGCTTGTACGGGTGGTCGAAAAGCGCGGATGCTTCCGCAATGGCTCGCTTGAGAAGGTCGGAAAAGAACAGCTGCGCATAGGGATCATCGGCCAGTTCTTGCTCGATCGTCTTGCGGACTCTGGATCGGATGATGTCGGTTTCGTTGCGGGTTTTCTCAGGAGACCATGTTTCGGCGGCCTGCTGATTTCCAAGCTCGTTGACGATCAGAACGCCGTCCACGTTCTCCACGTCCTCGCCCACAACATAGCGATCAACCAGTCTTCTGATCTGGTCCTCGTAGGCGCTGTAATCGACGGTTTCTGTCACAATCGTCGTTCGTCTTGAAGCTGCTACGGAGGCCGCTGCTTTGCTGGTCGCAGCTCCGTTTACCGGTACGTTTCAGAACTCGAAAGGTGGGCCTCATTATCCCTTGCAGACGGTACAAAAACAGGGCACAAACCGAGCATGAAGCGTCTAGGAACCCCGCAGAAATCCTAGAGTTTTGGTGTGCCAGCGGCTAATCCTCTTCTGGGCACCAGTCAACCATTCTATCATGCTGATTTTACATGATAAAATGGCGAACCGAGAAAGTCAGGCCCACATATGTTCCCACATTTTGCGTGGGGCTTGATGGTATGTGTCGGGTCTTGCTGGGACGCTGTTGCAGACTCATTGAGGATGCCGTGTCGACGATCTACCGCGCGTTCATTTTCAGGAGCGCGGTCGCCCCCCCCCCCCCGCGAGGTTTGTGGTTGACCGTTGTTGCAGCTGGACCGCGATTTCTGAAATGCTATGACCATTTCCGGAGCGACCCCGCCTTACACGTTGTTGCAGCTGGACCGCGATTTCTGAAATGCTATGACTTTCTCGGACAAGATCAAGTTTGCCTATGAGTTGCAGCTGGACCGCGATTTCTGAAATGCTATGACGCAGGTCGGACGTGATCGCCGCCGCATACAGTTGCAGCTGGACCGCGATTTCTGAAATGCTATGACCAGCAGCAACGCGCCGACGATGTAGATCAGGTTGCAGCTGGACCGCGATTTCTGAAATGCTATGACACTTCTGGGAAGATGACTATGTGATTGACGGTTGCAGCTGGACCGCGATTTCTGAAATGCTATGACGAGCAGCTTCGTCATTGACGTAGCGAAGAAGTTGCAGCTGGACCGCGATTTCTGAAATGCTATGACTATTGCGTCAAAGATTAGCGAATCATGTTGGTTGCAGCTGGACCGCGATTTCTGAAATGCTATGACTATTGCGCCTGAACCTGGTCTGAGACGCCAGTTGCAGCTGGACCGCGATTTCTGAAATGCTATGACCCGGCCATATAAGCACCCCTCACCGCCTCAGTTGCAGCTGGACCGCGATTTCTGAAATGCTATGACTGCGTCTGTCATTCAGGCACCATGAAATGTGTTGCAGCTGGACCGCGATTTCTGAAATGCTATGACTCAAGCACAACGGACATTGCATCATCCGTAGTTGCAGCTGGACCGCGATTTCTGAAATGCTATGACTCCCGGCGAGGCGGCGACGTGGAGCAAGGTGTTGCAGCTGGACCGCGATTTCTGAAATGCTATGACTTGATCGTGCGCACGCCGAAGCCACCATCAGTTGCAGCTGGACCGCGATTTCTGAAATGCTATGACTGATGGGTGCTTAACTGGTTGAATTGAGACTGGAAAAGCTCCCATCTGTCACCGCAAAAATGCGGCGAATCATCAAAACATGGCGAGCTGATCCGGGTTTTTTCGTTGTCGCTGACGGCGCTGGCTCGAAAACCGGATGATATTTTCATACTGCTTGTCGGTAAAGTTGAGCACATGAATCTCTCCGCGTTCGGGCAGATGAGCCTCGATTCGCCGAAGGTAAGTCTCATAGTGTTCTTTGCCATTGCAGAACCGAGCATAGATCGAAAATTGGCTCATTTCAAAGCCTTCATCAAGCAGAAATTCCCGGAATTTCGTCGCTTCGCGCGCGTGTTCCTTGGTGTCCACCGGCAGGTCGAACATTACGAATATCCACATCAGCCGGTATCCACTTAGATTCATGGTTCGATCGCCACCGGTTGCCCGAGCGAGGCCCAATCGAGGGGATCGGGCGGATCAAACAGAGCCAGTGCCGATTTGCGTTCTTCGAAACTTCGGGCAAGCGATTGCGCCAGGCGCTGGGTTGCCACGGACAGGGGCGAGACTGCTCCGCCCAAGCGTAGATCATGGCCGATCAGGCGCGCCAGCCGCTGTTTCGCTTCGGAGGTGACGGTATGGATGCCTTCCTCGATCATCCGTCGGACCAGCGCGTCAACAAGCGGCCGGAACGGCTCGACCAAATCGTCGGCCAGCGCGAAGCCGTTAAGGCGGTTGTGGTGGTGCAGCCCGATTGCCGGGTGAAGCCCCGCGCCGATGATCGACCTTGCGACGCAGGATCGCACGACAGTGTAGCCATAGTTCAGAAGGGCATTTGGACCATCGGCATTCTGATCCCGACGGAAATCGCTCCCCAGCAGGGCGGGCCAGTATTTTCGCGCTGCCTGCGCCTCCAGATTGTCTGGATCACCGGAACGAACGCGCCGTGCTATCAGGGTCAGTGCATTAGCTTCATCCCTGCCTTGCGCCCCCAGCAACGAGGCTTGCATGGAAATCTTGGCGACGATGATCTTCTGCCAAAGCTGTTTGAAAAGGGGACGCGGTGCCTCCCATTGTGCCCGCATTCTGGCAGCCTGAGCGTGATGACCATCAATGGGTGACATGATGGCCACCGGGGAATGGTTGGCCGCACACATCACCATGATTGCACCGCGTTCGGCAAGTGCGACGACAAGGCTGGTCGTCCAGGTTACGCCATGGGCATGAACGATGACCGCCTGAATATCGTCGAGCGCGACGCGCCCCTGTTCCTGGCGATCAAGGCTGACGACGAGAAATCCGCGATAAGCGGACAGATGGAGGTCATTTGTGGCAATATCGACAATACGGTCCATGGCCAGCCTTTCGGGAGCGCAGGCTGGCACATCATGGATAATGACTGGTTAACGCGGCCCGGGATCGAAGATACGCCCGAGTTCATCGATGCGAACCTGACGGGCTCTCATCTTCTTGAGGCCGCCAGCAGTAGGCGATGAATATTTGAATGGATCAAGATCATTGGGCTTGGCATCCCGCTCCTTGAGCGGGCCAGCTTCCTGATGTGCGGCAATCGTGATCTGACCGTTTGCGCCGAACTTTACCACGCGCACGATTTCCCGGAAAACACCGTCCTTCTCGATCGCGATGAGATCATTCTGACGAAGACTCATGATCTTCTTTGCCGCCGGATGCGGGCGCTCGGGGATAAAATCGTGCCGATGCGCGTCGAACATCGAAACTACCGCAGCCGTCCATTTGCCGTCCGGCAATTGCCACACATCAAACCGGGCGTTGGCGTCTCCCTTGTAGCCCTTATAGGCCACGCCGGATTTGTCGCGCACAGGAATGACCTTCAAACCTTCCCTCACCCGCACTCGCCGTATCCCTTTGAACACCGGGTCTTTACGGGAAAAGTCGAGCAGCGCCTTTTCAAACTCCTTGCCAGACAGATCGCGTGTCGCGCGCCACAGCGCGTCACGCAGTGCGGCATCGGGGATGCGGTCGGGACTGGACAGATCGGCGGGTTTGAGGCTGGTCAGCGGCACGCGATGGACGACGATTGGCAGGCCGCTGTCACTGGTCAAACCCGTCAGGCCATAAGCGGTATCGTTGTGCAGCCTTGCCGCTGTCGCGTCGCGGTCTTTGGCAGGTTTCCTACGGCGACCATGATCTGCCTTGTGACTGACGACGACACGCGCAAGGGACTCACGTAAGTCTTCGCGGAAACCATCCCAAGGTGTCGGCAGGCCGTCAAACAGCTTGTCGAGATTCTGTTCCTCCGCCCGGCCGGCCGCTTTTGAAATCTTGTTAAGCAGGTCGCGCGTGGTCGCACCGACGACTGCGGCGTCGATAGCATGATGGCGATGATCGAGGCGGTTCTTTGGCGCGCCGCTGTGCGGATTCTCGACATAGTTATGATCGGGGAGGAGTTCGTTGAGGCCCCAAAGTCTCCGAAGCATCGCCGTCATACGGCCCGGGACTACATAAACGCCCTTAACACCATCACCGGGCAACCGATCCGATGGACGCTCGGGGTAGAGACTCGACAGATAGGTTCGCGCCATGCGGGCCAGATACTGCGTATCGGTCAGTTGCCGGGCGATGAAGCCGCCATCCTTCTCGAATCGCTCCATTGCGTCGGGGGCGAAACGCCACTGCTTGCGCTTGTCGAGGTGAGCGACCTGTTCGGCGATGGCGTCCCAGCGCGGCGTTCCACCCCATTTTTCCCACGGTGTCTGATTGCCCTTCTCGCGGTTGCAGGACCGGTGCGCGATGACCTTGTTGGCGGCGCTGTCGTCAAAGGTGCGGGAATAGGGGAGGATGTGCTCCACTTCCGCCTGACCATCGAACAGCATGTGAATGGGAAGCGGCTTCGCACAGAAGGGGCAGAAGTGATTGAGCGCGCTGTTCGGGCTGAGTTCCTCCCACAAACGCAGCAACATGCGATTGCCGCCGTGGTCGGTCTGTCCCAGTTCCGCCAGCTTGCCTGATCGCGCCTGGGCCTTTCGCGTATTCTCGCCCAGCTCCTTGTTGTATTTGGCCTTGTCCTTTTCGTTCAGTTTCAATTCGCGTGCGAGTTCCACGACGATCTCGTCCGGGCGGCCATGCACGCGGATAATGGCATTGAGCAGGCGGCGGAGCTGGTTCAGCCCGATATGGACGGTGGGATTGGTTATCTTGCCCCAGCGGGTCTCGTCGTCGTCGTTCGGATCGAGCGTGCCGGGCGGAATTTCGCGGCTCAGCATCTCACCATAATAGGGCAGGAAGTCCAGCACTTCACCGGTGCGAAAATCGCTGTGCGACTTGCCAAGCGCCGCTTCCACCGCCTCGTTATAGGTGAGCGGCCGCCCGTCGATATGGCCGGTCTTCAACTGCTCCACGATCAGCCGCGTCGCCGTTTCGCCTAGCCGCCCATGCCCTTCGGGCAGATGAATGCGGCCGACGGTGCCCGCCTGTTCGGCCGTCACGCCATGTGCTGTCATCAGCCACTCGTGCAGGCGAACCGGGTCCTCCTCTTCGGCCACCGCCTCGATGATCGACCATTGCACGCCAGCGTCGAAATGCGCCCAGCGCGGGCCGAAGCAATTTTTGTGGCTAAACGCGGCGAATATCTCGTCGCCGGTCAGACCCGTGCGATTGTCGCTCGCCTTGTTAAAGCTCTCACCATCGGCGAGTTTCAACAATCTTGCCAGAGTGGGATGGAAGCTGGCCGTCTTTGCGGATTTGAGTTTGAGGATAATCGCATCGCGCTGATCGAATGTCAGCTTGCGCGAAGCGGCCCCCGCCTGCGTGATTTCCAGCTGGTTGACCTCTTCATACAGCCGCCGCTCCTGAAAGAGCGGATGCGCCTTGGGCAGGCGCGGCTCTTCGTTGAAGAAGGTGCATCCGCCGACCTTGGGCGCTTTCAACGGACGCTGAAAGAAAATGATGCGGCGCAGCCGATCGCGCGCGGCGTCGATCAGCAGGGCGGCGTGATGCTGCGCCTGTGCGGCCCAAAAGCAATCGAACTCATGCTCCAGATGGCGGCGCTCGGGATAGAAATCATAGCCTTCGCCGCCGAGCGGCATCCGCACGCGCTTTGTTTTGCGGCCTGCCAGAAACTCGCCATAGGTCCGCGCGCCATCTTCCTCCATCGCGATGTCTAGCGCTTTCGCACCAGTCGCGATCTTGCCACTTTCCTTGTCGTCGCCCGATTTGCGCTCGGCCTTGCGGTTGGACTTGAAGCCGCGCCGCTGGTTGAGGTGAAACAGCGCGCGGCCGATCTCATGAGGCTCCAGCCGTTCATCCAGGCCGCGCTTGCGCAAGTCATAGGGATCGCAACCGGCCAGCGCCCTGGCGTCCTTTGCGTCGACGGGCATCAACCCGGTTTCGACGAGTGCCTGTAACAAGGCCGAGCGGCGACGCAAGTAGCGGTCCCGCCTGCGGTGCATAGCGCGCGCATTGCGCCGATCGACCGCTAGCGACGCGCCGGACTTGGGATCGCGCCCATCCGAAAAAATGCGCACGCCGATGTCCCGGATGCTGTCGCTATCATACAGGCACCAGCCGATGCTGTTGGTTCCAATGTCGAGACCAAGGTGCGTTGTCATGTATGATTCCCCCTTCACTCAAGAATAAGGGCACGGGGCGTCTTGACAATGCAAGTTGAATCCGATTTTCTGTGAACTTCAGAAATCGCGGTCTGGTTGTTAACAAGCAACTTGATTGCACCAAATAAGGTGGGGGCTACGGCCCCCATTTTTCTGCCTGTATCACCCGTCCACATCGGCGTCCGGCTGTCCAGCAATCAGCGCGTTGATCCAGGCGAGGCCTAGATCACGGCTCCGGTAGTGGCCGTATTTCGCCGTCTCCTCACGTTCCACGATGGGGAAGGTGGAATAGATGTAGCGGATGTCGTCCCGGCTTTGCGCCGGGTTGGCGGGGTCAAAAACACCGTAGAGTATGAAATAGAGTGCATCGAGCTTCGCCCTCAGTTTCAGGCGGCGTTCCTCGTCCCATTCAAACGGCGGCAGAACTTCGCCGTTGCGATCCACCAAGCCCATGTCGCGGGCGAAGGGGGCAATGTCGTCGGCGGTGTAAGTCGCCCAAGCCTGCGGGCTGTCCGCCTGCATAAGCCGAGCACCTGCTTCCCATAAGGTCGGTTCGCCGGATGAACGGAAGGCCATTGCAGCAATATACGACATCGTTTATCACATAAACGATGTCGTATATTCAAATAAACGGTGGCGTCAACGTGTTTGACTTGGAGATTGCGGGCATGGCCGATAGCGACGGAGCGATGGGACGCCCGCCGCTTGGAATGAAGCCGACGACAATCAGGCTATCAACCGACACGATCCGCCGTATCGAGGCGCTGGTCGGCAACCGGCGCCTGGCTCTGTTCATCCGCGAAGCGGTCGAGAATGAATTGCAGCGCCGCGAGAAGCCAGAGCCGCCCAAAGAATAGGGGTATCGCGATCACTTAGTCTGTCGAAGCGGGAAGGTGCGCCAGTTCAAGATTTCCCGGTTCATTCTTTGCAACGACAAATTCGATTGAATTTGGCAACCACGGCTTGGGCAACGGGTTTTTCGCCATTGGATTGTGCACAATATAATACGGCGGTTGGCCGCAGAATTTTTCGCCGTCCGCGTCTGCGACATAAAGCCCTGAGCAGCCGAGCAGCGCACTAACGCAACTGTATTCTTCGTTCAGAAAGCTATCCGTAGGAATAGGCTCTCCATTATGTTTGAGGACTGCATCCTGCCATGCAAGGTGCCACCCGCCAATCGCCTCCCCGGTTTGGACGTCAATATGCGCGGTCGGATTGCCAAATGGCAAAACAGCCATAGCGGCAAGTGGCACGCCACCAACGCCGTGCGTGTCACCGCCAAGCCGACAGGAATTTACTGCAATGACAAAGGGTAGGTTGGGGTCAGCTCGACCACTTTCGATGTCCTTTAGATGTTTGTCCTTTTTGGTTTTCAAAACAGAAGTCCAGCGCAAGAGCATCGCCTCGATAGGGACAATACAAGCCGATCCTTCTGCTTGTTCCTGCCACTCTTTGGGCAAGCCCCCGTTATCTGGATTGCCCGGCTGCGCTGTCACAGCTTCAACGTAAACATTTTCATTCAGCAAGAAATCCGGCCCCTTCCCCATATTGGAGGCGGTCCAGCCGACGCCGTGAAACCGGGCATAAAGCATAGCTTCCCACATGCGGGCAGCAACTTTAGCGAGGTCACCACTTTGCAGTTCTTCGAGATAGTGATCGTCCTGACATTCTGATTGCGCAAAAGCCGCGATTATTGGCGTCAAATAGTTCCGAATGGCCGCATCGCCGGTCGGCCAAATGCTTCTCAACGTCTTCTCGATCATCGAGTCGAGTTCGGAATTACTGCTCATGCCACCGCCTGCAATCCCTTGCGCTGAATGATGGAGAGCAACCGCAGGGCAGGGCCGCCTGGACGCTTCACGCCGCGCTCCCAATCCGACACCAGATTGCGCGACACGTTGAGATAGGCGGCGAACACCGGCTGCGAGACATGCTCGCGCTCGCGGATCGCGCGGATTTCATCGCCCGCCAGCGTCGGCACCGGGGCAAGGCACGCTTCGTCAAAGGTGCGCAAGGTCGCGCGCGACACCACGCCCGCGTCGTGCGCATCGCTCATCATCTCATGGATCGCGCCCGCGATCTCGCTGCGATACCCCTTATCCTTAGCCGACCTTGCCATTTTCAATCTCCACCAGCGTTTCTGACGCTACCAGCCGGTCCAGTTCCTCGCCGCCCCATTCCAGTGCCTCGGTCGCCGCTTCACGCAACAATGCCAAATCCGCCTTCGATATGTTCGCCTGCGCGCTCTTGGCGAAACCGAAAGCGAATATTGCCCGGTCACCGTGCCGGAACAGGATCAACGTGCGATACCCGCCTGACTTTCCCTTTCCCGGCCGCGCCACGCGCTGCTTGATGACGCCGCCGCCAAGGTCGGCGTCCACCAGCCCGCATTCTGCGCGCTGCACGGCGTCACGAAGCGCCGAATCATCTATTCGTTCCTTCCGCGAAAAAGCGCTCGAACCAGCCATTCTTGAAGATGCGCGTGATGGCGGTTCTCCTGCTTCGCGGTTTATATATAACACATAGCGTTATAGTTCAACGCCCACGCTCCGTGCGCGCGCTTGCCGAAAATGACTATGTTGGCGCTTCTGCAACTAAGTTGGCCGCGAGCGGCAATGTTGTGCCTCCCCCTCTTGCCCGGCGGGACAAAGCGATACAGCATGGCAGTGTGGCGGGCGGACCAGCAGATGAAAGGTCCGTCATGTTGTGCGAATCGGAATCCAGCGGCGTTCGTCGAGGCGTTTCCCGTCCCTGCAAATCGGGAAATTGTGTGGTTTATTGGTCACAGTCATCAAAGAAACGTCCAAGTATAGACTGCCGACCATCACCTATCTCCGCCGCCCACCGCCATACGCCGCCGTTTCACGAAGTTCGCTGCCGTTCGCCGCAGATACCTACATTTGTATCGCCGTTAGACACGTCTTCACCACATCGCGACCCCCGACGCTCTTGCAGGCAGCGTCGAGGTCGACAATTCTATTCGCAGGGGAGCTTTATCAACCGCTACTAACCGAAAGTTGCCTCAATGCCCAACCCCGAAAGGATCATTCGCCTCAAGACGGTGCTTCATCGCACCGGCCTTTCCCGCTCCACCCTCGCAAGATCGCCGACGGGACATTTCCCCGGCAGGTGTCTATCAGCATCCACGGTGCCGGGTGGCATGAATCGGCTGTCAATCGCTGGGTTGCCGATCCGGCAGGCTACCGCGCCGATGACAGCGAAAGAGCGGCGCCATGAAGGCGGCTCGACCCCCTGATCCGATCTGCGTTCGCGTCAACGACGCTGCCCGCATGATCGGCGTCGGCCGCACCAAGCTCTACGAGTTGATCGCGGCCGGTGAAGTCGAGACGGTGAAGCTCGGCAAGTCCACCCGCATCACCACTGCCAGCCTGCATGACCTTGTCAGGCGGCAGCGCGAAGCGGGATAGGCTCGGGCGCCGTGGCGGCGGCGTCCTCACCGTCCTTCGTATGCACCTTGTCCAGATACTCCGCCCATAGCGCCATGAGGCTGCGTCGCTTGTCGAAGAAGTCGGTGCGGCGATAGGCAGCTTCAACCTGATTGGGCAGCTTGTGTGCCAGCGCCTTGTCGGCAACCTCCTTGGGAAAGTTCGTGGTTTCCGCTGCCCAATCGGTGAAGGTGGAACGGAAGCCGTGAACGGTTGCGCCTGTGACGCCTTCATCGCGTAGCGCCTTCGTCATGGTCATGTCGCTGATCGGCCTTTTGCCGTCCGAGGAGAACACGAAGCCGGTGTCGCTGGCGCGTTGCTCCCACTGTTTACGGTGCCACGGCGGGCGCGGACAGCGGCACGACATGAGTTTCGCGCGCTTTCATGCGCTCGCCTGGAATGGTCCAGATAGCATTCTCAAGGTCGAACTCGGTCCACACGGCAAAGCGCGTCTCGTTCGACCGAACGGCATTGTAAACAGTGAAGCGCAAGGCATCACGGCCGGTCGTCGGTGATGCTGCCGCGATCTTCTGCATGATGGCCGGAACATCGACATAGGGCATGGCCTCCAGATGCCCGCCCTTGGCGATCTGACGGGGAAGCCCCTTGCGAACGGAGCGCAACGATACCTCGCCCGGAAGCCATCCTTTGATGTGCGCGAAGTCCAGCACCGCGCCACAACCGCGGCGCTGTCCACCTGATCGACTGGCTTCTTGCCGATCACCGGAAAGACATGGTTCTCAAGGCTGGAAACCCAGTTGGTATGGCGCCGGTTCTTCCAGCCCTCCTTCAATGCTTCGTAACAGTCACGCGCGGCCTTCTCAAAATTCGGAACGACTTTGCGGGCCTTGCGCCGCTCGGCGACCGGATCGCAACCTTCCCGCACCTTTCGGCGCAAGGCTATCGCGGCTTCCCGTGCTTCGGCTAGCGACACGTCTATAGCCGATCCCAGCCCATAATCCCGTCGCCTGCCGTCTTTCTGCATACGCAGTAACCATGTCCGCGCGCCGCTCGGCTTCACTAACAGACACAAGCCCCCGGCCATCCGTATGCCGGCCCGGCTTTGCGTTCTTCACCTTCAATGCTGTAAGTGCCATTGGTTCGAGTCCCTATTGGGGAATTTTCGGAGTCAGTTCCCACACTTTCAGGCAAGAAATGATCCCACAATTATTCCCACACTTTATGCCAAATTCAGGCAAATCAGGGCGACCGACCGCGAACATCATGCAACAAAAATTATTCGTTTTACAGTGTAGTTGGGGATGCCCTGATATTGCATGAGAATAAGATTCTACATTTCTTCTGGCACCAATAGCTTTCAAGTCGCTCTTGAACCATTCGCCACGAGCGGGAAGCGGTTGTGCTCGATATTTTGTCGCGCTAACGCTGGATCACGCTTTTTGCGTCCAAGTCGCCGCATGACCAACCCTTTCTGATACCGAACCCGATCCGTCGGATGCAACCTAGTCCGAGCTCGGCTCTGACGGTGCAGCTTTGTGTGGGATCAAGATGAGGGTACGTCCTTCAACCCGCCAGGACGCGAGCTGCGACAGGAAGTTCATTCCCAGGACATCGATGGTGCCGAGCGCCGGAGAGATGACGACCTTGAGGTTGCTGGCCTCGATGCTGCCGAGGCCGAGTCGATCGACCACACCCGTTTCCGCCCGCACCGTCCCATTAGCGGTTCGCATTATGACTGGCAGGAGGCTGGCGCTCCGATCAACCGATGCAAGCTCAGCCGTTCGTTCGGACAGCGCAGTGATGGTCGCACCGCTGTCGACCAGCATGCGCCGCTCTACGCCGTTGATGGCGGCGTGCGCCCAAAAATGGCCATCGGGTGATATGCGAATCCGTACTGCGTCGCCAGACACCTGCTGATTGTCTAGCCCGAGGCGTTCGGTGATCCGGGCAAGACCGGGATCGAACGGCGCCTGCCGCAGCAGCAGGAAAATGCAGAAGGCGAAGAGCGCGAAGGAAAGCAACGCGCGAATGACGCGTCCGATGTAGGGGATGTTGAAGAGCAGGATCAGGAACAGCGCAGCGCCAACGGCATAGAGCGCCAGTTGCTGCCATTCCGGATTGGTCGCTATCGACATGACGCCTCTGCAGGGGTTTAAGCCTGATCAACCTCAGGGGCTGATATTCGATCCAGTGTACCGTCGCTAATCGAGCTTCTTATATCCGGGGTGTCGGAAGCAGTGGGTGCGAGCGTGCGCTAAATGGTAACAGACGCCCCATCCGAACCGCTTGTCGTGCGTTCGCCTTTTGAACCACAGAAAGCAGACAGGATGGCGGATCTCAGCCAAACAACAAAGCCTATGGAAGTCCTCGGAGCCCTAGATAATGCCGGGTGCGATCGCGTCAAAGGACCGATCGCTTCAATGAGGGCCCGCTATCTCGCCGCCTGAAGGCTGGATCACATGAGTGCATACCGCATTGCGCGTGATGGGTCGTCCCGCTTGCAGGCCTCTTTATCGCTGGGGGCCAGATCGTGGGCGCGTTGCCCGCCATGATCGCCTGATCGGCATGGAGGCGTAGTCAGTCAGGGGAACGGCTGGTCCCCTCTTGCCGTTTGCTCTCAATGCCGCTCGCAAACGCCGCCACCTATCCACTCTGGATAAACATCCTGATCTTCTTCCTGGCGGCCGGCGTGATCTGGATGACGGGCGGAAGGCTGACCCGGGCGCTCGATGCTATCGCCCAGGGGACCGGGCTGGAGCATGTTTTTGTCGGAATGTTGCTTCTCGGCGGCATCACGTCCCTTCCCGAACTGGCCAATGTCGTCACGGCTTCGTCGATCGGCAATCCGGCTTTGGCGGTCAACAATCTGCTCGGCTCATCGGCGATTAATATCCTGCTGCTGGCGATCGCTGATGCGATTGTGGGCAGAAGGGCGGTAACCTCTATCGTTGCCCAGCCGTCGACCATGATGATGGCGACGCTCTGTATGATCATCCTGATGACGATCGCAGTGCTTGTCGTGCTGGGCGATGTCCTGTTCGGTCCGATCGGAATCGGCAGTCTGGCGATCGGCATCGCCAGCCTCGGCTTTTTTTGGCTGGCCGCCGGGTACGACGAACGCAGTCCCTGGACCGTCAAACAGGAAAGTGACCCTCAGCGGGATAAGAAGGATGCGCATGTCCCGGATGTGCCGCTCACAATTCTGTGGGTTCGGGTCGCCCTTTATGGCGCGTTCATATTCCTGGGGGGCTATGCCCTGTCGCAAACAGGCGATGCGATCGCCGGGCAGACGGGAATCACGAGCGCGGTTGTCGGGTTCGCCCTCATAGGAACAGCGACTTCGTTGCCCGAATTGGTCACCGTCATTGCGGCCCTGAAATTGCGCCAACCCGAAATGGCATTCGGTCAGATATTGGGCACGAACTTTATTAACCTCTCGCTGCTGCCGCTCGGTGACCTGATCTTCAGCGGCGAACCTGTGATGAACGTGCTCGGCGCGTTCGAAACCGTTTCGGCGCTGCTCGGGGCGATCCTGATCGGCATCTTCATGGTCGGGCTTCTCGAGCATCGCAATCGAACAATCTTCAAGATGGGCGTGGATTCAGCGGCGGTGATCGCCGTGTTTGTTGCAGGCGTAGCTATGTTGGCTGGGCTTTCCGGCTGAATCGGCACCGCTCATGCTCCTCTCCGGCCGGTAGGGCGGGCCTCGACCGACTGTCGGGAACATGGCGCAAGCGTGGTCGCCCGCGGCCCACGACAGGGAAGATCAGCTCCACGTCGGTGGGATAGGCATTCTGATGCTTGGGAACGCCTACCAAAACGGTTCTGGCCAGTGCCCGATGTCCCCGGCAGCCCTTCAGAAGCTGGCTCCCTCTGAATCACCGGAACATGGCCTAGGGAATAACAGAAATCACAAACCTGCTGCTAAAGTAGTGCCAGTTCCAGGTGATTAGATAGTGAGCCGCCATTCCGGTGCACGGGCATTTTCGGAATGGCGGCTTCCTGAGAGATTTGTATCCGTTAGTTCCCTACCGGTTTACCGTCCGTTCGGCGCACGACAACAGTCGAGGATCGGGGCTCCTCACCTGCCACCGGCCAATCGCCAGTCGGATGCTGGATGTTGACGAAGAATGTTGTCAGATCGGGCGTATAGGCAAGACCTGTGATCTCGCAGCCCACCGGACCGACCAGAAAGCGCTTCGTCTCCTTGGTCGACTGATCGATATAGAACATGGCATTGTGACCAAAGGCCTGGTCAATGGACGTGCCGGGCACGCCGGAATTGCCGGGCACACTATGGTCAGTCTGGACCCACAGCCTGCCCTGCGGATCGATACGCAGGCCATCGGGACTCGAATAAGTATCGCCCTCAATATTGCCCACCAGATTGGAGCCCCCAGACTGGAGATCGGGATCACCGGCCAGAACGAAGATTTCCCATGTAAACTTCGTTGCCAGCGGCGAGTTGCCCTCTTCCGACCATTTAATGATGTGACCATGCCGATTTTCCACCCGAGGATTGGCGGCATCGGTCACTTCGCGCCCGCTATTGTTGGTCAGCGTGCAATAAATGGCGCTGTTGTCCGGCGCGACCGTGATCCATTCCGGCCGATCCATCACAGTGCCGCCCGCCACGCGAGCTGCGGAGGCGGCATTAAGGAGGACGCTCGCCTGATTGGGAAAGTCTACCGTGGCGGGTGTAGTTGGTCCCTGGCTGACATCGCCGGGATCAATCGCGCCAACCACAAGACCATTGGCGCCCTGCTGCAAGGCGCGCCATTCACCCGAGCCGTCAGCATTAAAACGGGCGACAAAGAGAGTGCCATAATCCAGCAGGTCGACATTCGCTGCGCGATTGCTCTCATTGAAGGCGCGGTCCGCCACGAATTTGTAAATACATCCCGGCGTGCTGTCATCGCCCATGTAAAAGGCGACGCGGCTGTTCGCGTCGGCCATATAGGCGACATTCTCATGATTGAAGCGTCCCATTGCCGTCCGCTTGGTCGGATTGGCAAGCTCACCATAGGGATCGATTTCAATCACCCAGCCGTAGCCTTCTTCTGGCTGTGTGGGATCGAGGTAATTGTCCGTCGTTTCTTCACAGGTCAGGTAAGTGCCCCACGGAGTCCGGCCGCTGGAGCAGTTATTGAGCGTGCCCTTGATGGTGGATGGCAAGATGCCGGATGCAGGGCCGCCGACCCGATAGGTATCGTTGCCGGTATGGCGTTTGTTGTATTTGGAGCCAGCCTTGACCGACCAGGTGCCGTCGCTGCCTTTTGCCACTTCGATAACGGCTACGCCAACGGCAGAGAGGGCCAAGGCCTTTTGTTCGGCCGAAGCGGCTGCGGCATCATAGCCACCGGCCATCAGAATATTATAGTCGGGCAGTTCATGATTGATGGCGAGCAGACCGCCCTCGTTGGGATCGACCCCCGTCAGCTCATAATATTCCATGCCGTCATGATTGCCGCCGGCCTGCCTTTCGGTTTCTGACGAGGCCTGGAACGATCCGGAATAGCCGGGGGCGCCGCTTTCCACAGGATCACCGGCCTTGAAGAGAACTTCGGCTACATAACCGTTGGGAACGGTGACCGTGTCATTCAAATTGGACGGTACGGCAGTGAAATTAACATCGAAGCTCATCGATGGCGGCGGTGTGGGAGTAGGCGTAGGGCCAGGCGTTGGCGTGGCCGATGCCTCATCATCGTCACAGGCCGACAACACACCCGCAAATGGCAGAATGGACAGGCCGAGCAAACCGTTCTTCAACAATCTGCGCCGGTCTGGATTGGCTGCCACGATTTCTTCCAGGCTTTGCCCGGGAACGGTTATATGCGTCTTCGCGCCGCGGCGGCGCGCGTCATCGGTAAGATGAGACATGGAGAGAAAGCCCCTTCTGTGGTGATTATGACGCTCCTCAATGGTGAGAGCGGTTTTCAGCCTATGGCAGGGGCAAGTGACCGCATCACGTCAGGCACATGTCTCCTAGTGGTCAGCTCTGTGACATTTAGGTGACAGCAGTTCGTCGCTCGCAGGCAGGGGGATAGGCGGAGCTTTTCTGTGTTCAGGCTGGAACCGGCCTCCGACGGATGAACTCCACCGCGGAAATGGATTGGCAACATAAGCCTTGGCCCCGGCGCGCTGAAGAACTTCGCGACCAACCGCACTGGCTCCGTTGCATGACCATGGCACACGACGAAGCTTATCCGCCGCGTCGCGACGCATCTTGCCTCAGTGTCATTAACGTGACATAATTTTAACTACAATAAAAAGTTTTTTATGGAGAGCGAGATGCGCGAGATGGCTGTTTTCCTTGGGTTTGTGCTGGCGGTATCGGCGCCGGTGGAAGCTTTTGCTGCATCCGCACAGGCGGAGGAAGTCGGTGTTCCCGATGGGCGTCTCGCCGCATCCGCGCTGACATCCGGTGACTATGGCAAGGCAGTCAAGCGCCTTAGCCTGATCGCGCCGGACGCCGCCAATGATCCTGCACGGCTAATCAATCTGGGCAATGCTTATGCCGGGTTGGGCCGTATGAATGATGCGCGCGAGGCCTACAAGTCAGCGCGCTATGCGCCCGAAGGCATGTTAGTGCTGGCGGATGGAAGCGAGGCTTCTTCACGTGACATCGCACGCAAGGCGATGCGCCGTCTGGATGCGAGCTACTGATACGCTGATCGCAATCTGAAAATGTTGCAGGGAAAGGGCTGTCGCCGACTGGCGATAGCCCTTTTGTTCTTGTCGTCATCGCACGGCAACAAATGACATCAAACTGTCATGTCTATCGCTCCACACCGTCATAAAAGAGCAATTACGCTGTCATTCCGAGCACCTACTTGCCGTCGGCGGGGCGACAGGGGGGCGTTGTCTGATTCGTAATCTCCCTTGGCGCTCTGCATTTTTACACAACCCGGCACGTCCGGAGCGGAGACGACATGGCCAAGATCAAGCATATTCAAACCATACTGATGGCCGGCTGCGCCTGCGCCGCGCTAAGCGCCTGTGGCGCCGACGATATTGCCTCGCCGGGCGAAGGTACGATCGTCATTCCCGCCCCGACCCCTACGCCCACGCCAGGCCCTACGCCCACGCCGACGCCGACCAGCGTGACGCCCGCCGCTGAATGCCCGACCATTGCGGGCACAGATCAGTTTATCGATCGCGGCACCATTTCCGACAAGAGCGGCAATAGCTGGCGCAATTGCAGCTTCCCCGCGCGTTTCAGCAGCACCACCACCATCGCCAAGGTGCCGGGCGTGATCTATTCGCTGCCGGGCCGTGTTGATGTGGGGACCGACCAAGGCGCCGCAAGCACCAATACGGTCGCCACGCTGAACATCGATGCGGGTGTCGTCATCTTCGCATCCACCGGCAATGCTTATCTGGCGGTCAATCGCGGCAACAAGATCAACGCGGTCGGTACGTCGACACAGCCGATCATCTTCACCAGCGAAGCCAATGTGAAGGGGGATTCGACTGACCAGTCTTCGGGTCAGTGGGGCGGCGTCGTGCTGCTCGGCCGGGCCAAGATCACCGACTGTGGGGCCCCGGCCGCCGCTCCTGGCACCACCGCCTGCGAACGGGATACGGAAGGTACCAGCAACGCCCTTTATGGTGGCGCTAACGATGCCGACAGTTCCGGGCGCATGAGCTATGTTCAGATCCGCTATTCAGGCTTCGTGCTGTCCGGCGGTAAGGAACTGCAGGGGCTGACCCCCAGCGGTATCGGCACCGGCACGCAGCTTGACCATATCCAGATCCACAACAGCTCCGACGATGGCATTGAGATTTTCGGCGGTTCCACGCACCTCAAATATCTGGTCCTGACCGGTAACGAGGATGACAATCTGGACACTGACGTCGGCTTCCGCGGCACGGCCCAGTTTGTTATTGCCGCCCAGCGCGAAGGGGATAATATCGGCGACACCTTCCTCGAAACCGACTCCAACGGTTCGACGACCGCCAGCAACGCGAGCGAGGATGCGCTGCCTCGCCAATATCTGAAGGTTGCTAACTTCACCCATATCCAGCGTTCGAACACGGGTGATGACGCTGCGACCATGCTGCTGCGTGGCGGCGCTGATCTGGCGCTGGTCAACGGCATCATCGTCAGCCCGACCCAGACCTGCCTGCGCATCGATAGTTCCGCCACCGTGCGTGACGCCGATACGGCGCTGCAGGATGCGGGCAAGCCGGTGTACAAGTCGGTGGCGATGCAGTGCCTGCCCGCGATGCCATTCAGCGACAAGGGCGTTGGCGCCAGCCTGGTAAAGTCGATCTTCGAAGCTGATTCGAACAGCACCATCAGCTACACGCCGTCGCTGACCAGCCTGTTCGTCAATGGTTCGACTGAAACCGGCCGCACCGCGATCGACCCCAAGACCGTCGACAGCAACTTCTTCACCACCAATTATATCGGCGCGGTGAAGGATGCCAACGACACCTGGTATGCCGGCTGGACCTGCAACTCCATCACGGCGGACTTCGGTTCGACAAGCGGGTCTTGCACCACCATCCCGACAACCTGACCACAGACCAAAATGGCGGGGCGAAGCGTGCAAGGGCGCGCTCCCCAGCCATGATTGCACCAGATTCTTTAGGGGAATTTTCATGTCGAAGCCGCTGACCTTGGCGCGTCTGCTTCTGATTTCAACGGCGCTGGTCGCGCCCACGGCAATGGCCCAGACGGACCCCGCGACCGCCGCTGGCGAAGCGGGAACCACCTCCACGCCGACCACTGCGGACGAAGCGGCCGCGCAGTCGGGCGATGTGGACGTTTCGATACCCGGCGCCGACATCATCGTGGCCGGCCGCCGCACGACCAACATATCGCAGGCCGCGCCGCAGGTAGTGAACATCTTGTCGGCCGCCGACATCAAGCGCACCGGCGAGGGCGATATCGCCGGATCGCTGCAGCGCGTGACGGGCCTCAGCGTTGTTTCGGGCGGCTATGTCTATGTCCGGGGCCTGGGCGACCGCTATTCGCTCGCGCTGCTGAACGGATCGCCGCTGCCAAGCCCGGAACCGCTCAAGCGCGTAGTCCCGCTCGACATATTTCCGACCAGCGTGATTGCATCAACGCTGGTGCAGAAAAGTTTTTCCGCCAACTTTCCGGGTGAATTCGGCGGCGGCGTTATCAACCTCACGACCAAGGCGATCCCGGCCGAAAGCTATCTGGAGATCAGCGGCGGCAGCTCGGCCAATACCGAAACGTCCGGGCAGCATGGCTATACCTATTATGGCAGCGATTCCGACTGGACGGGCTTTGACGACGGATCGCGCGATGTGCCGCCGCAACTGGCCAATGCGTTCAAGAGCGGTATTCCCTTTGCGAACATGAGCCGCGCCAGCCTTCAGGGCGTCGCCATGCAGTTCCTGAACGCCAGAACGTCCGTTCTGCAACGCACCAACAGCCTGCCGTTCAACGTTTCTGGCTCGATCAACGCGGGTACGGGGATGGACGTAGGCAGCGATGGACGACTGGGCATCATCGCTACCGCGTCCTATGGCAACAAATGGCGCACGCGTGCCAATCTGCAGCAGGCCTCGATCGATCTTAGCGAGCCGGCCGGTAAGAGTTTCGAGCAAGTGATGACCGACAACCAGGTGACGGTGAACGGCCTGCTGGGCGTAGGCCTGGAACTGGGCAATCAGAAGCTGCGCTGGACCAATCTTTATATTCGCGACACGCTTAAGCGCGCGTCCCTATCTACCGGTCAAAATGACGGAGCCTTGCTGGGCGGCGACTATCTAAACCAGTCGAGCGCCTGGTATGAGCGCCAGCTGATCGACACACAGATGACCGGCGAGTTCAAGATTACCAACCTGTTGAGCCTGGACCTGCGCGGCGGCTATGCCAATTCGCAGCGCGAGGCACCTTATGAGCGCGAGTTCTCCTATGTCCGGACCAATCGCGACTTGTCGATCGACCCCGTCGGTGATCGTTTCGTCAATGCGCTGAACCGTCAGCGCGGCGACGCGTCGATCACCTTCAGCGACCTCAATGAGGATCTGTGGTCAGCTGGGGCGGATTTGTCTTACCAACTCTTACCGGCGCTGACGGCGACGGTCGGCTATGCCTTCAGCGACACGAAGCGAACCTCCTCCCGCTATGAACTGCATTTCGACGCGACGAACTTGCCGATTGGGGTGCAGCAGCTGCGGCCCGATTATCTATTATCGGATGCGACGATCCAGCTGTACGATCTGACGCTGCTGGATTTCTCAGGCAATTATCCTGTTTACGACGCAGCCTTGCGTGTTCATGCGGGCTATGCACAGGTACAATCGGAGATTTTGCCGGGCATCTCGCTTGACGCGGGCGTGCGTTATGAACATGGCCGCCAGTCGGTGACCGGCGTCGATGTCTATAGCACCGGTGTTACCCCATCGCAGCAGATCCGCGAGGAATATTGGCTGCCTGCCGCGACGCTGACGGTGGAAGCGGCCAAGGACGTGCAACTTCGCCTAAGCGCATCCAAGACGATCGCCCGGCCGCAGTTCCGCGAGTTGATCGCGCAGCCCTACGTCGACATCGAGTCAAACCGGTTCTATCGCGGCAACCCGTTCCTGAAGGATAGTGAATTGTGGAACGCGGACGTCCGTGGTGAATGGTATATGGGCCGTGACGAGCGGCTGACTGCGGCGGCTTTCTACAAGAAGATCGACAATCCGATCGAAACATACACAACAATTAACGACAGCTACGCGGTGACGAGCAGCTTCGCCAATGCGCCGGAAGCCACCCTCTATGGTGCCGAGATCGAGGCGCAGAAGTATTTTCCGCTGGCTGACTGGTCGGATTCGCCCTTCTTCACAAGCCGCAGGATCGTGCTGATCGGTAATTATACCTATACTCAGTCGGAGCTGAAGGTGAAGGAAGGGGACACCACCGTTCCTTACACCTACGGTTCGGGGCCTTTGCCTGCCGCGAGCGACTATTTCATGGATGGCGCGCCGCTGACGGGACAGTCTGACCATATTCTCAATTTCCAGATTGGACTGGAGGATACAGATCGCCTGTCGCAGCAGACGCTGATGCTGACTTATGCCAGCGATCGGGTAACCAGCCGTGGGCCAAACCTGCAACCCGATATCAAGGAACGGCCGGGCCTGACCCTGGACTTCGTAGCGCGTCAAGGCGTCAAGTTGGGAAGCGTCAATGCCGAGGTGAAGTTTGAGGCGCGCAACATCACCGGACGCAAATATCGGGAATTCCAGGAGCAGGACGGCAATCGCGTCTACTATAACAGATACAAGATCGGTTCGACCATAGCGGGATCGCTGACGGTGGCCTTCTGATCCGGGCCACCTTGACAGGCAGATGATCGGGAGCGGTTCGGGGCATCAGCCCCAAGGCCGCTCCCGATACCATTTGGTAATGATATATTTGACGCCCGCACGCACCTTCATGCCATGATGGAGCGTGGCCGGATTATAGTGGCCGGGCGAGAGGCGGTTGTTCCAGGCGAGAAGTTTGCCGGGTTCAGGCTGGATGGTTTTGCCGATTTTGATGAAGCGGGTCGCGCCGCCTGCTTCCGGCTGGTTTAGATAGACCATCAACGTCCAACTGCGATTGCCTGCGGTTGCGCAATAGGTGGCGAAGTCAGATCCCTTCGGGTCGAAATAATCGGTGTGCGGCTTGAACTCCTGACCCACGGCGTAGCGTTGCCCCTGGATCGGTTCGCCATAGGCGGGGTCGATGCCCAAAAAATGGGACAGCTTGCGGTCGATGGCCATGATGAAGGGGTCGGCGTGATCCAGGTCGCAGGTGTCGCTGGTGCGGAAATAGCCATCGCCATTGGCGTCCGCGATGGTGGAGGGGCGGCGGTTCGCCTCTATTCGCGCGATCAGGCTTGCGCATTCTTCGGCATTGAGGAAATCGCGTCGGATGAACAGCGTGATGTCTTTTGCAGGCACACGCTGGACGCGAGGGTGGGCGGCTACCCGGTCCGGATCGGCGTCAGACGCCAAGGATAGCGAATCCATGTTGGTCATGGACAGTGGTGCTATCGGCCCATTGCTGAAAATCAAGCGCCCGTTCGCAATGCTGTGCCTGTCATGAATCGGTCATCGAAAGGTCATGCGTCGGTAAGACTGGCTGCGTATCAGGCGGCGTCCAAATCGGGGGGTCACAAATATCATGCGCTTGGCGGTCAGCGACTGTCTGGATGGATTGCGGCGGAGGATTCGCAGCGGCAACTGGCTGACGCTGGTCGAGATGCTGGCGCTTGCGCTGCTGGTGTTACAAGGTGCCCGGCTGTTGTGGGCGGTGGTGACTCCGGTCGGGAGCTATGGAGCGTGGGAGGGGCGGCAAGCCCAGATTCCCGAGGCAGCGGTGCGGCAGGTACTGTTCGCGAGCTTCGACCCCTTTTTCCGCGCCGGTCAGCCCGCTTCGGGCAGAGAGGTGGTGGTGACGTCGCTCGCGCTCCAGGTTTATGGCATCCGCCTTAATGAGGGGTCTGGACTGGGTTCGGCGATTATCGAGACCCCCGATGGCATGCAGAGCAGCTTTGCGGTGGGGGACGCGATATTGCCCGGCGTAGTGCTGAAGGCGGTTGCCTTTGACCATGTGTCGATCGATCGGGGCGGCGCGGAGGAGCAGATATTCATTGACCAGTCCGATTCCGCGTCGAGGGAAGGAGATCCCTCTCCATCGGAGGGCGAAGGGTTCGCTCCGGCGGAAGTGGTATCGGCGGCGGGACGCGACAATCCCACGGCGGAGAGCCTGCGCCGAGACATCGGTTTCTCCCCCCGAATGCAGAATGGCCAGGTGACGGGGCTGGTGCTCTCTCCCAAAGGGGCGGGCTTTCAGAATGCCGGGTTCCAGTCCGGCGATATCGTGACGCAGGTGAATGGCCGGCCAATCAGATCGGCGGGTGATCTGCAAGCTCTTCAAAACCAGATCGTGCCCGGTGCACGAATTTCCCTGATGGTGGAACGCGGCGCGGCCGTGGTGCCTATCGCTCTTACCTTGCAAGGCCAATGACCAGACATTTCCTCAAAATATCGGCCGCCCTCGCGCTTGTCCTCGCTTCGCCAGTTTCGGCTCAACAGACGCTGAATGTCCGCGATGCCGATATCCGCGCCTTCATCCAGGATGCGGCGCGCGTCACGGGACGCACCTTCATCATCGACCAGCGGGTGCAGGGCAAGGTGTCGGTGGTGACCGACCGGCCGCTTAGCCGATCAGAATATTTCGAGATTTTTCTTTCCACCCTGCGCGCTAATGGGCTGGTGGCAGTGCCGGCGCCAGGCGGATCCTATCGCATCCAGCCTGCCGATAGCGCGGCTGGACAGCCAAGTGCGGTGGGCCGAGCGGCCAATCGCAACCAGTTCGTGACCGAGGTTTTTCGCCTGCGCTCGATAGATGCAGCTTCCGCGCTGGAAACGCTGCGGCCCCTGGTCAGCAAGGATGGATCGGTGACGGCCAACCGGGCGGGCAACAGCCTGGTCGTGGCGGACTATGCCGACAATATCGTACGCATCCGGCAGGTGATCGCGCGGATCGACCGAGACATGGCTTCGACGCAGACCGTGATGCTGAAAAACGCGGGTGCGCGAGAGATCGCGACCTCGCTCCAGGCGCTGGTTGGCAGTGGCGGGGGCGAAGGCGGGGCGGCGGCGCCCGCGACGGTGGTGCCGATCGATAGCAGCAACTCCATCGCCATTCGCGGCGATGCCGACACGGTAACGCGGCTCGCCAATATGGCGCGTGATCTTGACCGGCAGGCGGCGAGCGGGACGGAGATACGGGTCTATTGGCTGGAACATGCCGATGCCGAGAAGTTGTTGCCGGTCTTGCAGCAATTGGTGGGGCAGGCGGGGGCTACGGCGGCAGCCAGTGCAGCCACAGCCACGGTCAGCGCCGCTGGCGCGGCTGTGCCTGCGGGGGCGCCAGTTTCCACGCCGGTGGCATCCGGGGGAAGCGGCAATGGCATCGCGTCGCGCGGACCAGCCATCGTCACCCGCTATGAAGGAGCGAACGCTATCATTGTCGCGGCGAATAGCGATGTGCAGCGAATGTTGGGCGAAACCATCCGGCAGATCGATACACGGCGCGAACAGGTGCTGGTGGAAGCCATCATCGTCGAAATCAGCGACGCCGCGGCGCGCAAGCTAGGCGTGCAGTTTCTGATCGGCAGCACCAAGACGGGATTTGCCGCGACCAATTATTCCAACGCCTCCCCCAATTTGCTGACGATTGCGGGGGCAGTGGCGGCGGATGAACTGGGGACGACCGAAACCACGGTGGTCGCGCCCGACGGCACGCGCACGACTACGACGACGCGGGATAATGCAGACCTCGCAACCACCTTACAGCAGGCCGCGGCCGACAGCCTGTTGAGCGCCAGCGGCGGCTTTGGCGGCATCGCGACCCAGATCGGCAGGAACGGCCTGTTCGGCGCCATCGTCAACGCCGTACGGTCGGACACGGACAGCAACATCCTTTCTACGCCATCGGTCATGACCTTGGACAACCAGAAAGCATCGATCCTGGTCGGGCAGGAAGTGCCTGTCACGACGGGAGAGGCGCTCAGCCAGAATTTCGACAATCAGTTCCGCACCGTGCAGCGGCAGGATGTAGGCATCCAGCTGGAGGTGAAGCCGCAGATCAATGCGGGCGGTGCGATCAAGCTGTTCCTGCGGCAGGAGGTTAGCAGTATCGCTGGGCCGGTATCGAATGATTCGAGCGACCTCATCATCAACAAGCGCGAGATCGAGACGACCGTGACGGTCGACGATGGCGAGATATTGGCGCTGGGCGGGTTGCTGGACGATAATGAACGCAAGACGATCGAGCGGATTCCGCTGTTGTCCGACATTCCGGTGGTGGGCGAATTGTTCAAGTCGCGCAGCAAGAGCCGCACCAAGACCAATTTGATGGTATTCATCCGTCCGACCATCCTGCGGAGCAAGGAAGATGCGCGGCGCCTGACCCAGCAGCGGTACGGCTATGTCCGCGACATGCAGAAGCAGCGCAATCCCGATGTCGAGCCGAGTATCGATGAACTGGTGCGCGACTATATGGGCGCGGTGCCGCCGGTTGCGGCAGTCCCCCTTGCCACCGACAGCGTCGCTGCGCCGCCCACGCCTTCGCCCGTCATCGGTCCAGAAAAGCCGCAACCGAGTAACGTCGTGCGGCCTGTCGACATTCCTGCGAGCGAGCAGAATCAATGACGGAAAATAACGACGATCCTTTCGACGTGCCGCCCCATATCGCTCTCCGCGCGGCTGATATCCCCTATGCCTTTGCGCGCAAGCATGGCGTGGTGATGCTGGCGGGGGACGGCGAGCGGCTGGAGATCGCCGTGCGCGAGGGCAGCGATCCGCGCGTTCTGCTGGAGGTGCGGCGGCATCTGGCGCGCAGTTTCGACGTGCGCTTCGTGGATCCCGCCCAATTCGACCGGCATTTGTCCGAACATTATGCCATGGACGGCAGCGCGGCGGCGATGGCGGGATCGCTGGAGGTCAACGCCGACGAACTGGACCTGCTGGCGACCGACCTGCCGACGGCCGACGATCTGCTGGACAGCGCTGACGACGCGCCTGCCATCCGCCTGATCAACGGTGTCATTGCGGAGGCGGCACGGCAGGGCGTGTCCGACATTCATATCGAGCCTTATGAGACGGGGCTGGTAGTGCGGATGCGGATTGATGGCGTGTTGCGGGAGACGCTGCGGATGCCGCCGCATGTGGCCCCGGTGGTGGTGAGCCGCATCAAGGTGATGGCGCGACTGGACATTGCCGAGCGGCGCGTGCCGCAGGACGGGCGTATCGGATTGACGCTGGGTGGAAAGCTGCTGGACGTGCGCGTTTCTACCCTGCCCAGCCGGGCGGGCGAGCGGGTCGTGCTGCGTATCCTTGACAAGGAAAATGCAGGCATGTCGCTCGACTTGCTGGGCATGGCGGGCGTGGCGGATCGGGTCTTCCGTGAAGGGTTGGGGGAGCCAAATGGGATCATTCTGGTCACCGGACCGACCGGATCGGGCAAAACAACGACGCTTTATGCCGGGTTGCAGCAACTGAACGATGGCAGCCGGAATATTCTAACGGTCGAGGACCCGGTCGAATATGCAATTGAAGGGGTCGGACAAACGCAGGTGAACCCCAAGGTCGGACTGACCTTTGCGGCTGGGTTGCGGGCGATATTGCGACAAGACCCCGACGTGGTCATGATCGGTGAAATCCGTGATCGGGAGACGGCTGAAATCGCGGTGCAGGCGTCGCTTACCGGGCATCTGGTGCTTTCGACCGTGCATACCAACGATGCCGTTGGCGCGATTACCCGCATGCGCGACATGCGGGTGGAGCCGTTCCTGCTGGCATCCACCCTGCGCGCAGTGATCGCGCAGCGGCTGGTCCGGCGTCTGTGTCAACATTGTCACGAGGCGGTGCAGGCTGACAAGTCGGCGAGCGCACTGCTGGGGTTCGATCCGGGCACGATCATCTATCGGGCGCTGGGCTGCGATGCGTGCAGCGGTACGGGTTACAAGGGACGTATCGGCGTGTTCGAGGCGATTCGTATCGACGACACGATCCGACGTCTCATCAACAATGGGGGCGATGAATCCCTGATTGCGCGTCATGCGTTCCTGAACGCGCCCAATCTGGGATCGGCGGCGCGGGCGCTGGTGCGCAACGGGCAAACCACGGCGGAGGAAGCAATTCGCATCTCGCGCCGGGACGCGGCCGACGCCGAGTTGATAGCCGATGACTGAGTTCGACTATATCGCCATCGACACCGCCGGACGCGAGCGGAGCGGCCGCGTCAAGGCGGAAACGATGGAGGATGCGCGGGCGCGGCTGGACGCGCGGAAGCTGCTGGTCGTGCGGGTCGAGCCAGCCGCGGCGCAGGCGGCGCAGAAGCGAGCAGGGCTGTCCTTTCGGACCGCGCGCCTCAGCCCCAAGGAATTGACGCTCTTCACGCGCCAGCTTTCGACCCTGATCCAGGTTAGTCCACTAGAAGAATCACTGCGTACCATCGGTCGGCAGAGCGAGCAGGCGCACGTCCGCGACATTGTGGGCAAGGTGCACGGCGGCGTGTTGGAAGGGCGGCGACTGGCCGAGGCGATGGGCGTGGAGCCGAAGAGCTTTCCCTCGCTTTACCGGGCGATGATGTCGGCAGGCGAGAGCTCCGGCAGCCTGCCTACGATCATGGAGCGCCTGTCTGATCTGATGGAGCGCCAGGCGGTGATCCGCTCCAAAGTACTGACGGCAATCGCCTATCCTTCCGTTCTGGCAGGGTTCGCGGTGTGCGTGGTCGCGGCGCTGATGATCTTCGTCGTGCCAAAGGTGGTCGAGCAGTTCGATACGGTGGGACAGAAATTGCCGCTCCTGACGCGAATCGTGATGGGGGTTTCAGCTTTTCTGGCGGACTTTTGGTGGTTGCTGCTGATTCTGGGAGGGCTGGCGCTGATGGGCGCCTGGTGGGCGCTGAAGGTCGAAGCGATCCGGTATCGGTTTGACGGAACGCTGCTGCGCCTGCCGGTGCTAGGGCGGCTGATCCGCGATCTGCATGCGGCGCGTATGGCGCGGACGCTTTCCACCATGGTCGCAAGCCGCCTGCCGTTGATGGAGGGGCTGCGTCTGACAGCGCAGACTGTCCACAATCGCGTGCTCCGCGGCGCTTCGGACGAGATCGTTGAAGCGATCCGGGGCGGCGGCAGCCTGTCGGCGGCGCTGCGGCGGTCGGGCGTCTTTCCGCCGCTGCTGGTCTATCTGGCGGCAAGCGGCGAGGCAGCCGGGCAGTTGGACACGATGCTGGCGCGTGCTGCCGACTATCTGGAGCGGGAGTTCGATGCCTTCACCTCCACGGCGCTGGCGATGCTGGAGCCGATCATCATCATCCTGATGGGCTGTATCGTCGCCGTCATTATCCTGTCGATCCTGCTGCCGATATTGCAGCTTCAAAGCCTAACAGGTGCGTAATATGATAAATATCTCTCCGACCGAACGCCGATCCGCCGAACACGGCTTCACGCTTGTGGAACTGATGGTCGTCATCGTCATCATCGGCTTGCTGGCGACGATCGTGGCGATCAACGTCATTCCTGCGACTGACACCGCCCGGGTGGAGAAGGCGAAGGCCGACATCGCCACGATTGAGCAGGCGCTGGAGCAATATCGGCTCGACAACCTGTCCTATCCCGCAGGCACGGAGGGGCTGCAGGCATTGATGAGCCCGCCGCCGTCGCTGACGCAACCGCAGCGTTACCGGCGAGGCGGCTATATCAAGAAGTTGCCCGCCGATCCGTGGGGGCGGGCCTATCTTTACAGCGTACCAGGACGCAAGGGCGCGTTCGACATCAGCTCACTAGGCGCCGACGGCCAGCCGGGCGGGGATCATGAGAATGCGGATATCCATTCCAGCGAACTCTGATCACGCCCCGCAATCCGGTTTCACGCTTGTCGAACTGATGGTCGTCGTGGCGATCATCGGCTTCGTTTCGGCGGCCGTGGTGCTGGCTATGCCTGATCCGCGTGGGCGCGTCATCGACGATGCCGACCGATTTGCAGCGCGTGTAGCCGCCGCGCGCGACGAAGCCGTCATAACTGCCCGCCCAATGGGCGTGTGGGTGTCCCCATCAGGCTATGGTTTCCTGAGGCGAGAGGCAGGTCATTGGATTGAGATGGAGACTAAGCCGTTCATCACGACCGACTGGAAGCAGGGCACGCGAGCGCTGGTGGGGCAGGAGGGACGGCAGCAGCTTGGCTTCGACAGCACCGGCCTGCCGACCGATCCGCTGACCGTGACGCTGACGCGCGAGGGCGAGCGGGTATCGGTATCAGTGGATATGGCGGGGAAGGTGGCTGTTGGTGGCTAGGCACGAGACCGGCTTTACCCTGCTTGAAATGCTGGTCGCGCTGGCGGTGTTCAGTCTGGCGGCGCTGGCGTTGATCCGCTTGCAGAGCGTGACGCTGCATACGGCGGCGGATCTGGACGGCAAGACGCTGGGGCAGATCGTGGCCCACAATTTGATGATGGAGATTCAGACCGATCCCGCGCCGCCTTCTATAGGCAAGGATGTGGGCGAGATCGAGAATGGCGGCCGGACGTGGCGCTGGACGCGGGAAGTCCGGGCGACCGAAGACGCGCGGTTGTTGCAGGTAGATATGACTGTGGCGGGGCGCGATGGAGCGTCGTCGGCCATGCTCAGTTTTATTCGGGCTGCCGAATGAGACGGAACGGCTTCACTCTGATTGAGCTTTTGGTCGCGCTGGTGATCTTTGCGATGTTGGCGGGGGCGGGCGTGCTGCTGCTGGGCAATAGTGTTGCAGCGCAGGGTCAAGTGCGCGAGCGTCTAGACGAGCTGGCCTCCATACAGCGGGTGCGTGGTGCGCTGAGTGCCGATCTGGGGCAGGCGGCCCCCCGCATCAGTCGGACCGAGGCAGGGACGTTGGCGCCCGCCTTCTGGGCACATGACGATGGCGAGAATGCGCCGGCTATGCAATTCGTGCGGGCGGGGTGGAGCAATCTGAGCGAATTGCCGCGCCCGTCCCTGCAGAAAGTTGAATATTGGGTGCGGCAAGGGCGGTTGGAGCGGCGCAGCTATCCGCAGGTCGACGGCGCGTCAGGGGAACAACCGGCGATGCTGCTGGACCGGGTTGAGGAAATTGTGTGGCGCTTTCGCGACACGCAGGGCGATTGGCGAGACGAATGGACGCCGAGTCAGCCCGATCTGTTGCCCCGGGCCGTGGAAATGCGGATTACGCGTACGGGTGAGCCGTCGGTGACATTGCGGTTTCTTGTTGGCCCTGGCCCCAAGAAAAAGGGGGTGGCGGCTGATGGCTGAGTTTCCGAAGCGGGAACGCGGTGCGGCCCTGTTGACGGTGCTGTTGCTGGTCGCGGTTATGGGGGTGGTCGCCGCCGCCGCACTGGAGCGGCTGGCGTTCGCCACCCGGATGACGGGTAATGCAGGTGCGATCGATCAGGCGCGGGCCTATGCCGATGCAGGGGTGGAGATTGCACGCCTGCGGATCGGCGATCTGCTGGCGGCCCGGCCGGGACGCACGACGCTGCAGGGCGGTTGGCTGGGCGCTTCGCAAGTCCTGCCGATGGTCGGCGGTGTGGCGACGGCGCGGGTCACGGACGGCGGCAATTGCTTCAACCTTAATAGCGTTGTCGCGGGCGAGAGCGAGAGTGACCTGAAAGTCCGGCCCGTTGCGGTGACGCAGTTTCAGGGATTGATGCAGACGCTGGGCATCGACGCGCGGCAGGCGCAGGTCGTGGCGGCGTCGCTGACTGACTGGATCGACACCGACCCGGTGCCGCAGCCGGGCGGGGCGGAGGATGAAACCTATGGCCGGGCCGCGACGCCTTATCGCGCGCCAAACCGCTTCATGGTGGATGCAAGCGAGCTGCGCGCCGTGAACGGGGTGACGCCGGGCATCTATGACCTGCTGCGGCCATGGGTGTGCGCTTTGCCGGTCAATGATTTGTCACCGATCAACATCAATACGATGCTACCTGGTCAGGCGCCGCTGCTTGCAATGCTGCTGCCGGGGCAATTGAGAGTGGAACAGGCCCGGCAGATGCTGATACGGCGCCCGGCCAATGGCTTTAGCAGCGTGGCGGAATTCTGGGCAATGCTGGCGCGGACAGGACTGTCGCCGCTGTCCGAAGTGGGGCAGCAGGTGAAATTGACGACACATTGGTTCGGGGTAGAGATTACAGTGGATGTCGGGGGCACGCAGGTGATCGAGAAGGCGCTGATCGACGCGCGATCGGTTCCGGTCGTGGTGGTGCGACGCCATTGGGGCGACGTCGCATGAGCGCGCGCGATGGCTTGATCATTGCCCTGCCGGAGAACGAGGGTGGTGAACCGCTATGGACGCGGATCGTGGATGGTGCGGTGGTGCAGGAGGGTGCGGGCATCAACTGGCTGGCGGCCTGCGGGTTGGCGGCGCTACCCAAGGATTGCGTGGTGATGCTGGTGCCGCCTGCGTCCCTGACCGTGCTGCACTGGATATCCTATCCAGACCTGCCAGTACGGCAGGGACGGGCGGCGGCGCGGCTGGCGGCGATGGCGGGCGGGGTCGCGTCCGCCGATAGCCTGTTCGCGGCAACCGACCGGAATGATGATCCCGCGCGGCCGCATCTGGTTGCGATAACGGCACGCAGGGATATGCAGCATTGGCTGCTCTGGGCGCAGCATCATGGGCTGAAGCCCAATATCATAGTGCCAGCGGCGCTGTTGCTGCCCGCGCCTGCGACAGGCTTTTCGCGGGGGCAAATCGGCGGCGTATCCGTTTTGCGGGGCGTCGACCTGGCGTTGACGCAGGATATGGCGGTGCCGGCACTACTGGGCGATGCGCCGGTGCGGGATGTCGTGCCCGATGAGGTGAACGCGCTGTCCATCGCGGCGCTGAACGATCCGCCGCTTGATCTGCGGCAAGGTGATTTCGTCCAACGGGAGCAGCGGACGCTGGATCGCCGGGCACTGGCGCGCATCGCCATCTGGTGCGGTTTCATCCTGTTCGCGAGCTTCCTGATCGCGCTGATCGGGATCGCTCGGCAGCATATGGCGGCGGAACAGTTGGACGCGGAGAGCCTGATGCTGGCGCGGCAGGTGCTCCCGCAGGCCGATGACGTCAACCGGGCGGAGGCGGAGATGGACGCGCGCCTCGCCGCGCGGGGGGCGGGTGGCTATGGCTTTACCGGGCCCACCGCTGGATTGTTCATGGCGATGCAGGGCGCGCCGGGGGTGTCGATGATGAGCATTGGCCGCGATCCGGATGGGATGCTGCGCGCGACGCTGGCGGCGGCGAAGTCGGAAGAGATCAATATCGTGCTCGTGGCGCTGCAATCGGCAGGCTTCACGATCACGGCAACGTCCAGCCAGGATCCGGGCGGCCGGACCCTGGCGGACATAACGGTGCGGTCATGACGGAAAGTTTGAAGGTGCAATGGATGGCACGCAGCCCGCGCGAGCAGTGGATGCTGGGCATCATGTTCACACTGATCGCCGTCGTTGTCCTGTGGCTGGCGGTGGTGCGCCCAATCGATGCGGCGCGGGCTTCGGCGCGGGAGCGGTTGCTGGAGGCGACCGATCGCCATGCGGCGATTCAGGCCAAGGTGAAGATGCTGAAGGCGTTGCCACGCGTGCAGGCGTCGGGGCCGGCCGTGCCGCTGGAGCAGTTCGTCGGGCAGAGCGCGGCCGAAGCTGGATTGTCGTTGGAGCGGGCGCAGGCGCAGGGCGATGACCGGATCGACATCGCCATCGGATCGGTGCGGCCGATCGCGCTCTTTTCCTGGCTGGCGGCGCTGGAGGGGCAAGGTGTACGAGTGGATAATATGAGTGCGCGCCCTTCCCCCACGGCGGGCAGCGTGTCGGTTCAGGCAGTGTTGGTGCGGGGCGGTGCGAAATGATGGGGCTTTCTCTGTCGCGCCGGGCGCGGATGGCGCTGATGGTCGTTTTTCTGCTGGGGCTGCTGCTTTTCTTTCCATTGCGTCTCGCAGCCGGGCTGGCCGGGACAGAACGGATGGGGATTAGCGCCCGGGATGTGCGCGGAAGCATCTGGGGCGGCCGGATCGATCAGTTGATGCTGGGCAGGCTGCCGATGGGATCGGTGCGTGTCGCCCTGACTCCAGAGGCGCTGCTCCTGGGCCGGGCGCGGTTCGATATATGGCGGCGGGTCGGACAAGCCGATGATGTGGCGGGAGCGATGACTGTCGGCGTGGGGCGAATTGGCATCGACGACGTGACCGGCTCACTGCCGTTAGGGCGGGCGTTTGCGCCCTTGCCGATTGGTAGCCTGGACATGGAGGATGTCAGCATCCGCTTTTCAGGTGACCATTGCGGTCATGCGGAAGGGCGGGTGCGCGCGCATGTCGCTGGACAGGTTGCGGGCCTCAACCTGTCGCAAGGGTTGAGCGGCTTTGCGACCTGCGATGGCGAGACGGTGTTGCTGCCTCTGGTGAGCCAGTCAGGCATGGAGAAGATGACCGTGCGGCTATGGCTATCCGGGCGCTATACGGCGGAGATGCGGGTGGAGATGGCCGATCCGGCGCTGGAAACAGCGCTGGGCGCGATGGGCTTTGCGCGGGTCGGAGATGTCCAGATGCTGAAAGTCGAAGGGACATTGTGATCGCCCTCGCTGGAGCGGTTGCGGGCGCGATTATCGGCAGTTTTCTGGCGACGCTGATCTTGCGCTGGCCGCAGGGACGGAGCGTCGTACATGGACGATCGGCATGCGACGGATGTGGGCTGACGCTAGGCGGGCTGGAGCTGGTCCCACTGTTCAGCGCGCTGGCGCAGCGTGGGCGGTGCCGGGCCTGTGGCGCGGCAATCGACCCGCTGCACTGGCGGATGGAAGCAGGATGTGCACTGATCGGCGCGGTCGCGCTGGGAGCAATGCCGAATCCGGGGGGCGTTGGCTGGGCATTGCTGGGCTGGATGCTGCTGACACTCGCTATTCTGGATTGGCGACATTTCTGGCTTCCCGACGCGCTGACGCTGCCACTGGCATTTTTGGGACTGACGATTGGTCTGTGGAGCACGGATGTCGCGCTCATCGATCGGATTATCGGCGCGGTCGCGGGCTATGGAGCGTTGTTGGGGATTTCGGGCGGCTATCGCCTGTTCCGGGGGCGAGAAGGGCTGGGACTAGGCGATGTCAAGCTGCTGGGTGCGCTGGGCGCATGGTTCGGGTGGCAGGCGCTGCCCTTCATCCTGCTGTTCGCCGCCAGTCTGGGATTGTTGCTGGTGTTCGTCTCGATGGCGGCTGGACGTGTGGTCGAGGCGGCGACGCGGGTTCCGCTGGGGATGTTTCTGGCGGTCGCGGCCATGCCCGGGTGGATTATTGTGCTGATCCTGCTTCCGGGGCGGGGCTGAGTCTCCCAGGCACAGCCGGAAGTCGCCATCGCCGCCCAGATATGAACCGCCCTGACCGGCGCCTTGTTCGGCGGCGGCAACCTTGTATGATGAAAGTTTCAAGCGGTTGAAGCCGCGCCGGAGAGGATCACTAACCTATGCAGATGCGGGACAAGCGTGTAGTTGTGACCGGCGGTAGCCGGGGAATTGGCGCGGAAATCGTCAGTGCACTTGTTCGGGAAGGCGCGCGCGTGGCCAGCCTCGACGTGCTCGACGATCTCGGCAACAAGGTGGCCGAAGCTGCGAACGAAGCGGGGCCAGGTCGCGCCACCTACCTTCATTGCGACATCTCCAGCCGCACTGGCGTCGATACGGCGTTCGAGCGCGGTGCAAGGGCGATGGGCGGCATCGACGGGCTCGTCAATGCGGCAGGAATCGAGCGTCACATCGATCCGCAGGATATCACCGATGACGACTGGGACGTGCTCATGGCGATCAACGTCACGGGGACGTTCCTGACCAATCAGGCAGCCTTCCGCTACATGCGCGAGCAGGGGGGCAGAATTCTGAACTTCGGGTCCGACGCCGGCCTGCTTGCCTATCCGTCGGCGGCTCACTATTCGGCCAGCAAGGGCGCGGTGACATCCTGGACGCGCAGCATCGCTGCAAGTTGGGGGCGGTACGGCATCACCGCCAACACGATCGTTCCGGCGATGTGGACCCCGATGTATGACGAACATCGCGCGCAATTCACCGCGGAGGAACTCGTTGCCCACGACGCGGCCATGGCACAGATGATCGCGATCGACGGCCGGTTGGGCAATCCTTCCCGCGATCTGGTGCCCCTCATCATCTTCATGCTCGGCGAAGGATCACGATACATGACGGGCCAGATCATCTCCGTGAATGGCGGGATGAACAGCACGCGCTGAAAAGTAGCAGGCGGCATCGACAGGCCCTCCAATGGACGATGGATAGGACCCAGACCTGATCCGGAAAGAACGATGAACTTTCATGGCGCGAAGGTCCAGCCCATCAGCAGTGACAGCGTCGCTGTACCGGGTCGACCCGATTACGGCGTCACGAGCATGCGATGGCAGGGGCGAGGGTCATCCATTTCCGAAGACTGAGCGGCGATCGCGGCGCCAGCGCGGCCTCACCATCGGCGGCGTTTCGCCCGACCTTCAGCGATGCCACTTCACCACCTCAACACATATTTCGAGGCGTCAAATCGCCTAGATGAAGCGGCGTGACATGATCCCGGAACTCCTGCGGACTCTGGCCGGTCGTCTGTCGAAACGCGGCAGCGAAGGCTGCGGATGAACTATAGCCACACTGGAACGCCACCTGCTTCACGAGCAGATCGCGCCGGAGCAGCAGTGATTTGGCCCGGTGAATACGCATCTCCAGAATATGCTGGCCGATCGTTCTTCCGGTGGTGTTCCTGAAGACGCGGACAAGATGGCGGCGGCTGAAGCCACATAAAGCTGCCAAATCATCCAGGGTCGGCGCCTGCCTTTCGCTCTCGATCACTTCCGTTATCGCGCGGAGCTGACGCGATGTCAGGCGCGACGGGCCTCCATCGGGTTGCCGCGTCGAGAAGCCCCGGCAAAGATCGGACAGGAGCACCAGAATTGTCCCTTCCACCATCGCGTGCGATGCCAGACTGGGCGCAAGCACCTCGCGGGCGATCCGCGCCATGCCCGAGTGAACTGACGGGCTGCGGATATCGAGCAATTCCGGCAATCGTCCTTCCGACCATTCGATAGACGCAAAATCCGTCACCATCGACGGATTGAAGAAGCACCATAGCGCCCGCATCTGGCCGGGCGGGCATCGGCTATAAAGCCTCGCACCACGGGGGATGAGCTGCACATTGCCCAAATCCTGCGCTCGCGTCCGGCCCTGGCCGCGCACGAGATAGGCGCTGGTCGGCGATGTCCGCCGCCCCGCGAACATCAGGAGCTGCGCACAATCTTCCGACCAGCCGTATGATTCGGTTGATCGCTTCCATTCATATTGCCGTACCTCGACCCGGAACGCCGTGCTTGCGACCGGATGCCCAAAACTCTGAAACGCGCGCACGGGTTTGTCGTTCGCGGTCCGGACCACGATTTCGGGATCAAATGCGGGCCCACCAGGCATCCTGCCTCCTCTCAGGGGATTTTCGAAAGATGCAATTCATCGATCATTCCAGTCTCGACATGTTTCCGATCATGTTCTTGTCGAGCAGTTTAGGTTCGCTTCATCACGAGAGCAACATCGCTGGATCGTGCATACCTGCCGGGCTTCGCTTTCGTGGCGCAATCATGGTGCGTTGGCCCTTCTGCGATGCTGTCGGTGTATTCGCGATGCCTGCCTTCCGGTTATCAATTACCCAACACCGTGCATGAGCCGGTGATAAAAATAATCGATTCAGGAGAAGATACGTGGTCACCTCGTTCAACGCATCGGCGGCGGTGCCGGCGACCGATCCCAGCGCGCCGCAGGCGAGTTCGCTTGGCATCAAGCCACGTATGTTCGGTGCCGCGATGGACTATCGATTCTAGGCCAGGAGGATTTTGTGCCCAAAGCTCCATACACTCACCTGCTTTCGCCGGGGATGATCGGCGCGATGCGCCTTCGCAATCGCATCATCGTGACCGCGATGGGCGTCAGCTTTGCGGAGCCGGACGGGAGTTGGGGGCCGCGCCTGCGCGCCTATCATGAACGCCAGGCCCAGGGCGGCGCGGCCCTTATCAACATGGGCGCGACCGGGGTGTCGTGGCCGGCCGGCGGCGTCCAGCGCAATCAGGTGGCGCTTTCGGATGACCGCTATATCCCGGGCGCGGCAGCCACCGCCGAAGCGGTTCACCGCCATGGTGCGAAGCTTTCTGTGCAGCTTCATCATGCCGGTCCCAACAGCATTAACGACATGATTGCGGGCCGACCCGTCTATGTCCCCTCGCCTCCGGAGCTGATCCCCGGCGGCTATCACAGCGTCTATCTGCCGGAGGAGGCGGAAAGGTCCGATCTCAGCAAGATAGGAGCGGTCGATTATCGTACCATGTCGATCGACGACATCAGAATGGTGATCGAGCATTTCGCCGTCGCAGCCGATCGCGCGAAGCGAGCGGGGCTGGACGGCGTGGAACTGCATGGCGGGCATGGTTATCTCATCTCGTCTTTTCTCTCGCCCAAGGCGAACCGGCGGACGGACGATTATGGCGGCACGCTTGAGAACCGCGCACGGCTGATGACCGAGATCATTAGCGCTGTGCGCTCGGCGGTGGGCAGCGACTTTCCGGTCTGGATCAAGATCGACTCGCGCGAGGTGGACAAGCCCGGCGGGATCACCATCGACGATGCCATTGCAACTGCTCGGCTGGCCGAGGCTGCGGGCGTCGATGCGATCACGGTCAGCGCCTATCACGCGATCGACCGCGGCAAACGCGATGCAGGATCGCACACGCCCCAAATCCCAGCGGTCAACCTGCCTTATGCGAAGCGGATCAAGGCCGCGATCGGTATTCCGGTGATTGCATCGGGCCGCATAGAGCCCGAGGTCGGCGACGCCGCCATCGCGACGGGAAAAGCCGATTTCATCGCGATGGGCCGCAAGTTGCTCGCCGATCCGAGCCTGCCCTCGAAGCTGGAGGCGGGCCACGCGGCAGATATCCTGCCGTGCATCTATTGTTACACCTGTATCAGCGCGATCTTCACCTCCGATCCGTCACGCTGCGCGGTCAATCCGGAGACGGGCTTCGAATATCTGGGTACACCCGTCCAATCCTCCGCCAAGCGGATCGTTGTGATCGGAGGCGGCCCTGCGGGTATGGAAGCAGCGCGCCGGCTCGACATCAAGGGGCATAACGTCACCCTGATCGAGGGTTCGAACCAACTTGGCGGTACGCTGCGCTTCGCCTCCCTTGCCTATGAGCCCAATGAAAGATTGCTCGACTGGCTCAAGCGACAGGTAGGACAGTCGAGGATCGACGTGCGGCTCGGCACGTTGGCGACGCCCGAATCGATCGCGGCGCTGTCTCCGGAGATGGTGATCGTCGCCACCGGCGCGATCCGTGCCGCGCCGTCGATCCCCGGCGCCGATCTCGACACGGTATTCTCGGGTGACGATCTCCGCCGGCTCATGCTGGGCGAGGATTCGGAGGCGCTCAGCCGCAAGACTGGCCTCGGCTCCCGTCTGATCGCGAAGGCAGCCGCGGTCACCGGGCTCAGTGCCAATATCGGACTGGTGAGGCAGGCAACGCGGCAATGGATGCCGCTCGGTATGAACATCGTGATCATCGGCAGCGGGCTCGTCGGCATGGAACTGGCGGAGTTCCTGACCGAACGCGACCGGAAAGTGACCATCGTCGACGACGATGCCTTCATGGGCAGAGGATTGCCCATCATGCGGCGTATGTGGGTGTCCGAAGAACTCAAGGATCATGGCGTGCCGCTCGAACTCGGGGTAGCGGACCTGCGCATCGAGGAGTCATGCGTCCGTTTCACCACTTCGGTTGGCGCGGCGCGGACCATCCCCATGGACAATGTTATCATCGCCAAGGGGGCCGCCGGGGAAAGGAGCCTCGCCGACGCGCTGCTCTCGGCTGGCCTTGAGGTTCGCGTCGTGGGCGATGCCGCAGAAATCGGCTATATTGAGGGTGCGATGCGGGGGGCGGCCGACGCGGCACGCGATCTGTGATTTTCATGGCGAGGACGGTGAGAAGCGATGAACGACGAGAATCAGATAGCGAACATCCTGTATCGTTATGCCGCGCTTATCGACATGGGGCGCCTGGAGGAGGCGGCCGCTCTTTTTGCCCACGCACGGATCAAGGTTCATCCCGGAGACGCACAGGATGACGGGACGATCGACGGCCGGCAGTTGCTCGAACTGTGGCGCAAGAAGATCATCCTATACGAAGATGGAACGCCGCGAACGAAGCACCTCGTCACCAATCCCATCATCGAGATCGATCCGAACGGCCGTACCGCGACGGCCAAATCCTATTATACAGTGGTACAGACTATTTTCACGTTGCCGCCGCAGATTATTGTCATGGGCCGGTACGATGATCGCTTCGTCAAGGAGAACGCCGACTGGCATATCGCCTACAGAGATTATACGCTGATCGACGCGGCTGGCGATCTCCGAGGTCATATCCGCGGTTCCCTGTTGGACAACCAGTCCGTCGATCCTGAACTTTGACGGGACGGCTGGGCGCGGTCAGAGCCTCATGGAGGGCGGTGACAAACCAGGCCGTGGAGCGCCGACGATTTTGCTGCATGCGACGGTGTAAAAGTCAGCCATGGCTTGGCCACCAGTATCATTGGGAATTCACCAACAAGAAGGCCGATCAAGGCCCTTCATGCAACGGGTCCGTTCCCGGCTCAGGAGGTGTGTAGTCGGGTTTTTTGGGTTCCGCAGGTTCCCCCAGAGCGGCAGCTATCATTCGATCCCAGGTCTTCACGTCCCCAACCGCAGCCATGTCGTCGTCCGGCTCCCGAAGCGTGCGAAGGACGGCCAGAGCGTTTTCTATCTCGTCCTGCCATTCCATATCCACTGCATCACTGGCGTGAGGGTCAGCTCCTTCCGCATTTTGGCTGAGCTTGAGGCCCGACAGAACCCTTGCGACACGTTCAACAGCCGGTGTGGATGATACGGGCATAATCCCTCCTCTGTGCTCTGAAGAGAAATCCGAAGCTGTGTCGATTGTTCCATTTGCCGCTTGCTCCTGCGGCGGGCTACTCTCCAGCGCCCGTTCCAGTTCTACGGCCAGCGCTTCACCTTTCGCCGCTGGATAATATCCCCATTGCCTATCAGGCCTGAGATGCTCCTCTATCAGTCAATCCTGGGCGGCCCATTATTTCCTCGTCGGTCAGTCCAGAGGGGCATGCTCGGCTTTGCCTGAAAAGCCACTGCAGTCAGAAATCGGCGACCGGAAACGGCCGCCCTTTTTGCGCCCGCAATCTCCATTTTGCCGGTCTCTGACTGCAGAACATCATGATTGCGCCTGCGCTGCCGCAGAACTGCGCTATTTCTCGTTCAGAGGCGGAGACGGACTGGAAATCCACGAAATACATGGACTGTTTGGTGCGGTCGAGAAGACTCGAACTTCCACGGCCTTTCGGCCACAACGACCTCAACGTTGCGCGTCTACCAGTTCCGCCACGACCGCACACAAAAGACTGCCGGGCAAACCGGCATCTGGTAGGCCGGTGCCACTAGCAAAGCGGATCGGGCAGCGCAACCAGGGAAAGAGAAGAGATGACGTTTTTTCTTGCGTGCGCCGGGCCAAAGATGTTCAGGCGCCTCGTTCGGCGAATGTCAGCGTCAGATTTCGGGCATTTTTGGGGATGTCTATCCGGCTCTCATGAAAACTGGCCTGATCGCCCGGGCCAAGCTCCTTGACCGGAGGGCGAATGGTCCAGCCGAAAACCAGCCGGTCCTGTTCGTCACGCATTTCCACGATAATCGGAGGAACTGTCTGCGTCTGGTCGCTCGCGTTCACGATGCGGCCGGAAAATGCGAAATATTCGTCGCCCGAGGGAAGCTGCCGTCGTTCGGGCTTGCGTGGCATGTCGAGCAGCAGATCGGGCTCGGCATTATCCGGAATAAGGCCGACGTTCACGGCCCAGCTTGGCGTACCGAAATAATAAAGCGCGCCGCCCAGAATGCCGATGGCGAGAGCGAACAGCACTGCCGCCATGGTCCACACTTTCGCCGGATTACGGCGTGGCCGAAATGGAGGCTCGTGCGCGAAGCTGCTTTCCCGTTCGTCCTGTCGCGGCAAACCGCGATCCGTGCCCAAAAGCGGTGAGCGGTCAGCATTCGTCGCAGGCTTTGGCGCGGCAGCTTTGCCATCTGCTTCCTCGCCCACCTTCTCCGCAGCAGGAGGTTCGGACGATAACGGAGCAGGCGGCAGAGCTGCGTCATCCGGATCAGGCATGGGAGCACTGCTCGCAACGGACGGAGGATTATCTTGGGAAGGCGACTCTGTCCCCGTGACCGCATCTTCGCGGGGCGGCAAAGAGGCACCCTCCTGAAACCAGCTATGCTTGCAGGCCGCGCATCTGACGGATCGCCCGTTCGGGCCAATCGCGCTGTCGGGCACAATATAGCGCGTTGCGCATTGCGGGCAGACAAGGATCATTCCGCTTCTAAACACAGCTTGGGCAGCAAGAGCAAGCGTTCAAGATCGCACCTCGTCTTTTCCCTGCTTTACGGGCAAGGCTTCCCTGTGCGATGGCGGAACGGTCGGGTGAAAAACAGGAGCGGGCGGACGGCATGTCCAGCATAGTCCAGTTTGAAAATGTGGGACTGCGCTATGGATTGGGCGCGGAAACATTGTCCGACGTCAGCTTCACCTTGAACCAGGGCGGCTTTTATTTTCTGACGGGCGCATCAGGTGCAGGCAAGACATCGCTCCTCAAGCTGCTTTATCTCGCCCAGCGCCCCAGCCGGGGGCTTATCCGCATGTTCGGCGAAGATGTGGTGACGCTCCCCCGAAAGAGGTTGCCGGGCTTCCGTCGGCGGATTGGCGTGGTGTTCCAGGATTTCCGGCTGGTGCCGCACCTTTCCGCGTTCGACAATATCGCTCTGCCGCTGCGCGTGGCAGGGGTGAATGAAAAAGAACTCGACACCCCGGTTCGGGAGATGCTGGCCTGGGTAGGACTGGCGGACCGGGCGAGTGCGCGGCCGGCTACCCTGTCCGGCGGCGAGCAACAGCGCGTTGGCATTGCCCGCGCCGTCATCGGTCGGCCAGAGATTTTGGTCGCGGATGAACCGACGGGCAACGTCGATCCCGACATGGCGCAGCGCCTGCTGCATCTTTTTGAGACGCTGAATAAACTCGGCACCACTGTCGTCGTCGCGACCCATGACATTCATTTGCTGAGCAGGCTGCGGGGCGCGCAAATGATGCGACTGGACAAGGGGCGATTGTCCGATCCGACCGGGCTGCTGCGTTATCCGCCGCGTCTGCCACAAACAGGCGGGCGTGGCCCTGCGCAGGACGAAGGCTGAACATGGTTCCATGGGGCAGGAAACACGGCAATCGTTCCGCCAGCCGTCGCTTGCTGCCAGAGGGCCGGCTGTCGGGGCCTATGCCTTGGGTGATCGCGATCATGATGTTCCTGACCCTGTTGGCAGCGGCGGCGGGCATCGCGCTTGACCATGCTGCGCGTTCGCTCAGTGCTGATCTCTCAGGGCGCGTGACGGTTCAAATCGTTGAGGCTGACGCCGAAATCCGTTCCGAGCAGGCCGACCGGGTGATTGCCGCATTAAAACATCTTCCCGGCGTCAGGGCTGTAGTCCGGGTGCAAGACGCGGAGCTGGAGGCTGCATTGCGACCCTGGCTGGGTTCAGAACTGATGGAGGGCGATCTGCCTATCCCGGCGTTAATTGACGTTGACCTGATTTCTGGCGGAGGAGCCAGTCATATGACTTCGTTGCGTAACGCCGTCACGGCCATCGCACCATCCGCCAAGGTGGAACCGCATGCCGCCTTCCTTGCACCGCTGTCGCAACTGATGCGCGCGCTCACGTGGCTGGCATTGGGCCTCGTCCTGCTGATGACGCTCGCTACTGCTGCTATTGTCGTTCTCGCTGCCCGAGCGGCGCATAATAGCCATCGGACGACCATAGAGGTCCTGCACCTGATGGGCTCGACCGATGTACAGATTGCCCGCTTGTTCCAGCGGCGCATTGCTTTGGACGCGCTGTTCGGCGGCATGCTGGGGACGGCTGGATCAGTTCTTGTTCTGATCCTGCTCGGCATATTGATCCGGAATATTGGATCGGATTTGCTGGGCTCAGCCCGCTTGCCTGGCTATGGATGGGGAGTGCTGTTGCTGCTGCCATTGGGAGGCGTCTTGCTGGCGATGCTAACCGCACGGCTGACGGTACTCTGGGCATTGAGGCGATCGTTATGATCCGCCGCCTTTTCGCATTTGTTCTGCTGTGCTGGCTGTTGGGTTTTGCCTGGTTCTCGCTCCTCCTGCCCCAACCGTTTGAAACGCATCGGAAAACAGATGGTATAGTCGTGCTGACCGGCGGTGCTGGACGCATTGGCCGTGGCCTGGATTTGCTGCAGGCCGGGGCGGCAAAAACCATGCTGATATCGGGCGTCGACCGCGATGTGCGGCCGAGGGAATTGGCCGTAGCCTATAACGCGCCGGAAAAACTGTTCGATTGCTGCATCACTCTGGGACACGAGGCAATCGACACCCGTTCCAACGCCATCGAAACGGCCCATTGGATCGAAAAGCGCGGCTATCGCACGGTGCGTTTGATCACCACGGACTGGCATATGCGCCGTGCCCGGTTTGAACTGAACCAGGCATTGCCGCAGGGCGTCGCCATCCATATCGATGCCGTTCGCAGCAGGCCGAGCCTTGGCATGCTCTTCAAGGAATATAATAAATATCTGTTGCGTCGGGCCGCCGCGCTGGCCGGGATTTAAGGACATGATTCTGCTTCGTTCGGTGGCCTTTGCCGTGATCTTCTATATCGGAAGCCTGTTTTATGTATTGCTCGCAACGGCAGCGCTGCCATTGGGCCGCAAAGCCGTGGTCGCCATCGCGCGGCAATGGGGATGGTTTCATCGTTTTTGCGTTACCTTCGTGCTCGGACAGAAAGTGCGCATTGAAGGCGAAATGCCCGATGGGCCATTTTTCTATGTCCTGAAACATGAATCGATGTTCGAGACGATCGACCTTGTGTGCCTCTTTCCCAGCCCCGCCATCGTCGCGAAGGTAGAATTGACGCGGATTCCTTTATGGGGTCGGCTCGCCGTCGCTCACGGCATCATCCCCGTGGAACGCCAAGCGGGCGCAAGCGCGCTGCGTGTAATGATGAAGGCGGCAAAAGCGGCGTTGGCGATGGGCCGGCCCATATGCCTCTTTCCGGAGGGAACACGCGTGCCGCATGGTGAGCGGCCGCCCTTACGCGCTGGCTTTGCGGGGCTTTACGCCATGCTGAAAGTGCCCGTCATTCCCGTTGCCATCGACAGCGGTCGCCTGTCGCCCCGAAATAGTTTTCTCAAGCGACCAGGGACCATCACTTTCCACGTGGGGGAAATCATTCCCCCCGGCCTGCCCCGCGCCGAAGCCGAAGCGCGGGTGCATGCCGCGATCAATGCATTGAATCCTTAAGGGTCCAGCTCACGCGCTGCGGAGATTCTGGCGCTTCTTATCCAAAGTGCACTTTCTCATTATGGCCTGCCATCAATCCTGTCCAAATCGCCAGGTCAGGCTAAGCCCCCAAGTTCTGGATTCACCCGAGAATTCCGTGGCGATACCCAAAGAGCGATATAGATCGGCGAAGCTGCGAGTCAGATATTTCTTGTTCGCCAGGTTCCGTCCGAAAATGGCAAACTCCATATTGGGATTGTCGATCTTGTACGCGATCCGACCATTCACCAAGCCATAACCGGGAATTCTACCCAGCCGGTTTTCCGCCGCGTACTGCTCTTTGATGGCGTCTGGCTGCGCATCTGCGGCGCGTGACGCGAAGAAATGCTGACTGCCCACATAAGAATAGCCGGCGTTGATCTGCAATTCACCGCTTGGCAGATTGATCGTCTGGGTGGCGCTGATATTAAACTGCTTCTTCGGCAACTGGATAAGGGGCAAACCGCTGAGATCCACCGTGCAAACGATCTGGGTGGCGCTGGAGCCCGGGCCGCAATTGCTTGGCGATGCGCCAGTGAAGTTGTTGATCACCTGCACTTCAGAGAAGGAGCCCTTTTCATATTTCCCATCGGAAAGGCTTCCACTCGCGGAAATTTCCATCCCCTCCCATGGCACAGCGACGATCTCCAGTTCGACGCCCCAGATCCGCGCATTCCCGTTGTTCTGGAGATATTGCGTGACACCGGCCGTACCAAAGGCATTGACGATCGCCTGCACATCGGACTTCCAGGTATGGAAGACGGCAAGGTTCGTCCGCAGGCGCTTGTCAAGGAAAGTCGCTTTCACGCCGCCTTCCACATCCTTGACCTTCTCTGGTGCGAATGCAGGAGCAGCAGGGCCGGCGCGAAGGTTCCATCCGCCAGCCTTCGCGGCTCCTCTCGTAACGGCGTACAGGAAAATGTCGTCCGTCGCCTGCCAGTCGAGGCCGAAGGTCCAGGCGGGATAATCGAACTTGGCGTTCTGCGTCTGGTTGCACTCAGTCGCGGTCGGCGGCGCATCCGGCATATCCAGATTGCAATTCACACCCAAAGGCGTTCCTGCCACCGGAGCATTTGAAGGAATGCCCAGTATCTGTCGGTTGTGGAGCACGGTATTGCGCGTATCCCATGTATAGCGGAACCCGCCAGCCGCGCGCAGCCTGTCTGTCAGTTGATAATATAACTGAGCATACAGCCCCTTGGTGATATTCTCCACATCCGCGAATGTATCACGCAACAAGCCACCAAAAACCTGGGAGCGGCTATATTCGTAACCTGTTTCGCGCGACCAGTAGCCGCCTGCTATGTAGCTGAGGCTTTGGGTGAGATCGCCGGAGGCCTGCAGTTCCTGGGACCATGCCTTTGAGCGTGAGCCAGTGAACGAGGCCAGGACGGGAGCTGGCGTTCCATCCGTGTCCACCAGTCCGGCATTCCTGGAATAGCGGAATGCCGTGATCGACTTTATGTTGGTCCATCCCGCATCAATGTTCACTGTGGCCGATGCACCGCCCGCCTTCAGTTCATCAAAGGGATCCTGCGTGTACATCTGTTTCACGCTATCGGGCAAATCGTTGTAATAGGGATTGGAGGTCGCATTGGGCACCGTCGGGCCACCGCCATAGGTGGTATACCAGTTCGACTTCCGGTGAAGTGTCCGATCAGGGTCCATTGCTCCCAGGAAGCCGGCGAGAGGACCCGAGAACACCGCCGGATTATAGGCGGCCAATTGGATTAACTGTTCATGGCCGGTAATCTTGTTGTAATCGCCGCTCAGAACAATATCGAAAGCGTCGCCTTCATATTTGATCTTGCCGCGCACGAAATGACTTTCCTGGTCAGCGACTTTGCGACCGAGCGTTTCGTTCCGGCTGAAACCTTCCCTGTTGTTGAAACTATAGGTCGCCCTAGCGGACAGGCGAGGTGCCAAGGGAACATTTACTGTTCCATTGAAGCGCGTATAGCCGTGGGTGCCCACCTCCCCGCGCACGATCGCTTCGAAATGATCGACCGGGTCATTCGTCAGGATATTGAGCGCACCGCCGGTCGTATTGCGGCCGAAGAGAGTGCCCTGAGGGCCACGCAGGACCTCCAGGCGCTGAAGGTCATTGAGGTCGGTGAGGCCCTGCGACGGACGAGCGATGTAAACGCCATCGATATAGGTAGCCACGGCAGGATCATTGGCGAGGATCGGCTGAAGATTACCCTGTCCGCGAATAGCAACATAGGCAAACGTCGCCGCGCCCGGCGAGCCGGTGGAGATGACTACGCTCGGCGCTGTCCGTTGCACATCGGAGACATTGACCACCTGCGAGCGGACAAGCGCGGCCTCACCCAGCGCAGTCACGGCTATTGGCGTCGTTTGCAGGCTTTCTTCCTGCCGGCGCGCCGTCACCAGAATGTCCTGTACGCCCATCTGAGGTGTTGCAGCATCTTGAGCGTGGGCCGGCATGGTCATGCCGAGCATGGAGCCCACGAGGCTCGTTCCGAGCAGCGCCATAGATTTTGTCATCATACACTCTTCCTCTCCGATGCTTTCGCCGATCTTTTTTGCGGATTACATCGCCCACCACATCAACATGCCCCATTTGCCGAAGACAGCTTGAGACAGGGATGACCGTTGAATGCGTGTAAAAGCCTGCTGAAACAGAGGCCCTCTTTGCCGCGAAAATGATCGGTTGATCGCCCTCTCCTGAATTGTGGGGCTTTCTCCCCTCTCCAGATGCCGGTCAACCCGTTGATTCGATGGCTGGTCTTTTGGTTAATGGATCTGGACGATCAGTTTACTTTCAGCAGTGCTTCGACTGAGAGCAGATATCAGCCAGGGGGGCGATCGGGCCCATTTTTCGATGCGCATCGTAATCACTTCGTGCATGACTTGGGCGAGGGCGACTGAACTGCCGGTGCAAACGACAAGCCGAAATTCGGCTGCTGTGGATACGAATTCTCCGTTAAGCGATATCCCGGGACACAGTTTGCGCGCTCAGGTGTTACGCTGTGATCGTAACTTGCTCAAGAGATCAGATGTGCATTGGCCCAGTAAACTCATCATTGTTCGACATGGGCAGAGCGCAGGTAATATCGCGCGCGACACCGCCCACGAGACAGCCTCGGACCGGATTGCCCTGTCAGTGCGTGACGCAGACGTGCCCTTGAGCGACCTCGGCCGAGAGCAGGCAACCTCGCTCGGTCGCTGGTTCGCAACACATGTCGAGGAGGAGCGCCCGGAAGTCCTTCTCTCCTCTCCCTATCTGCGCGCATTCCAGACCGCGCAGATCTTCCGCGAATATGGCGGCGCACCGGCAGACGAATCCATCTGCTTTGACGAGCGCCTGCGGGAGAAGGAATTCGGTATACTCGATGGCCTTACCTTTACAGGCATAGACAACATCTTTCCCGATCAGGCCAGGTTCCGGCAACTTCTCGGCAAATTCTACCATAGGCCACCGGGCGGTGAGAGCTGGTGCGACGTGATTCTCCGGCTGCGGTCGGTCCTGGACACGATTTCGCTTCATTATGCCGGACGTCGCGTGATGATCTTTACGCATCAGGTGGTCGTGCTGTGTTTGCGCTACATCATTGAAGAGATGGATGAAGCGCAGATTCTCGCCATCGACCGCGCGGGCGACGTGGCCAACTGCGCCATCACGGACTACCGCTACGACCCGCGGGCGGGCAAAAGCGGTGGCCTCGTACTCCAGCGCTACAATGTGACTGCGCCATTGGAGGCCGACGCGACTGAAGTAACCCAGGCGCCCGATGCCATAGCCGGTGCGCGGGGATGAACCCGCGATCGATCGATCGGGACTGGCTGGCTGCCAATCCCTTGCCGACCCCAAACGATGGCCACGACAAGAACAGCAGGGGCCGCGTTCTCGTGGTTGGCGGAGCAGAGTTCGTACCGGGCACTCTTCGGCTGACAGGGGAGGCGGCGCTGCGCGCAGGCGCGGGCAAGCTCCAGATGGCAACCGTTCGATCCGCTGCGATGTCGCTCGGCGTGCTTGTGCCCGAGGCGGCGATGATTGCGCTTCCCTCCGACGAGGATGGCGAAATAGCTGCGGAGGCGGCGGCAATCCTAATGGAGCGCGTCAAGCACTGTGATGCGCTGATCCTGGGACCAGGCATGAGCATAAGTCCCCGTACCGACCAACTCGTTGCTGGTCTGCTAACGGAACCATGTCCCCAACGTACCATTGTACTCGACGCGGCAGCGCTGACCTCTGCAAGCGAACTCGCGCCGGTCATCGCCCGGCACGAAGGGCGGGTCATCCTGACACCCCATCATGGTGAAATGGCCCAACTCGCCGGGATTGCGTCTGAAGCGGTGGCGAACGATCCCGTCGGCATCGCCTTGAAGATGGCCCAGCGGTTCAATGCAATCATTCTCTTGAAAGGGCCGCGTAGCTTCGTCGTCGATCCCGATGGCCATGTGCTAGTTCATACAGGCGGCTGCGTCGGCCTTGCAACTGGCGGCTCCGGCGACGTGCTCGCTGGCATTGTCGGTGGGCTCGCCGCGCGCGGGGCCATATCTGCTACAGCTTCCGCTTGGGGTGCATGGGTCCACGGCCGCGCAGGCGAGATGCTTACTGACCAGTTTGGCAGGGTGGGCTTCCTGGCCCGCGAGATCCTGCCCCTCATTCCTCCTTTGCTCGATTCCTCGCGCGATGGTTGAGCTGCTTCTCTCCGCCACTGTGCCGCTGATCCTAAGCTGACCTTGGCGCGCGGCTTGCCCCACCGACTTCCATCATCAGCGGGGGTTGATGCCGATCATCATCGCCAGTTTGCCTGGTCAAAGCTTCTGCCGCTTGCGCTGATCTCGAATCGATTTCACCGCTCGCAACGGTCTACTCATTGGCGGTCATAAACCGGCAGGCTCAGGTGAAACCTGATAGCGCCAGCGCGGAGTGCAAAGCCCACAATGGCTGCCGTGCAGGCGGCCATCCAGATGGGAAGACCGGCAAGTGTGAGCGCCACCATCAATCCCGAGGACAGGGCTGCGGCCGTTACATAAAGTTCCGGCCGCATGATGATGGAGGGCTGACCTGCAAGAATGTCCCGAATGATTCCGCCCAGGCAGGCAGTGAGCACTCCCAGGCCAAAGGACGGGACGGGCGCAACGCCATTTGCAAGGGCTTTGGCCGCGCCGTAGACCGCGTAGGCGGCCAGGCCAACGCCGTCCAGCCAATCCAACGTCCTGCCGTTCCATAGTTGCGCTGGCGTAAGCCAGACCGTCGCTGCGCTGAGAAAGCAGATGAGAAGAGTGAGATTTTCATTCAACCAGAACACTGGTGCTCCGATCAACAGGTCCCGCACGGTTCCGCCCCCGACGCCTGTAACCACAGCGAAGAAAATGAAGGTGACGAACGTCTGCTGATGGCGCGCCGCCACGACTGCGCCAGACACAGCAAAGACGGAGATGCCCAAAAGGTTAAGTGCCTCGAGCGCCGGTAGCACGCTGGGGAGGATGTTATCATCATGAAGCATGGTTCAGCCTCTGAGCAAAGGGAGCGTGGATGTCTGTCGCGAGCTTAGCCTGATGAATCAAGATCGCCATGCCGGCGTATTACATCGAAGGCCGCCAGCTTCCATTTCCTTCGAATTTGGTCTGACAGAATGGACTGCGACTGTAGCCGAACTCGCTATTGGACGAAATGCCAGAAGCGTTGAAGGCGCTTGGCGAGCCAGCGGAACCGATGTTACAAGAATGGCCGAACCGGTGTCGATTAAGGCGGCGTGGCGTCCACTGTTCTCGTCACACATAATTGAGGTTAGCCAGGATGATGAGGACGCTATACGGATATTGGCGGTCGACTGCGGCTTACCGGGTCCGCATTGCGTTGGGCCTGAAAAGCCTTCCCTATGAAAGCATTTCCATCAATTTGCGTGCTGGGGAGCAATTGGGCGAAGCGTTCAAGAAGATCAATCCGCAAAGCTTGGTGCCTTGGCTCGTCGACGGAGAGGCCGGTCTTGGCCAGAGCCTGGCGATCATCGAATATCTGGATGAGGTCTATCCCGATCCGCCACTGATCCCCGGAGACTCAATCGAGCGGGCCAAGATCAGAAGCATGGCCCAGATCGTCGCCTGTGATATCCATCCAATCAACAATCTGCGGGTGCTCAAACATCTTCGGAAGCAGATCGGGTTGGACCAGGAAGCCATCGATGCATGGGCACGTCACTGGATCGAGGCGGGGTTTGCAACTCTTGAGGCGATGGCTGGTCCCACAGCTTTTCTTGCTGGTCCGGAAGTGACATTGGCGGATATCTGTCTGGTCCCGCAACTCTACAATGCGCGCCGGGTGGCAACGGACCTCTCCGTTTATCCTTCGTTGCTGGCCATAGAGACGAGGCTATTGCAGATTCCAGCGTTCGATGCTGCTCGACCGGAGATGCAGGCGGAAGCAGAGCCAATTTAGAGGCTGTCCCGCCAGCCTCATGTCGATTACGGCACTGCCAAGCTGCACAGGTCCCGGAACCGGTGGGGTTCGGACCGGTTTAGTTCAAAGGATCGCTTCTGGTCCGCGAACGCGAGAATGAACATGGCAGAAACCCATCATGCAACAAAACATCGGGGAGGCTTCTTTGCAGTTGCCGCCCTTCTTGGGACCGCACTTGCCGGAGGAGTGGCCTGGTATGCCAGCCGACGGCGTGAAAACGATCTGCTGTCCAGAACGGCTCGGCGGCTTGGGCTCTCGCATACACCCGTGAGGCCGACGGCTTCCCGTATCCATGTGCGCTGAGCCATGCGTATTCATCACCTGAGTTGTGGGACATGCTGTCCCATCGGCGGCCGTCTCTTCGACGGGACAACGGATGGGCCATTCGGCCATCTGGTTTGCCATTGCCTTCTGATCGAAAGCGACGCGGGGCTGATTCTGGTGGATACAGGCTTTGGCACGCGTGATGTCGATCATCCACACCGGCGTCTTTCCGAATTCTTCCTTACCCTCAACAATATTCAGCTTCGTCCAGAAGAAACGGCAGTGGCGCAGGTCCGGGCGCTGGGTTTCGATCCCAGGGATGTGCGGCACATCATTATCACCCACCTGGATTTCGATCATGCTGGCGGAATTGAGGACTTTCCCGCGGCCGCGGTACATTTGACCGGCCGGGAAAAGGTCGTTGCAGATAGTCAGGAGGGTGGCGCGTTTGTTGGACGCAGACGCTACCGGCCGCAGCAATGGGATGAGGTGATTGATTGGCGGCTTTATCCCATGGGCCGGGGAGAGCGATGGTTCGGCTTTGAGGCGGTAAGGGATCTGGACGGATTACCGCCGGAAATACTCCTGGTGCCATTACCTGGACACACATGGGGACATAGTGGCGTGGCCGTACAAGAGGATGGCGGCGGTTGGCTCCTCCACGCGGGGGACGCATATTTCTACCGCGGCGAGGTCGGATCGCAGACCTATGAATGCACGCCTGCCCTGCGAGTATATCAGCGGCTGATGGAGGTTGATCGACAAGCGCGGCTTCTTAATCAGGACCGGCTACGCCGCCTGTCATTGCAACAGGCAAAGGATGTGCGCATCTTCTGTGCGCATGACGCGGTAGAGTTCGATCTGCTCTGCGCAGCCGATGCCGAACGTACCGCGGCTTAAGTAAAGGACATAGATGCATCGAGAGCAGGCGGTGTTATGGCTGGCGGTGATGCACTGACCAGCTTCAGCCCTGAAAGGCTTCAGAGGTCCGGCGGTGCTGCAGGAGGAAGGCATCGGCGACCAATCGCAATGGCTCGACATCCACATGGGATTGGCCGGATCGCAGCAGATGGGCAAAGCGCTGGTAAATAGCGGGATATTCGCCGATCCCATGCTGCACGACGGGGCTTCCGTCAATTTTCAGCTCACTGCCCCCTTTTTGCAATTTCAGGTTTGACCCAGTACGGGAAACGATATCGATCTCCCATCTTTCTTCACCTTCCGTACGCCAGTTGAGAATGACCTCGATCGGGACGTGGTCGGTCGTCATGAGTGACAGGATCGCGGCAATGGGCGTGTCGCTGTTGGAGGGGTAATCGAGTTCAGCCTTGCTGACCGTCAAGGGACCGGGGAAAAGAAGTGAGGCGAGGGAGAGCGCGTTTATCCCGGGATCAAATACGCCAAAGCCGCCCGGCTTCCATATCCAGTCCTGCCCCGGGTGCCATTTCCTGACATCCTCGATCCACGTGATCCGGGCACGGCTCAGGCCGTCCTGCGCTATGCGGACGCGGGCTTCTTCGACGGCCGTATTATATTGAGCGTGCCAAGTCGTGAAGAGGGTTTTGCTGCATCGCGATGCAGTCTGGGCAAGACCGGCCATTTCGCCCAAGGTCACCGTTGGCGGCTTTTCCAGCAGCAGAGGATAGCCCGTCTCCAGACAGGCCAGGGCAATGCCATGACGGGGTGCGGGGGGCGTACAGATGGCTACTGCGTCCACGATCTGTGCCGCAAGCATATCGGCGTAATCCTGGAAAAATGGCGCCTCTGCATCGTCGCTGGGCTTGGGGTCGCTGATTGCGGCCAGCTGGAAATCCTGACTGGCCTGTATTGCGGGGATATGCTGGTCGCGGGCAATCTTCCCATAGCCGATGATGCCGATGCGGATCGGAGGCGTCATCTTTCGCTCGTCAGTATGATGCTGTTGCCAATGGCCTGAACGAATGCGCTGGCCTGCCTGCTTACTTGTTCCGCACTTTGCCCTGGACGGTAAAGCGATGACCCCAGCCCAAAGCCGTCCGCTCCGGCGGCAAGATAGTCGGCCATGGTGTCCGTCGTCACACCACCGACCACGATCTGGGGGATATGGCTGGGCCACACGGCGCGTTGAGCTTTCACCACTTTTGGCGAGGCGGCTTCGGCGGGGAAAAGCTTGAGCGCGTGAGCACCGGCCCTGATCGCAAGAAAGGCTTCGCTGGGCGTGAAGTAGCCTGGCGCGGAAACCAGCCCTGCCTCCACGGTCGCTTCGATGACCTCAGCATCTGTGGAGGGAGAGACGATGATTTGGCCGCCGTGACTTGCCACGCGGCCAACGTCTTCGACCGAAAGCACCGTGCCAGCGCCGATTACTGCCCTGTCGCCAAGGCGCTGCGCCAGCAATCCTATGCTGCGTAGCGGATCGGGCGAGTTGAGGGGGACTTCTATGATGCGGATACCTGCTTCAATCAGCGCGTCTCCGATGTCTTCTGCCTCCTCCGGCTGGACGCCCCGGATGATCGCGATCAGCGGACAAGCGGCAAATTGTTGCCGGAAATGGTCAATGTAATTCATAGCAGCTCCTTGGCGAGAAGGCGGGCGCCAGCCAGAAAGGCTTGCTCACCATCCACTTGCGCGCATTCCCGGCCCGCTTCCTTCAACGCAGCCGCGTAGAACGCCGTCAGATCGGGTCGTCCCATGATGGTGATGCGTCGTTCCTCGGGTGCGGTATCGAGTCCCAGCCGCACGTCGCTGCCGATCAGGAGGCCGCTTGCGTAAGAGGTTGCATGGCTTGCATCCATTTGACCGAGCAGCACGCGGGGCCGAATGGAGAACAACTCTGCAAGCAAATCGTTGGCGGCGAGTGCGTGCCTGACTCCGCGCCGGAAGGCAGCGTCGACATGACCTTGCTCTTTCAGCATTTCGGACAAGATGCTGTGCTTTTGCAAAAGGCCGAACAATTCTCCTGTCATGGCTGTGCGAAAGGACAGAATGCGTCCATTTCCCACGACAACCCATTTATTGTGCGTGCCGGGATGGCAGATCAGCCCGTCGGGGCTCGCCATTCCGTCGCCTATGGCACCGAGCAGTTGGACTTCCTCGCCGCGCATCACATCGGCGCGATCATCGGACCTATAGCTTACGCCGGGAATGATGATTGCGTTGTCCAGCCTGATGGCCTGATCAACGAGGTTTCCCAAAGTAGCGGGGCAGGACACATAAGGCGCTTCGATCCATCCACGGCTGGAACCGATCATGCCAGAGAACAGGATGGACAGATCGCCGAAATCCGCACGGATTTCCGCGACAGCCGCCGCAAAACCATCGTTGGCAATCGAAAGCACTCCCTTGTCATCGGACTGCCGTTGCAGCACTGATCCGGCCGCATCGATTCGATAGACGCGCCTGTTGGTCGTGCCCCAATCGACTGCGATAAAGTCCGGGCTTTTCATCGGGCATGCTTCTCCGGCGAACAGGAACTCCAAATCCAACGCACGAACACGCCGATCTGTCCCCGCCATGCCCGCAACTTTGGGGTGGGGAATACGTTGGGCTCCTTGATGAGCAACGGCCACATCATGTGCCCGCCCCCCGAAGTGCTGGTATCGTGCCAGGCCTCATTGGGCGAGGGACCCGTCTGGGTAACGGCCGAGCAAGCCCTTTACTGGGTCGACATCAAAGGGCCGCTTATCTGGCGCTATGACTGGTCCACCGGCGGGCTCCATCATTTTATCCCGCCTTTCCGTGTGACCTGCCTTGCGCCCAGGGTTCAGGGTGGCTTTGTAGCAGGCACGGATCAGGGCTTTGCGTTCATTGATCCGGATGCCTCTTTGTATGCGCTATGGGGAGACGCGGAGCCGGACCGGCCCGGCAATCGCTTCAATGATGGCAAATTGGATAGAGCGGGTCGCTTTTGGGCGGGCACAATGGACGATGCGGAGGTGGAGAGGAGCGGTCAACTCTTCAGGTTTGATCCCGATCATAGCTGGTCATTGCAGGATAAGGGCTATCGCGTCACCAATGGCCCGGCTTTCAGCTCCGATGGCCGCACCATGTATCATTCCGACTCCGCCGCGCAGCTTATCTATCAGTTTGAACTGAACGAGACGGGCGAAGCCACGAACCGCCGGATTTTTTCCAGCTTTGGCGAAGGGGAGGGCTCTCCAGACGGGATGACCATCGACGCTGCGGGTGATCTGTGGGTTGCATTCTGGGATGGTTGGTGCCTTCGCCGCTTCTCGCCCGATGGAAGCTGCCGCGAAACGTTGCAAGTGCCGTTCCAGCGTCCGACGAGCTGCGCCTTTGCCGGACCGCAACTTGACAGGCTGGTGATCACATCCGCCCGGACCGGCCTTTCCGAAAATGAACTTGCCACGCAACCTTTGGCGGGGGCGCTGCTTATTACAAGACCGGCCGTGGGCGGAATAGAGGACGTTCCTTTCCCCGGTTGAGCAGTGCGCCGCAAGGCCGCCCGAAATGGAGGGCCCAAGTCATCGCAAACTTCATGTTCTGTACCGGGATCGAAAACAGCATCCCCACAATCAACAATGGCAAAACCCGGATCGATCAGATGGAGGCGTGTGACCATTATCGCCGCTGGCGTGATGATTTTGACCTGCTCCATGACATCGGTCTTAATTATCTGCGATACGGGCCGCCAATCCACCGCACCTTTCTGGGGCCGGGGCGCTATGATTGGGAGTTCACCGACCTGACCTTCGGCGAAATGCGACGGCGTGACATTATTCCCATTGTCGATCTTTGTCACTTCGGCGTGCCGGACTGGATTGGCAATTTCCAAAATGAGGATTTTGGCCGTTTGTTCGCAGGTTACGCGGCCGATTTCGCCGACCGTTATCCCTGGGTGCAGCTTTACACGCCAGTCAACGAGATGTTCATCTGCGCCATGTTTTCCGCCAAATATGGTTGGTGGAACGAACAGATGACGACGGATCGGTCTTTCGTCATGGCGCTGAAGAATATCGTGAAGGCCAATGTCATGGCGATGCAAGCCATACTGAAACGCAGGCCAGACGCCATCTTCATTCAAAGTGAATCATCAGAATATTTCCATGCCGATAGTCCGGATGCGATCCGGCCTGCCGAAATATTGAACGCCACGCGATTTCTTTCCCTCGATCTCAACTATGGCCGGCGGGTCGACAGCGAGATGTACGAATATCTGATGGACAATGGGATGACGCGGGATGAATATCATTTCTTCCTGGGCAATCATCTGAAACAGCACTGTATTCTTGGTAACGACTATTACTGGACCAATGAACATCGGGTCCATGCGGACGGCCGCACCTGGGCTTCCGGTGAGGTTTTCGGTTATAGCGAGATCACCCGTCAATATTATGGCCGCTACGGTCTGCCAGTCATGCATACGGAGACCAACTTCAAGGAAGGCCCCAATGGCGATGAAGCGGTCAACTGGCTTTGGAAGGAATGGGCCAATGTTCTCCGTCTGCGCAATGTCGGCATCCCGACAGTAGGTTTTACCTGGTACTCGCTCACCGATCAGGTCGACTGGGACACCGCGCTTCGTGAGCAGAACGGCAACGTCAATCCACTGGGGCTGTATGATCTTGACCGCAACATCCGCGCTGTGGGCCGCGCTTACAAGGAATTGATCGCTGCCTGGCGAGAAGTGCTGCCAGCGCAGAGCCTGTGCCTTGCCGTGCCCATAGTGCCGCCGTCGCATTGGGACCGCATTGATGCGCGGGAGCAGGAGGCCGAGGCTGCTGATCGCCTGCGCCATGAGCCGCCTGAGCAAAGCATGCAGGAGAATGGGCGGTGAAGATCGGGCGGATCGAGACATTTTATGTGCCGCCGCGCTGGCTGTTTGTGCGCGTGGAAACGGAGGACGGCGCTTCCGGTTGGGGGGAAGCCAGCCTCGAAGGGCATGCCGAGGCGGTGGACGGCGCATATGAAGCTCTTCGCGACCGCTTCGTGGGACAGGATGCAAGCCGGATAGAGGATATATGGCAGGTGGCTTACCGCAGCGGCTTCTATCGTGGCGGGCCGGTGTTGATGAGCGCGCTTTCGGGCCTTGATCAGGCGCTATGGGACCTTAAGGGAAAGGTACTGAACCTTCCTGCCTGGGAAATGATGGGGGGGAAGGTGCGGGATCGAATCCGCGCTTATGCCTGGATAGGGGGAGACAGGCCGCACGAGATCGGCGATGCCGCCCGGGCGCGGCGGGAGCAGGGTTTTTCAGCCATCAAGATGAATGCGACGGGGGAACTGGACTGGTTGGGCGCACCCCGGTTGCTGGTCGATGTGGTGAAGAGGGTGGAGGCGGCGCAGGCGGAAGGGATGGATGTAGGTCTCGATTTCCACGGCCGCGTGCACAAGCCGATGGCGAAGCAACTTGCAAAGCTGCTTGAACCGCTGGGACTCCTCTTTATTGAGGAACCTTTGCTATCGGAAAATCATGAAGGCCTGGTCCAGATCGCTCAGATCACGAGCATCCCGATCGCGCTGGGTGAACGGCTTTATTCCCGCTGGGACTTCAAGCCATTCCTTGCGGGCGGAGCAGTCGACATCATTCAGCCCGATCTAAGCCATGCAGGCGGCTTGTCCGAATGTCGCAGGATCGCCGCAATGGCAGAGGCCTATGACGTTGCCGTAGCGCCCCACTGTCCACTTGGACCGCTAGCGCTTGCGGCTTGCTTGCAGCTTGCCGGTTGCACTCCCAACGTCGCAATTCAGGAGATGTCGGTTGGCATCCATTATAATGTGGGCCACGATCTGCTGAGCTTCGTCACCAATCCCGAAGTGCTGACACCGGAAGGAGGCTTCCTGGCTATCCCCGAAGGCCCGGGCCTTGGTGTTCTGATCGATGAGGAAGCCGTTCGCGAAGCGGACCGGGAGCGCCATCGCTGGCGCAATCCGGTCTGGCGCTGCGCGGACGGCAGCTTCGCTGAATGGTGAATCGTGTCGATGGCTCGAAGACCGGAGCCTTAAGCGGCGAGGTCCAGATCATCGCCCGCCGAGTGGACTTGGCAAGTTTCGGCATAGCGTGCATCCAAAGCCGCTTCTTCAGCGGTTTGAGGCCGCAAGTAGGATATCGACAGCTTTCGGCCGAATATGTCGTCCCCCTTCATGCGCACATCTGCTGCAGCGCCTTCCGGCAGCGCAGCGCGTGCGGCGGTAAGCGCCTCGATCAGGCTATCAAGGGAGATATGGTCGTTAACTTCAATAAAATCTCGAATCATTTTCATGTCTGCGATCCCGGGACTCTTCGAATTTTTTGTGCGTCTAACGAAGCTTTATATAAAAGCACAATGCCGAATATTTAATGAACGGAACCCGGTGAGGCAAAATGCGACGAGCCGATCTCCATCATTCGTGAGGCAATATGACCACCATTGATTTGCTTGCGGGCTCGTTGAGGCTCAGGCTAGCTCCATCGGCAGGCGGCAGCATTACGCGATTCGACGTAATGCATGGCGGTATTGAACAGCCACTACTCCGGGGCGCGGAAGGTCTGCCAGACCATGCCCTTGAGAGCGCCTGTTTCCCACTCGTGCCCTTTTCCAATCGAATTCGCGGCGGGTCTTTCACTTTCCGGGACCGCCGAATTTCGCTCCGGCCGAATATGACTGGTGACCCCAGCCCGCTCCATGGACAGGGCTGGCTCGTCCCATGGCAGGTGGAGGAAGCGAGCAGCACCGATGCCATACTCGTCTATCGCCATGAAGCGGGCGAATGGCCTTGGCACTATGAAGCGCGCCAGGAATTCGCATTGGGAGAACAAGGTCTGCATGCCACGCTCTGCTGCAGGAATGTGTCCGATCGACCGATGCCCTGCGGCCTCGGCTTTCATCCATATTTTCCCTGCTCTACAGGCACGCTGCTGCAGACGGCGGTTTCGCATGTCTGGACGATCGACGAAAATGTGTTGCCAGTCGAGCGCGTCGCCGCGACGGGTCGCTATGCTCTGGATGGCGGGACCGTATGCGGGCGAGGATTGGATAATGGCTATGACGGCTGGTCGGGGCTGGCTCTAATCAGCCAGCCGGATGCACCCTTCGATCTCTGCATGTCCTCTCCCGATGCCTCCTATTTCCAGCTTTATTCGCCGGAGGAGGGCGGTTTGTTCGTGGCGGAGCCGGTCAGCCATGCCAATGATGCATTAGGCGCGCCCGAACAGGATTGGCCTGCGCTGGGACTTCGCGTGCTTGAGGCGGGCGAGGAAATGTGTTTGCAGATGAGAATCGATCTTCGCGCCCGTTAAGTAATCGTAATGAATTATTGCCTGAAGGATCTTTTAACCTGCATTAAGGCTGAGAACCTATCCCGCTGAAAATCCAGCTGATTTGGTTCCGGGAACTTCCAGCTATCGATATCGTTGTTAAGGAACCATTTTCTTTACTTCGAGAGATAGCGATATGAACTATGCGTCGGAACGCCCGTCCTCGTTGCGCCTTGTTTCCGACGATATACTAGAACGCAGCAGAACAATTCTCTGTTTTAGTCATTTGCGTTGGGATTTTGTCTTTCAGCGTCCTCAGCATCTCATGAGTCGATTTGCCGCCAGCGATCGCGTGATCTTTTGGGAAGAGCCGCGCTTCATTGACGGCGAATTCCCTCGGCTGGATATCCGTGAATGCGAGTCAACGGGCGTAATCGTCGTCACGCCGGAACTGCTGGCGGTCAGCGATCGCGCGAGCGACACCGCAGCCCTCAAGAGCTTGCTCGATGTATGGTTAGCCGGAGAACAGGGGCGACTGGTCCGCTGGTATTACACGCCCATGATGCTCCCTTTCTCCGAGCATGTATCGGCCGATTGCGTCGTTTACGACTGCATGGACGAACTCGCGAACTTCAGGAACGCGCCACCTCAATTACTTGCGCTGGAAGAGCGATTGTTGGAGAGTGCCGATTTGGTCTTTACCGGCGGCTATAGCCTATATGAAGCAAAGCGCAGTCGGCATCCGAACATCCATCCCTTTCCATCAAGCGTCGATGTCGCCCATTTTGCAAAGGCCCGCGCAGCAATTGCCGATCCGGCCGATCAGGTAGAATGGCCGAAGCCCCGGCTGGGCTTTTATGGCGTAATTGACGAGCGGATGGATATCGATCTGGTCGCACGGCTCGCCGACGCGCGGCCCCACTGGTCGATCGTCATGGTGGGCCCTGTGGTCAAGATCGATCCGGCCGCCCTTCCGCAACGGTCGAACATCGCCTGGCTGGGCGGCAAGTCCTATGAGGAATTGCCGGCTTATCTGAGCGGTTGGGACGTGGCGCTGATGCCCTTCGCGATCAATGAGGCCACCCGCTTCATCAGCCCGACCAAGACACCGGAATATCTTGCGGGCGGATGCCCGGTGGTGAGCACGCCTATTACGGACGTCATTCGACACTATGGCGATATGGAAGCCGTCCGCATAGCTGACACCGCCGACGCGTTTATCGCGGCTTGCGATGAGGCGCTGAAAATGGCGGGCAGCGGAACGGCCTGGCTGAAAGAGGCGGATATGGCTCTGAATCAGATGTCCTGGGACAAGACCTTTCAAGCAATGTCACGGCTGATCAACGCCCGGATCAGCGCCTCCACGAAATCGACGCAGCATGTGTCATCTCCTGCGATCTGGGGAGGCGAGCGGCCAAAAAAATATGATTATCTGGTGGTGGGCGCAGGCTTTGCCGGATCAGTCATGGCTGAGCGCCTCGCCGTCGGCGCGGGCAAGAAGGTGCTGCTGATCGATCGCCGCCCCCACATCGGAGGCAATGCGCATGATCGCCTGGACGCCGCGGGCGTCCTCATTCATCAATATGGCCCGCATATTTTCCATACCAATTCGGCAGAGATTTTCGATTATCTCTCTCGCTTTACGGAGTGGCGGCCTTATGAGCATCGCGTGCTGGCTCAGGTCGATGGCAAGCTGGTGCCCATGCCCATAAATCGGACGACGCTGAACACCCTTTATGGGCTTTCGCTCAACAGTGAAGAAGAAGCCGCAGCCTTCCTCGCGCGCCGTGCCGAGCCGGTGGAAACGATCCGAACCTCCGCCGATGTCGTGATCTCAGCCGTGGGTCGCGACCTTTATGAGAAATTTTTCCAGGGCTATACCCGCAAGCAGTGGGGCATGGACCCGTCGGAGCTGGACAAGTCAGTCACGGCCCGCGTACCTACCCGGTATAATACCGACGATCGCTATTTTCTGGACAAGTTCCAGGCGATGCCGAAGCATGGCTTTACGCGGATGTTCGAACGGATGCTGGACCACCCCAACATCGATATCGAACTTGGGCTGGACTATCACGATGTGCGATCGGCCTGCGACTACGACAAGCTGGTCTTCACCGGCCCGATAGACGAATATTTCGATTATCGCTTTGGAAAGCTCCCTTACCGCTCCCTTCAGTTCCGGCATGAAACGGTGAATCAGGAATGGTTCCAGTCTGTGGCCGTGGTCAACTATCCCGACCCGGAGACGGCACACACCCGTATCACGGAGTATAAGCATCTCACTGGCCAGGCCAATCCGAAAACCAGCATCACCTATGAATATCCTTGCGCGGACGGCGATCCTTATTATCCCATTCCACGGTCGGAGAACCAGACGCTGTACAAGAGCTATGAAGCCTTGGCCGCGGCACAATCGGAGGTGATCTTCGTCGGGCGCCTCGCCACCTATCGTTATTATAACATGGACCAGGTGGTCGGGCAGGCGCTTGCTACCTACCGCAAGCTGAAGCTTGATACTCCAGTAGCGGGCCGGGCCACGCGTGTGAGTACATCGCCAGCAATGGCGCAAATTGCTCAGCTGAACTGAGGCAAGGCTATTCAGCAGCGATGGCTGACGCGGTGAGACCAACCCGTGCAATGTCGCCAAGAAAGGCATCCAGCGCCTGATCGAAGGACCGCAGTATCGTGCCACGTGTGCTGATCAGCGAAGTATTGGAGCGCTTCACGACGGGCATCGGCAACACCAGCGAAGTATCGTAGCCCGCGCCGTCAGCGACCTTGGTGGCGAATTCATGCCAACTCAATGCACCGGCATTGGCAAGATGCCATATGCCGGTTGCGCCATCCAGCAGGAGATCGAGCGCTGCATGGCAGAGATCCGGGACAAACGTTGGTGATACCATGGAATTGGGGCACGCCCGCACCGTGCGGCCGCCAGCCAGATGGTTCAATGTGCTCCAGGCAAAGTTATAGCTGTCCCATGCGCCGAAAAAGGCCGCAGTCCTGATGAGCAGATGCTTATTTCCGGCCGCAAGGACCCGGTATTCAGCTTCCGCTTTGCTGCGTCCGTAAACCGAGGTGGGATTGACGCGATCAGTTTCGCAATAAGGGCCTTCGCGTCCATCAAACACCAGATCGGAAGAGAAGGTCATGAGAGGGATGCCCGCTGCGGTGCACTCATGCGCCAGGATCGATGCACCTGCCGCGTTCGCGGCAAGACAGGCGTCCACTTCCTTTTCCGCATCCGCCACGCGAACGAAACCCGCTGCATTGATGACTGCCCAGGGTTCATGGTGGTCGAGGGCCGCACGGACGGAGCCTTGTTCGCGGATGTCGAGTTCTGATCGGGATGTGAGGCAATAGGCAAGCCCCCGGTGCTGGCATATTCGGCCCATGGCCTGGCCCAATGTGCCAGTAGCGCCAATAATCAAGAGCGGCCGCGCAGAAAGCGATCGTTGGAGCGGGCTTTCATTCCATGGGTAAAATCGTTCAGGTCGCCGCCACCATCCCGGAGTGTCAAGCAACGGATGATCGAAGCCGCCATCCCTTGCCAAAGCCGTCGCCGCACGCGCCACCAATGTCGCTCGCGGCTTCATGCCGCGCGTGTCGAATGCGCCCACGTCATAAACCCCCTCTTTGCGAGTGAGCAATGAGCGCCAATCCACATTGCCGAAGAGGGACCAGAGAGTGACGGCGCGCAGATCAACGCCATCCTGCCTAACGCTTTTGGCCGCTTGCCATACTTCCAGAAGCCAGCGCACCTGCTCTTCCCGCGTGCACCCATGATGCACTTCAGTAATGGCCAAAGGAATGGCGTAGCGCTTCCATACTTCTTTCAGGCGCTCGGCAATGCCTGTCCGGCCGTTCAGCCGTTTAACCCGTACCGCTTCGGCGTCGACATAACGGTCCCGTCCGTTGCCCCCGATCTCATGACCGGGATAGAGTTCCGTGCGGTGATCGAGGAAGCGCTCGCTCGTTAGATAATGATTGATTCCGATCATGTCCGGCGTTGCTTCGCCTGACGCCAGTTCCTCAAGCTGGCACTGGGAAATGCCGGAACACAGCAGTTCGTCATGAAAGCGATGCCCTGGCTCCACCCTGCCGCTGAGCATGTCCAGGCTGAGCCAGCGCCGTTCGTTCTCATAAGCTGCCTGATAGCGGAGCGGGCGTGTTGAGAAGACCTTCCCAAGATCTTCAGTCTGCAAAAATTGGGCGGAGGGAATGACCGCGCGAATGGCGCGCATGCCACGCAGCGTCCCCAGGCACTGATTCATCAATGCCCGGGAAAAGGAGATGGGGTCCTTTCTGTGAGGATACCAGTGGCCATACAGGGCGGAGAAGCGCGCCGTGGTCAAGGGTTCGTTGATGGGTGTCCAGCTTTCTATCCAGGGATAGCGTTCCGCGGCGCGAGCGGCGAAGGCCGCAAATTTGGCAGGGAAGTCCGGATCGATCAGGCTGGTATAACCCGGCCCCGAACCGTGATGCAGAAGGCCGCCTATGACTTTGACGCCCTTTTCGCGCAGAAGCCCAAGCCGCGCATCCGTCCAACCAAAGTCGAATTTGTCGGGATGCCGGGGGCTGATCTCTTCCCAAAGGATCGGATAGCGAATTGTTTTGATGCCCAGCTCGACGATCCGGTCAATGTCGCAGGAGCGCTCGTGATGTCCAGTTTCGGAAATCTGGTTTCGCCAAATATCGCCTATGCGGGCGATTGTGCACTCGATGCCGCCCCAAAGCTCGAGTGAAGCCGGATCATCTTCCATATGTCCCCTGTTCGCTACTTCGAAAAGCTGCGCTGTAGCTGCAGGGTCCTACACTGCACTGCTGACCCGTCTTCGCCTTAGCATATATCAGGGCGAGTCCGCTTTTGAGCAGCGTTGGGGGCGTTCAAGGCCCCAGGTCCGCATCTATATGATAGATCGTCCTCGGCTCATTAGCGCCAAGGTTCATTGCCTCCGCGACCTTTGCATCCCAGCCATAGATGTCGGGAAGGAAACGGATGCCGCCATTTTCATCCAGATAAGCGGTGTGATAAATCAATCTTACCGGGATTTCGCTGGAAAGAGCGACGAAACTTTCCTCTCCGCCGTTGGCGAGTGCTTCTTCAAATTGCAAAATACTGCCATCCTGTTCAGCCAGTATCCGAGCAAAACCGGCGGCATCCTCCACGCGCACGCAACCGTGGCTCCGGTGCCGCTGCGCGCTTTCGAAAAGGTGCTGGGCCGGCGTGTCGTGCAGGTAGATCGCATAATCGTTGCGCATGTCGAACTTGACTTGTCCCAGCGCATTATCCGGTCCGGGAAGCTGTACTATCCAGCCATCCCTGCGCACCATGTTGTTCCGGCGAAGATAGTTGGCTCCCTTGGCGGCCATTTCTGATCGTTCTATCGATTTCGGTACGGTCCATGTCGGATTGGCCACGAGACGAAATATGGCTGAACTGAGTTGCGGCGTCTCCCAATCGGGTTGACCAACCACTACCCGGCGGTGATCGACAGGAATGCCGCCATGCCAATAATCGAGAGTTGCAGCGGCTGTGTTTACGTCGATCCGGGTGGCGGGGGGCGTGCGATTCAGCCAACGCCGCAGTTCCAGATTGACAGCTAGTTGCCGGGCGCGCTCTGCCGCTCCGGTATTCAGCACTTGCAGGGTATCTGCGCCCACGACGCCGTCGGCCTTGATGCCGTGATCGGCCTGAAGCCGCCTGACTGCCTCTGCCATCTCCAGAGTGTAACGATCCGCCGTGATGTCTTGATACGAAGTCAGATAACCCTCGCCACGGAGCCGTTCAGCGATACTCGGCACGCGAAAATCCACATTCCCTTGCTTGATCAAAGCTCCGGCAGGGATGGTTTCGAGTGTTTCATGGGATGCTTGGCTTTGGTACTTCAGATAGGCCTCGGACAGTCTTCGATACTCCTCATCCTGCGGAGCAAGACCGTCAAACCACTGGACTAGCCGCTCTTGTTCAAGAGCCTCATTCAACTGCCGCGCAATATCCACAGATGGGCGTGGGATTGTATATTTTTCCCAAAGGTCCTTGGGATTGATCCGGCCGCGGACCAGAGCGTCGGCGTAAGTAATCGCCGTTAATGTGAGCGCCGCTTCGCGCTGCGCGGGCGGCATCGACTGAATGCCTTCGGGCAAGAACATGGCGCCGGTCAGGCCATGCTTTTCAGCGCTCCCAAGCGCGTCCAACAGTAACTCGACGTGTTGCGAGGGCCAGGCGGGCAGCCAATTGCGGGCCACATAGAATCGCTGGACTCTCGGATCGGCGGCGAAGGATTTCAGGGTTTCCGTTGTGATGGAACTTCCGTCCGACCGAACATCTTGCGCCTGTGCTCTGTCATTGATGCAGCCATGTCCCACGAAGGCCAGCATTAGTAGAGGGAAAACGGCTGGTTTCACCGACAATGGCTGGCTCCTGTTCTGCTCTTTCTAATCAACGTCTTAGTGGCGCGCTGGTTCAACGCGGTTCAGATGTGTCGCTGGACAAGGGCGCGGCGGAGCGCCGAATCTTTGCGTGGTGCGGCTATTTCATGTGATCCGGGAAGAGTGACGAGTATCGAAACGGGCAGGGCATTTCGAAGGCATGATGAGGATGGCTCGATCACACCCAATCGCCATTTTTGATCAGCCTGTGATCTTCGAACCTAGCGGCTGGGTGGCCGGTCCGTGTATCACTTCGCCGCTCAATTCAAAGCGCGATCCATGACAGGGGCAGTCCCAGGTCCTGTCGGTTTCATTCCAGCCGACGATGCAGCCCATGTGGCTGCATACTGCGGAAACGGAATGGACCTGTCCGTTTTCGTCCTTGAAGGCCGCGACATTGTCGCTGTCGATTTTCATGATTGCAGCCTCTCCGGGGGCCAGATCATCGAAGGAAGTGGGTTTGCGAGATAGATAGCCGCTGACCAGATGGGTGGCGACGGCGCTATTCCCTTTGATGAACGCCTTGGCACCGGCCACTGGCTTCACGCGCGTGGCGTCGAACAGGCTCGTCCAGCGATTGTCCTTCCCCGTTACCAGGTCCGTCAAAATCATGGCGGCGGCGGTGCCGTTGCTGATGCCCCAGGCAGCGAAGCCAGTCGCGACAAGATACCCTTTTCCACCCGACGAAGACCAACCGACGAACGGCGCGCCATCCATGGAAGTATAGTCCTCATTGACCCAGCGATATTCGATGGGACCAGCTTCGAAATTATCCGTCAGCCAGTGCTCGATATCCTCAAAATATTTGCGCTCCTCATCGACATGGCCCGGCGTGAATGAGGTTCCGGCGACTATGCCGTAGATGTCGCCATTTTCTTGCCTATGCGTGCGGATGGAATGACTGGGATCTTCGACATTCAGGTACATTCCTTCCGGTACGCGGCTGATTTTGGCGGCAATCACAGGTTCAGCCTTGGGATAAGCCAACGCGTAATAGCCGCCGACCTGACCCAGCGGTAGATGCGTCGCCATAACCACATGGCGGGCAGCAACGATGCCCTTATCAGTTACGACGCGCGTCGGCTCGTAATCGACAACGCGACTGTGCTCGAAAACATGGGACCCTTCGCCCGGAATGGTCCGGGCGAGCCCGGCCACATATTTGGTGGGATGAAATTGCGCCTGATTGTCGAAACGGATGGCGGCGAGGACATCAAAAGGGAGGCCAGTGTCAACCGTCAGGGTCGCCGGAAGGCCCAATCGTTGCGCGACCTCCGCCTCCTTTTCAATTCGGGAGACGTATTTTTCTTCACGCGTATAAGTGTAGGCAGCTTTGGACTCGATATCGCATTGTATATTGTATTGAGAGGCCAAGCTCCGGATGCGGGCAATCGCGGTTTCCTGGGCTTCGGCATAGAGACGTGCGCGGTCCTCTCCGAATGTCCTTTCGAGCGTCTGATAAATGATGCTGTGTTGGGATGTTATCTTGGCCGTAGATTTGCCGGTGACCTGTCGCCCTACCTCGCGCGCTTCGATGACGGTTACTGTAAGGCCTGCATCCTTCAGCAGACGGGCGGTCGTAATACCGACGATTCCCCCGCCGATTATCGCCACATCGACGCTGATGTCGCTCGCGAGTTGAGGAAAGTTGGCAGCGGGAGCGTTCGCGTTCCAATAGGTGAGATCCTGCGGAAGGTTGAGCATCGCCTCGACTCCAATTTCCTCAGATTTGCCCTATGACAATGGTCATGATGCGCAGGCGTTCCGCTGAAGCGTTCGCGGCTCAACTCCTGCGAGGCATCAAGCGAAGGCTGATGTATCAGCTTTCTGATCGGCTTCGTTCGTCTGCCATAGTATGCTGCGATACCGCTCAAAACATCGCGCCCCGCACCTTAAACGAATGAGCGCACCTTCGGCGATCGCTCTGGCTCGTCTTTCATCCTCGGCCACGAGGGGGCCAATGGCTTCGCGGTTCCAGGCTTCGCTATGCTTCACGTCGAGAACGGCGTGTAGGTCGAAATAATGTCGTTCGCGACCAGACAGGCCGATCCGGCGCAAGCCCGCCGCCACCTCAACGGATCGGCCGGGGGCGGTCTGTTCGATGATGCCAAGGGCTCCGATCGAATGCCATGCGAACCGGCGAGATGTCGCCATCGCCGTCATGGCATTGGCAAGAGCTAGGCTTTCCCAAACGGTATTCTCGATCCGGGGTTGCACGCCCAACGCTTCCGCCAGCACATCGAGCATAGGTCCATGCATGCCCTTCCGATTTCCTCGGCCCATCTCATCCCAATAATTTCGGGCTAATTCCAGCTTAGCCTGAACCGGCATCTTGACCTGCGTCATTGCGACCAGATCGTCGAACCCGGCTTCCCCTGCCGCCTCCTGCTCGAAGAACCAGCGAAGTTCCTCCTTGCTCGCATGTGAGGCCAGCCAAGGGAACAGAGGATCGCCCTGTCCGGGGCCCGTTTCGCGAAGCCCCTCGAACCAGGCGAGGAAGTCCCCGGCTTCCGTGGGCGCCAAGGCTGCTTCATCGGCAACTTCGGACCGCAATGTTTCCATGAATTCTCCTTCCAGCCGCAGCATGCGCTGGTCGCGCTCAAGCGTGTAGGGCCAGGCATCGTCCGGAAGTTGAGGCGAGAGACGTTTCCGATTCCACCGGGCCAGGAGGCGTTGAAAGTCGTCGCATAGAACATCGCTGCCAGATGAAGAGCGCATTATAGAAATAGCGTTCATGATAGGTTCCATGTTGAGAGAATGAACAAAGAACGCCGCTATGAAGCCTCAGTTCCTTGAGCAGAGCGCCGTTGCCTAGGAAGAATTCTTCCAAAACCCTGCAACGAATTTCAACGTTGACTGTTCGCGCGAACAGTAGAAAGGCGCCTTATGCGACGCACAGCGGCCGTTAATTATATCGGTCCTGTCACAATGTTTTTGCGAAGCCCTGAAGGAACGGCCATTCGCTCATAAGCGTTCTACTTTCGAGCAGTTTTTCATTTCTGAGCAGTCGCTCGTTCAGGGAAGAACATGAAATCACCAGAAGACACAGCGGCGGAGATATTCGCGGCTGGATCAATGATCCGCCCCATGCGGGTCGTTGAGCATGGAATCTACAGGGGGCCCCACCTCTACAGCGCCCGGCCGATGATCCGCATCCAGATCGATCTCGGATCGCTGGAGAATTGGCCGACAAGCCGGCTTGATGGATTCGCCGGAGCGCTTGTGCAATTCCTTCCCGGCCTTGCCCGGCACGGCTGCAGCTATTCCAAGCCGGGAGGCTTCCTGAGGCGGATGGAGGAGGGGACATGGCTTGGTCATGTGATTGAACATGTGGCGCTGGAATTGCAGACGCTGGCGGGAACTCCGGTATCGCGCGGCAAAACCAGATCTGTCCGAGGCCATCCTGGTACTTATAATATCCTTTACTGCTATAAGGATGAGAAAGTTGGTCTCGCCGCGGGCGCGGCCGCGATCCGCCTGATAGGGGCCTTGGTCCCGGCGGAATTCTCTCAGGTGGAGGGACTGGACACGCTTGGCATGGACATCGGATGGGAGGCGACCGACGTCGCCTCTATTCTCCAGAGCCTCAGGAGATTGCGGGAGGAGGGCAGCCTTGGCCCCACCACGCGGGCGCTGGCGGAAGAAGCTGAACGGAGGGGCATTCCGGTCATGCGGCTCGACCGTCAAAGTCTGATTCAACTGGGTTATGGCAAGCGTCAGCACCGGCTCAGGGCCAGCATCACAGGGCAAACATCGCAGATTGCCGTTGATTTGGCGGCGAACAAGGACCTGACCAAGGCCCTTCTGGCCGAAGCCGGACTGCCGGTGCCGCGTGGGATTGTTGTTCGGTCGGCCGATGAAGCCGCTGCATTCGCGGAACGGGTTGGCTTTCCTTTGGTGACGAAGCCGCTGGACGGCAATCATGGTCGGGGTGTCAGCACGGCACTGCTGAATGAAGCACAGGTCCGGGAAGGCTTTGAGATCGCGATAAAGCATAGCCGCCGCGTTGTGGTGGAGCGCCATTTGTCGGGCCACGATCATCGCATGTTGGTGGTGGGCGGCAAGGTCGTAGCGGTCGCCCAGCGGGTTCCTGCGCAGGTGATAGGCGATGGCTATCATAACGTCGCCGATCTTATCGATATAGTAAACCAGGATGAACGTCGCGGGGAAGGCCATGAGAAGGTGCTAACCCGTATTCGGATTGATGAGCCTCTGCTGGAGATGTTGCGGCGGCAAGGGAAATCGCTGGAGAGTGTGCCGTTGCTAGGTGAAATCGTTGGATTGCGCGGCACGGCCAATCTGTCGAGCGGCGGCACCGCCATCGACCGCACTGATGAAATTCATCCCGAAAATGCGCTTGTCGCCGAACAGGCAGCCATGACCATCGGGCTGGATATTGCTGGAATCGATTTCCTGTCGCCTGATATTTCCCGCTCGGTCCGTGAAACAGGGGGCGGCATAATTGAGGTGAACGCCGCTCCCGGCTTCCGCATGCATCTTGAACCGGCCGAAGGCCAGGCACGCAATGTAACCAAACCGGTGATCGACATGCTCTTCCCGCCAGGAAGGGCCAGCCGCATTCCGATACTGGCGATTACCGGGACCAATGGCAAATCGACCACAGTCCGGATGGTCGCGGCGATCCTGCGCCAGGCGGGGCGCAATGTGGGACTCACGACGACGAGCGGCATCTATTTCAATGAACATTTGCTAAAGGCCGCTGACGCGAGCGGCCCCAGGAGCGCGGCGATGGTTCTGCGCAATCCTGCAGTCGACGTGGCGGTTCTGGAGACGGCGAGAGGCGGCATATTGCGCGAAGGACTGGCGTTTCGTCATTGCCAGATCGGTGCAGTGCTTAATGTCGCGCCTGACCATCTGGGCACCAAGGGCATTGAGACGCTTGCCGATCTGGCGAAGGTCAAGTCCGTGGTGGTGGAAAGTGTGGCGCGGCAAGGGCACAGCGTTCTCAATTTCGACGATCCAATTACGCGTGGCATGGCCCGTCACGCGCGGGGCAGGATTGTCTGGTTCTCGCTGGAAGGTGGAGCGAATAGGGGCGGGGGCTTGGCCGAACATATTGGCGCCGGTGACATGGCCGTACTGCGCGAACCCGGCCCGGCGGGTGGCCACATCGTTCTTTATAAAGACCGGGACCGGATTTCGGTGATGGCGGCGAGAGACATCCCCGCGACACTGAACGGGCGTGCCGAGTTCAATATCGCTAACGCCCTCGCGGCGGTAGCGATATGTGCTGCGCATGGCATGTCGCTAGACGTCATCCGTTCAGGGCTCAAGGGCTTCGCGTCCTCCTTCGAGGATAATCCGGGGCGGCTCAACATCATCGACGATCATCCCTTTCGCGTACTCATCGACTATGCCCATAATCCCGCCAGTCTGGAGGCGCTTGGCTTCTTGATCAGCCAAATGCGCGTCGATCATGGCAAGGTGATCGGCATGGTCAGCATTCCTGGTGATCGCCGTGACGAGGATATTGTTGAAATGGGCAGGCTATCGGCAGGAATCTTCGACTTCATCGTCTTCCGCGAGGGTCCGGATGGTCGCGGGCGGCCAACGGGGGAGGTCAACGCGCTCATGTACAAGGGCGCGCTTGAGGCAGGCGCCTCGCCTGATCGCATGCGCCAGGTCATCATCGAAAAAGAGGCCGTAAACACCTGCCTGGAAGCCGGTCATCCCGGCGACCTCGTGGTCATTCTTCCCACTTTGGTTGAGGCGGTCTGGAGACAGGTCAAGGTCTTCTCTCCGCAGCAAGTGGCAGGGAAGTCCGAGTCCCACTCGACTGCGTCTCCGGCTCTCGTGCAGGCCCATGTCTGATCGTTCCTGGACTCTCCTTTTGCATGGGGGCGCGCGGACGATCTCCCCGAAGCAGGCTGCAGCCAGTCGTCGGGGATGTCTCGCCGCCGCCTGGGTCGGGCAGCGAGTCCTGCATGGAGGAGGCGCCGCCCTGGATGCAGTGGAAGCCATTGTGCGTGAACTGGAGGACGACACGACTTTCAATGCGGGCCGTGGTTCCGTTCTCAATGCAGCAGGCGAGGTTGAGATGGATGCAGCGATCATGGATGGCGCAACACTCGACATAGGCGGCGTGGCGGCCATACGCGACGTGCGCCATCCGGTGTCAGTGGCCCGGTCGCTCCTTCGGGAAATTCCCGTCTTGCTCGCCGGCGAAGGCGCCTCCCGCTTCGCAGGGCAGATTGGTGCAGAGCGCGCTCTGCCTCATCCATTTGCTGACAAGGACACCAATGAGGATGACCCCGCTTGCGACACCGTTGGCTGCATAGCGGTCGACTCCGCTGGCCATATCGCTGCCGCGACATCGACCGGCGGCTTGACCGGCAAGCGGCCGGGACGCGTGGGGGATGCATGCCTTCCCGGCGGCGGCTTTTATGCCGATGACCAACTCGGAGCCACAGCCTTTTCCGGTGATGGAGAGAGCATAGCGCGAACCATTCTGGCGGCGACGGTGATGCAGGCTCTTGAAACCGTTGCGCCCTCAGTGGCTGCTCAGCGCGCAATTGAAAGGCTTGAACGGTCCGGCGGAGAAGCTGGCGTGATCGTGATCGATCGCCAGGGCCGCATTGGCATTGCCCACAACAGCAGACATTTTGCCGTGGCAGTCGCTGGAAGTTGGCTCGACCAGCCTCGCAGCGCGTTGCAGGCAGAGGAATTCGAGGGACTGATGGACCATGACTGATCGGCAGGGTCCTCTCATCATCATTGGGGGACATGAGGACAAGAAGGGCGACAAGCTGATCTTGAGGGCTGTGGCGGAGTGCATTGGTGAGGGGAAGCTCGTCATCGCAACTGTCGCCAGCCATGAGCCGGAAGGCTATTTCGATAGCTACCGTGCTGCCTTCGCCGACCTGGGTGTCACGAACCTGACTGAACTCTACGTCAATGAACGCGTGGAAACGCTGAAGGAAGAAACGGCGGACCCACTGCGGGATGCAGCAGGCGTGTTCTTTACGGGCGGTGATCAGCTTCGCATATCAAGCCAGATCGGAGATACGCCGATCGAACGAATGCTTTGGGACATTCACAGACGCGGCGGCCTGATCGCCGGCACCTCCGCCGGTGCAGCGGTGATGAGCGAAACAATGCTGGTAAAGGGATCGAGCAGGGAATCTCACCGCATAGGCGATCTCCATATGGCACCCGGACTGGGCTTCGTTCGCGATGCCATCATTGATCAGCATTTCGCCGAACGCGGACGCATCGGCAGACTTCTGGGCGCCGTGGCGCAAAATCCCCGGGTGATTGGTATAGGTATTGATGAGGACACTGCAATTCTGCTGCGGGACGACGCCTTGGAGGTGCTCGGATCGGGCGCGGTTTATATTGTCGATGGTGTCGGCGTGACGCATTCCAATATTGCCGAGGCCCGGCCCGAACGGGCATTGTCCATGTATGATGTCCGGCTCCACATCTTGAGCAGCGGCAACAGGTTCGATCTTGCGTCCCGCAGGCCATGTGCCGCTGTCGAAGATGCATGAAGGAGGTGAGGCATGGATACTGCTGCGCCATCGGAAACGCCGCACCGCATGACACCGGTCCACGGTGGTTCGACCGATGCAGCTTTGCTTGACCTTCTCGATTATCTCGAGAAGGCGGGCTATCGCTTCATTACGCCTACGCCCGCAACCCATGCCCGTGTCATCGCCCGGCCTGACCGTCAAAGAGCGCGCAGCCTGGAGGATGTGCTGGGCTGGAACCTTCCATTTGCGCCCGGCACCATCGACGATGACGCCGTAAGCCTCCTTCTTCGGGCAGGCATGATTGAAGGGAAGGAGCTTCTGCGCAGTGTGCTACGCGTATCGTGGCTTCGCGACCGTTTGTTCCTGCACTCCGCCTTTCCGACGACCGCGGAAGATTCGGTATTCTTCGGTCCCGATAGTTATCGCTTTGCCGAACTGGTCGCCAAGGAGCTTGAGCGTTCTGAATGTCCGGCGGGCGGTTGTATCGTGGATATCGGCACGGGCGCAGGCGTGGGCGCAATCGTTGCCGCGGATATTTGTCCTGGCGCCCGCATTGTCATGACCGACATCAATCCCAAGGCGCTGGCGCTTGCCCGGATTAATTGCGGGGCCGCCGGTGTCACCGCTGAAGCTCTGCAAGGCCGCAATCTCGCCTCCGTCTCAGGTGCAGTAGATGTGGCAATGGCTAATCCACCCTACATCACCGACGCCGCACATCGCCTGTATCGTGACGGCGGGGGCATGCATGGTGCAGAAATCTCGATGGAGATGGCCCGCGCCGCAGTGGAGCGCCTCGCTCCCGAGGGACGGTTCATTCTTTATACGGGAAGCGCAATCATCGATGGGCATGACTTTGTCCGTGCCTCTCTCGAACAGATTGCTGCATCTAATAACTGCCAATTACGCTACTGGGAGATCGACCCGGACGTCTTCGGCGAGGAACTGGAGAATATGTTCTATGCCGATGTGGATCGCATAGCGGCCGTGGCAGCAATATTAACGCGCCGAGCCTGACAGGGCTCACAATGCGTTGACCGCCAGTCGAGCTTCGCTAAGTAAGTCCAGAGAAAAAACTGGCATAGCCGATTACCGCAGAAGACCGCTCTCGACCGTACAGTTGCCGTCTTTCATCGAATATGTGAAGGAAAATTCGGAATATCGATGTGGTCGAACATACCCCCATATCCCAGTGCGATCGGCATATCCCAGTCAAGCATCGAATAGGGATGACCGGCGTCAAATGCGCTGGCAGCGTGAAGGTCGGCAAGAGCATCTTCGGACAGTTGCAACTCGGCCGCTGCCATGTTTTCCCGCATCTGTTCGGCACGGGTGGCGCCGACGATAGGAATAACGCCCCGCGCCATGATCCAGGCGAGTGCGACTTGTGATGAAGTAACTTCTAATCGTCTGGCGACGGCATCAACCGCAACCGCTATATCGCGATTACGATTATCCAGTTGCTGGAGTTGCATAGAGTCCATGCGTTTTGGGCCGTTATCGTCGGTGTTGCGGGTGTATTTTCCAGTGAGAATACCACCTGCGAGCGGTGACCAGGCAGTCACGCCAATGTCGTGAGCGCGGGCGAGCGGAAGATGCTCGCGCTCAATCGAGCGCTGCACTAGGCTGTACTCCAGTTGCATGCAGGCAACAGGCGCGAGGCCTCGCAGGTCATGAAATGCTTGCGCCCGCGATACGACCCAGGCCGGGACGTCAGACAACCCAATGTGCAGGATCTTACCGGCGCTGACTGCATCATCCAAGGCTCGCTGGACCTCTTCCACGGGGGTAGTGAAGTCCCACCAATGCACATAATAAAGGTCGATATAATCAAGGCCGAGGCGCTGGAGGCTGGCGTCGAGAGCGCGGGTCAGACTCTTGCGATGCATGCCCGCTTCGTTGGGGTCGCTACGCCCCGGAGCGGCGTTCGCATATTTGGTTGAGATCACGAACCGCTCGCGATCCGCCGCGACAAGGCGGCCGACGATCTTCTCACTCTCGCCCCCCGTGTACATATTGGCGGTATCGATGAAGTTGCCGCCGGCTTCAACAAAGGCGTCGAAGACGGGGCGGCAATCCTCTTCGGACCGCGACCAGTCCGCGCCCGGCCCAAAGGTCATGGTACCGAGCGCCAATTTCGATACGCGAAGGCCGCTGCGGCCCAACAGGGAATAGCGCATGATCCCGTCCGTTACTGGTTCAATCCCGGATTATTGCGCCATGCTTCATCCGGGGCCGGGATTACACCGAGTTGCATTGCAAACTCGCGGAAATTCCAGTGAGTACGGCAACGGACAATCTTGCCATTCTTGTACATCTGGGTTGTCGTGCCACGCGTGACGGTGGTTTTTCCGGCGGCCGGGGTGCCGAAGAAATCCGCATTATGCGTGGCCTTCCATATCCATTGCATATAGCCCCATTCGTCATAGTCGAAATCTGCGCCCAGAAAGATGTTGTTGGCGAAGCGGTTGTAATCGGCTTCCAGTTCCCCCTTCCACTCGGGTGGAACGCCCCCTTGCCGCTTCACGCCGCGCGATGCACCTGCGGGTCCTCCGTCGTAGGTCAGCACCTCGAACTTATGGACGCCAAAAGCTGATTCGGGGCCGCTATTGTTGAACACGACGAACGCCTTGTAGAGTTCCTCCTTGGTCGTGATCGTCTGCATGAATTCAATGTCTTCCCAGACGAAATCGTCGGCATAATAGCCGAGCACTTCCTCTGCGCCCTTGTCGAAGAATGCGGTGACCCAGTTCTGTGCCGTTTCAAAGCTTTTGTGCTGGCGCGTACCGCCGCCGGCGACGGGCGCTTCTGCGGTGATCGAGAGGGGAGCGAGGCCGCGCAGGCCGCGTATAAAGCCCTGCTGTTCGGGCGAAAGGTGATCGTCGGTGACAAGGCCTGAATAAAGAATGTGCATTTCTGGGTCTCTCCTGTCGCTGGCGCGATCCTGCGCATGTTAGTGTATGCTGAAGCGGCAGCGCCGGGAATACCACGGCATATTGGGTCAGCCGATGGCGGTTCGTGCCATTGCGCCATTCGTGGCACTCTTCGCTTGCGACTGGCACGAACGGCCATTGGGAAGAGTGCGGGAAAGGCGCACACCGATGTCATCAAAGACGTATGGTATGATCGACGGCGCAATATTCTGTGGAGATGGATTCGGATCATGACGGCAATGCAAAATCGCGCTCCGGACGCCCATGGCCCCTTGGCCTATGATCCGCTCGATCCGGTGGTGAAGCACGAGCCTTATCCCTATTACGTTGCATTGCGCCGAGACGAGCCGGTGAAGTGGCTACCTACGTTGGGCGCGTTCGGAGTAGCGCGTTACGACGATATCGATGCGCTGCTGAAGGACGGACGCACGTTCAGTTCCGCCCAGTTCTGGCCTGCGCTGCTGGGCGAATATGACCCGCTGCCCGAAGAACCGCCGATGATCTCCATGGACCCGCCAAGGCATATGCAATTGCGCAAGCTGGCCAACAAGGCGTTCGTACCGTCCAAGGTCAATGAGTTAAAGGACCGCGCTTACAAGATCGCGCACGAGCTGATCGATGACATCATTGCCAAGCATGGACCCCAAGGTGAATTTGACTGGGCGCATGAGTTCACCGCTCTCTATCCGGTGACGGTGATTGCAGAGGTGCTGGGCGTACCCACCCAGAGGCGCGGCGAATTCAAATATTGGGTCGATGATATTCTCTCGGCAGCGAACCGAAACGCTTATGGCCCTGACAAGCTCGCAAAAATCGGGGAGAGTTCACGGAAGACGCGCGAATTCTTTGAGGCGCTGTATGATGAGCGGGCCGCCAATCTGGGCCAGGATATGATCTCCACGCTGATCCAGGCGGAGGTGGATGGACAGAAGCTGAGCCGAAACCAGGTGTTGTCGATGGCTATCCTGTTGCTGATCGGCGGCGTCGAGACGACCACTAATCTGATCGGCACCACATTGGTGGAGTTGAAGCGCCACCCCGAAACCGATGCCCGCGTGCGTGCCGATCACAGTCTGATCGTGCCGCTGCTCGAGGAAGTGTTGCGTTACAATCCGCCCGTGCAGATCATTTTCCGCCATACCACTGTGGATACGGAGATTGCTGGCGTGAAGATCCCCGCAGGGTCTGCCGTCATGCCGATACTGGCGTCTGCCAACCGCGATGAAAGCAAGTTCGAGGACCCGGAGACGTTCGATATCGATCGCAAGATCGAATTCCCGCTGATGTCATTTGGACAGGGGCCGCATTTCTGCCTGGGCAATTATCTGAGCCGCATGGAAGCGCGTGCTGCACTGGAGGTCGCCTTTTCACGCTTTGATGTGTTGGAGCCGGTTTCGGATAAAGTGGATTGGCTCGATTCCTACTTCGCGCGCGGGCCGCACAGCCTGCCCGTGCGGTTCAGGGCCCGAGTGTAAATCGAAACAACAGGCGCATCGCGCCCGCTATTCAAGGGAGACCGACGAGCATGGCTCGCATCGGCGGCTGCTATAATATTGCGGATTTTCAATGGCAGGCGCGAAAGCGGCTCCCGACTCCGCTCTACCATTATATCGAAGGTGGAGCCGACGATGAATTGACCCGGGCCGCCAACACCGCTGCATTCGATCGTTATGCGCTGGTCCCCGATTATCTGCATGACATTCGTTCGATAGACATGCGTCGGACAGTGCTGGGAAGGGAATTGGCCTGGCCATTGATGCTGGCGCCCACCGGTATGACGCGGCTTTTCCATAAAGATGGCGAGCGCGGAGTGGCAGTGGAGGCCGCCCGATCAGGCGTGGGTTATACCTTGTCCACCATGGCTACCGCCAGTATCGAGGACATCGCCGCGCATTGCAGCGGGCCAAAGATATTCCAGCTTTACCTGTTGAACGACGATGCGTTGAATTTTGAAACGATAGATAGATGCAAGGCGGCTGGATTCGACGCGATCTGCCTGACCGTCGATACGGTCGTCGCGGGTAATCGGGAGCGCGACCTGCGGACCGGACTGACCATTCCGCCAAAGATCAGTCTTGCCGGACTCGCCAAATTTGCGATGCGGCCGCGCTGGTGCGTCGACTATCTGCTGGGCGAAAAGTTCAGCCTGCCCAATGTCGGGAGAGGCGGGGGCGGGGACCTATCGACATTGGCTACGTATTTTGCAGAGCGGATGGAGCGTAATATCAGTTGGGCCTCGATTGAACGGATCGTCGCTCATTGGGGTCGGCCGTTCGCGATCAAAGGACTTCAGTCCGTCAATGATGCGCGATTGGCCGCAGCGGCAGGCGCAAGTGCGGTGGTCCTGTCCAACCATGGGGGGCGGCAACTCGATGGCGTTCCACCGACCATCGATTTGGTGGCCAACATGGTCGATGCGGTTGGAGATCGGATGGAGGTGATCCTCGACGGCGGGATCCGACGCGGCGCGCACATCGCAAAGGCGCTGGCCATGGGCGCGCGGGCGTGCATGACCGGACGGCCATATCTTTATGGGCTGGCGGCGCATGGCGCGCCGGGTGTGGCACGTGTTTTGGAATTATTGCGGATGGAACTAGAGCGGACGCTGGCGTTATTAGGATGCGCCAATGTCGATGAACTGACGCGTGATCACATCCGACTGGCGGGAGAAGTTCCCGATTTCCTGCAAGGCGTGCAGTCGCCGAGCGCGCGAGCTCTGCTGCGGAATGTTCGTTGAATATATGAAGCTGTTCAAGCCGCTTGAGCAAAGCCTTCGCTGCAAATCACAGTGCTTGGCCGCCGCCCGGTCCATTGCTTGAACGCGCGAGAGAAGGTGCCGTTGTCGGAAAAACCCAGAAGATAAGCGATTTCACTAAGACACATGCCGCGCTGGAGATATTGAAAAGCCAGTTCTTCCCGCAACTGACGCAGGACATCGGCGAAGGTCGTCCCTTCTTCCTTTAGCCTGCGCAGCAGCGTACGTTCCGTCATGCCCAGCATATGAGCGGTGCGCTTCTTCGAGGGTACATCATGTGGCAATTGCGCCATCATGAGGTCGCGAACCCGTACCGCAAAGCGCCCGGCCATTCGCTGTTCCAGATAACGATTGGCGGTGCCATCCAGCAGAGATGCCAATTCTTCATCGGATGACAATATACGACGCTCCAGATCGGCCTTGTCGAAGATAATGCAGGTTCGCGCCTCGCCGAAGTTGACGGGACAGCCATAGAAATCGCGATGCGCCGCGCGGCCCGTTATCAGGTGGTGTGGCAGGTGAACAGCGATCGGCACGACGTGCTCGTTCGCAATCCAGCGCATGTAGGACAAGATGCTCGCCACGACAGTATCGACAGTTTGATAGATTGGCGGTGTACCGCCCGTATCAAAGTGAAATTGCAGGATAACCTGATTATTCGCCTCCGTCAGTGTCGCCGTCGTCGAATCCGATATCAGCCTGCAATAGAAGGCAAAGCGTTCGAGCGCGCGGCACAAGGTCGCGCTGCAACTCATCGAATAACCAAGAACGTGAAAGGTGGCCGGGCGCACTTCAGCGGCGACCTTGAAGCCGAAATTAGGATCGCCGGTCAGTTCGATGGCGCGTTTCCATAGCTGGCTCACCTGTGCCTGCGAATAGCGGCTGTACCCGCCCTCCAGCAGCGCCTGGTCCAGACCGATCTCCGTCAGGACCGCGTCGGCGTCCACGCCTTGCGTGCGCATCGCCCGTATAATCGCCAAAACCCATCCGGTCAGAGTGGATCGCGGTTCGCGCGGTCCGGTCATCGTCAGCTCTCCTAAGCTATGCGCCGGATCTGTCTCCGTACGCGGGGATATCGTGTGCCTGAAAAGCGCCATAGTCAATCGGCCACCGGGCAATAGAGGACTGATTGGCATTTTTTGCATCAGTCTGTCGCGCCTTGCACAAATTGCTGTGATGGCGCGTTTCGCCACAAGCTGGCACAGCCAGCCATGTAATGGATCGTCGGGCGCATTATCATTCTCACCATAGTCGAGAAGAAGCCGCATCGAAGCTGCTTTGATATTGGAGGGGATAATCATGACGAAGTTTTCGTCCCGCTTTGCCGCGTCTACCGTGTCGATATTCGCGTCGGCCTGGATGGCATTGCCTGCATTCGCCCAGGAGGCCGAGCCTGTCGCTCCCCAAGCCGCCAATCAGGGCATTGGCGATATCATCGTGACTGCGCAGAAGCGGGCGCAGTCGGTTAACGACGTGGGCCTGTCTATTACGGCAGCATCAGGCGAGCAGCTTGCTGCGTCTGGCGTGCGCGATACAGGCGATCTGGCGAAGATCACTCCGGGTTTCACCTTTACCAAAAGTCAGGACGGTACGCCGCTCTACACTCTGCGCGGCGTTGGCTTCAATGATTACACCCTGGGCGCCAGTCCAGCGGTAAGCGTCTATGTAGATCAGGTGCCGCTTGCATTCAGTGCGTTCACGCAGGGCGCATCGCTCGACCTCGAGCGTGTGGAAGTACTGAAAGGCCCCCAGGGTATTCTATTTGGCCAGAATTCCACTGGAGGGGCGATCAACTATATTGCTGCCAAGCCAACGCGAGAACTAGAGGCGGGCTTTAGTGCGTCCTACGGCCGTTTCGATACATTTGATGGCGAGGCCTACATTAGCGGGCCAGTCAGTGACACGATCGCGGTTCGCCTGGCGGGCAGTGCGACTATTTCGGGACCATGGCAGAAGAATTACACACGCGACGCGGAACTGGGGCGGCAGGATACGCTTCGCGGCCGCCTGCAGGTGGAATGGGAGCCGACCGATCGGCTGACCCTGTTGTTTTCCGCCAATGGCTGGCGCGACAAATCGGATACGCAGGCGGGTCAGTTGCAGGGGCTGTTCCTGCAATATGACGAAGCGGCAGTTGCGGCCGGCGGCCTCTTTGATCCCGCGGAGACACTGCGTCGCATTGCAGTTTTCCGTGGCTTGACCCCCGCGCCACAAAATGCGCGGTCGGCGGATTGGGACCCGGATCGCGATTTGACACGGGACGATGGATTCTATCAGCTTTCCATGCGCGGCGATTATGAACTGACCGATGACATTGTGCTAACGTCGATTACGGCCCTATCTCGCTATAACGAAAATTACAGCGTTGATCGCGACGGTACGCCGTTGAAGGGCGCAGGGGTCAATGCCGATGGCCGAGTGAAGAGCTTCAATCAGGAACTGCGGTTGTCCGGAGATATGGGCCCCTTTAACTGGTTGCTGGGCGGCAATTATGCCAGGAACAAGGTCCGCAGCGCCAATGATATCCTGACGGGGGATTCGACCAATACCGCAATTTTGACCGGTGGGCCCTGGATCGCGGCATCCACCACCACAATCACGCAGGATATCGAAGATTGGGCTGTGTTCGGAAATGCGGAATTCGCGATCAGCGACACGCTGACCGTGCTGGGTGGCGCGCGCTATACCAAGAGCAGGAACGATTTCAGTTCCTGCATGCGTGGCGACATCGGGATGCAGACGACATTTTCGGTTCTGTCCGACGTTCTGTCGGGCACGCCGGGTGCACCAGCTGGACCGGAAACCTGTCTCAACATGAACAAGACAACGTTCGAATTGATTCGCACGCCGTTCGAAGACACGTTGAAGGAAGACAATTTCTCCTGGCGATTGGGCGTGAACTACAAGCCCAATCGCGACGTGCTGATCTATGCACTTGCATCGCGCGGGTACAAGTCAGGCAGCTTCCCGACGGTTCCTGCATCGACTACTGCGCAATTTGCGCCGGTCAGCCAGGAATCAGTGATGGCCTATGAGATCGGTACGAAGATATCGGCTCTGGACCGGGCGCTTCAACTCAATGCCGCGGCGTTCCATTATATCTACTACGACAAGCAGGTGCGTGGGTTGATCGTTGATCCAATCTTCAACCAACTCGAGCAACTGGTAAACATTCCCAAGGCGCGGATTAATGGCGCGGAGATAGAAGTGATCGGACGCCCGGTGAGCGGCCTCACCCTGCGGGGCGCTGTCACCTATGTGGATTCCAAGGTTCTGCGATTTGTCGGCATCAACAATGAAAGAGTGCTCGCCGATTATAGCGGTTCCAGTCTGCCGTTCTCCCCGAAATGGCACATCGTCGCGGATGCGAGCTACGAATGGGACCTGAACGACAGTCTGGGTGCATTTGTCGGGGCCAATATGCTGTACAACAGCAAGACCAATTCGACACTGGGCGTCGCCAGTTCCTCCGTGATTGGATCATTCAAGACCGTCGATCTGCGCGCGGGCATCAAGGCGCTGGATGAGCGCTGGAGTGTATCGGTGTGGGGCCGGAACGTATTCAACGAATATTACTGGACCAACCAGTTCGTCACCCAGGATGTTATTGTGCGCTATGCCGCGAGACCGGCGACCTATGGCGTCACATTCAAGATGAATTTTCGCTAGGGCTTGATTCGCGGGGAGCCTGTGCCGATGGACGATTTGGGGTGCTGGCGGCCGGAGTTTTTGTCCCGAATAGTCTTCTGCTGGCACCCGCCGCCGTGGCGACCCTTGCCGGGATGGGCCATCGGCAAAGACTGAGGCGGGAGCATCCCGTCCGGCAGGAGGGCTTGCATGAAATTGGGATCGGGTATCGCCGCTGTAGTGACGGGCGGCGCATCGGGATTGGGTGAGGCAACCAGCCGGAAGCTGGCGTCCGTAGGCGTCGAGGTTGCGATCTTCGATATGAATGCGGAACGGGGCGAGGCACTGGCGGCGGAGCTGAGCGGTGTCTTCTGCCCTGTCGACATTCGGTCAGACGAACAGGTCGCCGCGGCGTTTGAAAAAGCGCGGGCCGCACATGGGCAGGAGCGTATCCTGGTCAACTGTGCCGGTATTGCCAACGGCATAAAGACCGCGTGGCGTGACAAGCAGACGGGAACCCCGAAGAGCTTTCCCATGGTCGATTTCGAACGAGCAGTACAGATTAACCTGATCGGTACATTCCGCTGTGTTGCAACCTCGGCGAAGGGTATGCTGGATCTGGAGCCGATGGATAGTGGCGAACGCGGGGTCATTGTCTGCACCGCCAGCATCGCGGCCCAGGATGGGCAGATCGGCCAGGCGGCATATGCCGCGTCGAAAGCCGGTGTGGTGGGCATGACCCTTCCCATCGCTCGCGACCTGATGGGTTCCGGCATAAGGGTCAACACTATCCTGCCAGGATTGTTCGGAACGCCGATGATGAAATCGCTGCCGGAAAATGTGCAGGTGGCATTGGGCGCATCCGTGCCGTTCCCTCAGCGGCTTGGTGACCCGAGGGAATATGCGGATTTGGCGCTGCACATGATGGAAAACGCATACATGAACGGAGAGTCGGTCCGGTTGGACGGCGCCGTCCGCCTGCCGCCGCGCTGACGGACAGGGTGTTCAGGTCATTGCCGCTGTCCCCGGGAAAATGAGTAACATGGAAAACTTCACGATAGAAATCGACGCTGACGGTATCGCGCTGGTGACTTTCGACGTCCCCGGCCGGTCGATGAACGCCATCAGCGCGTCGGTGCAGAGAGATCTCGACGTGCTGGTTGCCGCCATTAAATCTGATGATTCCATTCGTGCCATGGTGTTGCAATCAGGAAAGGAGAGCGGTTTTTGTGCGGGCGCGGACCTGACCGAAATGCCGGCAGACATGGCCCGGTGGCGCGCCGCCGAGACCGAGGAGGAAAAGCGCGCAGGCGCTCTGGACGCCGGTGGGTTCAGTCAGCGCATCCGGGCGATTGAGACCTGCGGCAAGCCCGTCGCAGCGGTCATTGCAGGGCTGGCGCTCGGCGGAGGCCTGGAATTGGCGCTGGGGTGCCATTTCAGAGTGGCCGTCGATGATCCCAAGCTACGCCTGGCGCTGCCTGAGGCGAGTATCGGCCTTATGCCCGGTGCAGGCGGCACGCAGCGTCTGTCGCGGCTGATCGGTGTGAATGCGGCCATGCCCTACCTACTGGACGGAAAGGTCATTTCTCCCGCCGAAGCATTGGCGGGCGGCATCGTGCATGCAGTCGTGCCCCATGAATTGCTCATCGACACGGCCCGGCGATGGATACTGGATCGCGGAACCGCTGTTGCGCCTTGGGATAGAGAAGGCTTCAAGGTTCCGGGAGGCGAGCCCCGTGGCGCCGCAGGATATCCCACCTTCGGAGCAGACGCCTTTGTCGAGGCGGTTCGCGCTGCACCTCAACAATCATCGACCGACAATATGCTCAAAGCCCTCTATGAAGGCTCAAAGGTGCCGATGGATCCCGCGCTTTTGATAGAGAGTCGCTATTTCTTCGATACGGCTCGCTCTCCCGAGGCGATGGAGAAGGTCGAGGCCTTCCTGAACCGGCGGACCCAGAGGGAGAGTTGAACCGGCTACGCTACGGCCTGAGAGGCCACAACGCGTTTGCATTTACAGTGGAGCTTCCCCATCATGTTCACTCGGGTATCGCGGGGAGGAACTGGGTTGCAAACGGGCCTTTCAGCCTGGATCTTGGCTATCGTGAGGGCACTGGAGGAGGCGGACGTCGATCCTGCACCGTTGATGCAGGGCATCGGCATGGATGCCAGTCGTATCGGTGATCTTAATTACCGCTATTCGCAGGAGCAGGTAACAAGCCTGTGGATCGCGGCAGTCGGAGCGACGGGCGATCCGAACTTCGGCCTGAAGGTGGCTAAGCATATCCGTCCTTCGACCTTCCATGTGGTCGGCTATGCGATGTCATGCAGCGCCACATTGCGCCGGGCAGCGGAGCGATTCCAGCATTCCGCTCGGCTGATTTCGGACTCTGCCGCTGTGGAGTTCGATCGTGAGGGAGCCGATGGCCGTCTGTCAGTAGATTTGAACACTGGGGGCCGACAGCCGATCTACCAGACGATCGATACGATGCTCGCTGGCTTATTCATGCTATGCGAATGGATATTGACGGTGCCGATCACGCCCATTGAGGTGACGTTCCGCCATCGCAAGCCTGCCGACGACCGGGCCTATCGGGAAGTATTCCGCTGTCCCATCCGCTATGGTCAGCCGCTTAACAGCATTCTGTTCCCGGCCGACGTGCTGGATGCGCCGGTGCCATCCGCAAATGAGGAATTGGCGACGATGCTGGACGAGATGGCAGTCAAATATCTGTCGTTCCGATTTTCCAGCCGCTTTTCCCGAAAGGTGCGCGACGCATTGGTAGGGCAATTGCCCAATGGAGAACCGAGCAAGCAGGAAACCGCACGTCTGCTGGCGATGACCGAGAGGACTTTGCTGCGGCGTCTGCGTGAGGAGAATACAACATTCCAGGAAGTGCTGGACAGCCTGCGAGAGGAGTTGGCGTATGATTATCTGCGCCGGCGGGATCTGACCATCGAGAACATCGCCTACCTGCTTGGTTTTTCGAGCAGCAGCACCTTTTCCCGCGCTTTCATGCGGTGGACTGGGCAGCGGCCGAGCGGGTGGCGCGCGTTGAATATGGGGCACGAGCGGCTTCCGGCCTGACGCTGCTCCTCACTCATTCGTTCCAGGCGAAATTGAAGGCTGGCTTTACACGCGCTGTATTTGGCTTCGCTTGGCACGAGCGGGTGTTAGGAGTGAATGTATCTATTCCGCCGTCGACCGCGCCAGCTCGATGCCCTTCAACGATGTTCCGGTGCTCCAGCCACCATCGACAAGCAGCGTTTGGCCAGTGATATAACTGGCGTCGTCACTGGCCATGAAATGGACAGCGGCTGCGAGTTCTTCGGGACGACCGATCCGCCCTAATTGCGTGAAGACGCTTGCATTGCGGGCGACCATGTCAGGCGCTTCGTCCATCGCCAGCGGCGTGTCGATGATGCCCGGCGCGATGCAGTTCACCCGGATGCCGGAGGGGCCATATTCCACAGCGGCGGTCTGTGTCAGCGAAATGATGCCAGCTTTTGTGGCGGCATATTCACCCCACTGCACGAAGCCGCGCATGGCAGTAATCGAGGAGATGTTTACGATCGTGCCGCCGGCCGTCATTCGCGCCGCCGCTTCCTTGATGCCCATCTGAACGCCAAGGATATGGACACGCCAGAAACGTTCGGATCGGGCTGCATCCGCGTCCGCCAACAGATGGCCGGAGGCAATGCCTGCATTGTTGATCATGATGTCCAACTTGCCGAAGCGATTGACTGCTTCCTTGCACAATGCCTCCACCCCAGCCGGTTCATCGACGTTAGTGCGAAGGAAGGCGCAGCCCCATTCAGCGGCGCGGGCTTCGGCCTCCGGGCTGATGTCGGCTATCAGAACATGGGCGCCAGCCGTGCGGAAGCGTTGAGCGATAGCAGCCCCAATGCCCGATCCACCGCCAGTCACGATGGCTGCTTTCCCAACCAGATCGAACATCAATGGAACTCAAACTCTACGGGGGCCTGCAGACCCAATTGACGCATCAACGCAGCAGTATCCCACAGGCTGCGTTCGAGGATAATCTTGCCGTCGCGGAATGCATGAATGGTCATGCCCCGAACCAGGGTCGTCTTGCCGTCGGCAGGCAAGCCGAGGAAATCAGATCTGTGGTGAATTTCCCACGTCCACTCCAGGCAGCCGCCAGTTTCATCCCCATGATAGCGGGCCGCGTTGAAATAATGTTTTGATGCGTCGTGATCGGCATTCTCGAAAGTCTTGAACCAGCGGCGTAGTTTCTCGCGGTCATTGTTGATGCGGACGCCGAAGTTCAGATCTTCATATTCAAAGTCCTCGGGATAGTTCGCCATCAACTCTTCGAGCCGATTGTTGAACTGTTCAAGCCAGTCCTGTTCCCATTCCAGATTCATGATGCTTCCTGGCGATAAAAAGGCGGGCTCGGCCTGTTACCGAGCCCAGGGGAGGATCAGAAGTTGACGCGGGCCTCCACGCCATAGCTGCGCGTCGGGCCGCGATAGTTCACTGTGAAGACCCCCAGAAGCGGGACAACTTCCTGGAAATATTTCTCGTTGGTGAGATTGCTGCCCCAAAGCGAGATGTCCCAGCGATCGCCCGATTTAAGCGTCAGCCGCGCACTGAACATGTCCAGCGGATCGCGGCGAGTGCCGGGCGAATTGGCCACGTCCCACCAGATGGTGCCGTAGTGGTTATATTCGACGCGGGGCACCAACTGGTAATCGCTGCCCAATTCGAATGTCTGCGTTGCACCAAGGTTTAGCGTGGTCTTGAACGATCCGGGCGCGACATTGCCGTCGAAGCTGGGATTGCCGTTGAACTGGCTTACTTCGCCATCGGTATAGCCATAGCCGCCAAAGAGGCGAAGACCGAAAGGCAGTTGTGCGTCGAAGTCGAGGTCGAAGCCCTGAATTTTGACCTTGTCGATGCCCACTGTGGTCTGGAGGCCGACCGACGGGAAGAATTCGAACTGTTGCGCGCCCTTGATGTCAGTTTTGAACAATGCGCCATTGATTGCGAGAAGGCGATCGAACAGCCGCAGTTTCGCGCCAACTTCCCAGGATGTGGATACTTCCTTGTCGAAGCGATCCAGCACATAGACCGAACTGGCTGGAAGTCCCAGGCCAGCGGCGGCGGCGATCAACGCTTCACGCGATCCGATTGGATTGAAGCCGCCGGATTTGAACCCCTTGCCATAGCTGGCATAGACCGTTGCCTCGCTCGAGAGCTCGTAAGTCAGGCTCACCTTGGGCTCGAACTGTTTGAAAGTGCGTCTGTCGCGGCAATCTTCATAAGGACGGCCGGTCAGCGCGATACACAAATTATAGTTTGCGCCGGTGACTGGATTGATCGCATCGGGCGCGATTTCCGCAACGCTGCGCTTTTCGATGTCATAGCGCCCGGCGAGGTTAAAGTGCAATGCATCGGTGATGTCATACTGGATGCTCGCAAAGGGTGCGAAGCTCTCCGTATTATACCGTTGTTTGCCAAACGAGACAGTTGGCTGCGCCGCCGTGGGGCCGTCGATCTCTCCCCGTGTGGGAGGAAGAAAACCCTGCGTGTCCGCATTGAGCTCGCTGGTCAGGAAGCGGCGATAATTCAGGTAATAGACACCGACCTGCCAACGGAATGCACCGTCGCTGGGCGAAGTCAGGCGGACTTCCTGTGAGAAGTTCCGGTCCTGGGTGAGATAACCTTGGGTAGTGGCCGCCGCGCCGCCGGTATCCGGCACGTAAGGGGGGGAGTCGCTGCCGAAGAAAGAACGCAGCTTGTTGTAGTTGGTGATCGAGGTCAGCGTAGCGAAATCGAAATCATAGTCGATCTTGACCAATCCATCGATCATCCATTCGCTGAAGGCGCCCTTCACGTTGGATACGAACGGCATGTCGGCATTGTTCGCATCCAGGGCGGTTCCCGGGAAATTCCCAAGCGGCAGGCCAACGAGTTGGGCGTTATAGGCTGATCCGCCACCGGTTGAGCTATAGCCGGATACGCGAACGTCGACTTTCAGCCGATCGGTTGGTTCCCACAGCAGGCGCGCCCGCCCCAGACCGCTGCGGTACCGCTGCACCTTTTCGCCCGTGGTGATATTGGTGAAGGGGCCGTCGGTGTCCCTGAACGATCCGGATACGATAAACTTCAGATTATCACTGATCGGCCCACCAATCGACGCAGTCGCCTTCTTGGTATCGAAATTCCCATAGCCGACCATTGCTGTGCCTTCGAACGTATCACCTGGTTCCTTGGTGGTGATGACGATGGCGCCCGCAGCGGCGTTGCGGCCATACAGCGCGCTTTGTGGTCCTTTCAGTACCTCGATCTGCTTAAGGCCGAACAAGTCCTGGTTGAAGGATTTCAGGCTGGTCAGCGTTGCGCCGTCGATGACGACGGCGACGTTGGGATCGGAATTGCGGACCGAAGTCTGGCCGCGAATGTTGACATAAACTTCGCCGGCATTGTCCTCAATAAACGTGACATTGGGGATGTTGGACAGGAATTCGGAGGCGCGGTCGATACCGGCGCTGGTGATCGCCGTCTCCGTCAGGACCGACATGGAGATCGGTACGTCGATCAGGTTTTCGTTCCGCTTGGTCGCGGTGACAAGAATGTCCTCGACCCCGGTTACGCCAGGAGCCGTCTGCTCTGCCGCAGGCGGGGCGCTACCTTGCGCAAGGTCCTGCGCGAAGGCGGGCATGTGCAAAACCGAAGCGACGGTGGCGGTGATGGACGATAGATATGCAGATGTTTTCAATGCCTCTCTCCTCTCCCTGAAGGGCAGTCGCCGGTTAATCCCGCGTTTCTGCGTGACGCAAATCAGAGTTGCCCCTGAAGACAATGTTTTTACTGAAGAGAACATGCCCTAGCGTGACAGCCGATGACATAGCGGGACAATAGATACATCCCGAAAACCCCTATATCTGGGGCCGGGCAATACAACATGGTTTATATGGTTCGAGGGATCCGCCCATTTTTGGCACGAAAAGTCCATTGATGTTGCGCAGGGCCATGGCCGTCTATTCTTGCCTGCTTATCATTCTGGTAGACCGGGTTCGTTCTTCCTCGGATTGAACATCCCTGTGACGTGAACAGGCATGCCATCTGGACTGGACATGCCGAAATGGAGAGAAGTTTGATGAACCTGGAATGGGCACAATATTGGATCGGTCTTTTCGCCGACGGCACTGATGAGCTGATGACGCTCTATAATCCTCAATTCCATTTCGAAGACATTAATTTCGGCCTGGAGATCAAGAATGATCTTGGCGCTCTCCGCAAGTTCTTCGAAGGATTCATCATCGAAGACCCGACACTGAGCTACAATAAGTTCAATGTGTTCGACTATGTCGGGAACAACCGGCTTGGGTCATTCCAGTGGACTTGGGAAACCAAGCACGCCGCCGATTTTCTGGGCGTACCGGCAGCGGGGAAAATCACTAAAACGCGCGGCGTGACGGTGATGGGCTGGGACGAGAACGGCAAGATCGTTCTGGAACGGAGCATCTGGGATGCTGTTCCGGTTTTTCAGCAGCTTGGTGTCATTCCTTCATTCGACATTGTTCCGGCCTGACGACATGACCTATAATCCCTTGGATCCGGCAGTCACTGCGAACCCCTATCCCCATTATGCCAGGCTGCGTTCGGACGATCCCGTCAAATGGCTTGAGACGATGCAAGGCTTCGCAGTGTCTCGCTGGGACGACGTTGAGGAAGTGTTGAGCGACGGCCAAACCTTTTCCTCCGCCCAGTTTTGGCCCGCGCTGCTGGGCGAATATGATCCAGTGCCCGAAGTGCAGCCGATGATTTCTCTCGATCCTCCGGGTCATGTCCGCATCCGCAAGCTGGCGAACAAAGCGTTCGTGCCCAGCCGGGTCGGGGCAATGCAGGACCGCATCCGCAGTGTCACGCATGAACTGGTCGATGATATCATCGGGAAGCATGGCAGCGAGGGCGAGTTCGATTTCGTCTGGGAATTTTCCGCGCTGTTTCCGGTCAGTGTGATCGCCGAGGTGCTGGGCGTCGACATTGCCCGGCGGGTGGATTTCAAGCACTGGGTTGACGATCTTCTCGCTGCTGGCAACCGCGCCGCCTATGGTGTCGACCGCCTTGCAGAGATCGAGCGAAGCTCCAAAGCCATCCGCGCTTACTTTGAGCAAGTCTATGACGAGCGTGCGGCCAATCCAGGCACCGATCTGATCAGCGGCTTCATTCAGGCTGAGATCAATGGCGAGCATCTGACCCGCAGCGAAGTGCTGAACATGGCGATCCTGCTTCTGATCGGCGGGGTGGAGACAACAACCAACCTGCTGGGCATCACTTTTGCCCATTTGAAAAAACATCCGGAGATCGCGGCCGCAGTTTGGACTGAGCCGGGTAAAATTCCAAACCTGCTGGAAGAGATGCTGCGCTTCGACGGGCCGGTGCAAATGCTGTTCAGGCACACGACCCGTGATACGGAACTGGCGGGCGTTGCCATTCCGAAAGGATCGCTGGTCCTTCCGCTTCTGGGGTCCGCAAACCATGACGAGCGTAAGTTCGACCGGTCGGAAGAACTGGTGTTGGACCGCGATCCCAAGGAGATCATGTCCTTCGGACAAGGGCCGCACTTCTGTCTCGGCTCCTATCTGTCACGCATGGAGGCCAAAAGCGCGCTCGAAATTTTGACAGCACGGTTCGAAAGCATAGAGGCCATCGGCGATACGGTGAAATGGTCGGACTCTTACTTTGCCCGCGGTCCCAAGACCCTACCTGTATGGTTCAAGGCACGATGAGCGGCGAGATACGAAACGGCCTGCGGGCTCTCCGGCTGCGGGCAACGATCCATGCTCCACGCCATCACGTCGTGGCGCGAAGCAAAATGTTGGTGCGGTTATGACCAGGTCGGCCAGTGCGGCAATGGCCGCTTCCGTTGATCCGACGCTGATCGAAAAGATACGCACCATTGTCGGGCCCAACGGCGTATTGACCGGTGAGGATGTCAGCGGTCGCGAGCCGGGTTTCTTCATGACCCGAATTGATGCCGACGCGATTGTGCGGCCAGAAACCACCGAAGAGATTTCGCAGATACTTGCCCTGTGCAATTCCGTGGGTCAGCCGATCGTCGTGCAGGGCGGCATGTCTGGCTGGGTGCGTGCGACGCAGACCAGGCCCGGCGAGATCATTTTGTCGTTGGAGCGCATGAATGCGATCGAGAGTGTCGATACCGCCAACCGCACGGCTATCGTTCAGGCTGGTGTAATCCTGGAAACATTTCAGGACCATTTGGATCAGTACGGGCTTAATTTTCCGCTCGATCTGGGCGGGCGCGGGTCTTGCCAGCTTGGCGGCAACGCGGCGACCAACGCTGGCGGAATGCGCGTCATCCGCTACGGCATGATGCGGGAGCAAGTGCTGGGAATCGAAGCGGTGCTGGCCGATGGACGGATCGTCTCCTCGATGAATCAGATGATCAAGAACAATACCGGCTATGATCTGAAGCAGCTCTTCATTGGTAGCGAAGGAACACTGGGCGTCATCACTCGGCTGGTCCTGCGCCTGCGGGAACGGCCGGTGAGCAGCAATACCGCCCTGGTCTGCGCCGACAGTTTCGTAAAGATTGCCAAGCTGCTGCGGCACATGGACGGTGCTCTGGGCGGCCTGCTGAGTGCGTTCGAACTGGTCGATAATAGCTTCTATCGTGTGAACACGGGAGAAGGGCGGCATCCGGCCCCGCTCGCGCCCGACAAGCCTTATTATGTAATGATCGAGGCGCTGGGTTCCGACGAGGAACGGGACCGCGAGATGTTTGAAAAGGTATTGGCCGACGCTGCTGAGAAGGGTCTGTTCGATGATGCGATTTTGGCACGTTCGGAAAAGGACCGCGCAGCGATCTGGAATATCCGCGAAGATCTTGAGCATATCGTCAAGGACTTCCGCCCTTTCTATGCTTTTGACGTCAGCCTGCCCGTCGGCGACATGGAAGCCTATATGGTCGAAGTCACTGCGCGGCTGAAGGCGATCTGGCATGAAGGGCGCATTGCGTTCCTTGGACATGTGGGCGACGGCAATCTGCACATCGCCATTGGTGCGGGCGGCCCCGAAGACCGGGAAAAGGTTGAAGGCTGCGTCTATGAGCCATTGCGCGGGATTGGCGGTTCGGTCTCGGCCGAACATGGCATCGGTCTGGAGAAGAAGGCATGGTTCCCAATCACGCGCAACGCGCAGGAGCGGTCGCTGATGTTGGATATCAAGAGGATGCTGGACCCGAAAGGCATTCTCAATCCAGGCAAGATATTCGATGCTGCGCCGGTATCCGACACAAGCCTTGGCGAGCCGAACATGCCCGCGTGGCACGAAGGGCCCTTCAATGGCGCTGCTGGCCCTGACGGTGGCGAGCACAATGTCTTAAGCTTGACGGAATTGGGAGAGGGCGTGTCGAGAATGACAGAAGGGATGCAGAAGGTCGGGACAGTGACGGAGTTGGCTTCGGGCAAGCCGCTGCGCGCCACGGTGGACGGCGAGAAGGTGCTGGTGATGCTTGTAGAGGGTTCTCCCGTCGCCATTCCCGCCCGCTGCCCGCATGCCCATGGCCCCCTCCATCAGGGAGAAATTTGCGGTACTGTGCTGACCTGTCCCTGGCACGGCTGGAGTTTCGATCTGGCGACAGGTGCATGTGAGGAAGACCCGGACCTGATCTTGCCGCGCTACAGTGTCGCGGTGAACGGCGACGATATATGGGTATCGCTGCAATGACGCTGCGCCTCCATGGCTATCCCGTCAGCCAATATTTCAACGCTGCCCGCGCCGCGCTGATCGAAAAGGGGACGGACTTCCAGGTCATACCGACTCGCGCGGCTCAGGACGATGCCTTTCTGGCACATAGTGCGATGGGTAAAATCCCTTATCTGGTTACACCGCACGGCAGTATTGCCGAGACGGTAGCGATACTGGAATATATTGAGGAGACGTCTGGAGGCATCCCGCTCTACCCCGCCGATGCGTTTGGACGCGCTCGTGCGCGGCAGGTGATCAACATCGCGCAGGTCTATATCGAAGCGCCGCTGCGGTCGCTGTTTCCCGGCGTGTTCATGGGAGGCGTAAACGATCCCGCGACAATAGCCGCCGTGCGCCCGCTAGTGGAGCGGGCCATGCGTGCGCTCTCGCGCCTTACATCCTTTCATCCCTTTATGCTGGGCGAGGCGATTAGCCATGCCGACCTGTTTGCCTTTTATACGCTGGATGTAGGTGAGCGCGTGACGCGCTTCGTCTATGACTGGTCCTTGCTGGACAGCATTTCCGGCCTCTCCCAATGGCATGCAATGATGACTGATCGGCCGAGCAGCCGCATCGTTCTTGCTGATTTTTCCATCGCATTTGCTGCCTACCTTAATGACAAGGCGGCTGCCTGGCACGAGCCGGAGCTAGAAGATCATGACCATGCGTGACGTAAAACTGGATGATAAATATACTGTCGAGGACGGTCGGGTGATCATGAGCGGCACCCATGCGCTGGTGCGCCTTCCCATGATGCAGAAGGAAATCGACAAGCGTAATGGGCTGAATACTGGCGGCTTCATCTCCGGTTATCGCGGTTCGCCGCTCGGTTCGTACGATCTGGAACTGTGGCGCGCCAAGGAACTGCTGGAAAGCCATGACATCCTGTTCCAGCCCGGCGTGAACGAAGACCTTGCCGCGACCGCGGTGTGGGGCACCCAAATGCTGGCGTCTGTACCGCAGGCTAATAAGGATGGCGTATTTGCCATCTGGTACGGCAAGGGACCGGGGGTTGATCGTTCCGGCGACCCGTTCAAGCATGGCAATTTCGCAGGGACTCATCCCAATGGCGGTGTGCTGATCGTGGCGGGTGACGACCATAGCGGGAAGTCCTCCACCGTCTCACATCAGAGCGAGCTGGCGTTGATGCATGCGGGTATGCCGATCTTCGCTCCATCGAACGTACAGGATGTGATCGATCTGGGCCTGCTCGGTTTCGCCATGTCGCGCTATACCGGGCTTTATACTGGCTTCAAGTTAACCAATGAGACATTGGAACAGACCATGACGGTCGACGTGAATTACGGCGACAATGGTCCGATCTTCCCCGAGCGGGGACCAGCGCCCGCCAATGGTTTCCACAATTACCCGACCCACCTCGATCGCATTGCGTCAGAGATCGTATTAAAGCGATACCGTTGGCCATTGATCGAGAAATTCCTGCGCGCGAACAGGATCAATCGCGTGGTGATCGACACCCCAGCGCGGAAGCTGGGCATCATATCGACGGGCAAAGCGGTTCAGGACGTGCAGCAAGCGTTCAAGCTGCTTGGCCTCAATGATGACACCGCAGCGGCGCTGGGCCTCTCCTTCTATAAACTGGGCTGCATGTATCCAGTGGAACGGGAAGGGCTTGCAGAGTTTGCGGTCGGGCAGGAGGAACTTCTCTTCATCGAGGAGAAGGAGCCATTGGTAGAGAACCAGGCGAAGGCCATCCTCTATGGCCGCCCGGATACGCCGCGCATCGTCGGCAAGGTGGACGAGGACGGGGTCTTCATGATCCCCTCCGACGAACAATTGGAACCGGTGCAAATCGCCATCGTGATCGCGGAGCGGCTGCACCGGCTGGGGGTGGCCAATGCGGAACTCACCGCGCGGGCCCAACGTCTGATGCGCCAGATGGAAACGGTGGCGGCGCTCAAGCCTGCCGACGCCGCGCGTTCGCCTTATTTCTGCTCGGGCTGTCCGCATAATACGGGCACCCGCTTTCCAGAAGGCAGCATCGCTGCGGGTGGCATCGGCTGTCATGCCATGGCGATGTATTCAGGGCCGGAGATGATGCCTAATACCCAGATGGGGGGCGAGGGCGCACATTGGTACAGCCTGGCCTATTTCAGCGACATGAACCACATCTTCCAGAACATGGGCGATGGCACTTATTATCATTCGGGCCTGCTCGCAGTTCGGGGCGCAGTTGCGGCGAAGGTCAACATGACCTTCAAAATATTGTTCAATGATGCTGTTGCAATGACCGGTGGGCAGTCAGTCGACGGTCCACTGACACCCGGCGATATTACGCGCCAGGTTCTGGCCGAGGGCGCCGTTCGCTGTGTAGTGGTCACTGACCGTCCGGACCTCTATGGCGCCCATAGCGGTCTGGGGGACGGCGTCACTGTCCACCATCGCGATACCTACGACAGGGTCCAGCGGGAGCTGCGCGATGTTCCCGGCGTCACTGTCATTGTGTACGAACAGACCTGCGCCGCCGAAAAGCGACGTCGGCGCAAGCGCGGCAAGTTCCCCGATCCCGCAAAGCGCATGTTCATCAATGCGGCAGTGTGCGAGGGGTGCGGCGACTGCTCGGTCCAGTCCAACTGCGTTAGCGTCTGGCCCAAGGAAACTGAACTGGGTCGCAAGCGGCAGATCGATCAATCGAACTGCAACAAGGACTATAGTTGCGCGAAGGGCTTCTGCCCCAGCTTCGTCACCGTGCTGGATGCCGAACCGCGCAAGCCGAAAAAGGCGGCGCTGGCGAGTGAAGCCGACATCATTCTGCCTGCCCCAGCGATGGTTCCGCTGCAGGATGGCGCATATAACATCATGGTGTCTGGCATTGGCGGCACAGGTGTCGTCACGATCGGTGCGCTGCTGGGCATGGCTGCGCATCTGGAAGGCAAATCGACGTCGATCTTCGATATGACCGGCCTGTCCCAGAAAAATGGCGCTGTGTTCAGTCACGTCCGCATTGCGGCTTTCAACGACGATCTGGGCGCACAGAAACTGGGGGTGGGTGAAGCAGATCTGGCGCTGGCGTTCGATGCGGTTGCAGGCCTTGCCAAAGAAGCGGCGATGACCCTTTCCCGAGACGGGACAAAGCTGGTCGTGAACGCTCGCATCACACCCACACCAGCCTTCCAGCGCAATCCCGATCTCAAATTGGATCAGGGTATATTGATTCATCGTCTGGATAAGCTCTCAACGCAAATGTATGGCGTTGATGCTACTGGATTGGGCCTTGCGCTGCTGGGTGATACGATCGCCGCCAACCTGTTCATGCTGGGCTATGCGAGCCAGCTTGGTCTGTTGCCGGTTTCGCCCGAGGCGATTGAGCGCGCTGTGGAGATCAATGGCGTCGCAGTGCCCTTCAATAAGGCCGCCTTCGCGCTTGGCCGGTTACAGGCTGTTGATCCCGCACGGATTGAAAAAGCGGTGGTCCAGAACATTCCCGAACTGGAGTTCACGCCGCTCACCGCGCTGAAAGACATAGTCGCGCACCGGACGCAATTGCTGACTGACTATCAGAATGCGGCATGGGCTGCGCGCTATCGCAGACTGGTCGATGCAGTGGCTGCTGCCGAGGCGCGGGCGACCCCCGGCAAGGACGCCCTGTCTATCATGGTCGCGCGCAATTTCGCCAAGCTGATGTCCTATAAGGACGAATATGAGGTCGCTCGTCTGCATGCCGATCCGGCGTTCAGACAGCAGTTGAAGGATGCTTTCGAAGACGGCGCGAAGCTGCGCTATAATCTTGCGCCGCCGCTCTTCTCAAAACGAGATCCGCAGACCGGCCACTTGCTCAAGCGCGAGTTCGGGCCATGGATGGGCAAAGCGTTCGCATTGCTGGCCCGTTTCAAGGGATTGCGTGGCACTGCCGTTGACATTTTCAGCTATACAGAAGAGCGCAAGATGGAGCGCGCGCTGATAGATCATTATGAGGCGCAGATGGAGATGGTTGCTGCCGAATTGACGCCAGCGAACCACGCCGTAGCGGTCGAACTGGCGTCGCTGCCCGCCCAAATTCGCGGCTATGGTCATATAAAGGAAGCGAGCGTCGAGAAGGTTCGGGCGCTCGAGCCGCTGGTGTTGAAGAAATTTCAGGACGCGAAAACGGCAAGGGAAGCGGCAGTGTTGCCAACCGTGCAGAATGCCTGACACAGAACAAAACGACCGGAGAGAATGAAATGGTCAAGATGCTCATCGACGGCGCGCTGGTGGACGGCCCGCGCACCATGCAGGTCATAGACCCCAGCGACGAGACGATTGCCGCCGAAGTGCCCGATGCCACCACCGCTGACGTCGACAGGGCTGTTGCGGCAGCCGCGAAGGCGTTTCCGGCATGGCGCGATTCTTCGCCAGAGGCGCGCGGCGCGGTGCTTACCGCAATGGCAAATGTCATCATCGAGAATGCTGATGAACTGGCGGACTTGCTGATCCAGGAAACAGGTCGGCCAATGGCACTGGCGCAGTTCGAGATACTGCACCTCGCCGTCGGCTATCTTAATCATTATGCCGAGCTGCGGTTGGAAACCGAACTGATCGTCGACGACGACACGCGTCGGGTGGAACTGCACCGCAAACCGCTGGGCGTCGTTGCGGCGGTAGTGCCGTGGAACGCACCTGTCTTCATTGCTTGCAACAAAATTGCCCCTGCTTTGTGTGCGGGCAATACTATTGTCGTCAAGACTGCCCCTTCCACGCCTCTGACGACATTGCGTCTTGGCGAACTGATCAAGGATGTGGTCCCGGCGGGCGTCGTCAATATCCTGTCCGGCGGCAATGAAGCGGGCGCGCATCTGGTGAGTCATGCCGATGTCGCCAAAGTCACGTTCACGGGTTCCACCGACACGGGGCGCGCGATCATGGGAGCGGTCGCGCCCACGCTCAAGCGCCTGACGCTGGAGCTTGGCGGCAATGACGCCGCGATCGTGTTGCCGGATGCAGATGTTAAAACCGTCGCTCCCGCCATTTTCGCCTTCGCATTCTTCAACAGCGGCCAGGTTTGTGCGATCATCAAGCGGCTCTATGTTCACGACAGCCTCTATGACGCGATGTGCGAAGAGATCGTCACTTATGCCAGAGGAGCGAAGGTAGCGGGTGGCCGTGATCCGGAGGCGCAATTCGGGCCAGTCCAGAACAAGGCGCAATATGACAAGGTACTCAGCTATCTGGAGGGCGCACGTGCGAGCGGCCAGATCATCGCAGGTGGCGACGTGCCCAAAGGTCCGGGCTATTTTGTTCCGCTGACAGTAGTGCGGGATGTCGAGGAAGGCTCCGCCATTGTGGACGAGGAGCCGTTCGGGCCGATTCTGCCGATCATCCGCTATTCGGATGTGGATGATGTCATCGCGCGCGCCAACGCCTCGCCCTTCGCGCTGGGCGGATCGGTCTGGTCAAGCGATCCGCAAGCTGCGGCAAAAGTGGCATTGCGGCTCGACAGTGGAAGCGTGTGGGTAAACCAGCATTGCGCTCTCGATCCGCTAGTGCCTTTCCCGGCCAACAAGCAGTCGGGTTTCGGCGTTGAGGGCGGGCTGGAGGGGCTGTATCCTTACACCGCGCTCCAGACCCTTAACGTCGCGAAGTCCGCATGAGCATTCTGGACGAACTCTTCTCCGTTACGGGGAAAGTGGCCGTCGTGACTGGCGGCGCGAAGGGTGTGGGTAGCATGATCAGCAGGGCGCTGGTGAGGGCGGGTGCGGATGTGCTGGTCGTCGGTCGTGGCGCGGAAGCGGGTGCGGCGTTCGTGAATGGGCTGGAAGGACCGGGCAAGGCGGCGTTTCTGACGCATGATCTCGGCACGAAGGAGGGCGTAGAAGCGGCTGCCAGGGATATTTCCGGCCGCGCCTCTGCGGTTCACATCCTCATCAATAATGCTGGCATTTTCACTGCGGGCAACGTTGAAGACGTGAAGGCTGACCAATGGGACCGTGAACTGGGCCTAAATCTGCGTGCGCCGTTCTTTCTCGTCCAAGCCTTGTTGCCCAAATTGAAAGCTGCGTCCCAGCCCGGCGATCCGGCGCGGGTCATCAACATTGGGTCCATTGGCGCGCTCTGGGGCCGTAGTTCCAATGGCGCCTACGCGTATGGCGCAGCAAAGGCGGGCATTCACCAACTGACCCGTATGCTTGCTTCCGACCTCACGGCGCAGGGGGTCAACGTCAATGCCATTGCGCCGGGCTTCTTCCCAAGCGACATGACCGACGGCTTCCTTAAGGCTGTTCCGGGGCTGAAGGAGCAGATGATTGCGGGCATTCCCGCTGGCCGTCTGGGCTCGCCCGAAGATATTGGCGGCGCGGTGATCTTCCTCTGCTCGCGGGCGGGCGCTTACATCTCCGGCACAGTGCTGCCGGTCGAAGGTGCGCTGTGGCAGGCCTGACCAGTCCGGTCGTTCATCCTCCCGGAACGGGCATGACAATTATAGCAAAGCCAAGGCGTAGCGCCGCCATGTTCCGCGAAATCAAGCAAGGGCGATGCGCCGACGATGCCCCAGGAGAGCCTGCTGATGAGCGATGCACCGATTCTTCTCTCGATTGATAGCGCCACAGCGACGCTGACTTTCAATCGTCCCCAGGCCGGAAACGCCATCGACCTGCCCCTCGCACGCGCGCTCCTGCAGGCGGCGATACGTTGCGATACCGATCCGGCCATACGCTGTGTCGTATTGACCGGGGCGGGGAAGCTTTTCTGCGGTGGCGGTGACGTGCAAGCCTTCTCAGCAGCAGGCGATCAGGTTTCCTCGTATCTTAGCGAACTCGCCGGAACGCTGCACATGGCGGTTACACGATTGATGCGTATGGCCAAGCCCTTGCTCGTACTTGTGAATGGGCCGGCGGCAGGTGCTGGTCTAAGTCTCGCGATCTGTGGTGACATGGTGCTGGCCGCGCGATCTGCGCATTTTACCGCTGCTTATGGAATGGTCGGGCTCAGCCCGGATGGTGGTATGTCGTGGCTCCTGCCTCGCCTGATCGGCATGCGTCGGGCGCAGGCGATGATCATCGGCAACCAGCGTGTATCCGCAAACGAAGCCGAAGCGATCGGTCTGGTGACACGGACGGTCGATGACGCAGCATTGCTCAGCGAGGGTGCCAATCTTGCGGAAAAACTGACATCATCCGCAACTGAGGCCATCGGTGCGGCGCGCGCGCTGCTGCTCGAAAGCTATGATGGCGCACTAGAAGCGCAGCTTGAGCGGGAAACCCGCAGCATCACCGCCAGAGGTGCGTCACCGGAGTGCCGTGAAGGTGTTGCTGCGTTTCTGGGGCGGCGCAAACCCGATTTCCGAAGAGTGTAGTAAGATAGTTGACCTCCATCGTTTTTCTCGCGGATAATCCGGCCATCGCGCCGGTGCCCCGCAAGGGGCTTGAATGGAAATGCGGTGCGGCGTCTTGACCAAATCCGCGGCTGTCCCTGCGACTGCAAGTGGCGAGCGCGATACACATAGCTCCTCCTCGAAGGGGCAGCTACTGGGCCGACGCTAAATCATACCAACTCTGGGAAGGCTTGCATCAAGCTATAACCCGCGAGCGGGCAGGAAAATCGTTGCCTGCGCCAAACCATCCCTTTAGGACGGCAAATTGCTATTGAGAGTGATTCGTAATAGCAATTCTAAAGGGGGTTCGTATGGCTTTTGAGATTTCGTCACGCCGTTTTTTGCGCTTGGCTCTTTTCGTGTCCAGCAGTGTAGCCGGGCTGATCGCTCCGCTTCAGGCCCATGCGGGGGAGGCAAGTGGTGATTCCGGCGCGATTGTGGTCAATCCATGGCCTGGCTACATACATGGACTGGCTTGCTGATGGGATGGTTGCTGTTCGCCATGTTCGTGACGGGTACAGCAGCCTATTTTCAGGAAGAAATAACCCGCTGGATGAAGCCGGAGCTGGTCGGGGCGACAAATCCCGTGGCGGCGACGCAGGGTGCGATGGACCATCTGCAAAAGGTGGCGCCCGACGCCGAAAGCTGGTTCATCACTCCACCTTCGGCGCGCAATCCCGCGACCAGTATTTTCTGGCAGCCCAAGAAGAAGGAGGGCGAGAAACGGGAACGGCGGTCGGACACGAGAGCGACGCTCGACGGTAATGGACAAGTGATCCATGCGCGTGACACGCCCGGTGGTTTCTTCCTGTACCGCTTCCATTTCGACCTGCATTATATTCCGGTCCTCTGGGCGCGTTATCTCGTCGGTGCCGCCGCGATGTTCATGCTGATCGCCATCCTGTCGGGCATCGTCACGCACAAGAAGATCTTTGCTGATTTCTTCATGCTGCGGTTCGGCAAAGGGCAACGCAGTTGGCTGGACGCCCATAATGTGGCGGCGGTGTTCGCTTTGCCCTTTCATCTGATGATTACCTATACCGGACTGGTAACCTTGGCCGTGATGTACATGCCCTGGGGTATCGCGGCCAATTACGCGAGATCGGACAGCTTCTTCGAGGCTGTCTATCCGGAACGGGCCGAGGTATCGCCGACCGGCGTAGCCGCGCCGCTTGTTTCCATCGCGCCGCTGATGGAAAGTGCTTCGCGGCAATGGCACGGAGCAGCGGTGGGCAATGTTCGTATCGTCAATCCGGGAGACAAAGGTGTTATCATCAGCATCAGCCGATCGCCCGCATCCAGCATCGGATCGTCCGCTGAAACCCTGATGTTCGAAGGCGCGACTGGCCGCTCCATCAATGCCGGAGCGGGGCAAAGCCGGGCGCTGGCCACGCAGGGCGTCATGATCGGACTCCATGCCGGCCGATTCGCTGGCTGGGGGCTGCGCTGGCTCTACTTTCTTTCCGGTGTGTCCGGAGCCATCATGGTCGGGAGCGGGCTTGTTCTCTGGACCGTCAAGCGCCGCGGCAGGCTGCCCGATCCCGCAAGGCCACCGTTCGGCTTCCGTCTTGTCGAACGATTGAATATCGCTGTTATTGCCGGTCTTCCGGCTGGAATTGCCATCTATTTCCTTGCCAATCCCCTGTTGCCGCTCGAAAAGGTCGATCGTGCCGAGTGGGAAGTTCACAGCCTGTTTATCGCCTGGGGAGCGATGCTGGCGTGGGCAATGGTGCGACCCGCGCGGCGGGCCTGGATCGAAGGGCTGGCGGCTGCCGCTACGCTCTTCGCGCTGGTGCCGCTGGTCGATGCGCTGATGGTTTCGCGCAACCTCTTCACTGGCTTGGCCGCCGGAGACTGGCTGTTCGTGGGTTTCGATGCCGTCATGGTGCTGCTTGCCGCCAGCTTTGCCTGTGCTGCCAGGATAGCGTCGCGGGTTACTCTCCCAACGTCTTCGCGAATGCGGAGCGCGCGTGGGACGGAGGCAACAGCATGATCCATATCCTGGGCATTCTGTTCTCCACTCTCGGTTCTGGCGTCCTCTGCGCCGGTATGGCAAAGCATCAGAGCCGGCTTGTCGGCCGCAAGCTTCCGCCATCGACCGTCCGGCTTATGAAGTTCGGCGGTTTCGTCGTCCTTGCCCTTGCGCTCGCGATCGATGCGTCAGGGCTCGGCGCCGCTTATGGTCTCATAGCCTGGTTTGGTCATTTGACAGTTGGTGCAGCAGTCATACTCATTCGGCTATGCAGCTTTAATGCTTCCGGATTGCGCCGCTAGGGACCTGTACCGCCGCTCGTTATTGTTCTCATGCATTGGCCTCCAGGTGGATTTCGTTTCGCGTTCCCAGAAGAGCAGCGTGCAGGCCTGAAGAATGTGTCGCCCCCGTTGGAGCCAGCTTATGCGGGCCGCGAGCTATTCAGGCTGGACGTGAAGCAAAAATGACGATAATGTCATTATATACACAATCGTCATTATAACAGAGGTGAACGGATGACCGTGAATGTTCCACCACTGAAAAATCCTTTTGTTGCCGACTCCGACGTTCAGGACCCTGTAACCGTGGCTGCGGCTCTCCGGCCCTTGCTGGCCACGCATGCCGACGCATGTGAGCGGGAACGCCGGATTGTCGATACCGTCATGGCTGCCCTGCGGTCCTCGGGTCTGTTCTACATCACTGCTCCGCAGCGGGCGGGCGGGTTGGGTGGGAAGCTCATAACCCATATCGAAACCGTCGCCGAATTGGCGAAGGGCTGTGTGAGTACAGCGTGGGCCTATGGTCTTCTGTCCGGCATTACCGGCACGGCTTTAGGCTTGCCTTCTGCGATGACGGAACTGTTGTTTCGGACCGGGAAAGAGTTGTTTTGCAGTGCTTCGGCAGTGTCGGGTACAGCGGTAGCGGTTCCTGGGGGCTACAGCGTTTCTGGCAAATGGGGCTATGGGTCGGGCTGCCTTCACGCCGATTGGGCATTGAACGGCATCGCCATGCGAGATGGGAATGGAGAGATTGTCGAAACGGCAATGGCATTTCTGGATCTCACCGATTCCGCCTGCACGATCATTGACAACTGGCATGTCGCGGGCATGGCGGGATCGGGCAGCAATATGATCGTGGCGAACGATCTATTTGTGCCCGACGCCCTGATCCTGCGCCCGTCGCAAAACCCCCCGGCGGAGGCGCTGCTGGTGATGGAAGGGCTTGAACCGCGTGACCGCTGGCCGATGGAACCGCTTTTCCCGCTGGGCGTGCTCGCACCCATGCTGGGCGCGGCCTCCGCAATTCTGGAAGGAGTGGTGCAATCGCTGGACAAACGGCCCGTCACGGGTTGGACCTATGCGAACCAGGGTCAGTCCCACACCCTGGTCGCAATGGTCGGGCAGTCGGCGATGGAGATCGAGTCTGCCTGGCTGCACGTTCGTCGCGCCGTGGCCATGCTTGACGAAACCGCACAGCAGCGCGTGCTGACTGGGTTCGACAAGGCCCAAATTCAGGCGGATTGCGGCTATGCGATGGGCCTGTTGCGAGGCGCCGGGAATCGGCTGATGGACGTTGCGGGACCGGGCGCCTTTGCACTCAGCAATCCGCTTCAACGTAGTTGGCGCGACCTCTGCGTCGGTACGCGGCACAATGCTCTCAGTAGCCATTTGTCGCTGGAGCTCTATGGCCGCGCCATCGCGGGCCATCCTTCCAACATTCAGCTTCTGCCCGATATCGGTCCGTCACCGGCATGGGCTACGCCGCAATAAGTAATCCACAATCAACGAAGGAGAAGGACAATGCCCGTACCAAGCACACGACAGATGGCGACATTTCTGCGGACCCAGGCCGACATGTTCAGCGAAGGCCGGATCGATGACTTCATGGCCGCGTTCAAGGCGATCGCTCCGGGAGGCTTCAAAGTGCAAGATCCTGCCACTGCTCCAGTCCAGGAAGGCTGGGACGTGTTGGAGGATCTCTGCCGACAATATCAGGGTTGGAAGCTGACGGTGGAGGACATAAAGATTAGCGGCAATGAAGCCGTGCTCTACGTTCGCAACGAGGGCGAACATGAGGGACAAGCCATCTGCGTATACAGCATGGAACATTATGTGTTCGGTGAAGATGGCAGCTTGCTTGCACGCTATTTCCATCCGATGCAGTAGAAAACCATGACCAGCACCGCTCCTGCCTCAGTCGTTCCTAACCCGGAGGATTTTCGGATCAGGGTGGCTGCCGATCGCCGCGAAAGAATGCGCGCCCGGCTGCTGGATGCGGTGCTGGACCTCTATCAGCCCGGCAGGGGCGGGGCTCATCTGGTGATCGATGACGTGATCCAGACCGCAGGCGTGTCGCGTGGTACATTCTATAAATATTTCGAATCGCTCGAAGAAGCGGTTGATGAGCTGGGTGAGCGCATGGCAGCCGGGACGATCGCCGATTTCCGCCGTCTGTTCGACAATGAGCCCAATGCTGCCGCGCGTGCTGTCGGAGGCGCGGCGATGGCCATGGTGCGCGCATGGCATGATCCTCGCTGGGGCGGGTTCACCTGCCGGATCGACTATGTCGACTATTTCGCGCGCGCCAGTGCTTTTGACTCGCTGGTGCGTGATGCATTGAAGGAGGCCCGTGATGCTGGCCAGATGTCTTTTCATTCGCTGGATGTCGCAGTCGATCTCATCGTTGGCATGACCGTCGAGGCGCGTCGTCGCCTTATCCGCCAGCCCGTAGCGCCCCGCGCCTATATCGACGAGATGCTGGAATGCACCTTCCGGGGTCTCGACATGGCCCCGGCGACACTGGCCGAGGCGCGAGCAACCGCCTGGACGCATATCCTCGCCGGGGCGCCGGACATGGATTGGTGGTCTGTGAAGGACATGCCGCTGGAATAGCCGAGCTGTTTTCGGCGTTCGACCGGGCGAGATACGCCTTCCAAAACGTCCTGTGCTGTTTGCGACCATCCCTTTTCAGCATGGAAATGTTCGGTCGCGGTGCGCTGCTGACGCTGCTATGTCCTTGCGAATGCTCAATAGACGAACGGCCATCCAAAGCTTGGGCGCGATCGCTGCCACATTTGCGTTACCATCCCAAGTCACGGCTTCCGCGCCCTCATCCCCGCGAAAGCCGCCGCGACTTCGTCCGGGGGACAAGGTTGGCTTGATCGAGCCGGCCGGTTTCACCAATGATGCATTTGATCTCCAGCTCGTTGAGGAAACCGTGACCGCGATGGGGCTGGTTCCCAAACCCGCTCCGCACCTCCTTGCGCGCTATGGCTATCTCGCTGGCAAGGATGACGCGCGCGCCGCCGACATCAATGCGATGTATGCGGACGACAGCGTGCGTGCCGTCTTCGCTGTGCGCGGGGGATGGGGGTGCGCGCGCATTCTTCCTTATCTGGACTACGACCTGATCCGCGCCAATCCGAAGCTGTTGATTGGCTTCAGCGACATCACGGCCTTGCATATGGCCTTTGCCGCCCGGGCCGGTTTTGCAACCATTCATGGCCCCAATGCTGCGAGCTCATGGGGAGAATTGTCCTGGAATTCTTTCCGGAGCCTTGCTTTTGAAGGTAAAACACCTGTCTACCGCAACCCGGATGCCGCCGATGACCGCCTTGTGCAGCAACGTTGGCGCACGCGGACGTTTCGGTCGGGCAAGGCGGTGGGCCGGCTCCTTGGTGGCAATTTGACGGTTCTCGCCGCGCTGGTCGGAACGCCTTATTTGCCCGATTTCGATGGCGCGATCCTTTTCCTGGAGGATGTCGACGAGGCCGAGTACCGCATTGACCGCATGCTGACGCAACTCGCGCTTTCAGGCGTGCTCCGCCGCGTTGCCGGGGTCGTGTTCGGCCAATGCATAAACTGCAGCGCCCCCGGCCCCTCCTATGGCGGCTTCACTCTTTCCCAGGTGCTCAAGCAACATCTGGAGCCGCTCGGCGTACCCGCATTCCAGGGCGCGCTTATCGGGCATGTTCCGAATCAGTTCAGCATTCCGGTGGGCGTTCGTGCGGAGATCGACGCCGGGGCTGGCACCATCGGCATAATGGAACCTGCCGTGGCTTAGAGCTATCCGATACGCCCGCGCAAAATTCCTCACGCGAATAGCGCCGCTATCGCGATTGGATTGCGGCGCAGAGCTGCACCGTCTAGGCAGGTGGCCAATGCATTCAGCGTCCTATCGGTATTCCTCCAACTTATCTCGCGGCTCCCGCTGGCGCCGCGCGATAGCTCTTTTCCTGGCGGTGCTGGTCCATGCCTTGCTGATCATCATGTTGCTAAGGCAGGCGCCGCCTCCCTCGCGCCTGTTGGAGCCGCAGCCCAGGCCCGTCACATTTCAACTGTCGCCCGAACCGCAAAGCACATCCAAGCGCGCTTCAGCGGCCCCCAAGGCGGAAACTGCCCATAAGGCACCGCCCCGGCCGCCTGAGCCCTTGCCCCCCGCACCCCCCGTGGCGCCGCCGATACCTCCGCTGCCGTTCTTGACTCTTAGCAAGGAGGAGTTCGCCGCCGCCGATATCGCCAAGTTGCCTTCGCACCGGGGAGAGCAGACGGGCGGAGACATCTCGGGCGACACTGGGAAGAACAGCGGTTCGGCTTATGGACCGGGCGAAGGACCCGGCGGGGAGCGGCTTTACGAGGCTGATTGGTATCGCAAGCCGACCAACGCGGAGCTGTCCTTTTATATGCCCGCCAATGCTCCCTCCACAGGGTGGGGACTGATCGCGTGCCAGACAGTGGAGCATTACCGTGTCGATAATTGCCGCACGCTGGGCGAATCGCCTCTTGGCTCTGGACTGGCGCGGGCCGTGCGTCAGGCGGCGTGGCAATTCCTTGTCCGGCCGCCCCGAATTGGCGGCCGCCCGGTGATTGGCGCCTGGGTGCGCATTCGGATCGACTATACAGAGGGTGTGCCGCAGTAATCGGCTTTTTGGGTTTGGCCCCGAATACCGCGTGACTTTCGACGCTATCCTTCGACCACGATCGGATGAGCAAGCCGCAAGCTGTCGAGGAGTTGCTCGATCTCCGCTACTTCCCGGACTCCGCCCGATGGCGCGATTGACCAGTTGCAGTGAGGATGGGTGGCCAGGTCGTGAAGCCGAACAGGACCAACGGCTATGCGCCACCGCCGTCGCGTTCCCCCCGCCTTGCGAACGAGAGTGGCAACGAGGAGATCTTGTAGTTCACTAGCGGTCATTCCGTTCCTTTGCCCGGAAGGTAGGAATTGGCAATAACGGCGCGCCAATCAAATGGGATGTTTTGGGCCGCAACATCAACGTTCAGTGATGGACGTGACGAAGTCGGTCAGGAATTTACCCAACCTCTCTTTCACCGCTTCATCCACCAGGTTTCCGTCGGCGTCGAATGCCTTGCCCGCTCCTGAAACCATGAGCCGACTCCCCGACCATAATTGTGCGCCAAGCGTGCGCAGCACCGATAACCAGGCGTCTTGCGCCAGAATTGTCCCGAATCCTCCTGGAGAAGCTCCGATGACCGCGACAGGCTTGGCCGCGAAGACGCGCGGAATGTCAGCCGGCGGCCGCGAAGCCCAATCAATCGCGTTCTTGAACACGCCGGGAATACTGTTGTTGTATTCAGGGGTCGCAAGCAGCAGCCCATCGGCCTTGGCAATTGCTTCCTTCAGGTCAGCCACGGATTGCGGTATTCCCTCTTCTTCCTCGACATCGGCGTTATAGAGCGGGATGCCACTTATTGACGCGATGTTTAGTCTGGCTCCATCAGGCATGTTGGCCCGGGCCGCTCGCAACAAACCGCTGTTGAAGGAATGCCGACGGAGGCTGCCCGAGATGCCGACCAATAATGTCATATCCAAACTCCCAATCGCTAGGGGACCATACGAGGGTGTCCGGGCGATCCGAACGGACATTCTAGCTGCCGCCGATCCCAGCCGCCACAATCGGCCGCCGCGACATAAGTGGCTGTCAAGAAATCGAGCAGCATAGCATCGGGTGATGGGGCAGCGCGGACCGCATCATAGGGCAGGATGAACTCACCAAGGGCGGGATCGAAGCTGGCGCCTTCAGGCATTGGCTGCTCCCGGAATCCTGGAGGCTCAGGATAGGCATAGGAGTAAAAGGCCGCTTGCGGAAAGCCATCGCTGCCCGGCCAGAAACCGGCGCTGCTCACCTCGTGCGAATAAGCTTCGCGCGTTACCCGGTCTGGAAGGCCGGGCACGCCGCCCGGGTGCAGCGGTGCTGGCCGGCCTGAAAAGCGGGTGACGGCCAAATCAAAACTTCCCCAAAAGAAATGAACGGGACTGACTTTGCCAAGGAAGCCGCTACGAAACAGTTTGAAAACCCGGTCGACCTGTAGGAGGCCACGCCAGAAGCGATGAGCGGCCTCTGCGTCGTAGCTGGAATGTCGGCCATCATCGGGGAAAGGACATGGGTCGGGCATCTCATTGGGCATCGTGTTGATCGCCGCGTGGATGCCGAGCGCGGCCAAAAGCTGCATCAGCTCATCGTATAAGTCCGCGACTGTGCGCGGCCGAAGAGCAAGCATCCTGTCATCGCCACGGCTGGTCCGGCAAAGCAGGCGGTGTGCGATGAAGTCGAACTCCATTTCCAGCAACTCTTCGCCAATGGGTATTGGGGACGTCCCCAGCCCACGGGCAGTAACGTAGAGCGGCACATGCCAGCCGTGATTGAGCCAGGGTGTGAGTGACAGGCGTACTTTGCCCACAATCTGTGTCCAGAGTTGGAGCGTGATTGCGGTGTCGTCCCACTCCCGAAAGGGCAGGGCTGGCCACATTTCATAAGTGTCGATGTTCGACATCATCCGCTCCTCGGCCGGTCAAACTAACACGATCAGCGCCGTGACATGCCTGCTGCGGTTCAGGGCGATCTGGTTTGTTCGCGGCATCTCGAGCATCGTAATCCTCAGATCAGGCAGCCGTTCCCAAGTGCTTTCCCAACGGAAGGACGGGTTGAACACGACAGCCTTGCCCGGGCCGCGCAAGCCATGGATGATCGGTGATACTTGCGGCAGCCTGAGTCGCCAAATTCATACGGAGGATCGATGACCCCTGAGAAGTTCACCGTTCACATCAGCGATGAGATCCTTCAGGACATGAGGGCGCGGATAGCCGCCACTCGCTGGGCCCCCGAAATGGAGGACATGGGCTGGCGCTATGGCTTCGATGGCGGCTATCTTCGCGAGTTGGCGCGGACATGGCAAAGCGAATTCGATTGGCGTGAGGCCGAGCGGGCGATCAACCAGTTCACCCATTACCGCGTCACAATTGACGGGTTTCCCATTCATTTCATCCGGGAGCCGGGTAAGGGGCCGAAGCCGATCCCGCTGATCCTTACCCATGGTTGGCCCTGGACATTCTGGGACATGCAGAAGGTAATCCGTCCCTTGGCCGATCCCGCAGCATACGGGGGCGACCCCGCCGATGCCTTCGATGTGATCGTCCCGTCCTTGCCCGGCTTTACATTTTCGACGCCGTTGCCCCGGCTGGGCGTTCACGCCGGAACGGCGGCTGATCTCTGGCACATATTAATGACGAAAGTGCTAGGCTTTCAACGCTTCGCGGCCGCAGGCGCGGACTGGGGAGCCCGGGTGACGGCGCAGCTTGGTCATCAATATGCATCCAGCCTTTATGGCGTGCACACCGTCGGCACCATTCCGCTCGATCTCTTCAACGGAGAGCGATGGTGGGACATCACATCCTATCTGGTGCCTTATGATGCACCGGCCGAAGTCCGGCAGCGCATGCTGCCTGGCCTCAGCCGCATCGTAAGCCATGTCGCTGTCCAGACAATAGAGCCCCAGACGCTCTCTTATGCCATGCATGATTCGCCGGTCGGCATGCTCGCATGGCTGGCGCAGCGGCGGCGGGAGTGGGGGCAGACGAAGGATGGCGATATCGAGTCCGCTTTTCCGAGGGAGCATATCCTCACCACGGCAACGCTATACTGGGCCACTGAATGCTTCGCCTCGGCCGCCCGCTTTTATCGCGAAGCGGTGCTGCATCCCTGGGTTCCGTCGCACGATCGCACGCCCCGCATCGAGGCCCCGACCGGCATTACCTTGCTGGGTGGTGAGAACCTGCCAGGGATGACGACCGAAGATCGGGTTCAGGCATTTGTGAAGGGTCCGGCCGCGCAGAATTATAATCTCCATTTCCTGAACACGCATCCCACGGGCGGACATTTCGCGCATTACGAAAATCCGGATGCCTGCATTGCCGACATCCGAAGCACCTTCCGCGATCTGCGCTGACATCACTCCAACTGGCGTTTTCGGGTTGGCATATGTGGAATGTCCGTGCCGCGCAGGGACAGACCCGCTGTCTCCTTGAGGAAAAGAAGGGCCACTGCGCCGATCACGCAGGCGCCCATCATGGAATAGGCGGGCATGAGGGGATCGCCGGTGATCCGGATCAGCCAGCTGTTGAAGGCTGGCGCTGTGCCGCCGAACAGCGACGTGGATATATTATATGATATGGCGAAGCCGGCGAAGCGAACGTGCGTCGGAAACATGGCCGGGAATGTCGCCGATATGGTCGAAAGCTGCGGCACATAGAGCAATCCCAGAATGGCAAAGCCGAATACCGCCCCTGCAAGCCCTGTCGACATCAGCAGGTAAAGTGGCACTGCCATCACGAACAGACCAATCAAGGAGAACCACCATAGGGGCTTGCGGCCGATCCGGTCCGACAGCGCACCGGCAAAGGGCAGCAGCACCATCATGAAAAGCATTCCCGCGATCGGCACGATAAGTGCGTCATCAGTGGAAAGTCCCAGTCGCCGTTGCAGATAAGTGGGCATATAACTCAGCAGCGTATAGTTCACCACGTTGAGCGCCACCACCATGCCGCCCATGATGAGCAGCGGCTGCCAATAGCCGAGCAGCAAATCCTTGAGCTCAGCCGATGTGCTTTGCTCCTCTTCCCCCGCCATTTCGATTTCGCGGAAGATCGGCGTGTCCTCCATGCGGGAGCGCAGATACATGCCGACGAGACCCATCGGTCCGGCAACGAAAAACGGGATGCGCCAGCCCCAGTCATACATCGTGGCCTCCCCAAGACCCAGGGAGAATCCCAACATCAGCAGCGCGCCGAAGGAAAAGCCCGCCAAAGTTCCGAACTCAAGGAAGCTGCCACAAAAGCCGCGTTTTGCGTCGGGCGAATACTCCGCCATGAATGTCGCCGCGCCGCCATATTCGCCGCCGGTCGAGAATCCCTGGATCAGGCGGAGCACTATGAGGAATGCGGGAGCCCAAAATCCGACGCTGTCGAAAGAAGGGATAAGGCCGACCGCCAGCGTCGCGCCGGACATCAGCAATATCGTGAGTGCAAGCACGGATTTTCGTCCGAACCGGTCGCCCAGCGGTCCCCAGAACAATCCGCCCAACGGCCGCACGAGAAAGGATATCGCGAATGTCGCCAGCGCGAACAGGGTCGCTTGGCCTGTGGTGCCGGGGAACAGAGCTGCGGATATATAGGTCAGGCCATAGGCATAGATGCCATAATCGAACCATTCGGTGGCGTTGCCTATTGCTGAAGCGGCAATCGCACGCCGCAGCACGTTGGGCGGAACAGTATCGGTGCCCCCCGGCGGAACGGATGCGCCGATGGCGGTGTCCCCTGTGCCCTCAATCATGATGCCTTCTCCCCCTCCCATGTTTCATCCTGTGCCAGCGGATCGAGCACGGCCGACATGGGCGTCGTGCGCGGCAATATTTGATAATATTGTTGCATGGCTTCCGGCACGGGCGAAGCTGCCCATTGCCGCCAGAATGCGAATACCAGCGCTGCGCCGCCGCCCAATGCGATAGAGACGAACAGTCCTGGCGGACCCGCAAGCTTCATAGCCACCGCGGCGGTCATCGGACCTAGAGCTGATCCGATCGAATAGAGTAGGATCAATCCCCCGCTCGCGGCTATGCGCTGCTCGGGTTCCAGATGATCGTTGGTATGGGCGACACAGAGGGGATAAAGGGCAAAGGTCAGACCGCCGAACAACGCGCCAAGCCCCATCAGGAGCAGTCCCGGCGCGCCGGTGAGCGCGATGGCCAGACTTGTCGCAGTCACGCCGACCAGCGTTCCCACTATAACGCGGCGTCTGTCGAATCGGTCGGACAGGCGCCCCAACGGCCATTGCAGCGCAACGCCGCCGAGAATGACCACGCTCATGAACAGGGCCGTGTCCGATAGATTGAGGCCCAGCCGCCGGACGTAGACCGCGCCCAGTCCGTAGAACGCGCCCATCATCATGCCCGTTACTGTCGCGCCGACAATCCCTAGAGGAGACACCGCATAAAGGCTGCGCAGACCCAGTGGCGCATGGCCGCTCGGCGTGGGCGCATCGATCCGCGTCAGTGCGACGGGAATGGCAGCGAGCGAGATCAGTATCGAGGCGATCATGAAAGGCAGCGATGGCCGCACGCCGCCAGCGTTGAGCAGGAACTGTCCAATGGCCTGTCCGGCGTAGAGCGCAATCATATAGCCGGCCAGCACGGTCCCGCGTGCCTGCGGCTCCGCACGTTCGTTCAGCCAGCTTTCCAGGCAGACGAAGACACCCGCGACACATAACCCGTCGATGAAGCGCAGCGCGGTCCAGAACACCGTATCCTGATAAATGGCATAGGCCAGAGTGCTGGCGGAGAAGAGAGAAACGAAGGCGGCGAAGGCACGGATGTGGCCGACGCGATAGACGATCGGCGGCACGCGCAGCGATCCGATGGTCAGCCCGGCGAAATAGGCAGTGGCGATTATGCCGATGCGCAAGGCGCCGCTTCCGCTCGCTTCCAGCCGGATGCTCGTAAGAGTCGAAAGACAGCCACCGCCCGCCATCAGAATGAAGATGGCGAGCAGCAGGCTGCGCACGGGCAGGAGCGGTTTCAGCATGACGTATCAACGGCGCGGTTACCCGATTGTTGCGTTGCCGCTACCAAGCGTCGGTTTGCATCGCATTCCGTGAACGGCAAGTGCAATGCAGCCGGATCATGCCGCACATTGCGTCAGCGTGCCACTGGCGGGCTGTAGGGGCTCGACATCACGCGCAGCGATGAAGTTCGGACGCGGCGTGGCAACGCCGAATGGCGCCTGTAGCCGGTTGGACACGGCATTATATACAAGAAATGCATTGGCGCGCGGGAAGGGCGTGATGTTGCCGTTTGATCCGTGCATCAGATTGCAGTCGAACAGGATGACCGTGCCCGGCTTGCCGATGGGAGCCACTATGCCGTGGGCATGGGCGAGCTCAGCGAGACTATCCTCGTCCGGCACACCATATTCCTGCTTCTTGAGCGATATTTTGTAATGGTTGTCCGGAGTTTCGCCTACGCAGGACAAAAAGACCCGATGCGAACGCGGGATCACCATCAATGGCCCGTTATTCGACGTGTTTTCCGCCAGCAAGACGGACATGGAGAGTGCTCGCATCCGGGGCATGCCGTCTTCCACATGCCAGGTTTCGAAATCGGAATGCCAGTAGAATTCCTTGCCCTGAAAGCCCGGTTTGTAATTGAGGCGTGACTGGTGAATATACACCGTGTCGTCCAGCAGGAAGCGGGCCACGCCTGCCAACCGCTCGTCGGCGGCGAGCCGCCGCAGAAGGTTGCTTTGCGCGTGGATCTGAAAAATCGACCGAATTTCTTTGCCCCCGGGTTCGGTAATGACGGTGTCCTCCGCCAATTCAGCGGGAGAAGCCAGAAGCCGCGCGGTTTCCGCCTGCAGCGCCGCCACCTCTTCGGTGCTGAAGATGTTTTCCAGCACCAGATAGCCTTCCCGGTCGAAATGCGCTGCCTGCTCAGCGCTCAGGGGCGCATTCGGTACCCAGTCCCCGTGGAGGACAGGGTCCTGGCGCGGCAGCATTTCCGGTTCCGCCGCGCAGCGTGAAGGGTAAAGATCTGTCATTCTGCTCCTTTCCCCTCGCTCAGGACGCCACTGCGTCCAGCGCTTCAGTATCCGCGGGATAAGCGCCGCTCTCATCATGCACCTCGCGGCCAGTAACGGGTGGATTGAACACGCAGGCAGTGAGAAGGTCCGTGGTCGGACGAACGACGTGCTGGTCATTGGCATTGAGCGCATACATGACGCCGGGCGCAAGAGTGTGAGTCAGGCCAGTACCCAGGTCCTCGATCGTTCCCGTCCCCTTGAGCACCAGCACCGCTTCCAGATGGTTCTGGTAGTGCATCTTCAATTCCTGACCAGCGAACATGGTGGTCACGTGAAAGGAAAAGCCCATTCCGTCGCTCTTCAGCAGCAATCGCGCGCTTTCCCAGCCATCGGATTTAACATTGCTGTCAGAGGCGCGGATATCCTTTAATTTGCGGACTATCATATCGGTATCTCCTTATTCCGCGGCGACGCCGTAGGTAGCGGAAAAGGCGTCGCTCACACATTGTTCGATAATGTCGAGACCCGCCGTCAGAACGGCGTCCTCGATGGTAAGGGGCGCAAGAACCTTGACGATCTCGTCATGGGCTCCGCTCGTTTCGATGATGAGCCCGCGTTCGAAGCAGGCGCTGATGACCGTTTGAGCGCTGTCCCCCGATTCCATGTTCAGCCCGCGCATCATGCCGCGTCCGCGCGTCGAAAGGCCATGCTCGTTCGCAATCCGTTCCAGCCGAGCGCCCAGATAATCGCCACGCCGCCGGATATCCTCTACAAAGGCGCGGTCGCTCCAGAAGTGTCGAAGGGCAGCCGTGGCTGTGACGAACGCATGATTGTTGCCCCGGAAGGTGCCGTTATGCTCACCCGGCGACCAGACATCGAGTTCGGGGCGGAACAGCGTAAGTGCAAAAGGCAAGCCCATGCCGGACAGTGACTTGGCCAGCGTCACTATGTCAGGCGTGATGCCCATGTCCTCAAAGCTGAAGAAACCGCCTGTACGCCCACAGCCCGCCTGAATATCGTCGACGATCAGCAGCGCGCCATGCGCTTTCGCAATGGCGGCGATGCGGCGCAGCCACTCCGGCGACGCGGCGTTCAGACCGCCTTCGCCTTGCACCGTTTCGACCAATATGGCGGCAGGCGCATCCAGACCGCTGGATGGATCGGAAAGGCGCTGTTCGAGCAGCGACGCCGTATCGACATCCGGCCCATAATAGCCGTCATAGGGCTCATGCGCGACATGGTTCAACGGTACGCCGGCGCCGCCACGTTTTGCGGCGTTGCCGGTGCAGGCAAGCGCGCCCAGGGTCATGCCATGGAAGCCGTTGCTGAAGGCAATGACCAGTTCGCGGCCCGTCACCTTGCGCGCCAGCTTGATCGCGGCTTCGACGGCATTGGTGCCCGTCGGTCCGGTGAACATCATGCGATAATCGAGCTTGCGCGGTTTCAGGATCAGCGTTTCGAATGCCTCCAGGAAATCCGCCTTTGCATCAGTATGGAGATCAAGGGCATGAGCGATGCCATCGTCTGCGATATAATCAGTCAGCGCTGCCTTCAGGACCGGGTGATTATGCCCATAGTTCAGCGTCGAACAGCCCGACAGGAAATCCAGATAGCGGCCGCCGTTGCTGTCATGCATCCACACGCCCTGGGCGCGCACAAATTGGCGCGGCATTGACCGGGCATAGCTTCTGACGCCGGATTCGCGTCTTTCGTAGATACGCCGGTCGGGAATAATGGCACTGGGTTCGGGGTGGACGATCATGGTAGGTTCCTCCTTGATATCGTCTGTTTCATGCCGCTGAAGCGGCTGGGGGAAGGCCGATGCTGACCTCCCATTCCGTTTCATGAGCGCCGCCGAAGTGGCGCTCACGCTCGAATTTCGGTGCTTTTCCAAAGCTGAGGCCTCGACGGCGGGCATAGCCTTCGAACAAGGCCCATGAGGCGGCGTTTTCGGGCGTGATCGTGGTGATCAGTGCTCTTGCGCCCGCCGCTGACGGCCGCGCGAGCAACATGTCGATCATCCTGCCGGCCAGTCCCGCGCCTCGTGCGGTTTCGCTCACCGCTACCTGCCAGATGAAGAACCGGTCCGGCTCGGAAGGCGGGCGATAGCCCGAAATCCATCCGGCGATGTACCCGTCACGCTCCGCGACGATGCAGGTGTCGGCAAAGTGGGAGCACTGCAGCAGGTTGCAGTATGCCGAGTTCCGGTCGAGCGGCGGACAGGCCGCAATCAATTTCGATATGGCTGCCCCATCTTCAGCCTTAGGCATACGAAAACGAAAATCATCCGCACTGACGATTTTTTGATGCGCGGAATCCACCCGTGAATGGCGGATCGAACCTGTTTTGAAATGCTGGATTATTTATTCTCCCGAATTATTTTTTCTCGGTCCACGGCCGTCTGATTGCTGAGGGCGGGGCGATTTTTAGCTATTTTGCTCTGTTTAATCAACCCCACAGCCATATTTAGTTCTCCAAGACCCTTCGTGACGGTGGCAGAATAGTTCGGAAGAACAAGTATTATCCAGTTGGCAGAATGCTTTTGCGCAGGCTATTTGCGGGCATGGACAGCGATGTAACCAACCTGACGCTTAAGGCCCTGCGGCGGATATTGCGGGCGACCGATCTGGGTGGGAGACGGCTCGCCACCGCCACGGGGCTGACGCCTTCTCAATTGTTGGTGCTGCAGGAAATAGATCGTCGCGGCGAAGCTACGCCAAGCATCATTGCCTCGTCCCTCCAGTTTGGTCAGGCAACGGTGACCAACATCCTTGATCGTCTGGAAGGGCTTGCCTTCGTCACGCGCCAGAGAGGAGAGCGGGACAAGCGTCAAATTTTCGTGCGCGCCACTGCGGCAGGACAAGATATTCTGAAAACAGCGCCCGACTTGTTGCAAGTGCAGTTCCGGGATCGCTTTGTCGCGTTGCCCACCTGGGAGCAGGCTATGATCCTGGCTGCGCTGGAGCGGCTTAGCGAAGTTCTGAATGCGGAGTCGATTGATGCTGCTCCGCTGCTGGACGCAGGCGCAATAGACCGGCGTCATCCCGCATAATGCTGTCGGCAAGGCGGGCCCGCGGTTCCGGCTCGGCCAAATTGACGCATGTACCGCGAAGGCCGTGAGTGGCGGCTTCCGAATATTCATGGCCGATCCACATGCATATGCCTCCTTGCGCCTGAACTCTTATCAAGCAATGTGTTGAGGTTCATTAGGACGGAGGCAATTGCATGGCCGATCTGAAATCATCAGTGCTTGTGCTTTTCACAGGTTTTGGTCTGATCCTCCCTTCCCCATTGATGGCCAGCCCAGCGAAGAAGGAAGAAACAGTCATGACTTCTAATGCATCCTTGTCCGGATGGACCGAATTCCTCGCAGGATTGGACGCTGCGGGTAAACGGATGGCCCAGCGGCTGCCCGAGCGCTTGCGCGCCGATCCTGTCGCCGTTCAGCAAAGCTATCGCCTGATGCTCGCCGCGACGGCTCGCCTGGCGATCGATGCAATCGTCGGCGATCGGGCGCATCCGGTCTTTGTGCCTGAAATCAACCTGGCGATGAATATTTTCCAGCCTAATGCGGACTCCGTCTACCGCAGCGCGATGATCGACGCCAAGGGAACGTACCGTCTGCGTGGCAAGCGGGGATCGGTGTCTTATTTCAAGATGGCGCAACTGCGCGACATGATCCGGACAAACCAACCTTCCGGGGCGCTCGCTTATGCGGATTTCAAGGATCTGAAACTCGATTCCGAAGGCAATTTCGACGTGATCCTGAGCGCGGAGCGCCCGGCTAACTATACCGGCGATTGGTGGAAGCTGGAGCCAGCTACCGAAAAACTGATGGTTCGGCAGGTCGCCAGCGATTGGGGCAAAGAGGTTGATCCGACGCTTTCCATCGAACGGCTCGACACCCCAGCCGCCAAACCACAGCTTTCCGCCGCTGAAATGAGTGCGCGTCTGGCCGAATTGCCGAACATGATTGCCAATGCGTCCAGCTTCTTCGTCGACCATGTAGAGGGACTTCGGCGCGATGGCTTCATCAACAAATTTCGGGTGTTCGACCTGACGAACATGACGGGGCTGGTTGGGCAATTTTATTATGAAGGCGCTTATCAGCTCGCACCTGACGAGGCGCTTCTAGTTGAGGCGAAAGTGCCCGAAACCTGCGGCTACTGGTCGCTTATCCTCACTGATGATGTTTACGAAACGACGGACTGGGTCAATAATCATAGCAGTCTGAACGACGCACAGGCGCGCGTGGACAAGGATGGACTGTTCCGCGCCGTCATTTCAGCGCAGGATCCCGGCGTGCCCAACTGGCTCGATACCGCAGGCAACGCCAGCGGCGCGGTGCAAGGCCGGTGGCTCGACTGTTCGGACAAGCCGATCCCGGATACACGCGTCGTCAAGGTGAAGGACATTCGCAAATACCTCCCCGCCGATACGCCAAGCGTCACCGCTGAACAGCGCGAGGCGAGCATTCGGGAGAGACGTACTCAATTTCAGCAGAGGCCGCTCTGGTAGCCAGGGTTGTGGGCGGTCCGGCGGGCCGCCCTGACCTCATTGCTCCAACTCAACGCGCGCTGTGAGCGTCAATCAGCGGACGAATTCAAAACATCAAGCCATCCCAAGCGACCCTGGCGCTCTGCGCCCTTTTTCACGAGCCGTTTGAACACAGCCCGCAAAGGGTTGGGTAAAGATCTTCTTGAATCAAGAGGTGCTTCCGTCCCTTCCTCCATTGAGATTAGGGCAAATATAGGCCAAACAGCAATTTCAGCGCTGCACCGGCTCCTTGAGATGGCTCATGATATCTACTCCCAATCGTAATCAAGAATTGTTCCTGTATAGCGTTCTCGCCGCTTTAATGGCGCTGCCATTCATTTCTGATCTGCTGCTGCCGCTCGGGACGGCGGTTTGGGTCATCTACATTTTCCCCGTAGCTCTGGCATATCTTGCCCGCGCCCCTTTTGTGCCGCTGATTCTAGCGGCCATGGCGACAATCCTCACGGCCGTCGGGTACATGTGGGGTCCGGTGGGAGTCGAGCCCGAGATCGCTCTTATCAACCGCATTCTGGGGGTGATAACGGCGTGGGTTGTAGCTGCGATAGGCTATCTGTTCATTCGAACACGAGTCTCGATCAGAAGGCATGAATGGCTACAGGCCGGGCAGGTGGGCTTGGCGGGGAAGATGAACGGCGAGCAATGGCTGGATGAACTCGGGGAAAATATCCTGGGATTTCTTGCCGAATATACCAATGCTCAGGCCGGGGCTCTTTTCATCAAGAACGGCGATGCCTTTATTCGACGCGCAACCTATGGCACGCCTGCCGAATCCAATATTCCCACCCGCGTTCGCCCAGCCGACGGACTGCTCGGACAGGCGATCAAGGATAAGCGCGGCTTCTCGCTGGATGCCGTGCCGGATAATTATCTCTATTTCGGATCGAGTCTTGGCCAGGCCAAGCCCCGGCAACTACTGATCGCACCGGCCATGGCAGATGGCGAAGTCAACGCAGTCTTGGAACTGGGTTATGCCGACAGCATCGACGATACGCATGCCGAGCTTCTGGAATGCGTGGCCGAAGCGATCGGCGTTGCTGTGCGATCGGCGAAATATCGGATACGCTTGCAGGAACTGCTTGAGGAAACCCAGCAACAGGCCGAAGAGCTTCAGTCGCAGAGCGAAGAGTTGCGAACAGCCAATGAGGAGCTGGAAAGCCAAAGCCGTTCGCTTCAGGAGTCGCAATCGCGACTGGAAGTTCAGCAAACCGAACTCGAACAGACCAATGCTCAGCTGGAGGAACAGACGCAGGCGCTCGAACAGCAGCGGGACGACCTCAGCCGCGCGCAATCATCGCTCCAGGCGCAGAAGCGGGAGCTGGAGCAGGCAAGCCGCTACAAATCCGAATTCCTCGCCAACATGTCGCATGAGCTTCGGACACCGCTCAATTCGCTTTTGATCATGGCACGATTGCTGGCGGACAATAGGGATGGCAATCTCAGCCACGATCAGGTGAAGCATGCCGAAACGATTGAAACATCAGGTAATGACCTTCTCCTGCTCATCAATGACATTCTCGATATCTCGAAAATCGAGGCGGGACATGTCGAACTGCAGCCCCGGCGGGTTCGGATCGCGCCTCTCACTGAAAAGCTGACGGCGACATTCGGGCCTATGGCCACCAAAAAGGACCTGACGCTTCGGATGGACATATCCACGGATGCGCCGGACAGCATCGAAACAGACCCGTTGCGGTTGGAACAGGTATTGAAGAATTTCCTCTCCAACGCAGTGAAATTCACGCACAATGGTGAAGTCGTCCTGCACATCAGCAGTACCGCGGAAGATTGTCTGGCTTTCACCGTCCGGGATACGGGCATCGGTATTGCGCCGGACCAGCAGCAGATGATTTTCGAAGCGTTCAGGCAGGCAGACGGCACGGCCAGCCGGCAATATGGGGGAACTGGCCTGGGCCTGTCCATTTCCCGCGAATTGGCGCGGCTATTGGGTGGCAAGATCACGGTCGAAAGCGCACCCGGCGATGGCAGTGCGTTTAGCCTGATCCTTCCTTTCGCCTATGATGCTTCCTTTGTGCAGCCTCGTGGGGACGGCACGGTCGACACGCCCATCAGAGTCAGCGCACCTGTTCAGCGTACGCGTGGCATCGGCAATGCTGCGGCTGCCGCTTCAAGGAAATCGCCAACCATCGAGGATGACAGAGAGAAGCTGACCGGGGACAGCCGGGTAATCCTCATTGTGGAGGACGATGCTGCCTTCGCTCGGATTCTCTGCGACCTTGCGCATGAAACAGGATTCCAGTGCCTCATTGCCGAAACCGCCGATGAAGGTGTGCTCATGGCGAGGCAATATCTCCCTCACGCCGTCATCCTGGACATTGGCCTGCCGGATCACACGGGACTGTCTGTTCTCGACCGGATCAAGCGGGATATGCGAACCCGTCACATCCCCGTTCATGTGGTTTCAGTGAGTGACGATACGCACACGGCGCTTGCCTACGGGGCGATCGGCTATGTCATGAAGCCGGTCAAGCGAGGGGAACTGGTCAAGATATTGGAAGGGCTGGAAACGCGCTTCGCGCAGCGTATGCGGCGGGTGCTTGTTATCGAGGACGACGCCCGGCAACTCGAAAGTCTCAGGCTCCTTCTCGCCTCGCGGGATGTCGAGACGGTTGAGGCCCGGACGGGAGCAGAATGCCTGGAGCAGCTTGCTTCCGGCACGTTCGACTGCATGGTGCTTGATCTCAATCTTCCTGACGCATCAGGATTTGAGGTGCTGGAGCGGCTAAGCATGGACGAGGTCGCCTCCTTCCCGCCGGTCATCGTTTATACCGGGCAGGATCTTTCACCCGATGACGAATTGCGCCTGCGGAAATATTCCAAATCGATCATCATCAAAGGCGCAAAATCACCTGAGCGGTTGCTTGATGAAGTGACGCTCTTCCTGCATCAGGTGGTGTCCGAGCTTCCCGACCAGCATCAGAAGATGTTAACCAAGTCGCTCAACCGCGACGCCGTCCTTGAAAACAGGCATATTCTTGTCGTCGAAGATGATGTGCGCAACGTCTACGCGCTTACCAGTCTTTTTGAACCTCATGGCGCGACCGTCAGTATCGCGCGCAACGGCCGGGAGGCGCTGGCAATGCTTGAAACGACTTGCCAGGCCGATGCTGGCCGGGTCGACCTTGTGTTAATGGACGTGATGATGCCGGAAATGGACGGCTTGACGGCCACGGGCGAGATCAGAAATCGTGCATGGGGCAAAGATCTGCCCATCATCGCCTTGACCGCGAAAGCGGCCGAGCACGATCATGAGCAATGCATCGCAGCGGGCGCGAACGATTATCTCGCCAAGCCGCTCGACATCGACAAGCTGTTTTCGCTTGTGAGGGTGTGGATGCCGCGATGAACGCAGAGATCGAAAATGCAACAGAAGAAATCGAGCTGAAGCTGCTGCTTGAGGCGCTCTGGCAGCGTTATCAGGTGGACTTCCGGGGCTACGCCCTCTCCTCGATAAAGCGGAGAATGAGCCGCGCACGTCAACACTTCCAATGCGACAGCCTGTCAATGCTGCAACACAGGGCGCTGCATGAGCCTGCGGTATTTTCCGAGTTGCTCGGCTTCCTGACCATTCACGTTAGCGAGATGTTTCGCGACCCCTCCTATTTTCGTACGTTACGCGAAGAAGTGGTGCCGCATCTGAAAACCTATCCCTCATTGAAAATATGGATTGCCGGATGCAGCACAGGGGAGGAGCTTTATTCGCTCGCGATCCTTTTTCGTGAGGAAGGTCTGGAATCCAGGACCATCTTCTATGCCACTGATATCAGCCCCATGGCGCTCAGGAAGGCGGAAGCCGGTATCTATGAGGCTGACCGCATTCCTCTTTTCACTCAGAATCACCGCAATTCGGGTGGAAAATCATCGTTGTCGGACTATTACACGGCGGCCTACGGGGCAGCAGTCTTCGACAAGTCGCTCCGGGAGCGGACTGTATTTGCTGAACATAATCTTGTCACGGATCAGGTTTTCGCCGAAGTCCATCTCGTGTCCTGCCGGAACGTCCTGATCTATTTTGATCGGGATTTGCAGAATCGCGCCTTGGGCTTATTTAAGGACTCTCTTGTACGCGGCGGCTTTTTGGGTTTGGGCGCGAAAGAGAGCCTGCGCTTTTCCTCGCATTCCAAAGACTTCACCAATTTCGCCTATTCGGAGCGTATCTATCGGGCAGGCGCTCTGCGGCCAATGGAAAAGGAACGTGTCCATGACCTCCACTGAGGCAGTCAAATTCCTGCTCGTGGATGATATCGACGAGAATCTTTCGGCGCTGGAGGCGCTGCTGCGCCGGGATGGCCTTGAACTCTTCAAGGCCAGATCAGGGCGGGAGGCTTTGGAACTCCTGCTTGTCCACGACTTCGCGCTGGCCCTGCTCGACGTTCAAATGCCTGAGATGGATGGCTTCGAACTCGCGGAACTCATGCGCGGCACCGAGCGCACGCGCCGCATCCCGATTATTTTCCTCACAGCCGTCGCGACCGACGAGACCTGGCGTTTCCGCCGCTATGAGTCAGGCGCGGTCGATTACCTTCTGAAACCCGTCGATCCCCGAATGCTTGCGAGCAAGGCTGAAGTATTCTTTGAACTCGGGCTCCAGAAGCTGGAACTTGCGCGGCAACGGGACGAGCTTCGGCGGACGGCGATTACACTTGCTGGAGCGCTCAGCAAACTGAAAGCCCATGATGACAATTCCCCGCTGGCCATCGTTGAATTCGGCCCCGACCTGCAACTGCTTTCGTGGTCGAAGGGCGCGGAGCGCATGTTTGGCTGGAACGCGCCGGATGTCGTGGGCAAGCGCCTCTCTGAACTGCGCTGGATGCATGACGAGGACGCGGAAGTGTTCGCCACGCTCGTCGACGAAATGCTTGCGGACAAGCAGCCCCGCGACATGCGCATGCATCGTACTTTTCACCGGAATGGCGCTGTCCTCGAATGCGAATGGTATTTTTCCGTTCTGCTGGATTCTGCGGGGAAACCGCTCTCGATCAATGCGCAGATACTCGACGTCACGCAACGTAAGCGCGCAGAGGAAACCCGGCACTTATTGATTGGAGAGCTTAATCATCGCGTGAAAAACACGCTCGCGTCCGTGCAGGCGATCGCAAATCAGACCTTGCGGCACACGCAGAGCCCCGCCGATTTTGCGGCAAAGTTCACTGGGCGCATTCAGGCGCTGGCGCGCGCCCATTCGTTGTTGAGCAGCGCAACCTGGCAAGGGGCGAACCTGAAAGAACTGATCCAGGATCAATGCCAGTTGGGAACGATTGACGAAGCGAGGCTTACAGCTTTGGGGCCGTCGGTAGAACTTGAGCCGCAAATGGCGCTGCACATGGCTCTCGTGCTCCACGAACTGGGCACCAATGCCGCCAAATATGGTGCGCTCTCGACCGAGGAGGGCAGGATCGACCTGAACTGGACGATCCAGGATGGAACGCTCCATCTGATGTGGAGAGAAAGCGGCGGGCCGGCCGTGCAACCGCCATCACGGCGTGGCTTCGGGACAATGCTGCTGGAGCGCAGCTTGAAATCAGACGGAGGAACTGTCCAGGGCGATTACGCGCCGGAGGGCGTCACATGGAAAATCACTCTGCCGACGCCCGATCCTGCGGAAATAAGCCTGCCGCCTCCCTTGCCCAATCCGGCAAGCACGGCAAGGCGGAAGCCACCGCGGAACTGGAACGTAAATCAGGATACAACAGGAATTGCCGGGAAGAGATTTCTCGTCATCGAGGATGAAGCGCTGGTCGCCTTTGAACTCGCCTCAATCCTGGAAGATGCCGGGGCGATCGTGGAGGGGCCGGCGGGAAGTGCCGGCGAAGCGTTGAGAATCATCGAAAGCACGGCGCTTGACGGTGCGTTCCTGGATGGAAATTTGAATGGCGAAACGGTGGATGATGTAGCCGCAGCGCTCACCCGGCGGGAGGTGCCGTTTCTCTTCGTCAGTGGTTATGAAAGGGATCATCTGCCTCCGGCATTCAGCGACGTCGCCACCATCAGCAAGCCTTTCAGTCCCGCTGATCTGATCAGCGCAGCCCAGGATGTTACGCGTTCTTCGGTTCGGGAACCGGCAATGAGCGGGCGATTGCCGAAATTTTCGCATTCGAATGGGTGACGGCGCGGCTGGGGAAATGGAGGAATTGGCGCGCTACAAGTGCCTGGGAGACGATGGCAGCAATGTCGTCGTGGTTGAATACCGATACGTCCATAATAGCCATGCGGAAAACGGCAGCCCCCGCCGATATCCGGGGGCGAGGCATCTGATTCTCACGACCGGCGAGCCCGTGCGTTATGTAGATGCGTACACTTTCGAGGTGATCGAGAGCGGCGAACTTCTGCGAAAAATTCAGTGACGTCATGTCTCCGCGAAGGCCATCGGCCTGCCCGGCATCGCCAAGTTCCAACGCCAATCTCCCTCAATAGACGCTGAAGCGCAGGCGACTTAGATGAAGCGTCTCGACACAACGTCTCTTACGATCCTGCCTTTTTTGAAAATATTTCAATAGGATCAAGAGTCAAATCGCGACATTTACGGCCGATATTTGATCACCATCTTCCTTCCGCGCAAATAATGGCTCTCATTCTCAAGAATGTTATTCCGTGTCCTCTTGGATCGGGAGAACTATGCTCCGAATTCCGACTACTATTTTAGGTCGCGATCTTGTCATAAGCTGAAGATTGATAGTTCGTCCCAGATTTTATCTGACTGGCGGAGGTTCATTGCCGTCGGTTTTGCAGGGCTTGGAATCCGAAGAAGAGGGGGGAGTCTATGAAATCCAGGTTTATGTTGAACGCCGCTCAGGTTGCGCTTGTGGGAGCCTTTGGCATGTTGCCGTCGCTCGCTTTGGCCCAATCAGATTCCGGTCCGCCAACGACTTCGTCTACCAGAACATCGCCATCGGCATTCGGCCTTGAGGACATTATCGTCACCGCCCGCAAGCGGGAAGAGAGCCTGCAGAAGGTCCCGATCGCTGTTACCGCTATCACGACCGAGCAACTGCGGGAGAGGCAGATCAAAAGTCCCTATGATCTGACCTTCAACGCACCTGGCCTGAATGTGCGGAGCGGCGGCGGCACACGGGAATCGCCTGATTACTTCCTGCGCGGGCAGGGCAACACCTTTAGCGGCAATCCCAGCGTTGTGACCTATTTCAACGACGTTCCGCTTGGCAGTATCCGCCAGAACATAAATGCGGCAATCCAGAATCTTCAAATCTATGACCTGGCCAGTGTACAGGTGCTGAAGGGCCCTCAAGGGACGTTGTTCGGTAAAAGCAGCACCGGCGGCGCGGTGCTGTTCACGCCGATCAAGCCGAGCAACGAGTTCGGCGGCTATATCGATACCCAGATCGGCAACTACGATATGCTGGAGCTTCAGGGCGCCTTGAACGTGCCGATCATCAAGGATGTGCTCGCGGTGCGTTTCGCGGGGGATGTTGTGCGTCGCGATGGCTTCACCAAAAGCCTCAGCACGGGGCAGAAGCAAGACCAGCGGCACCGCGAAGGTTATCGGCTGGGTATAAACTTCACCCCGACCGATTGGCTCACCAACTATACGCTGCTTCAGCATATTCATGTGCATGAGGTGCCATCAAGCGGTGTTCTTACTGAATTCAATCCGAACTTTCCGCTGTTCAATACAACGCCAGGAGCGGGGACCGGCTATTTTGCGGTGGCAGGCTTATGTACGCAGATCGCGCCTTTCTTCGGGGGCGCAGCCAGTATTCCGGGCTGCATCACCACACGGACAGGCCGCCTCGACGCACTCAAGGCGGAACTGACCGATGAACTTGCGCGCCTGCAGAACGGCGGTTCCAAGCGGCGCAACCTGACCACATTGCACGATGAACAGAATTTCAAGGTGCAGTCCATCCATAACACCACCACCATCGAAGTGGGCGAAGTGCCGGTGATCGGTAGTGTGACGTTCAAGAACATTTTCTCGACGCTCCGTGTCCTGCAGAACAACGTCATTCGCGAATTCGGCGTTTCTTCGCTGCCGAGCGGCGTTGTCATCAATCAGTATGACATTATCGGGGCATACCCAAACCAGCAGTTGGTTCCCTCAAACGAGGCGCAAAAGAGCGATTTCGACGATAATTTCACTGAGGAATTCCAGATTCAGGGAAATATAAACGACAAGCATAACTGGGTTATTGGTTACTTCATCAATAAGGCGACGTCGGACGATCTTGGATTGGCGCCGGTTTTCTTAAGCTTCAATAATGCGTTCTCTGTGCCGCTGGACAATTTGAATTTTCTTTTTCCAAGCACCGTCAACAAGTCGGAGCAAGCCGAAATCGGCTATTTTGGACAATTCACCGCCGATCTTTCAGGTCTGGTCACAGAGGGACTTCACTTCACAGGCGGCTTCCGTTGGAGCCGCGATTATTCCAAGCGCAGAAATGTGGACATCAGGGCCACGCCTACCGGCGCGGTCGTGATCGGCCCGAGTGCGAACCAGACTCCAACCTACCGGGAGTCAGCGCCAAGTTACACAGTGGCGATCGATTATCAGGTCAACCCTGACCTGCTGCTCTACATTACCCATCGACGGGGGTTCAAACCGGGGGGCGTAAACGCAACTTCCGCGCTTTCCAATGTTCCGGGGATCAAGGCGACTTTCGATCCTGAAACGCTGAAGGACGTGGAAGGTGGCATCAAAGCAGACTGGCGGCTTGGCGGGATACAGGCACGAACCAATCTGGCTGTTTATCATAGCTGGTACAGCAATATTCAGCGCTCCGAAGTCATTACCATTCCGCCTCAGCAAGGCGGCGGCGTGACTACCCAGACCAACAACATCGCGGCGGCGGAGATCACGGGCGTGGAGATCGAGAACAACGTCAGACTGGTCGAAGGTCTGACAGCATTTCTGAACTATGCCTACACGGATGCGAAATATACCCGCTACCCAGGGACCACAATCGACTCGGCGGGCAATGTCCGGCGGAACATTGATTCCCCTTATGTCGGCGCGCCGAAGCATCAGCTTACAATGGGCGCTCGCTTTGTGCTGCCGCTTGATGAATCGATTGGCGAAGTCGTGCTTTCCGGCGATTATTATCTTCAATCCAGCATCTGGCTTGACGATAGCGCGCTTCAGAGCGCCAATTCATTCGGGAAGCAGAAGGGTTATGGCGAGCTTAACCTGCGCGCCGACTGGAATGGGATTGGCGGCTCCCCCATCGACCTGTCGGTATTCGTCCGCAATGTAACGAACAATCTGCACCTCGTTGGTTATGGGAGCCAGATCGCCTCGTTGGGCTATGCCTTCGGCACCTATAACGAGCCGCGGATGTACGGGCTTCAGGCCCGTATCCGCTTCGGGGCCGACGCGAAATAGGCTTTGACGGCATAACGTCCGCCGGGTCATTCCGGCGGACGATGCTTCTAGATTGGCGGTGCAAGCCGGTCAGGCGACAATGATACGCGCGGCCGCGAGATTCTCCACCTGACGGGCTGCATCAGGATCGCCTTCGCGGTTCAGGCGCACGCGGGCTACAGCGAAGTGGGTGCCTGGTCGATCATAGGCGTGTGTCGTCGTGAGCGCGACGCTGGTTTGGCCTTGTTCGACCGACTGGCTGACCACGAAGCGCCCGGAGCCATCGAAATCCCAGTCGAGATGAGTGATCGTCCCAGCGCCCGGAGGAGCTTCGGCCTCCACCCGCAACATTACATGCTGACCCACGCTCGCTTCAAGACACGCTTTGCCCTCGGCAGTTACCCTGACCACCGGCTGCGTACCGCCACGTTCGGCGGCACCGGCTGGCAGGCTGACCTTGCCATCGGAGAAGGAATAGCTCGTCTCGGCTGGTGGAATACCTTTCTCGACCCAGGTGGCGAGATCGGCGAGGCCCTGCTCGATACTTGGCATATAGTCGATCAGCCAGGTCGTCGTTGCACGGGCCGGATTGGTGGGCAGAAGCAGCGGTGTGACGTGCTCCGCATTTTCTGTCCACTGCAGCCGGAACTTCTCCCGCGCCTTTTCGGGACCTTGCGCTGCCTCTACTGCCTGCTTGTAGATGATCCCCTGCGGAGGCCAAAGCGAGGCGTCGTGCGTGTGGTGAATCCAGAGCAGCTTGCCCTCATATTGGCCCGAATAGGGCACGCCCATGAGCGGAGAGGCCAGCGGAACGCCATGTTGAGGATAAAGCGGCTCCCCGTCGAGGCGGAGAAAGTCGTTCAGCGGATCGTCCGAGATGTGATAGCGGTAATAATAACAGAAGGCGAGGAAGGCATGATTGTCGACGTGCACCATGTCGCCGGGCTGCACGCCCCCGAAGCGTACGAGATTGGCTTCGGCGCGGCCGTCGCAGAACAGTATGTCGCCTGCTGACGCTGTGCAGTAAAGCTGGCGTCCTGCGGCAGCACCGCTCGTCACGCGAACACCCGCCCCCAATCGATAACCGTTTCCGAGTCCCGGAAGCTCGATGGCGATGGGCATGTCCCATTGGCCAGTGTTGGAGGCGCTGAAGATCGCCCGCGCGCGCGCATCCGAATATTCCTGACCAGCGAACTCTTCACCCTGAAGGTCGCGTGCGGTGATGATCCGCGAAACGGGCAGCTTACGGTCGATCAGATCCTTCTCGACATGCAGCGGCTCATCGAAACCGACATAGCCGGGCTTGGTCCAGAAGTTCCTGAAATAGTCGCCGTCCTCCTCGATTAACATCTCCGCGATGGATGACCACAGCCAGATCTGGCCCATCGGCTTGGCGATCATGAACTCATCGCCACGCGGATAGCCCAGGCGATAGAGCGCGGCGAGTTCCTCGCGCTCGTGTGAGGTCAATCCCTCGAAGGGTTGGCCACTCCCACCCGGTTGCATGGCGTCGATGACCCTGTCGAGCTTTTCACCTTCCAGCAGACGCTGAACATTGAACATGGAGCCGAAGTGAACAGGCTGCTCACTGCGCACGCGGGAGGTGGTGCCGTGGGGCTCGACATTGCCGCCGCCCATGAAGGGGAGAGCCCCATCATAGACTCCATCGCAATATTCAAGATGCAACGGCGATCGCCGACCGCCGCCGCTGCCGCCCCAGACATAGCTGTAGTCCGGTTCGCGGCCGTATACCTGCTTGGCGACGTGCTTGGAAAAACGTGCCGCCTCGACACCGGCCCGATAGCCATAGAGCGTCGGATCGTCACCCGCGCGGGCATCAATGTCGTCGCCGATATGTCCGCAATTGGATTCCACCATGTAGCCGCCCAGCCGCACGATCATGGGAAGACCGCCCATGAGCTGACCCATCATGCCCGCGAAAATCTCCTCATGGCCAGCATGCGCGCCTTCAAGTGGATGGTACATGCGCCCGCCCCATTCCTCCTCGGCGGGAAAATAGAAGGTGAAGCGGGTATCCGTATTTTCAAAACCCCCATGCACATTCCGGTGTGGCCAAGGCTTTTCCCTGTACTCGTCACGATCGATGTAAGGTTTGCCGAAATAACCGTCGCGTGGGCGATAGCTGTCCATCTCTATTGTTTGCGTGGTCATATCATTATCCTCTCTGGCTGAATTGCGTAACAGATCACGATATTGCCGAAGCAGTGGGTCCCAATCTTTCGTTGGGTTCGGATTTCAGGAGCAGGATGAAAGGAACTGTGGCGCCGACGGCCACTATTGCGACATAGAAAACCACATCATAGCTTCCGGTCGCTTCTCTTGCCCAGGCGGCGAGCATCGCGCTGATCGGCACCACTGCGAAGAATGGCATGGCCAGGCCCAAGACCCGCCCGACAAAGGCTGGGCCGAATATCCGGGCGAACAGCGTGGCTTGCAGGGGCGCCAATGCTCCCGAGCCGAGACCGACAAGGCTCAGCCCGACATGGAGGCGCGCTAGCCCCGGAGATTGGGTAAGCAGCGCAATAGCGCAAATCTCGACGCACACGATGGCCAGCCACATCGTACGCAGCCCCATCCTGTCGCACAAATAGCCGCCCAGGATACGGCCGACGACTACCGCTAGCGCAAAGGTAGTGATCAGCAGGGCAGCCGATCGGACCGGTATCGCCAGATCGACGGCCAAAGGGGCAATGTTGGGCTGGATTGCAGCGAACACTGCCATCAGCATGACGACAGAGGCAACAGCAAGCCAGAACGCGCTCTTTCCGAATATGTCCCGCACACCGGGCATTTTCTGGGCAGCAGCGGGTCGCATTTCTCCCATGACGGGCTTCACGACGATCAGCACCAGCGGTAGCAGCACGACGAGGGTGAACAGGCCAAAATAGAAATTGGTGTACCGCCAGCCGTGATCTTCGATCAATGCGGCGCACACATTGGGAATGATCGCGCCACCGATCGAGCCGCCAGTGAGCGTGATACCCAAAGCGAGGCCGCGCCTGTTTTCAAATGCACGAGTGATCAGGCTGATCGCGACCAATTGGCCAGCGAATACCATCGAAATCGGGAATATGAGAAGAAATATCAGATAGACGCTCCATAACGTCGGGGCTGCCGCAACGAGCATCAAGCCAGCAGCAAGGGCCAGGACGCCAATTGCCAAGAGCGTCCTCGGCGCTCCAGCATCAAGAAACCGGCCGAAGATCGCGGATGCCGCGCAGGTCGCGATGCCAAATACACCCAGCAGGCCCAGAATGGCCTTGCGCTCGACGTCGAAGTCAGCCGCGAGCGGATCGACCCAGAGGCTGAAGCTGTACGACACCGCGCCAATTGAAAGCGCCTGTACGGCAAGAAGGACGGCGACGAGGATCCAGCGTTGCACAGTCGATCTCCTTTCGCAATTTGCCGTCGATGGCCCGGTTGACTGTTGGGCACATCGACGGCCGAACTTCATATGCCTCGTTCAGCGCACGATGACGCGAGCAGAAGCGAGATTCTCGATCCGCCGCAGTTTCGCATCGAGATCGCCCTCCCTGTGGGAAACGACGCGCGCTGTCGGGAAATATGTCCCCGGCTGATCGAATTCATGGCTTGTGGATAGAGTGAGCGCGCTGTCCTTGCCGCTCACCTCATGACCGAAGGGATATTTGCCCTGACCATCAAAGTCCCATTCGACCGCAATGATCGTACCTGCGCCGGGCGGGACCTCGGTCCGGACTTCCAGTTCGACCATTTCCCCAACCTTCGCCTCCAGACGCGCGCTACCGCCTGCCGTCACTGAGACTACCGGCTGAATGCCGCCGCGCTCGGCAGCGGTGGGGGGAAGGTTGATTTTTCCATCGGAGAAAGCGAAATTGGTGCCGGCTGGCACCTTGCCCTCTTCCACCCAATCAATCAGGTCCTGCAGGCTCTGCTCAATGATCCCCTGAAAGGTGATAAGCCAGTTCGCCGCCGAGCGGTTCGGTTGCGCGGGCACCATCATGGGTGGCGTATGTTCGGCATTTTCTGTCCAACGAATACGGAAATTCTCTTCCGCCCCCGTTGGCCCCTGCGCCTGATCGACGGCTCGCTTGTAGGACAGCCCCTGGGGCGGCCACAATGATGAATCATGCGTCGCATGTATCCACATCAGCTTACCGTCATATTGGCCGCAATAAGGCACGCCCATCAGCGGTGAGGCTAGCGGAACGTCGTGCTGCGGATAGATGGGCCGTCCATCGACGCGCAGGAAATCGCAGATCGCATCGTCCGTGATGTGATGACGATAATAATAGCAGAAGGCGAGGAAAGCATGATTGTCGACATGCACCTCATCGCCGGGCTCCACGTCGGTAAGGCGAAGGAGGTTCGCATCGCCCCGGCCATCGAGGAAGAAGATATTTCTGGCCTCGGCCATCGCGTAGAGCCGCCGACCGGCCGCCTTTCCGCTTTTGATATAAACACCCGCGCCCCGACGATAACCCCCTTCGACGCCCTCAAGCTCGACGGCCATAGGCAAGTCCATCGTATGATTCAGCATGGCTATAAACATCGCAGGATAGGCTGCGGCCTGGATTTCCGGGTCAGCGAATGCAGGATTTTCCTGGAGTTCCCGGGCGGTAAGCACGCGGACCACCTTTGCCTTGCTGTCGATGATATCCTTTTCGACAAGCTGGGGGGAGTCGTGACCGAGGTAGCCGGGCTTGCTCCAGAATGCCGAGAAGTAATCAGCATCTTCTTCGATCAGCATGTCCGCGATGGATGTCCATAGCCAGATCTGGCCAAAGGGCTGGCTGATCATGAATTCATCGCCGCGCGGGAATCCCAAGCGGTAAAGGTTGGAAAGTTCCTCGCGTTCATGGAGGGAGAGCGTGGAAAATGGATCGCCGCTTCCTCCCGGCTGCATCGCGTCCACCACCGCCCCGATTCTGTCACCGAGCAGCCGCTGCACATTGAACATCAGGCCGAAATGCACTGGCTGTTCACTGCGAACGCGTGATTTGGTGCCATAGGGCTCTACATTGCCGCCGCTATGGTAAGGCAGTGCGCCGGTATAGACGCCTGTACCATATTCCATGCAACCGGGGGACCGGCGACCGCCGCCGCTGCCGCCATAAACATAGCCGTTTGCGGGCGGCTCACCGTAAATCTGGGCGGCGAGGTGACGCGACAACCGCGCGGATTCCACTGCGGCGCGATAGCCGTAAAGAGTGGGATCATTTCCGCCTTTGGGATCAATGTCATCGCCGATGTGGCCGCAATTCGATTCCACCATATAGCCGCCCAGACGGAAGGCCATGGCAAGGCCGCCGGAAATCTGTGCGACCGGACCTTCGCCAAAAATATTCTCATGTCCCGCATGTCCGCCTTCCATGGGCTGGAACAGGCGATTGCGGTATTCCTCTTTTGAAGGAAAATAGAAATTGAAACGTGTGTCGGTCCCCTTGAAACCGCCATGGACGTTCCGGTGAGGGATTGGTTCGGTTCGTTCCTCATCGCGGTCAATATAGGGTTTGCCGAAATAGCCGTCGGTCACCGCATAGGATGCGACATCCAGGGTTTCTGGTCCGATTTCCAACTTATCTCTCCTGTTCTGCTCCCCTGCTGCCGAAACAGCCGGGCAGTTCGCTTGACCGGCGCTTGCCGCCGGTAATCTGTCATTGCGTGCGCGCAGAGAACGCCTGTTTAGTCATGCGATCTCCGCAACGGCCGGACGTTCGTTACGCGGAAAGGCCTTCAAAAAGGCCGCAGCAGCCCGCAACATCTTGTCTTCGCTGTTGGGCATTCCAACAATTTGCAGGCCGATCGGAAGGCCTTCATGAAAGCCGCAAGGGACGGAAATGGCCGGAAATCCCAACCAGTTGAACATCATGGTGTGCGACGTATAAACGGGCGCGAAATTGGAGTGTGGCTCCCAGCGATCGGGATTCTTCCAGGCAGCATCCCAATCGGCAACGGTCATTGCCGTAAACTGCATGGTGGGGCTCAGCAGAAGGTCGAACGATTTCAGAAGGCGGCGAAAACGCTCCCAGTTGCGGCCCCGCAAATCCAGCGCCCGTTTCAGCTCAGCCATAGGCGGCTTGGGAAGTTCGTGCCGAGAGTAATTGTGACCGATGCCGGATGCCGTGGCGATAAAGCCGGGGAAAAAGTCTTCCCACACTTCGTCGGTCTGTTCGACTTTTCCGCCAATCGAAGCGAACCCTTGAGCGGCGGCTCTTATCTTGGCGATAATCGCGGGCGAGTCAGGCATTGCATACATGTCGGCATAGCCGAAATCGTCGGTCCAGGCGAAGCGCATGTCCTGAACCCCGCTATCCAGTTCGGCAAGATAATCGGCGGGATCATTGGGCTGAGCAATGAAGTCCCGCCCGTCCGGCCCGGCGAGGGCCTGCAAGACGGTGGCCGCATCGCGTACGTCACGCGCCAGGGGACCGACCGAGGTTGTAAAGGCGGGTTTCGGCGGATCATAGTTGGCCACCGGAACCAGGCCTTCGGTGGGATGGACGCCAATCAGGCCGCTCAGCGCGGCAGGCAGGCGCGTGGAACCGCCGCCGTCTGAACCCAGCGCCGCCGGCAGCATGGCGGCCGCAACGGCAGCAGTGCTGCCCGCGCTCGATGATCCGGGGACGAGTTCGGTGTTCCACGGATTGCGCGGCTGGCTTTCCAGATCGGTGTTGAACCATGGATCCAGACCAACCGCCTGGATCGTGTTGCCGATAATGACAGCGCCGGCCTTGCGCAGGCGTTCGACCGCGATGGAGTCCTGTTCGGCAGTATACCGCTCAAAATCACCCAGCGGCCAAAGGGAAAGCCCTTCAACGGCGATATGCTCCTTGACGGCCATCGGTACGCCGTGGAGCGGCCCCAATGGCTCGCCGGCCCTGACGGCTGCATCGGCATTTTTCGCCTGTTCCCGTGCCCGCTTGTAATCCACGGTGCGGAAGGCATGAAGCACCGGGTCGAGGGTCTCGATCCGACCCAGAAAATGCTTGGTCACCTCCATCGCCGAAACCTCGCCGGAAACGATCTTTTCGCGGATTTTCCATGCGGGCAGCCAGGTCAGCGCGTCTAATGCCAATGCCATTGATCCAGTTCCTGTCCAATTAGAAGACGAGTAATGGGGGGAGGGCGAGCAACCGCCGCTCCACTTCTTTGCCTGCCCGAAAATAGATGGGAGAGAGCAGAAAAATAGTAGTCCGAATTCGACTCTCCTGGCCGTCGCGATTTTCTACAGGACGCGGTCCGATCTCAGGGAATTGTGGCACCTATTTTATCACTGCTCCTCTGGATATCCAGGCATCAGCCATAACGTCGGTGCGTTCCGACCGAATTCGTTTGGCTCAAGTCCGGCCGCCCGCACCGCAGAGTGTGGTGGACCACCGAAGGAGGGGATATGAAAGCCGCTTTGGCAAAATTGAAGTTTTCGCTTCTGAGTGGCGTAGGTGTGATCGCCTGTTCCTCATTAGTGGATGCAGCATCCGCTCAGGTTCCAGCAGGCACGGCGATTACAAGCGCTGCGGTCCCAATTCATGACCCCACTGGAGACATCGTTGTTACCGCCCGGAGAACCGCCGAGCGACTACAGGACGTGCCTCTGTCCGTAACAGCGATCGATGCACAAAGCCTCGATGAACGCAATGTGCGCAATGTCGCTGACCTCCCGGCCGTCGCGCCCGGCCTCAGCGCGCAAGTAAGTGGGTCGGGGACGAGCATACAGTTCTCGATTCGCGGCCAGGGCCTCACGCTCGGGCAAAGTGCGCCGGGCGTGGTCCCTTATTTCGCCGAGGTCCCCGAATTTTCGACTCAGTTCTACGATCTGGAGGGAGTTCAGGTATTGAAGGGCCCTCAGGGCACATTGTTCGGCCGTAATACCACAGGGGGCGCAATCCTGTTCTCACCGAGGCAACCGGACAATGAATTCGGTGGCTTCATTACCGGGCGGTTCGGCACTTACAATCGCCACGACATCGAATTTGGCGTGGGCGGGGCTATCATCCCAGACAAGATCATGGTGCGCTTTGCGGGTCAAATGCTGCGGCGCAAGGGCTACAGCCGGAATCTGGCTTTCGACGAACGCGTCAATGGAGAGCACAAGGATTCCTTCCGCGTAAGCCTCCTGCTCCGGCCCATCGAAGCGTTGGAAAATTATACGATCTATGAAAATACCGACATCGACGAGAACGGTAACGCTCAAATCTTCAGCGATTTTACGTCAACGCACCCCCTCGCCGGGCAAATGGCGATGTTGCTCAACCAGCAGCAAGCTCGGGGCGTGCGAAAGCTCGCTACCAGCACGCCTTTATTCTTTCGTTTCAAATCGAAGGGCGTGATCAATACGACTACGCTCAACATAACCAACAACATCTCGCTCAAGAACATCTTCAGCTATCGGAAATTCGATATCTCGCGGGGGTTCGATCTGGATGGAACCACTCTGCAGATTCTCGACGTCATAAATCCGTTCAAGGGCTATACGAAACTGCGCACGGAAGAAGTCCAGCTCCGCGCGGATTTCGACCGCGTCAGAGGCGTCATTGGATATTATGACGAAAAATTGAACGAGCCTTACGCGCTGGCTTCACAGACGGTCCAGTATATCGCGGCTCTTGGCGGCTCGGTTCCAGCGGGGGGCTTTTCGGAATCGGATGCTTCGACGAGAGCGGGATTTGCCGAAGTGACGTTCGATGCAACGGACCAGCTCTCGCTGACCGCTGGTATCCGGCGAACGCGGGATCATCGCTTCAACAAGTCACAGACCAGCCTGCTGGTGCGCGGCTTTCCGGCAGGCCCGATTCTCCAGGCATCGGGATCGTTCAGGGCCACTACCTGGAACGTCAGCGCTCTTTACAAGATTGATCCGGATGTCAGTCTTTATGCCACAGTCCGTCGCGGATATCGCGCGGGTGGATTCAATCCGGCCGCTTCGACGCCTGAATTGCTGGCCTATCGGCCAGAGACGGTCACCGATTATGAAATCGGCGTGAAATCAAGATGGGAGATCGGCGGCTGGAAGCTCAGGGCCAATGTTGACTTGTTCTACGACGACTACAAGGACATCCAGCGACTCGTTCTGCTCCCGACTGTTCCTGCCGCGACCTTCACGACCAACGCCGCGAAGGGAGACATCAAGGGCGTCGATGTGGAATTCGTCGTCGCTCCGTCGGACATGTTCGACGTGTCCTTCCAGTATACCTATCTCAAGACAAATTATAAGAATTACATTGACTTCATCCCCACGCCGACCGGGCTGGAGCGCGCCGACCTCAGTGACAGCCGCTTTCCCAATGCGCCCAAGCATCAGTTGACGATCACGCCCAAGATAACATTGCCGGTGCCGGAAGCCTGGGGCACCATCAGCGCGCTCGCGAACTTCTATTACCAGAGCAGCGTTGCTTTCGATCCGGCCAATCGCATCAATGGGATCGCGCAGCGGGGGACCACGGTGGATGGCTATGGCAAGCTGGACCTCCGCATGGATTGGCGCAACATCGCGGGCAGCAATTTCAGCCTTGCGGCCTATGCGCGCAATGTCACCAATAAAAAATACGTCACCGGCAGCGCTAATCAGCTCAGCAGTTTTGGTACGCTGGCCTACACCTATAGCGAACCCCGACTGATAGGCGGCGAGTTAACGATCAACTTCTGAAAGGGATGGTAATGCAGAGGCAATTTGTTCTGGCCGTTTCCTCGCACAGACGACGATGCGGAAAGAGCGGTCGGTTGTAGTGGAAGCTGTTGCGTATTTACGTCAGCTAGGACAATCTCTGTACAAGGATCAGAGTCACCATACCGGTACAACGACAAAAATCCGGAACGGCCTGATCCGCAAGGAGGGGCACGAACATGACGCCGATTAGCATCCCTTGGCCGAAAATCTATGTCGATCTTGTTTCCGGCGGAAACACGGAAAAAAGCGCGATCATGGCAGCGCGTCAACTCGAACGCGACATTTTCCTCGATGGTTGGCCGGTCGGCCAGGTATTTGCTGATCGGCCTGAATTGGTCCGTCGCTATGGTTTTGGAAGGGGTACGCTGATCGAGGCGATCCGGCTGCTGGAAAACCGGGGTGTTGCGCGCATGCGCCGGGGACCGGGTGGTGGGCTGGTGGTCATGGCGGTGCCCCGCCTTCAGGTAAAACAGGTCCTGATCGATTATTTCCGGGCAAGCCGAGTGACGCCGGCACAACTCCATGAAGCAAGACGCGTGTTCGCTGTGACAGCCGACTACGTTGCTGCCGTCCGATCCGGCGAGGAAGCGTTGACCAGCTTTTTCGCGGATTGGCGGGCCGCGTTACAAGCGGCAGACGTAAACGATCCGCTCGGGAAAACGCGGTCCGCCATAAACGATCGCATCCTTTCGGCAGACCCATTCGTCGGCTTGTTTGCCGAGACCCTCGATGACTTGGCGGAGCTGTCATCTGCTTCGGGGCGGGCAGGGCGGGGGGGCAAACATCATGGACAGGCTGGCCGCGCTCATAAAAGGAGCCTGGCCCTGCAGATAAGGGAATTGCTGGAAGATGAAATCCAGCGCAAGGCGATCCTCGATGACCGGCTAGGCACCGAAGAGGAAATCTGCGCACGACTTGGCACAAGCCGTCATGTCCTTCGGCAGGCCATCCGCGTCCTTGAAAATCAAGGCGTGGTCGAAAGTCAACGGGGCCGTTCGCGTGGCCTCGTCGCGGGCACTCCCAAAATAGCCGCGGCGGTGGAAACCCTGATTGCCTATCTGTCCTCGGCAGGCATCCATTATGAGGATGTAAATCCAGCCCGGCAGATAATGGCCCGGCTCACACGGGTACTCGTAATGGCGAAGGCGACTACGGACCAGCAGCAGGAATTCCAACGTCTGGTCCACTACGGCCATACCTGGCGGGGTACAGGTATGTTCAATAGCTGGATACGTCTGGACTGGGGAATCATTGACAACCCGGTTCTGTCAGTAATGGCGCAGGCGCTGACGGGGTACAGGATGCGGACCAGCAACGATCATTGCTCCATTCCCGTGGAAGGATCGGCCTCCATACAACGCACGCTTGAGAAATATATAAACGCAGCCACAAGGCGCGACTTCTCCGGTGCGGATGACCTCTTCGAAAATATCCTGAAGAAGATAAAAGGCAGCTTCAGTCCTGCAAGGCAGCAGCAGCCGGGAGTTTGATCAAATTCACACGCTCGCTGCGCTAGGCTTCCCCTGAAGGGAGTATTTGGCGCATCAGGTGAGTTATTCTTTGTTCGAGGTTTCATGGGCGTCGGCATTTCTCTTGTCCGACGCTGATGTTTGCTGATCCGGCGCACCCAATGCCCGCATCAGCAGGCATGCCGTTTCGTGGCTTATCTGATCCACATCCCGGGCCGTCCCGATCAACGTGCGATGACCAAGGCCGAAGAAACAGGCCATCATGATATCAACATAGGCTTCCAGTTCCCCCGCCGTGACATCCGGTCGGGTGAGGGCAGCGAGCTGGCGGACGCCACTGCGATAGTAATCAACGAGAGCAGTCAGTCGCTCTGCCACGGGAAAGTTGCGATAGGCCTCCGCAAGAATCTCAAATGACAGGCCGCCGTTGCTTTTCACAATTGAGATGTTCGCGATCGCCTTGATCGCCTCGAAAACGGAATGCTGACCCCGTTGGACGGCATCGAAAATCGCCTGCATCTCGGCCACGCGCGCTTGCGTATTCTCTTCGACGAGAGCGAGGACGACATCGTCCTTGTTCTCGAACAATCGATAAATCTGGCCGATGCTGACCGCTGCCTCAGCGGCGAGTTCGGCAGTGGTCGTCGTATGGAATCCTTTGGCATCGAACAGTTTGCGTGCTGCCTTGATTATCCTCTCTCGTGGAGGTTCCGCTCGTATTTGATCGCTCATGCGCCACTCTCTCCCATTTTCAACTTGTTCTCAAGGCTGACTTGATGCAATACCCTTATATGGAATGAGCGCTCATTCCATAATGGGGCCTGATTTGACTGAAGAAGTTCTCTTTTTCATGTTCCGCGCCGGGCGGGAGTCCGACGGCAAGGACTGTCTCATCGGACCTCATGCGTGGGATCATGGCTGGTCCTACACTTCTGAACGTTCGCCACTCTCCTGCCGGTCCTTCCCGATTGGCGGGCATAGCGTCTGCCGGATCCCTCCCCCCTCCGTTGCGGCCTTTGCCTGCCGTCCTGCCAGCCGATCATCCCAAAGCCGCGTGGCCAGTCTCCCTCCCTCGCGTGCATCGGCTGGCAGGATATCTACGTTCCACAAACCCGTCATTCGATTCCGGTCGACGTCTGACGCATTTCTGCTCCCAGGGGCCGCGCGGCTGAGCAACGAATCCACCGCCGTTGTCGAATTGGCCTGAAATATCCAATGTCCAGCTGATTTGTGATAGCCAGGGGGACGGATGTACGGCCGTCAACCCGCTTCAAAAGGAGCCCGGAATGCGTCCGAACGGGGATTCCCATTTCAAGAAGTGGCGGAGACGGAGTCCGCCGAACTACTGTTCGCCATCAGCCTGATCCATCCGTAGAAATAGCTAAAGTAGCGGTGTTTGGCAAAGCCTTGTGCTGTTATGTGTCCGAATGCGTCCCATTGCGTTCCCCTAAAACCGTGCTATTATTGGGGAGCGTTTAGGGGAACGTCTGCCATTTCCGCCAAACCGGCAAGGCTCTGATAGGTTCGGTTCCCTGATGGGAAGCCACAATGCCTAAAAAACTCAGTAATGCGCTCACCCCGCTCGCGGTGAAGAACGCCAAATCGGGGAGCCATGTCGATGGCGGCGGATTGCGGTTGCTGGTAAAGGAGAGCGGGGCGAAGTCGTGGGTCTATCGCTTCATGCTCAATGGCAGGACGCGAGATATTGGCCTTGGCCCTGCGGCTGGCGTGGATGCCATCGCCCTTTCCGCTGCCCGCGATTTGGCGTCGGCGCTACGGCTCAAGGTAAAGGCCGGGATTGATCCTCTTGAGGAACGTCAGCGGGAGGCTGCTGAGGCTCTTGCGGCGGCACAGGCGGCACAAGTGGCGGGGGTGACGTTCAAAACCGTGGCCGAAACCTACATCGCGACGAACGAGGGAAGCTGGCGCAATGACAAGCACCGGCAGCAATGGAAGAACACTTTGGCCACATACGTCTATCCAGTCATTGGCGAATTGCCCGTGGCGGAGGTTCGCACGGCCCACGTCCTGAAAATCCTTGAGCCGATCTGGAAGGACAAAGCCGAGACTGCAAGCCGCGTGCGCGGTCGCATGGAAACGATCCTCGATGCCGCTAAGGCGCGGGGTTATCGGGAAGGCGAAAACCCCGCCCGCTGGCGCGGCCATATCGCGCAAATCCTGCCTGCTCGCTCCCGACTCACGCGCGGCCATCACAAAGCCATGCCTTACGGGGCGATCCCCGAATTTGTCGGCGCATTGCACAAGCGGGAAGCGGTTGCGGCGCTGGCGCTTGAATTTACGATCCTCACCGCTGCCCGCACAGGGGAAGTTATCGGCGCGAAATGGGATGAGGTCGATTTGGAAAAGGCAATCTGGACCATCCCGGCAACCCGCATGAAGGCGGGCAAGGAACATCGCGTACCCCTGTCGCCGCGTGCCGTAGAAATTTTGCAGGCGACGCAAGGGTTAGGCAAGGAATGGCTGTTTTCGGCGATCAGGCGCGGGCCAATGTCGGGTATGGCTATGACTATGCTGCTGCGCCGGATGAAAGTTGACGTGACGGTGCACGGCTTCCGATCAGGCTTCCGCGACTGGTCTGCTGAATGCACCGGCTATGCCCATGAGGTTGCGGAAATGGCCTTGGCGCACACCATCGAGAACAAGGTCGAGCGGGCCTATCGGCGTGGCGACCTGTTCGACAAGCGGCGGCGTCTAATGGACGATTGGGCAGCCTTTTGCGCCAGTGACGGGGCGGCTGGTGCCAACGTCACCCCCATCCGCAAGGCGAAAGCCGGATAAAGTTTCACCGGGCATCCTGCCCGAGGGAAGCGGGCCAGCAATGGGATGGACCCCCGATACTGGCCCTAACCACAACGATCCCAAGGAGATCATCATGGCTACTGCCGAACTACGGGCGCAATCTGCCCCCGCCAATCCCGTTCGTTCCATCAATACTGATGAGCTTGAAAGCGCCATCTGCGACATGGAGGTTGCGCTGGCTCTCACAGCGGCGATTGATAACTTTCTCGACCAAATTCGCGCCTGGACGCGGAATAGTGATCTGCCCAGAGAGGCGCAGAACGCGCAAGTTCTGCTGAGTGAACTGACCGATCGCCTTCACAAAGCTGACAAGAGCTTATTCAACACACTGTACCAGTTGAGCGGGAGGGCTGCATAGTGGGCGTTCATACGAAATTCCGCCATACTTTCCCCAACCGCAAGACTGTTGAAGACGAGATTGCCCGCCTGATTGCATTGCTCGATGCCCTCGACGGCGACCCCGATCTGGAGGAGTGCAGCGACCGGGAACAGGACGATTGCGATGACCCTGCATGGCTTGAGAGGATCAATCAAACCGGAGCGCCTTGCCCGGCAAATATGTGGTGGGGCTACAGAGATAGCGAGGATGAAGAAAGGGACGAGGCATACTACGGGCTTTGTCTGCACTACGGCGTCGATCAGAACGCGCCTGCCAGTGAAACAAATCCGGCGCTGATCTAGACGTAGCCGGGCGGGGGCAAATGCTAGGATTGCCTCTGTGACCTACTGACAAAACTGACAAAACCGGCATAACCTACGAAGGGGATAGGACGGCCATCCGACAAGCGCGCTTCCCACGCGCTTCCCCGATTCACATTGGGAACCGCTTGGGAGGCGGAGTTGGCAGACGATCAATTAGATAATAAGCAGGTAGCCCACCCTCAGCCGAATGCGCTTGCCGCGTTTGCCATGCCGAAGATGGACCTAATTGGGCCTACCGTGGATGACGATATTCGGCGCGCGATTGCGCGATACGGGGCAGATGCCGTCAAGGTAGCGGTAAAGAATGCCACGAAGGCGAAGCGCGGTCGCAAGAAAGAGCCGGACTGGCCTGAGCTTCGGGAGATTATGGAGGCTGACGCCCGCGAGTGGTTAGCCGGAAATGATCCTTTCACCACTCGCTCGAACTATTCGATTGCGAAGGAGTTATCTGAACGCAACCCCGGTCATAGCATCGTGTCGACACATAAGCGGATAGAGCGCAAGCTTTCTCGCGGGCCATATAATCGGCGTTGGTTCGCACTGGTTTGGGCAGAAAACCTGAGCCGGAACCAAGGTCCCCACGGAGCGCATATACGCGCCCTTGGGGCTTTATCGGAACTGCCGGAATCTGCCCGCCCCGATTTGTGGAAATTTTCGCTGGATCGGGCACGCGCGACACTTGCTGACTATGAGGTGCGCGAGGGCTATCCCCCATCTGCGGAGATGACATTTCGGGAGATTGAGGAAGCGGTGCAGAAAGGCAGCCTTGCTTCGCTTATCACAGCCCCCCAGCCTCGCGGAATGTTCGGCACCCGACCTCAGGGGCAAGGTTTGCTCGGTTCACTCCTCAGCGAAGCTGTCGAGTCCACTGGCGAGTAGGGACGAAATTCCGCCTGAATTGCGCGGGTTCAAAAATCCGCGATCTTTCCACGGGTTCAGAATAGCCCTCGAAATAAGTGGTTTTGTGCGCCGATTGGCAGTGGTCTAGCTGGTTGTCCCATGAAGTCCGTCGCATCTCCGCGCGGGCCGAACGGGACCAATATCATGCAGCCCATCAAACACGATCCCCCGAAGATCGGTTACAGCATTCGGGAAGCCTGTCAGGCCTCCAGCCTTGGCCGGACGACACTCTACAATCACATTTCGGCTGGTCGCCTTCGTGCTGTTCGGGTCGGCGGTCGCACGATCATTTCCGCCGAGGCGCTCCATGCGCTGATCGCGGGAGAGGCATGAGCTATGTCTCCCTCAAAGCAAAACCCCGGCGGGCAGGCCGGGGCTTCGCGCAATCAACTTGGCGGCTGGTTGCATTCCCCCTCTACCGTATCGGACTGGCGGGCGCAAATGCTTGCCTCCCGTTTCTGCCTGTCGCCTTGGATGGCGCGGGATATGGCGCGGCTCTGCTTTGGGGAGGGCTGCAATGACTGAGCGGCCCTTTCCCGATCACCGGGCGGCGGCGCTTGCCCTGCTTAACGGCAATCACCGGCTCAGCCGTAAGGCGGGGCAATTCCTTGGCCAGCTTGCCGTCGATTCCACGCCCATGAGCGAAGCGCAGGCCGATTGGGTAGGCAAGTTGCTGGACCGCGCGGGCTTGCCGCCGATGGCAGAGGGAGGCGCGTAATGGGCACCTATCCCGATGCACCGGGGCACCGGAACGTAGAAACCTCGATTGCCGCTGCCGATGCCCTTGCTCCCAAGCTGGGGCGGCTCCAGCGTATGGCAGAGGGCGCAATCCGCGATGCTGGCGCGCATGGCCTTACCGCCGATGAACTGGCGGCACGGCTCGATATGGACCGCTGGTCTATCCAGCCGCGCACCAGCGAGTTGAGGCGCAAGGGGCTTATCCGTGACAGCGGACAGCGTAGGCCGAATAGCACCGGCAAGCTGGCTATTGTCTGGATTGCCGCGTGATCGCTGCGACCATGCCCAAGACGCTACAGCGCGCCCGCCATGGTTGCGCTTTGAAACTTCACCGGGATTGCGGTTTCGGTGAAGGTTTCAATTGCACCGCACCAGTCCATAGCCCCCGAAAATCCGCCGCTTCCCGAAACTGGCACGGCACCTGCAATTAATTACCTTACCTCTGGTGTGGCAGGCCTTTCCGCTAGCGGCACTGGCAGAGGCGGCGCGCGCAACCGTGCCGACCGGGAAAGCCATGCCCTGACAGCGGCTCAAATTGGCAATCTCAAGGCTGCTGAACGCCATGCCGAAAAAATCGGGCTGCCGTTCACGCGCATGATCTCGATTCACTGGCAGGCCGCTGGAGTGCCCTTGGCGGTCATGGCGAAGGCGACCGGGCGCTTTACCGATCTCATGGCGAAGGCGCTGGCCCGGCATGGCAGCGGCACGGCATGGCTCTGGACGCACGAGAATGTGCCCGGCAACGGCCATGACAAAGGCGGACACTGTCACATGCTCGCCTATGTGCCAGCCGATCTCGTGCCCGTTGTTACAGCCCTACAACGGGGATGGCTGCGCCGGATCACCGGGCAGCCTTACCGGGCGCGCGTGATCCACAGCAAACCGATAGGCGGGCGGCTGGGGCTGGAAGCAGGCAATCCCGATCTCCACGCCGTCAATCTGGAGGCGGCGCTTGCCTATGTCCTGAAAGGGGCAAGCCCTGACGCCGCGTCACAATTCGACCTAGAGCGGCTGGAGCCGGGCGGGTGCGTGATCGGCAAGCGTTGCGGCACCTCTCAAAACATCGGCGCGAAGGCGCGCAAGGCAAAGGACTGACAATGGCAAGAAAGGCGAAGGCCAATCCCGGCGATGGACTGGTGGCACCGGGCGAAACCGGCAAGCTCGAAGTCGAAAAGCGGACGGACGAAAAGATTGGGCGGACGCTGGCCCGGATCACGATGGACCCGCAAACCCGCAACGCCAATCTGGCAATGTCGTTCGGCTCGCAAATGTTCGGCGACCAACTCAAGCCAGACATTGCCGAAAGCAGCGCAGTGCTGGCGGAGGAGATTCAGCGGGCCATGAAAGGCGACCTTTCGCTGGCCAGCCGCATATTCACCTCGCAAGCGATCTCGCTGGACGCGCTGTTTACCGACATGGCCCGGCGCTCAGGCAACAACATGGGCCATTACCCCGACGCGGCGGACAGATACATGCGGCTGGCGCTCAAGGCGCAAGCTGCTTGCCGTTCAACGCTGGAGGCATTGGCAAGGCTGCACCAGCCGCGCGAGCAAACCGTCAAGCATGTGCATGTGAACGAAGGCGGGCAGGCCGTGGTTGCCGATCACTTCCACCAGCACACGGGGGACCGGGAAAATGGAAAATCAGTCAAACAATCCGATGCAACCGGCGCGGCTGGCACAATCGCCGCGCTGCCTAGCCCGGACCCGCTCGGGAACGGAGTGCCAATCCCCAGCCGTGAAGGGGAAGCGGCGATGCAGGATGCACGGCGGGACCAATCCAGGAGCGCCTAAGGGTAACAGTGTTGATTGCTGCTGAGAAGTGACCCGGGGTTTTCACCGAGAAGTGACCCGCCTGTAGGTTATGTTTCGGATGTCATTGGTGGGTCAAGATGGGTTTTTCTCCTTTGTGAGTTTGGTCTGCTGAGCCGAGCTGTTCTTG
>DATCYF010000002.1:0-92995 GCA_036570425.1 Rhizorhapis sp. | reverse complement strand
TTCCGCGATAAAGGCCGCAAAGCGATCGGATGCTGCCTCAACCATGCGCAAGTTCTCGCCGCGCTTGGCCGAACACTTCGAGGCTGCCCCAGATCGCAAGACCCGCCATGATGCTGGCGACAAGCAAGTCAGGCCATGCCTGCTCGGTGCCGAATACGCCCAGCGCCGCACCGAGAACTGCAATGTTACCGATGGCATCGTTGCGCGAACAGATCCACACCGAGCGCATGTTCGCATCGCCTTCGCGATAGCGGAACAGCAGCAGCGCGACGACGACGTTCACGACAAGCGCCAGCGTGCCAATCAAGCCCATTGTCTGCGGCTCGGGGTTCGCGCCTGCGATCAGGCCGTAGATCGCATATCCGATCACCCACAGGCCAAACGCGAGCATGGTCGCAGCCTTGAACAGCGCCGCCTTGGCGCGCCAGGAAAGCGCCAGACCGGCAACGCCGAGACTGATCGCATAGTTGGCAGCATCGCCGAAGAAGTCGAGCGCATCGGCCTGGAGCGCGCGGGAGTCGGCGGCAACACCGGCCACGATCTCGACCACGAACATGGCTGCGTTCGCGATTAGCGCGATCCACAGGATCATGCGCCAGCGCGGATTGTTGTGCGCGCTCTGGTCAGGTTCGGGTGTCTGGCAGCAGGACTTGCCCATGCCGCTCTCCTTGCAACGTTCGAGTCGCAGGAACATATGCACCTTGTAGCAACTACAAGGTCAAGCAATGCGTATCGGCGAACTGGCTCGGGCAACCGGCACCAAGGCGGAAACCATCCGCTATTACGAGCGCGAGGGCATCCTTCCAGCTGCCGACCGAACCGATAGCAATTACCGCGATTACTCGGACGAACATCTGGCGACGCTCACTTTTGTGCGGCGCGCGCGCGAACTCGGCTTTAGCATGGCGCAGGTGCGCGAACTGCTCGCCTTGTCCGACCATGACGACAATCCATGTGCGGATGTCGACAATCTGGTCGAGGTGCAACTCGGCGAAATCGATCGAAAAATTGCCGACCTGACCGGACTTCGGGATCAATTGAACCGGATGCTCCGCTCCTGCCGAGGTGAGCGGATCGGAGATTGCCGGATTGTAGGAGCCCTTGGCCGCCGGTTGTGATTAAGCAGTATCACTCTTCATCGGTCGCTCTCTGCAGCAATCGCACTTCAGGGGATACGTGATAAAATAAAGGTAATAATTGATAATCATTCGCAACAAGGCTAGCGTGCTATCCCGGCAGTAGACCGCTGACGTCATCCTGGCGCCATAGATCGGAACGGATATGGGATCGGAGCAGCACAGCCGAAAATTGAACCTTTATCTGCGTCACCGCGCGGAATTGATCGACTATGCCACACCGATCGTGGGCGACCGGGCACTCGCCGAGGACGTGGTACAGGACGCGTGGCTGCGCTTCTCCGAAGCCGGTTCGCATGATGCCAAAACGCGCCTAATCCGACAGCCGGTCGGTTATCTCTACCGTATCGTCCGCAACCTGGCTCTCGATATCTCGCGTCGTCAGACTGCGGAAAACTTGGCAGACGAAACACGCTTACCAGAAGTTCCCGATCTTACTGTGGACGCTGGTCGAGCAATGGAAGGGCGCGAAAAGCTGAAGGCGCTTCATCGCGCGCTTGCCGAACTGCCCGAGCGCGAGCGGCGGGCTTTCGAGATGCATCGGATGCAGGGACTGACCTATGCCGAGATCGGCGTGGCACTGGGCCTTTCGCAGACACGTGCCTATGAGCTTGTTCGCGCTGCGCTCGAACATTGCATGATCAAGCTGATGGGCGGCGGCCATTTATGAATTCGGCAGCAACACCGAAGATTTTCCCGGCAGTTTCGTCTAGTCCAAAAGGGAAACCGGACGATCTGATGCGCGATGAGTTGAAACATCACGAAGGCGGCATGTCACGCTATGAACTGGTGCGCGAGGCGGCCGACTTATGGCTACGGCTTCAGGCCGATCCCGAACTGCAAAGTGAAGTCGACGAATGGTGCGCGCGAAGCGCCGAGCACGAGCGAGCTTTTTCCGCCGCTAAGGAGAGCTGGACGCTCGCCGGGCAATTGACACCGTCTGCGTCCATACCGCCGGTCAGACACCGGAGCAGGACAAGCCGATGGCATTTTCGTCCGCAACGACCGGTCACGGCCATGGTCGGCGCTGCCGCCGCCGCGTGTCTTGCCGTCGTCAGTGCTCCTACCTTGTTGCTGATGTGGCAGTCCGATTATCGCACCGGTACCGGCGAAATGCGCAATGTGACGCTGTCGGATGGATCATCCGTAACGCTCGATACCGGCAGTGCAATTGCCGTAAACTACGGAGATGGCCGACGTGGCGTGCGTCTGCTCGCAGGGCGCGCCTGGTTCGATGTCGCACATGACGAGAGGCATCCTTTCACCGTCTCCGCCGCCGACGCACGGGTTAGGGTGACCGGGACCGCATTCGATGTTGGTCTTGACGATGACTCGATCGATGTGACGCTCGCGCGGGGCGGTGTCCAAGTGGCTTGGGATGACATAGCTCCAATTGTGCTGAGGCCCGGGGATCGGATTCATCTTGCTCGGCCATCCCACTCGGTAGACCGGAACCGTATTGCGATTTCTTCCATTGGTAGCTGGCGGCGCGGCCGGTTGATGATCGAGGACGTGCCTCTCTCAGAGGGCATCGACCAACTGCGCCGCTATTATTCGGGGGCGATCGTGTTGACCAGTTCGGAGCTTGGGGACCGCAGGGTCACCGGCGTGTTCGATGTGGACGATCCCGAAGAGGCGTTGCGCCTAATGGTTCGCCAGCATGGCGCCACTGTCCGCTCCGTCACGCCTTGGCTTATGATCGTATCGGTCGACTAAGATTCTAGTGGGTTTTTCAATCCATTAACGGGAGCTCGAAAAAATTTCGTAATCTGACCGAAGATCGCCTGATCCATTTCGTCTCATCCTTGCAAGCGGTTTATGCAACTAAGTCGCAACAGCAATAAGAATGGAAGGACGATTTTGTGAAGGCATCGGGGGGCACGACATATGGCGCACGGATTTCAGTAAGGACACTGACTGGCGGTACGGCAGTAGCGCTCGCGCTAATTGCTGCGCCGTGCATGGCGCAGCCGGCTCCTGCGGTTGATGATGAAGAGCAGTCACGGAATATGCGCTACTTCGAGATTCCCACACAGCCCCTGACCAGTGCAGTCACCTCTTTCGGCGACCAGGCCGCAATTCAGGTGACGGTGGACGGCAGCATCCTGTCCGGTCTGACGTCCACGCCCGTCAGCGGCAATCTCACTCCAGTTGAGGCCTTGAATCGGCTTCTGAACGGCACGGGGATTGGCTTCCGCTGGGTCAATGGCAACAGCGTAGCGCTGGAACGCGCTGCGGAAACGACAACAGGCGACGACACCATCCGACTCGACACTCTCCAGATCGAGGGCGCGACCACGGTCGAGCGCGAAACGGGCGCGGAGCGGGACGCACGCGGTTATAACGAGGTCTATGACCTCGACATTTCATCGTCCTTCGCCGGCAGGGAAGAGGTCGAGCGCTACAAAGGCGTGAACACTGCCGACGTATTGAAAGGCATGGTCAACGTCTTCAGCGGCGATGCTCGCAACGGCGGCGCGCTCGATCCCAGTATTCGTGGTGTGCAGGGGCCGGGGCGTGTGCCGGTCATCATCGACGGGACCGAGCAGGCGCTGACGGTCTGGCGCGGTTATAACGGCGCGAGCAATCGCAACTATATCGATCCCAGCCTCATATCGGACGTGCAGGTCTTGAAGGGGCCTGTGTCCATCCGCGGTGTGAATGGGTCCACCGGTGGTGCGGTTGTCATCAATACGCTCGATGCCGATGACATTCTGGATCCCGGACGAAATTTCGGTCTCGAACTCAGGCTGGAAGGCGGAAACAACTCCACCAATCCGCGCTTGCCGACATTGCTCACCGGCCAGGATTACCGCGATATTCCCGGCTTCACCGACGGAGGAATCGGCCCGACATATCCCTATGGCGACCCCTCGCTGCGCGTGAACCTGCGAACGGAAGACGACAATGACGCATTCTCCTTCGGCGACCGAGCGATCCGGATTGCCGCTGCGGGCCGGATCGGCGACTTCGATCTTTTCGGAGCCTATGCCTTCCGTGAGCGCGGCAACTATTTTTCCGGCACGACGGCGCCGGATTACTACCAGCAGGAGGACCTGCCTGCCAATCTCTCAGACAACTATGTGCGCAGGCTCGGGCTGAACTATGAGCCTGGCAACGAGATTCCCAACACTTCGAGTGAGCTGGAATCGTTCCTGCTCAAAGGCACCTGGCGGATCGCCGACGATCAGTATCTCCAACTCGGCTTCCGGGACAGCCGGACGAAATTCGGAGAGATCATGCCGTCGCGCGTGTTCAGCGGCAGCGTCGATTCCTTCGGCAATGTGCAATGGCCGCTCAGCAAGGTTCAGCTCCAGGCCTATAACGCGGAATACAAATGGCAGCCTGAGAGCCGCTGGATCGATTTCAAGGCCAATCTGTGGGCAACCGATACCGTCAGCGACACTTATAGCGCCGGCGGGTTCCCCAATTCGGCATCGGTCGAAGATCCGATCATCATCAACAGCGCCGTCTCGAACGCCGACAATGACCGCTATGGTTTTACCGCCAGCAACCGGTTCAGCCCGACCTCGGCGCTCGACTTTCTGCTAGAAGGCAGCTGGCAGCATGAGAAGCTGCGCTCGGATGATGAATATACCGATGCGGTGGCCAATGGCTGGCGGCAATATCCTCGCGCCGGTCGCCGCGAGGAATATCGCATCAATTTCAGCGGCGAATGGCGACCTGCGCCGTTTCTGAAGCTCAATGCCGGGATCACCTATTCCGGCTACTGGGCGCAGGACGACTTCCTGCCGGAACTTCTCGAATATAATGGCGGCTCAATCGACCGATATGTGACTCAGACTTTTGATGTCGAATATGGAACGACGGAATATGGGGCAGAGGCGTACGAAGCATATCTAAGGGAACGATACGTCGCGCTTGGCGCTACGCCAGAGCAAATCGAGAGAATTGTTCCGCGGAATGTCGAGAGATATCTGGCCGACCCCTATCCATTCGACGTTTCCCATACTGGCATTTGGGAGCCTGATGCTGATGGTAATTTTCACCGCGCTGACAATATCTGCCTAAATGGCTCATTGGCCAGCGTTGAAAACTACATCGACGGCAGTTGTGTGGTCAGCGCCAACAATATGGCCGTCGCCGTTACCGAAGCCAAGCGCAGATCCGGCCATGGCTGGGCGCCATCTGCCTCTGCCACGGTCTATCTGAGCGGCAGCAGCCGCGCCTATCTGCGCTACGCGCAGGCCTATCGTTTCCCCAGCATGTTCGAAAGCACAGTCGGCTTTTCGGCTTCACTCAACCCGCTTTCGGACCTCAAGCCCGAACGCATCCATTCCTGGGAGGCGGCGTTCATTCAGGACCTGCGCCCGCTCTTCAATCTTTATGACGAGGATCAGCACGCCGATCTCAAGCTCACCTGGTATCACAACACCACCCACGATGTGATCGAACGGGATACCAACCTGATGTTCAGCAATCTGGACAAACAGGTAATCGCCGGATTCGAGCTACAGGCCCGCTACGATAACGGGAGCTTCTTCAGCGACCTCAGCGCCGGTCACATGGCCACGAACAAGGTTTGCGACGAAAGTATCGCTGCGACCATGGACCCTTCCCGCGGGCGGGTGCCCGACTGCGTGAAATACGGTTTTCTCTCCAGCTTCCTGCTGACTCAGGCGATACCGGAGGATTCGGTCAACTGGACGGTTGGCGGGCGCTTTTTCGACCGACGCCTGGAACTTGGCGGCCGTCTGACCTGGTACAGCAAATATGACAATCCGCAACTCGACGAGTTCACGGACCCGGACGACTGCGTGGGCGGATGTGTGCTGAACATTCCGTTCACCTGGGACGAGATACTCACCTTCGATGCCTATGCGAAATTCCGGATCAACGAGCGCTTCACCGCGGAACTGACCGGCCTCAATCTCAACAACCGTTACTATCTGGACCCCTTGTCGCGATCGCTGTTGCCAGCCCCTGGGCGCACCGTGCGGTTGAGTCTGACCGGGAGGTTCTGATGCACCGAATTCAGGGCCGTCCCCACATCTATCAATCTTCTCAATCGGAGATGCTGGTGACGACCCTGGATGACAGCGCCCGAACTGTCGGGTGCCTCAACCGAAGGAGGAATACCATGTTGAATACACATCTCAAGCTCGCTGCGGCGGCGCTTCTAGCATCCGTCGCCTTTGTCGGCAGTGCCCATGCGCAGGTAGTCGGTGAATCCAGCAATACCGCCAAGGTCAAGATCGACGAAAGTACCGTCAACGGCGGACCGCACAGTTCGGGCGAAGTCGGGATCAATGTGCCGGCTCTGACCTCAACTCAATATATCGACTTTCTGGGCCTGCAAAATGTCCTCGGCACCGATGGCAATGGTGTCACGACATTTACGGCCACAACGACCGACGTTGACGATCACAGCACCTACGGTCGCTTCGACTTCGCCAAGGTCGGTTCATATGACCTCTATTTCGGTGAATGGTCGCAGACCGGCAGCGCCACGGCGGGCGACCACACTGTCTATTATGGTGGCACAGGCGCCACGAGCAGCGGCAATATGCCGAGCAGTGGTTCGGCGAACTACACCGTCAAGGGCATAAGCAACTATGCATCGAGTGGAACGCCGCTGAGCGGCACGTTCACGGCCAATTTTGGCGCCGGTGAGCTGACCGGCTCGATTCAGAACTCGGCTCTCAAGATCGATATCGGAACGGCTGACATCTTCGGATCCGCGATTGCAGGCTTTGGCACGGCCACTGCGACCAACCCAAGCACCACCGCCACTCTGGCCAGTAATGGTGACGTAAGCGGACAGTTCTTCGGGTCGGCTGCGCAAGCCCTGGCTGGCATCGTGAGCTTCAGCAGCAACCAGTACGATACCGCGTTCGGCGGCGAGAACTGATCAATCCTGAATGACTTTGGCCGGAACCGAACCCCCAATCGGTTCCGGCCTTTTCTCCTTTCGAAACGAACCGCGATTGTATCTGACACCTGACAAGCAGGCTGGCTCCGCCCAATCCATTTCCTTGCTTTGCCTCTGGGGCATGATGCTGTGCGCTGGCGCCATGGCCCTTCCTTCCGCGGCCTTCGCGCAAAGCTCGGCGGATCAGGACACGAGGCTGCGCCTCGAACAGCAAATGGAGGGGCAGAAGCGCGAGACCGAAGCCGAACTACTCGAAGACGCCGATGCGCTCGATGTTCCGACCTCGCTTGAAATCGACGGCCAAACCTATTCGGTCGGCGACAATGCCAATGACATGGGCAGGGCGCTCTATATCTCGATCGCGCGCAAGAAATGGACCGACGTCCAGCGCTTCCTCGCCGCCTATCAACGCTATCCCGACCGCGACCCGATGCTGGTCCATTATGCCGAGGGCGGCCTCGCTCGCGAACGCGGTGATTTGTTCGCTGCGGAAGCCGAGTATCGCGCGCTGCTGGAGCTCCAAGCCGATTTTCTTCCCGGTCAGCTCGAACTCGCGCGCGCGCTGTTCGAAAATCACAAGGATCGCGAAGCGCACCGCGCATTCCAAGCTGCACACACGCTGTTGGCCGAACAAGGCGATCAGGCCGTCAATGTGCGGCAGACGGTAGACGCCTTTCTCCATGCTCTGGAGCAGCGGCGCGGATGGCAAGGCAGGATCGCGGTCGGGCCGACCTACAGCACCAATCTCAATCAGTCTTCGGCCAGCTACACCTGCCTGCTCGAAGCCAATGACGGGACATGTCTGTTCGACCGCAAGGTTCCCGACCCGATCGCCGCTGCCGGTGTCAATTTCGAGGCGACGCTGGGCCGCGATATCCCGCTTGGCGGCCACCACGGCATCCGGGTGCGCGGGCTGCTCTATGGCGATATTTATCCCGATCAGCATGACTATTCGCAGGCGACCGCGATTGGCCGTGTCGGTTATCGATACCAGTCCGCCCGCGATACCGTCGCTCTATCGCCCTCGTTCGAAGTCGGCTCGCTGGGATCGTCGATCCTCTATGACGCGCCCGGTATCAATGCCGAATGGACGCATATTCTATCGCCCAGTAGGACGCTTCGGCTTGAGGGTACCTACCGCGATTTCCGTTACCGATCGGTCGCCTACGACCGACAAGACGGCCCCCAGGCCGACATCAGCCTTACCGCCTGGTACTCGGTGGCACCGGGCTGGACGCTGTTCGGCGGCCCGGATTTTTCCGTCAAGGACACCGACGATCCGGTCGACTCCTATGACCAGGGCGGCGTGCGGCTTGGCCTCAACAAGTCTTTCGGAACGAATGCCAGCCTGCTGCTGATCGGTTCCTACCGTTATCGCAGATACCGGGCCTTTAGCGAGCTGTTCGCAGAGCAGCGCCAGGACGACCAGTTCAACGCCACCGCGATCGCGCGTTTTCCTGCGCTGAAATTTGCCGGCCTCGTGCCCGAGATCGTGGCGCAGCACACCCACATCGAGAGCAACATCGACTGGCTCTATTCCTACGACCGCACCAGCGCCAGCCTGAGGCTCAGCCATGCCTTCTAGCGCCCCGCAGCTTCTTTCGACCAACCTCAACAGGAGTGATTATCCATGACCACGACAATGTCTGCACCGCCACTGAACGAAGCGAGCCGGGCCAAGCGCCTCAAGGCACTAACCCACGAGGTGCATGAGAATGTCGACCGCTCAATCATGTCGGCCGCTTCGTTCGCCAGCCTCGAGCGATACGTGCGGTTCCTCGCTGTGCAGTACCTCTTTCACCATGACGTCGCCGCCTTGTATGAGGACACAGGCCTGCAAGCCCTGTTTCCCGATCTCGCCGCGCGTCAGCGACTTCATCTGGTCACGACGGACCTGACGGATCTGCAATTAGATCCGCCACAAACGATGGCACCGGTCTTCGTGCCTGGTGATGTGGTCGATATCCCCACCGCGCTGGGCTGGCTCTATGTCGCCGAGGGCTCCAACATGGGCGCGGCGCTCCTCCGCAAGGAAGCGGCGAAGATCGGTCTGTCGGACAACCACGGCGCTCGGCATCTGGCCCCCGCGCCGGCAGGCCCTGCGCCGCACTGGCGCGCCTTCATCGCCGCGCTCGACAGCGTAACACTTGATGAGGCTGAGGAGGGCCGTGTGATCAATGGTGCGATCGCGGCCTTCGCCCGCGTGCAGGCGCATGTCGATGCGCGTCTTGGCTGAACCTTCACCCGGCGGCCTCGTGCAACGCGGGCGGGCCGTGCGCACCGTCTGGCTGCTGCTGGGGCTGGTGCTCGTCGGTATCGGTCTCATCGGCATCGTGGTGCCCTTGCTTCCAACTACAGACTTCATGCTGCTGGCGTTGCCGTGCTTTGCGCGGTCCTCGCCGAAGCTGGAGGCATGGCTTCTCAATCATCCTCGCTTCGGTCCGGGGCTCAGGGCCTGGCGAAGCGAACGCGCAGTGCCGCGTAACGCCAAGATCATGGCCTGCATCGGGATGTGCATCGGCTATTTCGTCTTCCTGCTGCATGCACAGCCGAACTGGATTCTATCGGCCGCTATTGGTCTTTTCATGCTGTTCTGGGCGGTGTGGATCGTGCGCCGGCCCGAGCCGGGGAGCCGCCGATGACGTGGAGGGATCAACTCGCCCGCGACCAGATGTCCGATATTCGGGACTTTGAGGCATTCGGCGATCACGTTGTATTGAAGAGCTACGCATATGGTGATGCCGGCATTTCTCCGGAAACCACAGAATCACCATCAGTTCCCGCTGTCGAATGGGCGCCGCCAACACGATATTGCGACCAGCCGATGGACTGGCGCACGAGGCTGGTAGGGCTGGGCGGCACGACGGCGGTGCTCGCGCTTGTCGCCGCCGTGGGAATGCTCGGCTGGCAGGTGGCCGAGAGCGTCATTATCTCGCCTTCTCCACCTGTCGTCGTCAACTTGCGGAGCTTCGAGGCACCGCCGGAGCCGGTGCGTGAAGTGCCCGAAGGCCCCGAGAAAGCCGAACGGCAGGAAGCGAAACCCGAGCCGAAACCGGATGTCGTCATTCCTACGCCATTGATACGGCTTCCCGTCTCTTCCGCAGCGGCCCAGGACATGCCTGAGCCGATGATCGAGATCGTCGATCCTGGCCCGGTCGTTTCTGACGCAACGGCGCCAAAAAGTATCGCCGCGCCAGAGGGCCGGCAGGCTTCGGCCAATGTCGAGGCGACGTGGGAGGCGCTGATACTGGCACATCTCGAAAAATATCGTCGCTATCCCGCACGTGCCCGTGCAGCCCGTCAGCAAGGCGTCGCCCATATCCGCTTCACCATGAACCGAGCGGGACGGATATTGTCGGCGGAGATAGCTCGGAAATCGGACTTTTTCGCGCTCGATCAGGCCGCGCTTGCCACACTGCGCCGCGCGGAGCCTTTACCCGCCATTCCCGAAGGAATGCCGGAAGAGGTGGAACTCACCGTGCCGGTGGAGTTCTTCATCCGTTGACAAGGGCACTGCTACCCGCCGCGAATTCAGGTTACGTAGTTCCTGCAGTCTCTCTGAAATCCGGTCGAAGCGTTCGATAGTCCGAGCCTGTCTCTCTGATGGCGCGAAACTATTTGTCGCACAGCCGCACGTTGTTCATGGCGTCCGTCAATAGTTTGCGGTGACCATGGTCACGCATCCATCGTGCACGCTTAAGATGTGCGGCATGGACCGCACGCGCCTCGCGCGGTTTGTCAGCGGGATCGAGGTGAAGGACGATGCGCGCCACGTCGGCCCAATCCGCACCATCCGCTTCGGCATCTAGCAACCGCAAATACACTATAAGCAGGCGATAATCATAGTCGGTGATTTTGTCCGAACAGGGCGGTTCAGGCAGCAGTTCGGGTTGCAGAGTGGGGCGCGGTCGCATGACGCTCTCTCTTCGGCGTTCCACTCTTCCATGGCTCGGAAGTAGCGGCTCGATCCTGCGCTCTTTCACGTCAAAGTCAAGGCATCCTGAAATGGGATAATCCTAGATCGGGATCATGAGTGCGACCGGATTTCACAGATCGCCGGTCAGCATGTCAAAGTCTCTTCGTTCACCTCGCCACAACAAACTCCGGCAGTTGCTGGTCGATGCCCGAAAGGAGGGTGGGTGGACGCAGGAGCAAGTGGCCGCCAAGCTGAACAAACCGCAGTCCTTCGTCGCGAAATATGAAGGCGGTGAACGGCGCCTCGATCTGATCGAACTGATCGACGTGCTGCGCGCGCTGGACCACGACCCGATTGCCTTGGTTGAGGAAGTGATGCGCGAAGATAGCGGTGGGATTTCAGAGTCGGTTTAGCCTGAAGCGTGATGGCGTCGTGCCCACGAGCCTCCGGAAATGGGCGGTGAAATGACCATGACTGGAAAAGCCCGTTGCGTGGGCGATCTGCGTCACCGACGCCTGTGAGGTGAGAAGCAGGGCCTTTGCACGTTCAATTCGGCGCATGATGACGTAGCGGTGCGGCGGGTGGCCGGTCGATTGCCGGAATGCGAGACCGAAATGATGGGCGCTCAGCCCTGCAATCGTGGCCAGCTCGCGAACCGAAAGATCGTCCGACAAATGCGCTTCGATATAGTCGATTACCCGGTGAAGACGGGCCGCACCCAGGCCGCCGCGCATGGGCATCGGGGTCGGGCTGCCGTCGGAATATTGGCGAAACAGATGGACAATCGTTGCCTTGGCCAGCCCCTCGACAAAGAGCCTGCCACCGGGACCACCGCGGATCAGTTCATCAGTCCAAGCGGGAAGGGCGTTACGAATGTTGCGATCGACACTTCCGACCGTTGGCCGCAGCATGGCCCCAACTTTGCCGAAGATTTCCGTGCCCACTCGGTCAATCATGGCTTGATCGAAAGCCACGATCAGCAACTCCGGTGAACCTCGCCAGCGCTGGAAGAAGGGATTGTCGCCCGGATTGATATGCGCCATCCCCGGTTCGACGCGCGTAACCCGGAGCCGGTCACTTCCGGGTTCCGACCATTCAAGGTCGATCGGATCACCCACATGGATCGCGATGCTGAGCTGCGAGCCGCCGATGATCTTTCCGTCTTCGTTGGGTGTCAGCGCCCCTCGTATGATATGAACGCCGTCATATGACAGGCTGTTGGCGAGCTTCAGCCGGGGTGATCCGCGCGGTGCGCTAAAGTCGATCATCTCGCGTCCGGCCGGCCTCCGGGATTGGGGCATGCCGAAACCCTCCTGACAACAAGACGGATCTGGGCATAAAACCTTCGGTAAGCAGGCCAGTTAATGCAGCCGTCTCGCAGCCGCGTTGTGGCAATCCGAAATCGGGACGGTTAGAGGAACAGGCCTTGGCGAATAGGACAGCGTCAGGATCTGCGTCGCGCGTTGTTCATCGTTTTGGTATGAATTGCGATCCTTGCAGACATGGCCGGTGAAGCGATCGACACGCTCGTGCTGACCGATAATGTGCTATGGATGGTAGCGCAGAGTTCCAGGTGACGCATTCCGGCACTTCGCCGGGCGAATGGAACGATTGCCGTCCTTTCGTGGAAGCGCGTTCGGCAATTCCCGAGAATCATGCAAGTCTGACCGGCCTGCCCTCCGGGGCATCGGCCGCACTGTGCTGCCTCGCCGGTTCCCACCGGTCCCGCTCGACGGGAACGGAAGAGGAGAGGAAGCATGGACGAGGCCAGGACGGCGTCGGGCCATTCGTCATGGGCCGACGACACCGCCTATGTCCCTCTGACAGGGGCCGATCGCGCAATCTTCGCCTGGGAGTTCGCGCGCCGCAAATATGGTTCGCCGGCCTGCGCGCCTTCCTCCGGCACCGCCCTGACCGACAACATTCTGCTCGTGCGGGAAGAGGAGCCATCCACTTTGCCGGGACTCCGCTTTGCGCTCCCGCCGGCCAGCCCGGGCGAGCTTTCCGCCGTGCAATGGGACTGGACATGCGATCCTTCCGTTCTAGCCGTCACCGCGCTTCCCGCCCGCAAGGGCTTCGATCTGCGTGACCTGCGCCTGCCGGCGGTCGTAATGCGTGGCCGCAACGCCGAACATGTGCTGATCGCCGATGGGCCTGTCCGCCTGCGCCTGGCGGTGCTGGACGGAACCTTGCTCGATGGCACGGTGCGTTTTCATTATCATCTCCCGCAGGGGCATGAACCCGCAAATCTGCGGGCGCTCAGGCGCTTGATGATGTTGCGGCGGTGCGGGCATCTTTCCGGGCCGCGGAGCCTTTCGGCGGCACGGGCATCGCGATGGGCTGCGGTGCTGCGCGCCTGGGACGCGCATTGTGCCGGAGCCAGCCAGCGCGATATCGCTTATCTGCTCTGGGGCCGGTCCCGTGTCCTGGAAGACTGGAACGGGCGATCCGACTATCTGCGGATGCGGGTCTACCGCATGATCCATTCCGCGCGCCGGCTGGTGGACGGCGATTGGTGGACGCTGCTGCGATAGGAGAAGGGGCAACCCGGCGTCTCGCCCGCGAACGGGCGACCGCGCTCTACGCCGCTAGGCTCCTTATGTCACCAAGCTCTGCCGGGCCGCTGCGCGTCCCGGTCCATTCGGATGACGATCGCTGACGCATGTCCGGGAGCTGGCGCTCCCGGTAATATGGCCCGCCGCACCTGACCGGCGCGGCGACGCTGTTTGTTGGCAGTCCCTTGGGCGTGCCGGGTGGTCGGCGCGCCCTGCTAGGCCCGCCGCGGCGCGCGGCAAGCCTTCGGCTGCTTCATTGCATTGCGCCCCTGCGCCCACCCCATCGCTAGCGCGATGGGACCCCGGACTTGGGTGCCGCCCGCCGCTTCCTGCGGGCCTTTGCGGACGCTTCTGCCGCCCACCCGCCACGCCCGGCGGGAACTGCGGCGAGGATTTGAGCCGAGACAGGAGGCAGGCAATGGCTAGTTCGGGCAAGCGCCGCGTGGCAGGCGAGGGCAGCAGGGTTTCCACCCGCAAGGGCGATGCAGGCCCGCGCGTCAATCTCTATGACGAGGTGACGCAGCGGATCATAGCCGAGCTTGAGGCGGGCCGCTTTCCGTGGGTGCAGCCGTGGGATTCGCGCGTCACCGGCGGCCCCGGCCTGCCAATGAACGCGCTGACCGGCAGGCGCTATTCAGGCATCAACGTATTGCTGTTGTGGGGCGCGGCCATCGGCGGCGCTTACCCCTCTCAGCACTGGCTCACCTTCAAACAGGCGTTGGAAGCGGGCGGCAATGTCCGCAAGGGCGAGAAGGGCACGATGGTCGTCTATGCCGACCGTTTCGTGCCCGAAGCAGAGAAGACCAAGGCGCGCGAGACAGGCGAGGACGCCAAGGCAGTCCCGTTCCTCAAGAGGTTCACCGTGTTCAACGTGGCGCAATGCGAGGGTTTGCGCCCAGAAACCCTAACCGCGCTGGCGCGTGATCCTGCGCCGCTGCCGACCCGCGAAATTCTCCCCCATGCCGAGGCGCTGATAGAAGCCACCGGCGCCGATTTCCGCATCGGCGGCAGCGAGGCTTTCTATTCGCCCGGCGGCGATTTCGTGGCCGTGCCGCCGCAGCCCGCCTTCCGCGATCAGATCAATTTCTATCGCACCGCCTTTCACGAACTCTCGCACTGGACCGGCCACGCCAAGCGATTGGGCCGCGACCAGTCGGGCCGCTTCGGATCGAAGCCCTATGCGCGCGAGGAATTGTGCGCCGAAATCTCCGCCGCCTTCATCTGCGCCGCGCTCGGCATCGTGCCCACCGTGCGCCACGCCGATTATGTCGGATCGTGGCTCGAGGTTTTGCGCGAAGACAATCGCGCGATCTTCCGCGCCGCCAGCCGCGCCAGCAAGGCCGCCGATTTCGTTCTCGCCTTTGGCGATGCCGAGGAGTCCGACACCACAGACACCGAGCGGAGGGCGGCGGCATGATCCTCCTGACCCCCGAAATCCACGCCGCCTTGCGCGCCAACGATATTGCCCGGATCGCCGCGCAGGCTGACGGCCAACGCGAACCCGACCCGTTGCCCGTGGTCAAATTCTTCAATCCGATGGGCGCGGCGACATGGCTGGCGAGCGAACTGGACGAAGACGGCGACACGCTGTTCGGACTGGCCGACCTTGGTTTCGGCTGCCCGGAACTTGGCGCGTTCAGCCTGTCGGAAATCGAATCCGTCCGCCTGCCCGGCGGGCTCGGCATCGAGCGCGACCTCTATTTCGCGCCGCGCTTTCCGCTGTCCGCCTATGCCGAAGCGGCACGGATCGCAGGCCGGATCACCGAAGCCGAAGCCCTGCTCGCCACCGCCGCGCGGGCGCGCAATGTGCTCACACCCCGCAATCCCGAAATTCCGCCCACCAAGGACGGATGAGCCTGCGCGGACTCTTTTCCGCGCTATCCCGGCTGCATCCGCAACCCTTCCCAAGATCGACGGATGCAGCCGGTTCACCCCAAGAAGGAGTGCCCAACCATGCAACTCGCAAATATCGAACTTGGCAAGCTCTCGGTCAGCAAGGCCAATATGCGCTATGGCAGCAAGGCCCCGGACGTGTCCGACATTCTCCCCTCGATCCGCGCGCGCGGCGTGCTCGTGCCGCTCTTGGTGCGGCCGGGGCCTGTCCCGAGCGATGTCGAGGGAGGTAGCACGGAGACATTCGAGATCGTCGCCGGATCGCGCCGCTTCCATGCCGCGCAGATCGCCGCGCAGGAGAGCGGCGAAGCCGATCCGTTGCCTTGCGCGATCATGGAGGACGGCGACGATGCGTCCGCATTGGAAGCCTCGCTGATCGAGAATATCGCGCGGCTCGACCCCGACGAGGTTTCGCAATGGGAGACCTTCACCCGGCTCGTGCAGAAGGAAGGGCGGACCCCCGAACAGATCGGCCAGACCTTCGGGCTGACCGATCTTTATGTCCGCCGCATTCTCGCGCTCGGCAATCTCGTGCCGCGCATCCGCGATCTCTATCGCAAGGAAGAAATCGACGCGGGGACCGTCCGCCATCTGACCTTGGCCAGCAAGGCGCAGCAGAAAGACTGGCTGGCGCTGTTCGACGACGCGCAAACCTATGCGCCGACCGGCGCGCAGTTGAAGGCGTGGCTGTTCGGCGGTGCGTCGATAGCGACCAAGGCCGCGATCTTTCCACTGGACGAATACAAGGGTCGGATCGTCACCGACCTGTTCGGCGAGGACGGCTATTTCGCCGACAGCGATCAGTTCTGGAGCGCGCAGAACGCGGCCATTGCCGCCCGACGCGATACGCTGATCGAAGCGGGCTGGGCCGATGTCGAGGTCATGGAGCCGGGGCAATATTTCCATTCGTGGGAATATGAAAAGACGCCCAAGACCAAGGGCGGCAAGGTGTTCATCGCCATCAGCCATCGCGGCGAAGTCGAAACGCATGAGGGCTGGCTGTCTGCCAAGGAGGCCCGGAAGGCGCGCGCGCAGGCGGCGAAGGCCGACGCCAGCGAAGCGGACAGGGAAGCGGCGAAGAACGCGCGGCCCGAAGTGACGGGCAGCTTGCAGACCTATATCGACCTGCATCGCCATGCCGCCACGCGCGCCGTGCTGACCGATCATCCCGGCGTGGCATTGCGGCTCATGATCGCCCATGCCATCACCGGCTCGCCCCTGTGGAACCTGCGGGTCGAGCGTCAGACCTGTCGCAATGAGGCGGTTGCCGAAAGTGTCGAGACGAGTGCCGCCGAAGCCAAGTTCGACGAGAAGCGCCGCGCGGTTCTGGCCCTGCTCGGCTTCGCGCCGGACGAGCCGACCGTCACCGGCGGCAACGGCATGGACGAGGATACCAGCGCCATCTTCGCGTGGCTGCTCGCGCTGCCGGACGGCGACGTGCTTGCGGTTCTGGCCGTCGTCATGGGCGAGACGCTCGAAGCGGGCAGCGCCGTGGTCGAGGCTGTCGGCGGCTATCTTGGCGTGGACATGGCAAGCTTGTGGACGCCCGACGATGCGTTGCTGGACCTGATCCGCGACCGGAAGGTGGTCAATGCGGTGCTGCGCGACATTGCGGGCAAGCACACCGCCAACGCCAATGTCGCGGAGAAGATCAAGACGCAGAAGTCCATCATCCGCGATCATCTGACCGGCAGCAATAACCGCAGGAAGGTGGAGGGCTGGGTGCCCAAATGGCTGCGTTTTCCCGCCACCAGCTACACCGCTCGGCCTTTCGCCACGCTGGCGAAATGGAAGGATGTGCAACGCCATGTGAAGGGTCTGCCAGCACCGCAGCCCGTGGAAATGGAGCCGGTCGAACCCTACGCAATCGCGGCGGAATGAAGGAACGGGGACGGCGATGCCGTTCCCGTTTTCGTTCGGACGCTACGAAAATCGTCGCCGTCCGCACCCTCTACCGGGCGCGGACGGCTATTCTTTTGCCTTTACTTGGCAGCATCGCGGCGAAATAGTTGCAGCCTGGCATTGCTTGATCGGAGTCCCTCCATGCGGCGCGTTTCGCTTTTGCTTTCTATTGGCCTGCTTGCTGCCTGTGGCGAGACATCCGCCCCTTCCGGCAGCGAGGCTGCCGCCGCGACGAATGAAAACGAAGCCGTGGCATCGGCCGAAGGCAAGGGAGACGGCGAGACTGTGCCCGTCGCCCCCTCTGTCCCGGTCGGCGGCGAGGCTGCCGACGATACAGCCGGAGCCGAACCGCAACAGGCGTCGGCCCCCAAGGGCGAAGCCGTCGCCAGTCTGCCTTTGCAGCGCGGCTTTTATGTCGCGGATGGCACATCCTGCGGGCAGGCATCGAACGCCACGCTCATGCTCGTGCGCAAAAGCGGCATCAACACCTCGCGCGTTCCCTGCGATTTCAAATCGATCGAAAAGACCGGCGCGAACAGTTACCGCGTGACTGAAACCTGTTCGGAAGGCGGCGCGGCGTGGGGCACCGAGGAACATATTTCCACCAACGTCTCGACGTACGAAATCCCCAACAACACCAGCTTCACCACGAAATCCGACAGCGGTTGGGAAAGCAGCGCGCGCTATTGCCCGCAATCGAGCCTGCCCGAACCCTGGCGCAACAACGACATTGCCGACCTCATCAATTGATGCCGGGCGATCCGGGCGTCATCACACATCGTCCTCGCCCACCGGACCGCCTTCGCCTTCCAGCCTGTTGATCGCGCGCACATCCCTGGCGGTGAACTTGGGGCGCACCCCGGCGCCGCCCGCGTCCTCTTCGGGCAGGAACAGCGCGCCGCTTTCCTCCAGCGCGTGACGCAGCCGGGCCTTGGCATCGTCATCGAGATCGTCGCGGCCAGCCTCGAAATCGGCCAGCGCGCTTGCGTCCAGCGCGGCGAGGCGGGCTATGTGATCGCGCGGCAATTGCACCAGCGCCCGCGCCGCGCGGGCCAGAGATCCGGCAATCGTCATGGGGCCTCCGTTGGAATTGCGGCCTGCAGCATATCGGACACGGCGCGCGGAGCGACTCCTTTCGCCTCTTTTCTGATCGCGGTTCGGAGGCGGGCGACGCAGCCACAGGGCAGAAGCTCGCTTGCTTTTCGCGGTCGCCGGAGCGACCCATGGCTCTTTCCCGCTGGACCTATGGCCGGTCCCGGCCTGCCCGCAACCCCCGGTTGCGGACTATTTTCCCCGCCTCCGCTTCGCTGCGGCTCCTCGCGCCCGCTGCGCTTCAAAATAGCCCGCCCCGGCGGTCCTCCGCTTCGCTGCGGTCCTTCGGATGCAGCCCGTCCGTGCCGTCCATCACGGTCCGCTCATCGCCGGGGATCGGCTCCGGCGAACACACGAAAGGACCTACACCATGTCTGCAATCGGCTATGTCACCCGCGATCCCGATACCGATGTCTACAAGGGACAGATCAGGACGCTCTCGATCCGCACCGATGTCGAAATCGTCCCCAACCGCGCCAAATCCGCGCCTAACCAGCCCGATTACCGGGTGCTCTCCGGGCCGGTTGAACTCGGCGCGGGCTGGATCAGGACCGGCGAACGTTCGGGCAAGGATTATGTCTCGCTCGCCATCGCCGCGCCGGAATTCGGGCCGCGCCGCATCTACGTCAATCTCGGCCGCGCCGCCGAGCAGGACGATGACGATGTCTATGCCCTGATCTGGAATCCGGCCGACTGAACGCGCCGATGCCCCCATGCCCAAGCGGCGTGGGGGCTTTCGCGGCGTTCTCCTCCCGTTCCCTAACGATTTTGCAAATCGCGGAATCGAGCGCTCACACCCCGCCTGTCTGCGCGCATCGTCGCTTCGTCACGCGGTCGTTTGCCCCCTTCGGCCGCGTGACACCCCAAAGTGATCCTGGCGGGAGACGGGCGATGGACGATGCGAGAGAGGCACGGGCGCGAAGCCCATTCCTGAACACCAAGCAGGCGGCCGCATGGCTGAGCCTGTCCGCACGCACGCTCGAGAAGATGCGCGTTCGCGGCCGTGGCCCGCGCTATCGCAAGCATGGCGGCGTCGTGCGCTACCATATCGCCGACCTCGAAAGCTGGTCGGCCGGACGCGCGAAGACGAGGACATCGCAATGACCCGACCGCCTCGGCAGCTGCTCGAATGGCAGCCGCCGCGCGCCGGACGCCCGCGTCGCCGCAGTTCCAGCCTACTTGCGGGTGTTGTCGGCCTCGTCTTGCTCGGAGCATCAGTCGCGCTCGATTTCGCGGTTAATCCCGCACCGCGTCTCGTCTGGAATGCCTCCGCCAGCGCGCCGACCGGCTTCTGGCGCATCGATCCCGGTGCGCGCATCGATCGCGGCGACATGGTGCTGGTGCGAACCCCGGACAGCGTTCGCCAGCTTGCCGCCAGACGCCATTATCTGCCCGCCAATGTGCCCCTTCTGAAGCGTGTCGTCGCGCGTGACGGGAGCAAGGTTTGCGCGCTGGGTTCGGCCATTTTTATCGACGGGCGTTTGTCGGCGACGCGAAAGGAGGTGGATCGGCAGGGTCGTCCGCTGCCCTGGTGGCATGGCTGCGAACGCCTGCGTGAGGGGCAGCTGTTCCTGCTGATGGATCATCGGGATTCATTCGATGGCCGCTATTTCGGGCCGGTCGATGAGACAAGCGTGATCGGCAAGGCGACACCATTATGGCTGCGCTGAGCCGTCTCGTTTCGTCCGTGCTGGCGGCGTCGATGGTGCTCGCTATGCCTGCCGTGGCCCAGACCCCAGATGCGCCAGACGTGTCGCAACCGGGTTTCCATGCCGCACCGGCGGTCGAGCGCTGGCGGCCCTATATCGCCGAAGCCTCGCGCCGTTTCGGGATTCCGCAAGGCTGGATCGCCGCCGTCATGCAGGCCGAAAGCGCCGGGCTGACCCATTTGCATGGCCATCCGATCACCAGCCGGGCTGGCGCGATGGGACTGATGCAGCTCATGCCCGGCACCTGGGCGGCAATGCGTCGGCAACATGGTCTGGGTGGCGATCCATATGATCCGCGCGACAATATCCTTGCGGGTGCGGCCTATCTGCGCGCCATGTATGACCGCTTCGGCTATCCCGGATTGTTCGCCGCCTACAATGCCGGACCGGCACGCTACGAGCGCCATCTGCGCACCGGCCAGGCGCTTCCCGCCGAAACGCGGGACTACATCGCGCAGCTTGCCAAGGTGCCGGCGACGCCCTCGATGCCGCCTGCGGTCCTGTCGGGAACGCGGCTGTTTTTTCCGCTCGGCGGCGCCGAAAATGCGGCGCGGAAGGAACCTGAACCGGCTCCCGCCCGGACAGATTCCATCATCGAACAACCGGCATCGGGCGGCCTGTTCGTGCCGTTGAACCCGCCACCGACTGAACCGAAACCATCGTCATCGCGCGAAAGGAAGTAGGGTTGTCCGCTCAATTCCACCCAGTATCCGGCATGGATCGAACCGCCTCAAGGACGATGGTTCCCCCAATTTTGCTGCCGCAAAATCGGCACCCCCATCGCCGCTGGCGCGGCCGCTACGCGGTCCTTGACCCGGTTCACTCCCTACCGGGCGCCGCCCTCCGTCTTTCACATGACGGAGGAAATCATGACAGTCGAACAACATATCGAGGAACTGCGCGCCGAGCTTCGCTGCATCACCGATCCGGTCGAACTTCGCCAGATCGAAGCGGAGTTGCAGATGGCGCTTTCGAAAGCTGCGGAACTGGAAGCGACGATCGATCCATGGCCGGATTGATCGTCCGCTATGAAGGTGGGGTCGGCATCGCTGGGAGACGGTTTGCGCTCTCTGCCTGGTTGCGAATGGCGGATTTATGTGGGTTCGGGCGTTTTGAGGGGGAAGGGCGCGGTAGTGCAAGATTAAAGCTCGGTCTCTCGAGCGAGTCCAAGCCATTGTCTGCACATCGTTTTTTCACGAGACAGGTGGCAGGTGCGGAGAGGCAGGGTGCGGCTAAGCCGTTGATTTCACAGGCGAGCGAGCGAGACTCGTTGATCTGGTCGGGGCTCCTGGCGCAGCCTTCGCATTCCACCACCATCTCCGCATCACGCGAGCCGCTGCGATGAGCGACGAGGACGATTTCACACCTAGGCTTGGCAAGCCGCGCAATGCCGGTGGCAGGAAAGCGCGCACCTATCTTCAGCGGGTGCTTCAGGCGCGCACCTTGGCGGGCGGAGCACGCCGCATCACCCGCGCCTTTACCGGCAGCCGCATCGCGCGGGGCAATGTCGCAGGCCGGCAGCTTGCGAGCCGCGACCGGTTCGCCACCTGGCGCCACCGCCGCGTCATGGTGAAGTCGCGGATCGTCCGGTTCGACAAAGCCAAGGGGCTGGGCGCGGCCCGCGCGCATCTGCGTTACATCCAGCGCGACGGCGTCACCCGCGATGGTGAACGCGGTCAGCTCTACTCGGCCGAGAACGATCGGGCGGACGGCAAGGCATTCATTGAGCGGCAGGTAAATGACCGTCACCAGTTCCGCTTCATCGTCTCACCGGAGGACGGTGAACAATATGACGATCTGAAGCCGCTCACGCGCCGGCTGATGGCGCAGATGGAGCAGGACTTGGGCACGAAGCTCGACTGGGTCGCGGTCGATCATTTCAACACGTGCCATCCCCACACCCACATCGTCATTCGGGGGAAGGACGAGCAGGGCAGGGATCTCGTCATCGGCCGCGAATATCTGACACAGGGCCTTCGCGAACGTGCCGCCGAACTGGTCTCGCTCGACCTTGGGCCGCGCACCGATATCGAAATCGAAAACCGCCTGGCACATGAGATCGAGCAGGAACGACTGACCAGCATCGACCGGCGCTTGCTGCGCACCATGGACGACGACCGCATCGTGGCCGTGACGGATCGCGATCCTTTCCACCAATCCTTGCGCGCGGGCCGATTGCAGAAACTCGGGCACCTTGGCCTTGCCGACGAGGTCGAACCGGGGCGCTGGCAGCTTGCCGAAGGCATGGACGATACGCTTCGCCGCATGGGTGAGCGCGGCGACATCATCCGGACCATGCAGCGCGCCTTTACCGAGCATGGCCTTCAGCGCGCGGCGGCCGACTATGCCATCGCCGAACCGGCACAGATGACGCCGATCGTCGGACGTGTCGTCGAGCGCGGCCTGTCCGATGAGGCGAATGACCGCCACTATCTGATTGTCGACGCTACCGATGGGCGCAGTCATTATGTCGATATCGGCAGGGGTGATGCGACCGGGGTCATTCCGGAAAACGCCATCGTCCGGATCGCGCCGAAGCCGACCGAGGCCCGCGCCGTCGATCGCACCGTGGCGGAGATCGCGGCGACTAGTGACGGGCGCTACAGCGTGGACATCCATTTGCGCCATGATTCCGCAGCGACCCAGACCTTCGCAGAAACCCATGTCCGGCGCCTGGAAGCGATGCGCCGGGCGATGCGAAGCGTTGAGCGTGATGTGGACGGGACATGGAGCATCGCGCCCGACCATGTCGAGCGGGCCGCGGCGTTCGAAGCGCATCGGGCGAGGGCCGCTCCGTTCATCGTCGATACGCTGTCCGCAATCCCTCTCGACCGGCAAGTCGCAACAGATGGCGCGACCTGGCTGGATCGGGAACTTGTCGCCCCCCCTCCCGAACCGCTGCGCGATGCCGGGTTCGGGAGGGAAGCGCGTGCGGCACTGGTCCAGCGCCAGCAATGGCTGATGGCGGAAGGGCTGGCGCAGGAGGAACAGGGCCGCATGATCTACCGCGCGAATCTTCTCGCCACGCTCCGACAGCGTGAAATGAACCGCGTTGCCGGGCAGCTATCGCGCGAGCTGGGCCTGGCCTATACCGAAGCCAGACCGGGCGAGCGCATCGAGGGCGTGTATCGCCGCCCGGTGGAGCTGGCTTCGGGACGCTATGCCCTGATCGAAAAAAGCCGGGAATTTACGCTGGTGCCGTGGCGGCCGGTGTTAGATCGGCATCTGGACAAGCAAGTGTTGGGCATTATGCGCGGCGACAGCATCAATTGGACCATCGGCCGTCAGCGCGGGCCGTCGATTTCGTGAAGGGGAATGGCGGGTAGGTTGGACATTCCGGAACGTCTCCTATCAGGAGTGCCAATTGGGATAGCGGACGCTCTGACCGGTGAGCCAGCGCGTCAGCTTCGCGCCATTATCTCAGCCCCTTGACGTCTCGATTACCGCGTCCAGAAGTGGACGCTCAGCGGCGCAACCCACTTCCTGATCCCATGCTCGCGTCTATCAGGGCCGAGCAAGCGAACTTCGGTCTTCGCAGTCCTCCGGGTTGTCCGATAGAGCCTTGCGGAGATCGACCTTGAGATCAGAAGCCATTTTGAACGTGTAGCCGATCCTACGCCCGATGATGTCGTCAAGAAGATTCACTGCCAGCGAGGCAGTTTCCTCGAAAGGCACCGGATCGTCCAGCACGCGAGGAACCACTGCCACATCCGTGTTTACATGGGCGATATAGCGGTTGCGATGCGAGACTTTAAGATCGTTTACCAGCTTGCGGTACTCCTTGATCTTCGCATCGAGATCCTTGGTGCGCTTGGAATCCAGCCCTTCGCGCTTCAAGGCCGCGAACAGCGTCTGGAATGACCGATTGTTTTTGGTGTCATCGTCGAGCGCAGTCAGGCGGCCCACGATATCTCTCGCTGCGCTTTCCAGAAGGATGCAGTCCACCACGAACGCCTCACGGGACATTTTCCCGAGGCCCTCGAACCGCCGACGAGTCACATATGAGTAGACTGTGATCAGCAGCCAAAGGACATCTTGCCGCAGGCCTTCCTCGATCGTTTCGGATGATGCATGTTCTTTTGGCATGGCGCTAGCATCTAGGCAGTCCGGCGCCATTGTGCGAGTGGCTATTCTTTGATCGATCAGGCGTGGAGCACCTGAACTGCGCCGCTGTCCATCATCGCCTGCGCTTCGGCGACAAGGTCCTCGCGCTCAGCCATCGCAGCGATTTCCCCGAACGCGATCAAGCCCATGATGCCTGCAAACTGAATGACCTCCAGCAGAGATTCGTCTTCAAATGCAGGCTCGATGAAATCGCCTACGAGCCGGCGGCTCACTTGGTGGATGCCGCCGTGCGTATAGCCGTTCATCGGCGTCCAAGCCTTTTCCTTAACGTTCGACAGGAGCTTGTCTTCGAACGGCGGATGCTGTTCCAGCGCCTCGATGAGCTGCCATATCTTGGGCTTGATCTCGTCCTTTTCCACGAATTGCTCGATCTCCTCGTCGGTCGCGCGGTGGTGAATCCACGCCCCTCGAACGAAGCATTCGAATTCGCAGCGCACCAGCGCGAAGGCACTGGCGTATCGGCACGTATCGATGAGGTGGAGAATGCTCGCGGCATGTTCGAGCGCCAGATCATAGAGCTGAGCCGGAATGCGATGGCGGTGGTCGCCATCGATCTTCACGCCGGGAAGCTTACTGTCGATCCAGTCGAGCGCGCCGCGAATTTTTGCCAATCCGGCCCGTACGTTATCAGACGGCACTTGCGTTGTCATAGTTCTACAAATCTCCCACACGTTGATCGGGCGCAACGCGCATGGTCGTCGAGCCGACCTGAACGAAGAAGGAGAAAAAATAGAACAACATCAAGGAAAGTTCTGCTCTTAGATTGGCGGGCGCACATTCGGAGAAAAAGCGGGATTTGCCATGCTCCAAGAAGATCACAAGAGGCGCGTCGCGCGACTTATCCGTGGCGAGCGCAAGGTTGCCGACCTTCACAATCTTTTCTCCGATCTCCGCATGCACCAGCCAGGGCGGGCCACCGTCCAGGAGATCGGGCATTTCGCCGCTCACCGTCACGAGCGAGATAAGGGAATCAGCCTGACGCGCGCCAACGACATCCTAACTAGCGCCAGACTGTGGCATCAGCAGTTTAACCTAACCAAACTGACCACTGATCACTTGAAAGAGGCCGGGCGCGCAAACTTCAGGATCATGCCAGACGAACGGATCAAGGAGAGGTTCGGCATCTCGCGTCAAACGGCGGAACAGTCGTTCAACAAGGCGATCACGAAGTTCGGCGCGGGCAAGCCGCTCAAAGAGCGCGAGTCTCAAGTGCTGAAAGTGTTCGGTCTCAGCAAGATGTGGCAGTTCGTTTTTGACGACAAAACGCTGTTGAGCGACTTTGTGGAGTTGCTGATAGCAGAAGGGGCGCTGGCGGAGGAAAGCAGGTCCAGCTTCGAATCAGTCTCGAGTTTCATCAGCCTTTACGCGCTGAACATCATGCATGGTGCGCGGTTAAAGATGGCTGACGGCAAAATGGCGCAACTCAGGTTGGCCGCGTCGGAAGAATTCGGCTTTCTGCGAATCAAGGCCGAGATACCGGTCAGCGACACTCCAAAGCCGCTCACGACGAGCGTTCCCATATTCGAGACCGCTCTGATGGCGGATGACCATTGCGACCCCCAAATTCTGACCATCATCGACGAGCCGATACCGGCGGAGATAGATGGGGACAGGCTGGTCGCGCTTCGCTAGCGGCCGGAAAGGCTAGAAACAATTTCCACTTTGAGGACGCCGTCATTCTCTCCGCGTCTGTCAAGCGCGATTCCCATGGCCAACTGGTGGCAGTTCACGTGGCAATGAAGGCTCAAACACGCTAGCTATGCCGATCAATAGTCATGACAACGCATAAGCAGAACGATTGAGTGAGACTAGCAAGGCAACAACCCACGAGAGGACTATCCGATAGCCGATCGCCGGTGCGGCATCATGTGCCGAGTTCAGCCGCTTTGGTCGGACGCGCCGGCCTATGACCATTCCAATCGATCCCTTGAAGCTGATCACAGCCGCCGCGGCACCGCTGATCAAGGCAGTAGGACGGGAATACAAGCTGCGCGGCGCTGATGAAAAATTGATCGCGTTTACCGGTATCGATGCCGAGATGTCGGCTGCCCTCGACGTCCTCGCCCGAAATGCCAATAAGCCGGAAAAGGCGCTGCTCGACTATCTCAAGGGCAAAATCTCCGGGCGCCCCGCCTTTTTTGATGAAGCGCCAACGGCGCAATGGGTGTCTACCGAGAAGATCGAGGGCCTAGTCAAGGCTGCCGTTCGAGCGCTGATCCGAGGCGACTCGATACAGAATGAAGCTGACGAGGCAGCGGCGTTCTACGCCGAATATCCCGAGGCCGATGGGCCAGGCCAAGGGTACATGGCGTTCGAATATGCCGTGGCCTTTGTGGCGCTCAGCATCACGCGCGACCTGACGGTCGGCGACCGGCTGGTGATGGAAGCCATCGGCGGTGTCACCAGCCAGATCGCCGACGCGACGGCACCCATCCCGATAGATCTTCTCGATGCCCATATCAGAAGCGAACTGGGAAGGATGAAGCGCAGCCGCTTCTTTGAAGGCAGCAGCCACAAAGCCGACGCGCTCCGCCTCGCAAATCGGATTCAAACGGGCGACCTGGCGCGCGCGTCCGCCTCGGTTCGCGCGGTCGCGCTGGCAAATTGCGCACGGTATCTTGCACGCGACGACGACGTCTCGGTTGCCGAAGGCCTGTTGGGTGCTGCGACCGCGCTCGAGAGTAGCGAGATTGCGGCGATCGCGCGGGCGTTCTTGCAGGCGCGGTCCGACGCAGAAGGCGGCCTGGCGGTGCTGGCGCCCATCGATTCTCCAGCAAAGCGGACAGCGGCACTTCAGATCGTGCTCAATCGCGACGGGCCTGAGGGAATGGCGGCATGGGCCGATAACGCCGGAATTGGGCTCGACCTGCTCGATGCTGACGGAAAGCACATCTTGCTTACCTCGCTCATGCAGGCCCAGCGTTGGGATGATGCCTATGCGGGCGCGCAGACCCTGACCGAGGATGATTTCGAGGACGCGCCGGCGGCACGGCAGGCCGTGGCGATGGCCCTGATCACGCATAACGTGCCGGCTGATCTTCGCGGCGTCGTTGCTTCGGGCACGCCGTTAGACGCGGCGTCCTTCCCGCTTTTCGACACGGTCGAGGCAGTCCGCGATCGCCGAGCCGCCGCCGCGCTGCTGGATTCGGCGACCGAGACTGCGGATAGGTTCAAGTGCGACCGCGCCGCACGCGCGTTCGAGAATCTCGCGCTATGGCTGCGATTGCGCGATACGGACACCCGGGCTGAGGCCCGCGAAGCGCTTGAGAGCAAGCTCGGCGCAGACGACCCGATCGCATGGGTTCCGCTCGGACTGGCCTTCGGCATTTCACTCGATCTAAGCGCCGTGGAGCGCGCGCTGACTCGTGCCGATACACTCAATCCGCAAGGCGATGTCGAAATGGCGCTTGCGCGGCTCGCCTTGGCCAATGGTCAGGCAACGGCGGCGAATGCCGCCGATTATCTCCAGAAGCATATGCGCGTCATGCTGGCGCACCTCAATCGACCCGGCATCCTCGACATCGAGATCAAGATGCTGACCTCGGCCGATCGTCTCGACCAGGCGCAACGCCGCCTCGACGAGGCCGACGGTATTGATGACGGTGAGCGCGCCAAGCTGCAGGCAATCATCGCGACCGGCGCGACCGGCCCAAGCATTGCGGATCTGGAAGCCGCTTATGCCGTGTCACCGGTCACGGCCAATCTTGCGCAGCTCGTTCTGGCGATGTCGCGCCAAGGCTATTCCGAGCGGTTCTTCGAGCTTGCCCGATTGCTGGTGACCACGACGAAGGCGCGCCATGATGCCGAGAGCATCGTGCAGTTCCTGCTGCGGCACGATCGTACAGATGACGTCGCAACGGTCCTTGGCGATGTCCCCGAGCTGATCGAGACGTCGCCGCTCTTGCGCTCGGCTCAGGCCTGGACCGCCTACCGCGCCGGCGACATTGCGCAGGCAACAGCGGTCCTCACCGGCTTGCGGGCCGAGCGCGACGTAGCCGATGATCGCGCATTGCTGACAAACATATTGATCACGTCCGGCCGGTGGCCCGACCTCTCGGTGCATGTCGAAGACGAATGGTCGAAGCGCGACAGCCGAACGGCCGAAGAGCTGCTCCTAACGGCGCAGCTAGCGGCGCAGATCGGATCGTCCCGCGTGGCCGGCCTGATCGCCCTTGCCGCCGAGAAGGCGCCTGCTGATCCAGAGGTGTTGATCGGCTGCTATATGCTTTCGACGCAGCAAGGTCTCGAGAACGCCGACCATGTTCACCAGTGGTTTGCGATGGCTGCCAATCTCTCCGGCGACGATGGCCCGGTCCAGTCGGCGGACATCGAGCAATTGATCGACCAGGCGCCCGATTGGGACAAGCGCGTCTCGGAGGCTTGGGACAAGCTCAAAGCTGGAGACATCCCGCGCTACGTGGCGGCAAAGCTGCTGCGCCGGCCGAGCCTCGAGCTGCTCCTGCCGCCAATGCTCGCCAACCGTGACGAACCCGACCCGCGGCGACGCTCGGTCATTCCCGCCTATAGCGGTGTGCGGGGGTCGCCCGACCTCAAGGCCAATTCGATCGCACTCGATGGAAGTTCGCTGATCATTCTCGCCTCGCTCGACCTGATCGAGCTGGTCACCGCGCGCTGGATCGTCACGATCGCGCATTCGACGCTCGGCTGGCTCTTTGGCGAACGCCAGCGGCTTGCCTTCCATCAACCAAGCCGCATCGCGTTCGCACACCGGATGTCGCGCGCCTTGAGCGCGGGCCGGATGCTCCGGTTCACGCCGTCGACGCCGGTTGATGAAAAGCTCGTCGATATTGTCGGCCGCTCGCTGGCCGCGATGCTCGGCGAAGCGCAAAGCCAGCCCGGGGACGAGGCGCAACGCATAGTGGTTCGCTCGGCGCCCGTGCAAAAGGTCGGATCGTTCCGCGGGGAAGGCGTCGATCTGGCGCGTTTCGCGGACCATCTGGTGTCGTGCCTCGCGGTCATCGACAAGCTCGTCGAAGCCGGTCAGCTGACATTGGAAGAGGAGCAGCGCGCCCGCGCATATCTCGAGGCGAATGAGATGCGATGGGTGACGGAAATCGCCATCGAGGACGGGGCCGAACTCTATCTCGACGATCTTTCGGTATCCTACCTCAACACAGCCGGCGTGCTGGACAAGATCGCGGCGGCCGGCTTGAAGGTCTTTGTCTCGCAACATCAGGTCGACGAGGCGAATGCGCTGATCGGGCTGGAGAGCCAGGCGACCGCGATCGAAGCGGTGATCGAACGGCTCCGGGCGCCGCTGGCGGCCGGGATCGCGTCGGGCACCGTCAAATTGGCGGCAAGCGGCGACACCGATGAGCTCAAGGCTCATCCCGATATGTCCGTGATCGAGCTTGCCGGCCATGTCGACGCGATCGTCTCCGACGACCGGTACATGAACCGCCATGCCAATATCGACAGCGACAATGGCGCGTCTCCGGTCTGGACGTCGCTTGACCTCCTCGCCGCGCTACGCGCCGACAACGCAATCAGCGAAGACGAGCATCGCTGCTACCTGACGACCTTACGGCGCTCGGGATTATTATTGATCCCCGCCACGGCGGAGGAGCTGGCTGAACTTGTCGCGCGGTCGCGCTTGAAGGACGGCGAGATGCTCGAGACCGGCGAGCTTCGCGCATTTCGCGAGAATCTCATGATGATCCAGATGCGGTCGTGGCTGCGACTGCCGGCCGAGGCCGAATGGCTACAGCGTCTGACTTCCGTCCTCGTCGATACAATCGGCCTGCAATGGAATGATACGATCGCGGACGATCTTGCTCGCGCGAGATCGCGCTGGCTCCTGGCACGGGCCGACATGCGCAACTGGTCGGGGATGATTACCGACCATGATGGCTCCGCGATGGCGACCTATGGTCTCGCGATCCCGGTCAACAGCCTGTTGATCAACCGTCCCCAGATCGAATTCAGTGCGCGCGATCGCTTCGACAGCTGGATGCGGGAGGAGTTGCTGGAGCCGCTCAAACATACCGAGCCCAGAATCTACGCGTGGCTGATCGATCATGTGCGGCAGTTCATATTGATGTTCGCGGAAGATGCGATCGGCGATGACTGAGGACGACATGCCGCTCACGCGCCGCGAAGCGCTGTCGCTCTTTCCCGAGACTATCCTGCGAGAGGTAGTCGAGGACGACCGATTCCGCGAGGTGCTGGACCTCAAGCTGGACGGTATGATTGTCTTCGACGGCGACAAGGCGCGGTTCGGTCGCGCCGCGTTCTTCGACGCGATCCGTGAACTGTACCGCAGTGGCGATGCGTCGGCGACGGTGAAGGACGACGACGGCGACGAATGGTCGATCGAGCGCGGCGAAGACGCCGGGCGCAAGATCCTGAAGGTCCGGAACGCCCAGGCGAGCTTTCAGCTTCACGGCTTTGTCGCCTTGCATCACGACGCGAAATTCCGGCTTGACGAATTCGACGCCGCTCTCGCCTATGCCGGGCTCGGTCGCGACGCCTTGGCTGACTGGCGCGTACGACTGACCGAGCGGCCTCTGCGCAACGAGGAGCTTCGCCACCTCGACGCGGCGCTCGACCATACGCCGCTCGAGATCGGGCGAAAAATCGAGCAGCAATTCAGCGGTCCGACCGGCAAGACCGAGACGTTGGTACCCGCCGACCGCGACTATTACGAGAACCTCATCGGCAAGGGGGTGGCATCTTCAGTCCCGCAACTCGCCGCAGAAATCCTCGCGCCGCATATCAATAGGCAGCTTGCGTTCCATGACCCCGACGTCACCCGTCTGACCTTGCTGCTTGCCAGCCACTCGTCGATCCTCGCCGCGAGCGACATCGCGAAGGTCTCCGAGAGCGAGCTGGTGGCACTGCTGGAATGGGCCGCCAGCTCCGGCGACCTGCTTTCGCGCATCGGCGCGATCGAGACTGGGTTGGCTGTTCTTCCGAGGATTCCTTCGCTCGAGCCGACCATCCTCGCGCTTGTAACCTCGATCCGCGACCTCGATCCGACGGACGTCGAGGGAAGACTGCATTTCCTGATGGGCATCCTGCTATATGTCGGTGGCGACATCAGCCGTACCGGCGTGCTGGCCGACCTGCCGCCGTTCCAGCGACGTTTGGCGATCTTCGCGCAAGCGGCGCTGTTCGAGCGGCACGCCTATGGTCATGTCGGCGTCGAACATTTTACGAAATGGGCGATCGGGCAGCGCGGACGGCGTTTCTATTATCAGACGCTGAGCGAATTGCGTGAGGAGCCGCGCTGGGTCGCGGATTATTGCACGCCGGATCAGCTGAAGGCGGAGTTCCTCGGACGGATCTCGAACGCTGCTTCGACATATCAGGACAATGTCCAGGCGGGGCCGCTCCATGACCTGCTGTTTGGCAATGGCGAGACCGAGCTGCCGCGCAGCATGATCTTTCCCGGCAGTTTTCTGCCCGGGCCACTCGAAGGGCGCACGGGCGGAGAAACTCCGATGATGCCGGCGGAATGGGACGCGATCCTCGCGGAAGCGTTGGCGCCGCAGGATTTCAGCCCGAAGAGTGTCACCGCACTTATCAATTTGCGCGGCTTGTTCTCGATCGGCGACCAACGGGTCGAGCGGGCGGTAGAGCTGATGCGGTCCGCCGGGCACCGGTTCGACGGCGATGTCGATCAAGAGATGCACGAGAACATTTTCACCGGACTTGCCGGTGTCGCGAGCGCAAGCCGGAATACGGCACTGGCGGACGAGCTCAGGGTCATGGTGCGCAAAAACCGGATCGATTCCGCCCATCCGCCCAAGGCACAACGTGAATTCCTAATCGCTATCGCCGCCGCAGCCGCCCACGCGGAGTTTGATGCCTGGTCAGCCTATCTTGGCAAATGGGCGGACGAGCTGGCGTTCAGCGTTTTGGACAAGCAGGATGCCGATCACCTGCTTGCCGACATGGAACTTCTATCGATAATCGAACCGAGACTCCGGCGATACCTTGGCAATGCCATGGCTGCGCTCCAGGCATGGCTTGCAACGTAACTAGCACATGCTTGGCGCACCAGGTCGACCTGAAAGATAGATCGGCGCGCTTCGTTAACGAGTGCTTGAATGTATGGCAGCTCTCGATGAGCTAATCAGGTGCGCGGGTGACCGATTTTCAGGTGGGACCACGCGCCAGCTCCGGGCCTTGATCGAAGCGATACTCGCAGAGGAAAGCGCCGTCGTTGCGGCGATCCAGCACAGTTTTCGCTGATTTCGGATCGAGCCGATCAGTTCAGGCTGCCTCAAGCTTCTGCATTCCCATCAGACCGTCCTCGACAAGGCGGTCGATCAGGTCGAGCGCGCGGGTTCGGCGCAGGGGGTGGTCGACGTTCGAGGCATAGAGCTTAAGCGCCAGCTCGCCTATCTCGCGCAATTCATAGGCCCGGGGATCATTATTTCCTTCGGTGCGCGCCTTGAGTGTATCCTCGAGTAGCTTGAGCACGAGCTCGTCGAGCCCGGGCGGAGCGTGTTCCAGCCGGTGTAGGAAATAGGTCCGGTCGGTCTCGAAATATCGGGACGCGACATAAGCTTCGAACAGCCCCGCATGCGAGGCGATGTCCGAAGTCCTCATGCGCCGGAAACAGTCACTCGCTTCGTGCCGCACCGTCTCGTCCTCGTCGTCGAACAAGCGAATGAGCCAATCGGTGCAGGTGGTGCCGAAACGGACGGATTCGAAATTCGCGGCTGCAACGGCGGCGGCCGCAGAGCGATAGTTAGCACCGGATTCCAGCAGATTCTCGGCGAGCGGCAGCCATTCGGGATCGTCTAGGCTATGCTGGAAAACCGCCAAGGCAGCAAAGCCACGCGCGAGCGGGTCCTGATTGATCAGGTAGAGATTGATCAGCTCGGCGAAGCTGGCGATGTCCAAGTCCGCGACCCACCCGACGATCTGCTGGCCGTTATTTGTGTAGAAAGCTTCCGGACACGCGCGCACGATACGCAGCGCCCAGTCGATCCCCTGTTTCCCCTCATGCTTGAGTGCGCTCATCAGCAGCCCGCTGAGCGACGAATGGACATGGGCGGCGGCCGGGGCGCCGATAATTGGATCAAGGATCGGCCGATATTTCTCGAACGTCTCCTTCGAGCTCCAGCACATGCCGCCGAGCATTTCCAATGCCGAGCCTCGCGCCGAATTTATCGCCTTGCCGTTCAAGTCGCTGCCCAACGTGAAGGCGCGCTTCCAGTCGGGTTCCTTGGCGCGCTCGCCATGCTTGATGTCGCCGATGCCAGTACTATCGTCATCGCCGGTGGCGACCGTCAACAGCAAACTCTCGGCACGAGGCCCGTGTGCCCCAGTGCAAGCTCGGATCATCCAGATAAGCGAGCGGTCGTCCGGCCTGGCCGCGGGGTTGGCATCCACGATTGCGAGCACTCGCTCGATCATGTCGGTGTCAGGTTTGGTCTCGGCTATCCCGGCGGTGATGCCCCAGGCGAAGTCTTGATACGTGCCCTCCGGAAACCGCGCGAGCAACGAGAGGAACCGTTCGGGCGCCTCCTTGGCACGCTCCTTCAATTCGCGCGACAGCTCCATTGCGCCGCCAGTGAGGCCATCGCCACGCCACCGCATTTCTTCCCGCGGCCGGCTGAACTTGCGGATTGCGTTTAGCCAGGCATCGTCGTTCATGAACTTGGTGCGCTCGCCGGCGATCGGTGAGCGCACCATGCCGCCGCGAATGCCGTCGGGCTGCTCAGGCTTTTGGCCATGAAATTTGCGCTCGAGTTCGGCGAGCCGCTTTGCCGCACGCGGCGACAGCTGCTTCGCTCCGATCTGCAGCAGTACGGACCATTCTCGCTTACCCGACTGATTGAGGCAATAACTCGCATAACTCCGGGTTCGGTAGGGCGGCTGGGGCTCGTCGGTATCACTCTCCGCACGCGCGAGGGCGCGCTTGGCACATGCGATCTCGGGTCGGAGCGCGAGGATGGCGGCTTCCGCCCGCGCCCGCTCAGCCTCAATTAGCCATGGCATGGCCGAAGCGATCGCGAGGCCCGCCGAATGCCCGTCAGCGCCGTACCAACCTGCCTTGAACAAGCCGGGATTGTCGAGTTGCTCGACCAGCAGATCCCGCAATCCTTGTGCGTTTGTCGCAACGGTTTCGAGCAGCAGGTGGAGGCTGGTGATATGAGCTTCGGGTCGCAGGTCGCGGAGCAGTCGCATGACCGCTTGTGGGTCGCTGCGCGCGACTTCCGCGAGAGCGGCGCGCACGATGTCGAGAAGATCGACCGATCGCACATCGGTCCGGTCCCAGCGCCGCCAATACCAGATACCGTCCTCGGCGGGAAGCTCCTCATCCTTGCGCGCGCGTTTCATCGCCAGGCGCATGAAGGGCAGAAGTTGCTCCAGAAGCGCAAGCGGCGCGGCCTTGGCGAGCTCACTCAGCCAGTGCATCGCTGACCCGCCATCTTCATAGCGACGCTTGAACGGGTGTCCTTCCGGGTTTAGGCGAAACCAGCGCCCTAGCTGCGCGCCGAAGATCCGCGCCGCGTCTTGCGGAGCGAACTTTATCCACGACGCATAGTAATCATCCCAATCATTGCCACCGTTTTCCCAATCTTCGGGAGCTGAGCGGTTGAGTGCGGCAATGAGGCTGTCAGCAAGTGGCCGCGCATCGGCCTTGGGGTCGATGAACCTGAGGGTCCCAAACACGTCGCGCACGCGATCGGGCCGGCGTTCAAGAAAATCGTCGATCAATGCCGCGACCTCGTGAGGCGCCAGCGGCGCCACCGAGCGCAGAAATCCGAGTGCCCAAGTGAGATCGTCGCCGTCGCTGGCGAGCCAAGCGTCCAGCACGCCTTGCGTACGTAACAACTCGAACCACGGTCGGCGCTCGAAAATGACGTTCCCCGCCTTGCGGGGCAGTCCGTCACATGCGGCGTAGCGGGCGACCAATTCCCACTCGCCAAGCGTCGGGTCCGCAACCGTGGCAAGCCACCGCACGATCGTCTCGCGGATATGCGGCCGAACGCGCGCGTCGCTCAGGATCGCTTGCAGGTCGGTGAGATAGCGGCCGGGCTCGAGTTCGCGTTCGAATGCGAGGATCTGCCGCGTTTGGGTTCGGCGAAACAGCGTTTGTTCGCTTGCTAGCAGGAAGTCGATCAGCGGCTTGCGCTCCTGCACGAACGTCCGCGCATGGAGATAGTCAAACAGCGATTCGTGAATGAAGCCAACGCGATGGTCTCGCGCCACTATCAGTCCGGCCCGCTGGAGGAGATCGAGCGAACCGGCGAATGGGTCCAGCGCCGCCACGGGTGCAATTAGTTCCTGGCGCTCGCTCATTGCAGTGGCGAGTGCGGTAAGTGGCGAATAGACGCTCCAGCCCGGGCGGAATTCGCGCTGGATTTCCTGATCACGCGTTTGCAGCAGGCGTCCGTAAAGCTCGGAAAGATGCTCGACGCGACGCAAGTCGCTGATCCCGCTTTGCGCGAGCGTCGCCGCGAGCGTCAGCCCAATCGGCAGCGCGAGTAATGCCATCAGCCGGGCATTGTCGGCGTCATGGAAGATACCGAGCCGGGCGAGCACTGGATCGATCTCAGTGCGCGCGAACGGTCCGACATCGACGCGGACATTGCCTTGAGTCGCGGCGATCTCGCGATAGCCGTGGTCATTCTCGAGATCGAAGCTGCGGCACGCAAAAATCAGCTGGACGCGGGGATAGAGCGCTGCCTTGCGGACGAGGGCGAGCACGACGCGCCGCAACTCGGCGGTCCGGCCCGACACTTCGCTGACCGCGTCGGCTTGATCGACGATCAACACGGCGCGCTTGCCGGCGGCGAGCTGCTCTAGGATCACCACCGGATTATCAGCGGTGCCGACGGTTTGCGCGCCGAGCTCGTCGAGCGTGGCGATTGCTCCGGCCTGGTCGACGCGAAATGCGAGATGCAACGTGCCGTCGTCGCGCAAGCGATCGATCACATCGGCGATAACCGCGGACTTGCCCATGCCCGCGCCACCCGCGACTAGCACGACACCCGCACCGGCTTGCAGGCCAGCGAGTACTTCGCCGACGGCTGACCGCTCGATCCGGTATACGCCTGCACCGAGTGGCGGATAGGAACCGACATAGGAGGTTGTCGCGTCGCGAATACGCCCAGGAAGCGCGCGATCGAGTTCGTACTGTTTGGTTTCGATCCGTGCACCGCGAGCAAAGCTGACGACATCATCATAACCGATCGGCCGGTTAAAGTTTTGCTCTTCCTCGAGCCAGCCGCGAAAACGTGCGGTGATCGTGTCGGCATCGCCTTTGAACCAATAGGCAATCCGCGCGCGTAGATTCTCGGCCAAGTCGTGCTCCGACAGTGTGCGGAACTCGGTACTCCCAAGAAAGCGAAATGCCTCGGCCGCGTCGCCACCGAGTCGCTCCTTCAGCACGCCCCAATGCTGCGTCTCCATCTTCGACAGGCTCGCCTCGAAGGCTTCAAGGCTGTGCGCTGCCGGAAGCTTGTCCTGTAGCAGTTTCAGTTGCGGCGACGGATCGCTCGACACGAACAGGCATCGCGTTCCGGTGGAACTCGTCTTGGCGCGGAACGCGGACAGCACGCCTGCGCCATCGAGCGCGGCAATCGACCAGGTCCCAGCGGCGGTCTGCCGCTTGCATTGGTGCCATTCGGCGCCGCCAGCACGCATCAGCGAGAACTCGAACCCCTGTTCGTCGTCGCCCAGGGCCTCTATCGTAATCGACTGGACGGTACCGTCGAGAAGCCCAAGCAGTTGGTGCGTCAGCCAGCGCGCTTCGTACCGATTGCCGACTTTGTCAGCTATCCCGCCCTTATGCATGCACCATCCCCAACCCACGCCAGATCTTATCGACCGCTCCAGAGCTGATCACATTTGACTGCATGGAACGAAGATAGAACAGACTCAGGCGAACAGCAACGCACCGCGATACAAGACTGTGGGAGCTGTAGAGCGAGCCTAGCTGTTCTCAGGACGAACTCTCGGGAAGCGCGATGAACGAACGACCAGTATTGGAAGACCATTCGGATCAGTGAATGTCCGCTTTGTCGGCGGAACTCGTCGCGGAGTGTGCCGCCAGTAACATCGTCAGACATCTGGCATGCATAATCCCCTGAGCACTCGGTTGTCTTGCTGCGCGATTCGTTTCCCACGCGTTTCCGTCCGAAGCACTAGGAGTTCCTTAGTCGAGAATCCGTCGAAATGTCTGCGCACGGCGCAAGCTGGCGCACGTTGGGCACATGGTGAGCGGGAGAGAATGAACGGACAATAGGGCCAACAGTCGGAGGCGCGCTTCTGCGCCTTTCGCCAGGAGGCCCACATGACCCCAACCAAGCTGCTCGTCGGCCAGATTTTCGTCGTATTCGCCATTGTCATTCTGGGGCTGTGGGCGGCTACTCAATGGGCTGCTTCGATGTTGGGCTATCAGGCACAGCTTGGTGCCCCGTGGACAATAGCGTTCGACACGCCGATCTACCGGCCCTGGCAGCTCTTCCGCTGGTGGTACCAATACGAAGCCTATGCGCCGGAAGTGTTCGACAAGGCCGGAGCGCTGGCCAGTGCCAGCGGTTTTCTCGGCTGCGCCTCGGCCATTGCTGGTTCGCTCTGGCGCGCCCGGCAGAAGCGCAATGTCACCACCTATGGCTCTTCCCGCTGGGCGAAACGCTGGGAAATCGCCCGTGCTGGCCTGTTTCGCAATACTGGTGTGTTCCTTGGGCGCCACGGCAGCGAGTATCTGCGCCATGACGGGCCGGAGCATGTCATGGCCTTTGCCCCGACACGGAGCGGCAAGGGCGTTGGGCTTGTCGTTCCCTCGCTGCTGTCCTGGACCGGCAGCGTCGTTGTCCACGACATCAAGGGGGAGAACTGGACGCTGACGGCGGGATGGCGGGCGCGCTTTTCGCATTGCCTGCTGTTCAACCCGACCGATGCGCGTTCGGCACGCTACAATCCGCTGCTGGAGGTTCGACAAGGCCCGGACGAAGTGCGCGATGTCCAGAACATCGCCGATATCCTGGTCGATCCCGAAGGCGCACTGGAGCGTCGGTCGCATTGGGAGAAAACGTCCCATTCGCTGTTGGTCGGCGCGATCCTTCATGTGCTCTATGCCGAGGAAGAAAAGACACTGGCGCGCGTTGCCACCTTTCTGTCCGATCCACAGCGAAGCTTTGCGCACACCCTGCGCCGGATGATGGCGACCAACCATCTCGGGACGAAAGAACATCCGGAGGTTCACCCGGTCGTCGCCAGCGCGGCGCGCGAAGTCCTGAACAAGTCGGAGAATGAACGATCCGGCGTCCTTTCCACCGCCATGTCGTTCCTGGGCCTATACCGCGATCCGATCGTCGCGCAGAACACCAGCTCATGTGACTGGCGCATTGCCGACCTGGTCGATGCGAAGTCCCCGGTATCGCTCTATCTCGTCATTCCACCATCCGACATCAGCCGTACCAAGCCGCTGGTCCGGTTGGTGCTGAACCAGATCGGTCGACGCCTGACCGAACGGCTCGAAGGCGACCCCAAGAAAAGCCGCAAGCACCAACTGCTGATGATGCTGGACGAGTTTCCGGCGCTGGGGCGGCTCGATTTTTTCGAGACCGCGCTCGCCTTCATGGCGGGCTACGGCATCCGCGCATACTTGATCGCCCAAAGCCTTAACCAGATCAGCAAAGCCTATGGCGAGAACAACGCCATCCTCGACAATTGCCATGTCCGCATCGCGTTTTCATCCAACGACGAGCGCACGGCCAAGCGAATCAGCGACGCGCTCGGCACCGCGACCGAACTGCGTGCGCAGCGTAACTATGCCGGGCACCGCCTCGCGCCATGGCTCAGCCATGTCATGGTGTCCCGTCAGGAGACCGCCCGCCCGCTGCTGACGCCGGGCGAGGTGATGCAGTTGCCGCCCGCCGACGAACTGGTGCTGGTTTCCGGCCTGGCCCCGATCCGCGCGAAGAAGCTGCGCTATTACGAGGATCGCAATTTCACGTCGCGCGTGATGCCGCCGCCCGAACTCTCGGATGGGTGCTGGCGCGATCATCCCGCGCCGCGGTCCGACGACTGGAGCGGACAGGTGCGTGGTCTGCACGAGAAGTTGGCGATCGAGGCTGAAGACGACGGCCTTGGCGAGGACGGCGAAGGCGGCCTCCAGCAGCAGCGCCATCCCGGCCTTCCCGAAGAGCAATCCGCCAAACCAACCGAGCGCGCGCCGGAAGCTGCCACCGGCGACGATGACGACAGCGATCCAGTTGCCGGTCGGCGCGCCATGACCACACTCAGCAATGTCGCACGCGCCGTCGCCGTCAACGAAGGCAAGGATCGCGGCGACCTGATCCCGAGCTTCGGAGGGGATCAGTGATGCTGAACCGCGACAAGGTCCGTTATCAGCTCTTCCTCGAACCCCGGCTCGCAGAGCGGCTGGAAGAAATGGCCGCACAGCCGGGCGTGGCTCGCTCGGACATATTGGTGGCCGCGCTCGACGCCTGGCTTACGCGGCAGGGTAGCAACGAACTGGATGAACGGTTCGGTCCCCGGCTCGACAGGATGAGCTTGCAGATCGGACGCTTCAGCCGCGACCTGCAGGTGCTCTTGGAAAGCTTCTCGCTTTTCGTCCACCAACAATATTGCCTCACTGCTCAGCTTCCCGAACCCGACGCTGCTGCACGCGCCATCGGCCGCGACCGCTTCGACAGGTTCATCGAACAGATCGGCCGCCAGATGGCATCGGGCGCGAAGCCGCTGGCAAATGCCAATGAGGCGGCGCCATGAGCGGGTCTGCCAATATCCAGGCACAGGGCCGCCGCCGCGCGATGCTCAGGACGGCGATGGGACCGGCCATCGCGGCGGCACTATCCGATACGCAGGTTATCGAGATCATGGTCAACCCGGACGGCGTTTTGCGGCTCGACCGTCTGGGAGAGGGCCGGGTCGATACCGGCAACAGGCTCGAGGCCGCCGAGGCCGAACGTATCATTCGCCTTGTCGCTTCCCATGTCCGGGCAGAAGTGCATGGCAATGCGCCGATCGTCTCGGCTGAGCTTCCGGAAGGCGGCGAGCGGTTCGAGGGGCTTTTGCCCCCGGTCGCGAGCGCGCCGTGCTTCTCCATTCGCAAACCGGCCGCACGCATCCACCGGCTGCTCGACTATGTCGCCGACGGAATCATGCGCGCCGAAGTCGCGCTGGCGCTGTCAATGGCGGTGGTCGAGCGCAAGAACGTCCTGGTTGCCGGTGGCACGTCGTCGGGCAAGACCACGCTTGCCAACGCGCTCTTGAACGAAATGGCCGCGCTCGACGAGCGGGTGATCCTGATCGAGGACACGCGCGAGTTGCAATGCGCCGCGCCCGATACGGTGGCGCTCAGAACGCGGCCGGGCGTTGTCAGCATGGCCGATCTGGTGCGCTCCACCCTGCGCCTGCGACCCGACCGCATCATCGTCGGCGAAGTGCGGGGCGGGGAAGCCCTCGACATGCTCAAGGCCTGGAATACCGGCCATCCCGGCGGCATCGCCACCGTCCATGCCAACAGCGCGCGGTCCGCGCTGTACCGTATCGAACAGCTCGTTTCGGAAAATGTCGTCACCGTTCCCCGGCGCCTGATCGCCGAGGCCATCGATCTCGTCGTGTTCATTTCGGGAAGAGGCATTGGCCGCAAGGTCGAGAGCGTCGCCGAAGTGACCGGACTCGATGCCGATGGCGACTACGCCGTCACCGATCTCGCCATTCCCCACAGCACAGGAGACTGAATATGCACACCATCAATCCGTCCACGCTTGCGCGCCTGCCGCAGCGGATCGTTGTTGCCGCAGCGGCTACATTCATGCTGCCGGTCGCGGCCTTTGCCGCCGGCTCGGGCATGCCCTGGGAAGAACCGCTCCAGCAGATCCTGGAATCGGTGCAGGGGCCGGTCGCCAAGATCGTCGCGGTCATCATTATCATCATTACCGGGCTGGCACTGGCGTTCGGCGAAACGAGCGGCGGTTTCCGCAAGCTGATCCAGATCGTGTTCGGCCTGTCGATCGCCTTCGCGGCATCGAGCTTCTTCCTGTCCTTCTTCAGCTTCGGCGGCGGAGCGCTGGTCTGATGAGCGCCGGTTCCATCGACGGCTTCGAAGTGCCGCTGTACCGGGCGCTCACCGAGCCGATCCTGCTCGGCGGCGCGCCGCGCGGGATCGCGATCCTCAACGGCACACTCGCCGCCGCGATGGGGCTGGGGCTTCAGCAATGGATCGCGGGGCTGCTGCTCTGGCTCGCCGGACACAGCCTCGCGGTGTTCGCAGCGAAACGCGATCCCGACTTCGCATCCGTCCTGGCCCGTCACCTCCGCCAGAAAGTCTATTTCGCATGCTGAACCTCAAGGAATATCGCGGCACAGCCGACCGGCTTGCCGATCATCTGCCCTGGGCCGCGCTGGTCGCGCCCGGCGTGGTGCTGAACAAGGACGGCAGTTTCCAGCGCACGTTGCGGTTTCGCGGTCCCGATCTTGAATCCGCGACCGAATCCGAACTGGTCTCGGTCTGTGCGCGGGCGAACAATGCGCTGCGGCGTCTGGGTTCGGGCTGGGCGCTGTTCTTCGATGCCGAGCGGATCGAGGCTCTGGGCTATCCCGACAGCACCTTTCCCGATCCTGCTTCCTGGCTGGTGGACGAGGAACGGCGCGCGCATTTCGACGGGCGCAAGGGCCAGCATTTCGAGAGCCGCTATCATCTGACGCTATGCTACCTGCCGCCCGCCGATCAGGTGAGCCGGGCGGAGCGGGCGCTGCTGGAACGCGACGTGCCGCAACAGGGGCGCGACTGGCGGCAGGAACTGCGCGCCTTCACAGCCGAGACCGATCGCGTGCTCGACTTGCTTTCGGGCTTCGTGCCGGAGATCCGCGCGCTGGACGACGCCGAAACGTTGACATTCCTGCATGGATGTATTTCGGCGAAGCGCCATCCGGTCACCGTTCCGGACACGCCGATCTATCTCGACGGGCTGTTGGTCGATACGCCGCTCAGTGGCGGGATCGAACCGATGCTGGGCGACCAGCATTTGCGCACCGTCACGGTGCTCGGTTTTCCCAATGCCACGCGGCCCGGCATTCTCGATGCGCTCAACCATCAGGATTTCGCCTATCGCTGGGCGACGCGCTTCATCGCGCTCGACAAGACTGCCGCCAACAAGGCGCTGACCCGCATTCGCCGGCAATGGTTCAACAAGCGCAAGTCGATCGCGCAGCTCATGCGCGAGGTGATGATGAACGAGCCGGTTCCGCTGACCGACAGCGATGCCGACAACAAGGTGGCCGATAGCGATCTCGCCTTGCAGGCGCTTGGCGGCGACCATGTTTCGTTCGGCTACTACACCGCCACCATCACGGTCAGCGACGAGGATCGTGTACGTGCGGACGAAAAGGTCCGCATCGTCGAGCGGATCGTCAACGGATTGGGGTTCACCTGCATCCGCGAAGGCGTGAACGCGGTCGAAGCCTGGCTGTCGAGCCTGCCCGGCCATGTCTATGCCAATGTCCGGCAGCCACTGATCCATACCCTGAACCTTGCGCATCTGATGCCGCTGTCCTCGGTCTGGGCAGGGCCGGCACGCAACGATCATCTCGCCGGACCGCCGCTGCTCTATGCCGAGACGTCGGGTTCCACACCGTTCCGGCTGTCCACCCATGTCGGTGATGTCGGCCATCAACTCATTGTCGGGCCGACCGGCGCGGGCAAATCGGTCTTGTTGGCGCTGCTCGCCTTGCAGTTCCGCCGTTATCAGGGTGCGCAGGTCTATATCTTCGACAAGGGACTGTCGGCGCGCGCCGCCGTTCTGGCGATGGGCGGCGAGCATCATGCACTGGGCGAGACCGATACGCTGGCGTTCCAGCCCTTGCGCGACATCCACGATGATACCGAACGCACATGGGCCGCCGAATGGGTTGCCTCACTGCTGGCACATGAAAAGGTCGAAGTGACGCCGGAGGTCAAGGAGGCGCTATGGTCCGCGCTGACCAGCCTTGCCAGCGCACCGCCCGAGGAACGCACGCTGACCGGGCTGTCGGTGTTGCTGCAATCCAATGCGCTCAAGGCCGCTTTGCTGCCCTACACGCTGGAAGGCCCGTTCGGCCGGTTGCTCGACGCGGCGGAAAGCAGCCTCGCTCTCTCCGACGTGCAATGTTTCGAGACCGAAGCCTTGATGAATACGGCGGGCGTCGTTCTGCCGGTGCTGACCTACCTGTTCCACCGGCTCGAAGAGCGGTTCAACGGCCGCCCGACCTTGCTCATTCTGGATGAAGCATGGGTGTTCCTCGACAATCCGCTGTTTGCCGCGCGCATCCGTGAATGGCTGAAGGTGCTGCGCAAGAAAAACGTCTCGGTCGTGTTCGCAACGCAATCGCTTGCCGATATCGCCGACAGCTCGATTGCCCCTGCAATCATCGAAAGCTGCCCGCAGCGAATCCTGCTCGCCAACGACCGGGCGATCGAGCCGCAGGCGCGCGCGGCCTATGAGCGCTTCGGGCTCAATGAACGCCAGATCGAACTTGTCGCGCGAGCGACGCCCAAGCGGCATTATTACCTTCAGTCGCGGCGCGGCAACCGGCTGTTCGAGCTGGCGCTCGGTCCCGTCGCGTTGGCGCTGTGCGGCACCTCCGATTCCGACACGCAGAAGCTGATCGACGAAACGTTTGCCGAGCATGGCGGGCATGATTTCGTCGCCGCCTTTCTTGCCGCGCGTGGCCTGCCCTGGGCGGCCGACGTGATGGCGGAATTTCCCGGTGCCCCCGGCGCCGGGCCTGACTTTCCCACCCCCGAACAGAAGGAGCTTGAACTATGAAACCCCGCCTTTTGGCTCCCTTGCTTGCCGCAACTTCGATCACTGCCGCGAGCATTGTCCCGACAACGCCCGCGCAGGCGATCCCGGTGTTCGACGCCAGCAACTATGCGCAGAACCTGCTGACCGCGGCGCGAACCCTCCAGCAGATCAACAACCAGATCCAGTCGCTGCAGAACGAGGCGTCGATGCTGACCAATATGGCCAAGCACCTTCAGCGTCTCGATTTCTCATCGCTGACCCAGCTCACCCGCTCGATGCAGGCCATCGACGCACTGATGAACCAGGCCGAGGGCATCGCCTTCGATCTCGCTTTGACCGAAACGGCATTGCGCGAGCAATTCCCCGAGGTGTTCGACACCGCGATGACCACTGACCAGATGCTGGCGGCGGCGCAGGCGCAGTGGCAGGCTGCAAAGCAAGGCTATCGCCAGACCATGCGTGTCCAGGCGCAGGTGGTCGAGAACGTCCAGGCCGATTCCGGTCTGCTGGCCGAACTGGTCTCGCAAAGCCAGTCCGCGAGTGGCAGCCTGCAAGTAAGCCAAGCGACCAACCAGCTTATCGCGCTCTCGACCAAACAGCAGCTTCAGATCCAGCAGATGATGGCGGCGCAATATCGTGCCGATGCGATCGAGCAAGCCCGTCAGCAGCAGGCGATGGAAGCGGCGCGGGAGCGGACGAAGCGCTTCATCGGCGCCGCCGACATCTACACGCGCAACTGACAGCGCACAGCAAAGCGCCTGACCATGAACCCCGACCTCAACATCATCGACAGCTTCCTCGAAGCCTTCATAAGCTACATCGACAGCGGGTTCGGGCTGCTGTCGGGCGATGTCGCCTTTCTTACCACCATATTGATCGGCATCGACGTGACCCTGGCCGCGCTCTGGTGGGCGATGGACAACGACCAGGATGTGCTGGGCAAGCTCATCAAGAAGGTGCTCTATGTCGGGGCCTTCGCCTTCATCATCGGCAACTTCAGCTCCCTTGCCGATATTGTTTTCCGCAGCTTCTCCGGCCTCGGCATCACGGCAGGCGGCGGAGGCGTATCGGCCGACGATCTGCTGCATCCCGGGGCGATCGCCGGCACCGGCTTCACCGCCGCGCACCCGCTGCTCGATCAGGTAGCGGAGATGTCGGGCTTCCCGGAGTTTTTCGGCAATTTCCTGTCGATCGCGGTGTTGCTCATCTGCTGGTTGCTGGTGGTGCTCGCTTTCTTCATCCTCGCCATCCAGCTCTTCATCACGATCCTTGAGTTCAAGCTGACCGCGTTGGCCGGCTTCGTGCTGGTGCCGTTCGCGCTGTGGAACAAGACCAGCTTCCTTGCCGAACGGGTGCTGGGCAATGTCGTGTCGTCCGGCATCAAGGTCATGGTGCTTGCCGTCATTATCGGCATCGGCACCAATCTGTTCGGTGAACTGACGGCCCTGGTCGGCGGCGAGCCGGAGATTGCCGAGGCGCTGAGCCTGCTGATGGGGGCGCTGACCCTGTTCGGCCTGGGCATCTTCGGTCCCGCCATCGCATCGGGCCTTGTTTCGGGCGCGCCGCAGCTTGGAGCCGGTGCCGCCGTCGGAACGGCGGCAGGCGCGGCCATCATGGCGGGCGGGGCCGGACTGATCGGTGCGCGTGCCGTGATGGCCGCCGGTTCGGGCGGGATGAAAGCGATCCGCGCGGGCACGGCGATGGGATCGGCCGCATCCACCTCCTACAGGCTCGGGCAGGCGACCTCCGGTAAATCCACCGTCGCGGCAGGTCTTGGCGGTGTTGCCAGCACGGCAGGCAGCGCGGCGGCACAGGGTGCCCGCGCGATGGCCTCGCGCGTCGCTGCGCCGTTCCGCGACAGCGCCGCACGGGGCCGCGATTTTGCAACGCGCGGATCGGGCGGTGCTGCTGCCGCATCGTCACCAGCGGCCGAAAGCGCCGCTGCGCCGGCCTGGGCGCAGCGCCTGCGCAGCGAACAAAACGCCCGCCACCGCCGTCACATGGCGATGCAAACCGTGCGCGACGGCGACCGGCCCGGCAGCGGCGCCAACCCCGACCTTAGCGACAAGGAGTAATCTTCCATGTTCTTCAAGCGATCCATCCAGCGATATGGGCAGACGCCCGAACCCGAGACTCCCTATCAGCGCGCCGGCCAGCTCTGGGACGAGCGTATCGGCTCCGCGCGCGTGCAGGCGCGAAACTGGCGTCTTGTCGCGTTCTCCTGCCTTGGGCTTACAGGTATCCTGATCGCATCGAATGTCTGGCAGTCGATGCAGGCCCGTGTCGCGCCCTATGTGGTCGAGGTTGACCGCCTGGGCGAAGCACGCAGCGTTGCGCCCGCGATCCAGAACTACAAACCGACCGACGGGCAGGTCGCCTGGCATCTTAGCCGGTTCATATCGAACGTGCGCTCCGTCTCGACCGATCCGGTGCTGGTGAAGAGCAATTGGCTCGCCGCCTACGATTTCGCCACCGACCGGGCGGCGATCTTCCTTAATGAATATGCGCGCGCCAACGACCCTTTTGCCGGGATTGGCCAGCGCAGCGTCTCGGTGCAGGTGACGAGCGTCGTGCGCGCGTCTGACAACAGCTTTCAGGTCAAGTGGACCGAGAGCATTTACGAGCGCGGCAGTCTGGCGCGAACCGAACGCTGGACCGCGATGCTGACCGTGGTGATGAAGCCGCCGAAAACGACCGATTCCTTGCGCAAGAACCCGCTCGGCCTTTACGTCAACGCGATCGACTGGGCGCGCGAACTGGAAGGCGCGCCGACCACAAGGTCCGCGGATGAAACGCAGCCTCCGGCGCCGACAAACCTTCCGCAGCCCATGATCGCTCCGGGGAGCATCGAACCACTGCCGGCTCTGCCTGCGCCTGCGAACTCCGCCGCGCCCGATGCCGCGACTTCCGATCAGAAAGGAACCAATCCATGACGCGACTGCTGTTCGTATCGGCCTCCGCGCTGGCGCTTGCTGCCTGCGCGGGCAAAACCCCGCCGCCCGCGATCCACTATGACGCCGCCGACTTCCGCGCGGCCGTTGAGGAGGCCGAACCGGCAAAGCCGATCGAGATCGTCGAGACGCCTGTGCCGTTGCCGCTGCCCGGTCAGCTTCAGCCGCCACCATCGGTAAAGCCGGAGGCCGGTCCACCGACCGCGCGCGTCGATGCCGCAAACCGGGCGGCGACAAAGGAGCCGAGCAGTTCGGGCTATATCAATGCGGTGCAGGTCTATCCCTGGACCGAAGGCGCGCTCTATCGCCTTTATGCCGCGCCCGAACGCGTCAGCGATATCGCGCTTCAGCCCGGCGAGCAGCTGGTGGCGGTATCGGCGGGGGATACGGTGCGCTGGATCATCGGCGATACCAGTAGCGGCGCGGGCGAGGGTGCCCGCGTGCATGTTCTGGTAAAGCCCTTCGCACCCGGCCTTGCCACGAACATGGTCATCACGACCGACCGGCGCGCCTATCATCTCGCGCTCGAAAGCACCGATGCCACGTCGATGGCGGCGATCAGCTGGACCTATCCGCAGGACCGGCTTGTGGCGCTACGCCGTCAGAACGCGCGCGCCGAACAGGCGAGGCCCATTGCCGAGAATGTTGCGCTGACCAATCTGCGCTTTCGCTACGAGATTAGCGGCGACGATCCACCCTGGCGTCCGGTTCGCGCATGGGATGACGGCAGCAAGGTCTATATCGAGTTTCCCGCACGGCTCGATCAGGGCGAGGCGCCGCCGCTCTTCGTCGTCGGGCCGCTCGGCGACAACCAGCTCGTCAATTACCGGGTCAGCGGCAATCACTACGTCGTCGATCGCCTGTTTGCGGCGGCCGAATTGCGGCTTGGGGAAGACCCGCAGCAGGTGGTGCGGATCAGCCGGACGGACGGGAGGCAGTAATGGCCGATCCGATCGAACCCGATGCTCGCGGTCCGCAGGCACCGGAACCGTCGCGCAAGGCTGCCCCCGATACGCTGACGCTCCGGGCGGCGCCGCGCCGTGTCGTGCGTTTCCGCCGCGGTGTCATTATCGGCGGTGCAGCTGCGGGCGCGTTTGCCATCGCCGGCGTTGCCTGGATGGCGCTGGGACCGAAGACCGTCGGGATCGTCAGCGGCGATGACGGCAAGGCGATTACCGAACGCCATACACCCGCCGACGAGGTAATGAACCTTCCCGGCGACTACAGAAAGGTGACTTCCGAGACGCCGATCCTGGGCGCGCCCTTGCCGGGCGATCTGGGCGGACCGATCCTCGAACGCCAGCGTCAGCTTGGCCTCGAACCGGGAAGCACCACAGGCATGACGCCCGCAGAGCAGGCGGCCGAAGCCGAGCGCCAGCGCATCGCCGCACAGGCGAGGCAGGCACGCGAAGCAGGCGTGATGATCCGCTCCGCGGGCGGCTCGCCGGCGGCCTCGATTGCGTCGGCATTGGGGAGCGCGCCCACACCGTCAGCACCGGACGCGGACGAAACCGGACGATCGGACGGCGACGGCGTGGCCCTCGATTCGGGCCGCGATCAGAACAACCAGCAACGCAAACTCGATTTTCTCGGCCAGCAGATTACAGGTGGCGTGACGAACACCCATGCACTCCAGACTCCGGCTTCGCCTTATGAAGTGATGGCGGGCAGCGTCATCGCCGCCAGCTTGCTGACCGGACTCAATTCCGATCTGCCGGGAATGGTCATCGCGCAGGTGACCGAAAATGTGTTCGACACGGTGACGGGCCGAACCTTGCTGATACCGCAGGGCGCGCGCCTGATCGGCAGCTATGACAGCGTCGTCGCTTTCGGTCAGCGCCGGGCGCTGCTCGTCTGGCAGCGCATCATCCTGCCCGATGGCTCATCGATCCGGATCGACAATCTGCCCGCCACCGATGCCGCCGGTTATGCCGGGCTCGAGGATGAGGTCGACTTCCATAGCTGGCAATTGCTCAAGGGCGTCGGGCTTTCGACCTTGCTTGGCGTCGGCACCGAATTGTCGATCGGCGACGATGAAAGCGATCTCGTGCGCGCCATTCGCCAATCGTCCCAGCAGTCGGCCAGCCAGGCCGGACAGCAGATCGTCAGCAAGAACCTCAACCTCCAGCCCACCATCACCGTTCGCCCCGGATGGCCGCTGCGCGTCCTCGTTCACAAGGATCTGACGCTCCGGCCCTGGGGTGGGCGCTGAGAAAGGAGATCCGCCATGCTCAAGCTCGACAAACTGCCCGACCGCACGCCGGTCAAGATTTCCATCACGGTGATGCCCGATCTCGCCCACACGCTCGCCGACTACGCCGCGATCTATGCCCGGACCTATGGTGAGAAGGCGGAAGTCCCCGACCTCATTCCCGCCATGCTCGAAAGCTTCCTTGCCAGCGACCGTGCCTTTGCCAAGGCGCGCAGGGAACAGGCGGGGGAGGGCTAGGCCATGTCCGTCATCGGTATCTTCAAGCCTTCGAAGGAAGGAGGCTGGGAAGGCAATCTTCGCACGCTTGGCATCAACGAGCGGCTGCGGCTCGTCCCCAATGACGACCGCTCGTCCGACGATGCGCCCGCCTTTCGCGTGATGCTCGGCCGGCAGCGGATCGGCGATGCCTGGGAGGCCTGCACGCAGGATGGAAAGGAGCGCGACTATCTGCGGCTGCGGCTCGACGATCCCGGTTTTGCACGTCCGATGACCGCTGCGCTGTTTCCCGACGATGATGGCGAAACGGCGCGGTTGATGTGGCGGCGCTGACGGGGCCGAGCGATGAGCCAGGCGAGCGAGCATATCCTGACCGTTGCCGAAGCCGCCCGGCTGCTCAAGGTTCATCCCAACACCGTGCGCAATCTCATCAAGGCGGGCACCATCCCGGCCGCGCGTGTCGGGCGCCAATGGCGCTTTGTGGAGGCCGAGCTTGTCGCCTGGATTCGCTCCGGCTATCCTGATGCCGCACGGACGCAGCCGGGTGCCTCACGAAAGGAGGCAATATGGCACTCTGGAAACGTGCATCGAAATACTATGTCGAGTTCACAGCACCGGACGGAACGAGAGTTAGACGCTCTACTGGAACGTCCGACAGGCGGAAGGCCGAGGAATATCACGACCGGTTGAAAGCCGAGCTGTGGGAAGCGAGCCGACTGAAGAAAAAGCCGAAGCGGACCTGGGACGAGGCGGCTTTGCGGTGGCTGAAGGAGAAGGCGCACAAGAAGTCCCGCAGGGATGATGTGCAACGTATCCGCTGGTTCACCACCCATCTTCGCGGCAAGCGGCTCGACGAGGTGAGCCGGGATATGATCGACCGGTTGCTGACGACCCGCTTGCCCAAAGCGACGGACGCCACGCGGAACCGATATATGGCGCTCATTCGCGCCATCTTCCGCAAGGCCCAGCGCGAATGGGAGTGGGTCGACCAGATACCGGCGTTCAAGGCTTATGGCGAGGGCAGCAAGATTCGGGTGCGGCATCTGACGCACGAACAGGCCGAAGCCCTGCTTGAAGCCTTGCCCGATCACCAGCGTGAAGTGGTGCTGTTCGCCCTGACGACGGGGCTGCGGCAGGGCAACATTCTCGGTTTGACATGGGACAGGGTCGATATGGCCCGCCGCATGGCCACGATCGGGCATGGCGACACGAAGAACGGCAGCGCGCTCGGCGTTCCGCTCAACGAGGTCGCGCTGGCCGTGCTGCAACGCCAATGGGGCAAGCATCCGACCCATGTGTTCACCTATCGGGGCAATCCGCTCCGTTCGGCGAACACGCGCAAATGGCGTGCGGCGTTGAAGACTTGCGGGATCGAGGATTTCCGCTGGCACGATCTGCGGCACACATGGGCGAGCTGGCTGCGGCAGAATGATGTGCCCACCTGGGTGCTTCAGGAGCTGGGGGGCTGGAAGTCGGAATCGATGGTGCGGCGCTACGCGCACATGTCGGTGAAGCACTTGCAGCCCTATTCCGACCTGCTGATTAACGTGCCCCAACTGGAAAGCACGGTAATCCGCGAAACGGAACGGCACAAAACCACCCCCAGTGGCCCCTATGGGCACCTGCGTGTGGTCAAGTAAGTGACTGAAAAGATTGGTGGACGCACTAGGGCTCGAACCTAGGACCCGCTGATTAAGAGTCAGCTGCTCTACCAACTGAGCTATGCGTCCACTGATGTTGGAAAATTTCGCGTTGGTTGCGAAATCATCGTGTGAGGCGCGCGGTTAGCATGGGATTTTTGGACATGCAATGCCAAAAATAAGGAAGGCCGGTAAAATATTGCCTGGCTATCCAAGATGGTTGCCGTTTTTCTGCTGCTGGCGGTTGATGGCCATGATTATGCCAATGCACATCATGATGGTTAGCATCGACGAACCGCCATAGGACATGAAGGGCAGGGGGATGCCGACGACGGGGGCCAGCCCCATGACCATCATGAGGTTCACGGCGATATAGAAGAAGATCGTGGTTGTGAGGCCTGCGGCGGTCATGCGCGAAAATTTGTCTTGGCTGCGGAGCGCCACTTGGAGTCCCCATCGTAAAAGGAGCATGAAAGCAAGGATCAGCGCAATGCCGCCTACCAAACCCCACTCCTCAGCCATTGTTGCGAAAACGAAATCCGTATGCCCCTCGGGCAGATAATCTAAATGGCTCTGGGTTCCGTTCAGGAAACCTTTGCCGAAGATCCCACCCGATCCGATCGCGATCTTCGATTGGCTGATATGATAGCCTGCGCCCAGCGGATCACTTTCTGGATCAAGGAATATCAGCACGCGCTTTTGTTGATATTCGTGAAGGAAACTGAAGGCAACCGGGAGGGCCGCAGTGACCGCCAGGCCGGACCCTATGAAGAGTCGGAGCGGTAGACCAGCAAGAAAGGCGACTGTCACTCCGCCAACGACAACCGTTGTCGCTGTGCCAAGATCGGGCTGAATCAGTATCAGAAATGCCGGAACGCCGATCAGCACGAGCATTGGCCAAATCGCCGTCCATTTGCGTATCTCACCCGCAGGTAAAATGGTATAGAATCGGGCAACCGCCAGCACGATCGCAAGCTTCATCAATTCCGATGGTTGCAAGTGGATGAACCCCAAGTTCAACCAACGCTGACTGCCGCCGCCCACAGCGCCGATAAGCTCCACCAGAACTAGTAACGCGAGAATTCCGGCATAGGCCGGAAAAGCCAATTGCTTGAACAAATCTATCGGCAGGCGTGAAATCACTATCGCCATACAAAAGAATACGCAGAAACGAAGTCCTTGTGCAGCCGCCCAAGGAGTGAAACTGCCCCCCGCAGCGCTATAGAGGACGACCAACCCAAAGCCTGCTATGGCCATGAGCAGAAATAGCAGCCGCCAAGGTAAGCGTGCGATGGCGACCGGGACGAGCGGGTTCATTCGCTCCCGATCCCGCCAGCCGAATTTTCAGACGGCAGAATGACCTCGCCCCGCCTGATCGCCTCTTCCAGCGCAGCCTTGTTCTTGTAACGTCGTATATTCGCGGCCATGCGTTCTTCTATGGTGCCACCCCAGGTTTTTTCCAGCGCCGTCAACTTGGCCATGGCTTTATCCTGATCATAAAGGAACGTCAGCACGTCGCTGACAATGGGCGCGGCTGTTGCCATGTGGCCGCTATGTTCAAGTATGCAGGACGCCGCATAGCGCGGATTGTTTGCTGGCGCGAAACCCTGAAACAAGGAATGATCACGAAGTTTGAAGGGCAGTGCTGCATCGCCCCGGACACCGCCTGCCCGTTCAGCCATTGTGATACGGCGTACCTGGGCCGTGCCTGTTTTCCCCGCCAGCAGAACATCCGGAACGTTCATCCGTGCACTTCGCGCTGTTCCCTCGCCGTTTACCACCTGGCTCATCGCATCGTGGATGAAGGCCAGATGCTCCGGCTTGACCCCGATAGGAGGGGGCGTGGTATCTTTCTTGTCTAGCAGGAAACGCGGCACCACTGCCCGCCCGGAACCCAGTCGTGCCGCCATGACTGCCAGTTGGGTCGGATTGGCTAGCATATAACCTTGCCCGATAGTGGCATTGACAGTGTCATAGACTTTCCATTCCTTGCCATATTTCTTCATTTTCCAGGCAGGATCGGGCACTGTGCCATAGCTCTGGCTAGGGAAGGGAAGCGCGAATTTCTGGCCCAGGCCCAGCCGCCTGGCCATGTCGGCGATCACCTGCATGCCCATTTGTTGGGCGAAATGATAGAAATAGACGTCGCAGCTCTGGTAAATGCCCTTAGCCATATTGACGGTGCCATGGCCGCCGCGTTTCCAGCAGTGGAAAAGACTATTGCCTACGCGGATCGCGCCAGTGCAGAGAGTCGATGCCTCCGGATCAAGCCCCGCCTCCAGAAAAGAGAGCGCAACCATCGGCTTCACCGTGGAACCGGGCGGGTAGAGGCCCTGGAGCGTTTTGTTACGCAGTGGGACATGATCGTCCTCTGCCAGCATATTCCATTCCAGATGGCTGATGCCGTCGGAAAAGCTGTTAGGATCGAAGCTGGGCATTGATGCCAGGGTCAGCACATCGCCGGTCAGGCAATCCATCACGACCACCGAGCCCGATTGAGTGCCCAGCCGCCGCGCTGCATATGCCTGCAGGCCAGCGTCAATAGTCAGGCGCACTGTATCGCCGGGTGTGTCGGGACGGGTGGTGAGTTCCCGCACTACTTTGCCACGCGCTGTCACTTCCACGCGCTTGGCACCCGGCTTGCCGGTCAACCTGTCGTTAAATGCGCGTTCAAGGCCGTCCTTCCCCACTTTGAACCCCGGGGTAATGAGCAAAGGATCCTTGCTTTTCTCATAATCTTCGGCCGATGCGATGCCGACATAGCCGATCAGGTGTCCGACAGCCGCTCCGGCGGGATAATAGCGCGAAAATCCTCGCGCAGGGGCGACGCCGGGCAGTTCGGGCAGGCGGACCGAAACGGCCGCATATTGGGCGTAATCCAGCTTGTCTGCAACCTGCACCGGCTGAAAACCGGCGGCCTTTTCCAGATCCGCCTTGACACGATCCACCTCGTCCGGGTCGAGCGAGAGCAAATTCGCGAGCGAAGCGATCGTAGCTTCCTTGTGATGCAAACGATCTGGAATGATGTCGACCCGAAAATCGGTTTTATTATTGGCTAGCGGCTTGCCATATCGGTCTACGATCCATCCTCGACGCGGCGGAACAAGCGTCAGGTTTACCCGATTGCTTTCAGACAAAAGCTCATAATGTTCGTTTTCCGCTATGCTGATCCATGCCATGCGGCCGGCGAGCAGCATGCCGATGCCCCCCTGTATGGCGCCAAGCACCATTGCGCGGCGAGTGAAGGTGAAGGACTGACGGGCTTCCGTAACTGTTCTTCCCATTCCGCTGATGCGGTTCGAATTTGCCATCAGGGCAATCGCCATCGATCGACGACGGCGCACAACCGCACGATGGCGGGAAACAATAATATCGACCACGCAATTTGCGGTAAAACAATCAACACGGAACCTCCGCCTGATGACAGGCGGGCAAAATAAAATCCACCCAGCAGGCAAAAACTAATCCAGATAGAGGCAATTAGCCAGTCTTGCCAATAGTCCCGCCATAAGAGTCTGCTGTTCATTGCCTCGATGCCGATCAAGGTAGCCGTCCACAGAAACATCGCGCTTCCAAGCGGCTGTCCGCTCATAATATCGTCGAACAGGCCAAGAGGAACCGCGATCCAAAGGGGCCAAAGCTCCGGCCTTAGCAATCTCCAGGCGAGCAGCAGGAGCAAACCGAAGGGCGGGAGAGATGGCGTCACCGCGATCATAGGCAGGATAGTCACCACCGAACCCAATATGACCATGATGATCGGCGTGCCCGTGGTACGCAGAGGGGAGCGGTCCTGCGCGATGGTGGAGCGCCCACGCTGCATCAGGGCTTTTCCGTTGCCGGCGAAGGATTGGCAACCGCTTCGTTGCGCTGTTCTTCGACCTTTCGCACAAGGCTTGGCTGAAAGATATGCTGCACGATCACGGTTTCGACTTTCGCCGGATTGGCCAATGGAACCGCAATGGCGGCGTCGCCGTCAATTCGCAGGACGATCGCAACGGGAATATTGGGCCTGTATAATCCGCCGGTGCCGGACGTAACCATGATGTCGCCGGGCTTGAAAGGATTTCTGCCTGTGCTGAGTGGCCGGACTTCAAGCGAACCGTCGCCCCGTCCCGTCGAAATGCCCGCGACGTTGTCGCGGGTACGCCGCACTGGCACGATGTTTTCCGGATCGGTCAGAAGCAGCACATTGGCAGTATTGGGGCCGGCCTCGTATATGCGTCCGACAAGGCCCTCGGGCGCGCGCACTGGCTGACCGGGGGTCACTCCCTGGCTGCGCCCGGCGCTCAGCCGCGCAAAGCGGCGCGTGCTGCTTGAGGTTGAACTGATCATCCGGGCCGCGACGACCTCGTCATCTTCCGTTTCGACCAGTTTCAGCAGCTTCTTCAGCCGCCGGTTTTCCTGTTCAATCGCGGCCGCTTCAATGATGCGTGTCCGGTTGGCTTCCACCTGCCGCCGCAGTGCAGCGTTTTGCGATCCTGCGCGGACATAGGCCACAATATGCTCGTCTGCGCTGCCGATCCCGCTCACCATCCCCTGAAGGGTCAGGGAGACTGGCCGGGTGATTTCCGCTGTCATGTTCCGGACCACCCCGAATCCTGTGGGATCAAAGATCGAAATGATCGCCAGCAACAATCCAAGCAACGCCCCCGCGACGGCTATGACATAGCTCGCGAACAATCCATATTGCGCCTTGCGGTTGTAACCGGGACGCCGGCTGGGCGGCGGCGCCATTGGCCTTCTCCCCCAGTCAGGCGGTTTGCAGCACGCCGCGGAAGATCGGATCTTCCAACGCCCGCCCGGTGCCGATGGCAACACAGGTCAATGGATCGTCCGCGATGGAAACCGGAAGCCCCGTCTCGTCGCGCAACTCCTCATCCAGGCCTTTCAGCAGCGCGCCTCCGCCGGTCAACACAATGCCCTGATCGACAATGTCAGCCGCAAGCTCAGGCGCGGTATTTTCCAGCGCGATGCGTACACCCTCCACGATCGTACCGATGGGTTCGGAAAGCGCTTCTGCGATCTGGCCCTGATTGATGGTAATTTCCTTGGGGACGCCATTCACCAGGTCACGGCCCTTGATGTAGATGGTTTCACCCACGCCGTCGGCGGGCGATTGGGCAACGCCATATTGCTTCTTGATTCGCTCGGCCGTTGCTTCACCGATGAGCAGGTTGTGATGGCGGCGGACATAGGAGACGATGGCTTCGTCCATCTTGTCGCCGCCCACGCGCACTGAAGTCGTATAGGCCAGGCCGCGCAAAGACAGCACCGCCACCTCAGTGGTGCCGCCGCCAATATCGACGACCATTGAACCGATCGGTTCCGTCACTGGCATGTCCGCGCCAATAGCGGCGGCCATGGGTTCTTCGATCAGAAAAACCTGAGACGCGCCTGCATTGCTGGCCGCGTCGCGAATGGCGCGGCGCTCGACAGATGTGGAGCCCGATGGCACGCAGATCACGATTTCGGGCCAGCTTGGGAAGCGGCGGTGTCCATGCACCTTGTGAATGAAGTGCTTGATCATCTGCTCGGCAATATCGATGTCCGCGATCACGCCGTCGCGCAAGGGACGAATCGCCTCGATCGAATCAGGTGTCTTGCCCATCATCAGCTTGGCATCATCGCCAACGGCCTTCACGCGCTTGATGCCATTCAACGTTTCCACCGCGACGACTGACGGCTCATTGAGCACGATGCCTTTCCCGCGGGCGTAGACGACCGTGTTAGCAGTGCCGAGATCGATGGCCATGTCGTGCGAGGAGAACTTGAATAGTCGCGAAAAGATCATCTTTTATCCTGTCCAGCCGGAGCATCCCAGGGGCGGGGCCGCTACGCTATAATCGGTCCTTCCGCGTGCGCAAAGCCAACTAGGCGCTATTTCATAAATGTTTGGACAGTGGGTCGCGGAAAGCGTCCGCTTGGGCTAGTGACGTTCATATGTCAATACGCCGTTTGCCTGAACATCTGGTCAATCGCATTGCAGCAGGCGAAGTGGTTGAACGACCCGCTAGCGCACTGAAAGAACTGGTGGAAAATTCCATCGATGCAGGCGCGAATCGCATTCATGTCCGGCTCGCTTCGGGTGGGCTGGACATGATTGAGGTCAGCGACAACGGCGCGGGCATGGGAAGATCTGACATAGCGCTCGCGCTTGAGCGGCATGCGACCTCCAAATTACCCGATGATGCAATTGAAAATGTGGTTACATTGGGTTTTCGCGGAGAGGCGCTGCCATCGATTGCCAGCGTTGCTCACCTTAGCATCGAAAGCAGGCAGCCGGACGGTGATGGCTGGTCCCGAACAGTCGACAATGGGCAGGTGGTGGAGGAGGGGCCGGCCGCACTTCCCCCCGGAACACGCATTCGTGTGGAGCAGCTTTTCGGAAAAGTGCCCGCCCGCCGCAAATTTCTCCGCTCCGCCCGGTCGGAATATGCGGCTTGCGCTGATATTGTCCGTCGCCTCGCCATGGCGCGGCCTGACATAGGCTTCACTTTGGAACATGATGGCCGCCGCAACATTGCGGTTCAGCCGGGCGAGAGCCGAGAACTGCGCGTGGCAGCGCTTACAGACCGGGAACTGGCCGACAATCATGTCATGGTCGCACTGGAACGCGAGGGCGTGACGGTGAGCGGGGTCGCCGCTCTCCCAACCTATCATCGCGGCGTTGCGGATCATCAATTCCTTTTCGTAAACGGTCGTCCCGTCAAGGATCGCTTGCTCGTTGGATCAGTACGCGGGGCCTATGCCGATCTTCTGGCTCGGGACAGACATCCCGTGGTGGCACTGTTTGTCGATCTTCCTCCGGCCGAGGTCGACGTTAATGTCCACCCGGCCAAAACGGAGGTTCGCTTTCGTGAACCGGCAATGATTCGTGGCATGATCGTCAGTGGTTTGAAGCGCGCGCTGGATGAGGCAGGGTTTCGTTCCGTGCAGCGTCCATCTGCGGAGGCACTTGGCAATTGGCAGCAGGAGCCCATATCCTCACCAACTCCTATCAGCCCAATGCCCATCTTTGCCGATAACTGGTCCGCATCGCCAATGGCCTATCAGGGACTTGGCGACCGCCGCGCCGGTTTTACAACGCCGCCTCCACAGGCTCGCGCCGAACCCGCTTATGCACCGCCGCCAGAGAGTCGGAGTTTTCCTTTGGGAGTGGCTCGCGGGCAAGTGGCGAAGACCTATATCGTTGCCGAGGCTGAAGATGGGCTCGTGATTGTGGATCAGCATGCAGCCCATGAGCGACTTGTCCTTGAACGCATGCGCCGCGCCATGGAAGGCAGCGGCGTCGCGTCGCAAGCCTTGCTTCTTCCCGAGGTTGTGGAACTGGACGAGCCTGCTTGTGACAGGCTGGAGGCGCGGGCGGCCGAACTGGCGGAGTTCGGGCTGGACCTGGAGCGTTTCGGACCGGCGGCGATACTTGTCCGCTCAACGCCTGCGATGTTGGGGAACGGCGACGTCAAAGGCCTTGTCGCCGATCTCGCCGACGAATTGGCGGCCTATGATGAAGCGCTTTCCCTGAAGGAACGGTTAGACCATGTCGCCGCTACCATGGCTTGTCATGGATCAGTAAGGGCAGGGCGGGTTCTATCGGTTGCCGAAATGAACGCCCTCTTGCGTGAAATGGAAATCACGCCTCATAGCGGGCAATGCAATCATGGTCGCCCGACCTGGGTAAAACTCGGTCACGGCGACATAGAGAAATTGTTCGGCCGGAAGTAGCAAGCAATGAAACATGAGGAATCAGGCGAGGGGGAGGGACGCAGGGACCGCCTGCTTGCCGCGTTGACGCTGATCGGCGGGGCAGGGTTCTTCATTGCCGTTCCCTTCGCGCTACAGGCCGGGGCGGAGTTTTTTCTGCCTTTGGCCGCCGCGCTGGTCATTGCTATTGCACTGGTTCCCTTCCTGGAATGGATGGAGCGGCGAGGCATGCCATCGCAGGTGGCGGCGTTAATTGCCGTTATTTTCTTTCTGACGGTCGCCAATGTGGCGCTGGTGCTGATCATTGTCCCGGCGACGGATTGGTTTCGGATTTTGCCGGACAGAATCGAGCAGATTCAATCCAATCTCGCGCCACTCATTGATTTTTATGCGCAACTTCAGCACCTTGTAGACGAAACCGTTCAAATGTTGGCAACCGGTCCGGTGGCAGCTGCACGCACCGCGGCGGTGGAGGCGCCCCGTTCTTTATTAGAACTTGCGGCCACTTCTGCCCCTTCCGCCATTATTCAGATGCTCTTCATGATCCTGGTGATCTATTTCTTCCTGGCAGGCTGGACCAGGCTGCGCAATCAGACGATCAGCAGCCGAGGCAGCTTCGATGGCGCGATGACCATTGCTCGTGTCATCCAGAATGTCGTGGATGCAACCTCAGCCTATGTGACGACGATTGCCGTTATTAATTTGAGCCTGGGTGCGGCCATTGCCCTGTCTCTTTACCTGATCGACATGCCATCGCCGCTGATGTGGGGCGGCATCGTCGCCTTGCTGAATTTCATTCCTTATTTCGGTCCCATACTTGCCGCCGTGTTGCTGGGTCTGGGCGGTCTGATGGTGTTTGATGACGTCTGGCTCGCCTTGCTGCCCGCCCTTATCCAGGTCAGCTTCCATCTGGTTGAGGCCAACGCGATTACGCCGCTGGTGCTGGGACGGCGGCTTACGATGAATCCGCTACTTATTCTTGTGTCGCTAAGTTTCTGGGGATGGGTATGGGGCACGCCAGGCGCGCTGCTGGCCGTGCCGCTGCTCATCATCCTGCAAACTGTCATCGCGGCTGCGGGAAAGCCGGATATCGCCGGTTTCCTGTTCGAACATGGAACATTGATGCACAGCCGCCGGGAAGAATTTGCGGATAATTTACGTAAGAGCGAACAGGACGGTTGACAGGGCAGGCGGGCTCTTCTAACTGCCCCTCCACCGCAGAACGCGGGTGTAGCTCAGTTGGTTAGAGCGCCGGCCTGTCACGCCGGAGGTCGCGGGTTCAAGTCCCGTCACTCGCGCCATTTCCCTGTTTCCATCCAGGCGAGTAATGGCTTCAGCGGCAAGATCCAGACGATCCCCGCTACTGCGTAAATCACCATTTGCACCGCGCCAGGCAGTCGCGCGATCTGGTGAGCCATACTGGCGATGATCACCGCCCAGACTGCGATGATGCCCAATATCAAAAACATACCAACGGGTTTACGCCAACTCGGATTCATTGAGATCCTTCCAGAAATTCGCATTCAGTGACGATCGCGTGCAGCGGAACGTCCCATGGGTCAAGAATCAGGTCGTCCCGTTCCTGCGCTGACCATGCCAGACCAATGCGCAGGGCATGGCGATAACGCGCGAATGTGCGATCATAATGCCCTCCGCCTTGCCCCAGACGATTAAGCCGCCGATCGAAGGCAAGGAGCGGCGCGATAATGGCGTCGGGCACCACGGCAGGCGCCTCGGGCAAAGGCTGACCTACGCTTGCATGGCCAGGCGCAAGCGAATCGGCAGGACTCCAGCGTCGGAATATCATGCCCGGGTCATTTCCCTCCAGGCAGGGGAGGCATAATTGCTTGCCTGATTCTATGAGCATCCCAGCATAACCATCGGCAGGGGCTTCGCTTCCCATCGGCATGTATAGTGCGACACAGGAGGCTGGCGCAATCATGCGCAGGAGCGGCGTGGGAGGAGCATGAAAGGCGAATCGAAGCGCAGCTGGCGGAAGGGATTCGACAAAGCACGAACGGCGTTTGCGTGCGTCCTTACGGATGTCTTGTTTGGACGACGCTTCCACGTTGTAATTCCTATTGAGATGCCCTTGGTTCCGAAGATGGGAACTTATCCGAGAAAATTGAGCCGGATAGATTCTTCCAGCCATATTATAACGGGAATATTGCTGTTTGGCCCAAGCCAATTCAAGCATCTGTGCGCATCGCTTCGGCGCAAGTGAGGTGGCGGGACCGCCTCGGTCGTTTGCTGGAATATCCTCTGACGCCTTCACGTCAGGTGGGGGCCGTGTAATTCGGGCCAGGGCCCGGTCAGGGACAGCTCCCTAGGATGTTATATCGCCTCAGGGATGTTCGCTAAAGCTCGTACCAGGCAGTGCCCGCCACGATTAACTTAGGCATTCTCCGGCAGGACGGCAAGCCTTGCGGCAAGAGATTCCATCCGATCGGCCAGGCTCTCGAGAGCATCGGCCAGACGCGGATCGGACGTAGGAGGGGCGGGCGCCGGTGTTTTGGCCGATTCAGCCGTTGCTTTGACGTCGTTGAGTTCATCGGCAAGGAACAATGCAGCAAATAATAGTTGCCGTACTTCATTGATTCCCGGAATGGCGCGCTTGGCATCCTGCACCTTGGCATCGATCATGGCGGCGAGAAATTCCAGGCGAACTTCGTCGCCATCGCGACATGTCACAACATATTGACGGCCGCCGATGAACAGGGAAACGTCAGCCATTTCCACTCTCCCCCAGCCGTTCCACCAACAGGTTGAGTTCAGCAAGCGCCTCGGCCGTTTCGCCACGCAATTGCGCATGCCTGTCTTGTAGTGTTTTGAAAGCGTTTGCCGCAGGAGCTTGCGCTGCTTCGATGCGGCTCAAGGCGCGTTCGATGCGGCCAATGGCTATAATCATTCGGTCGTCAGACATTGCGCTTCGATAGCACGGCTAGGGGACCATGCAAAAACCCTATTCGTCCTGCTGTTGACGCTTGCTCCCCGAGCGGACAAATGGGGGCGATTTTTTGCGACTCGGGCGCTTGAATTCCGCTGCCCACAACGAGGAAGTCAGACAGCACATGACGGTTACTGAAAAAACACTCGCCAACGCCATAAGGGCGCTGTCGATGGACGCGGTTCAAGCAGCCAATAGCGGCCATCCGGGCATGCCGATGGGAATGGCCGACGTCGCTACCGTGCTGTTCCGCGAATTTCTGAAGTTCGATCCCAAGTCACCGCGCTGGGCCGACCGCGACCGTTTCGTGCTGTCTGCTGGGCATGGGTCGATGCTGATCTACTCGCTCCTTCATTTGACGGGTTACGCCCGGCCGACCCTGGAGGACATCCGCAACTTTCGTCAGCTCCACAGCCCCTGCGCGGGCCATCCGGAAAATTTTGAGCTGTCGGGCGTTGAGACGACGACTGGCCCGCTGGGGCAGGGGCTTGCCACCGCAGTGGGCATGGCAATGGCTGAGCGCCATTTGAACGCGACCTTTGGCGATGAACTGGTCGACCACCGGACCTGGGTGATCGCGGGCGATGGCTGCCTGATGGAGGGCATCAACCATGAGGCGATCGGTCTTGCAGGGCATTTGGGCCTCGGCCGTCTGATCGTGCTGTGGGACGATAACAAGATCACCATCGATGGCGCGACGAGCCTTTCGACAAGCGAGGACATTCACGCCCGCTATGAAGCAACCGGCTGGCATGTCGTTTCATGCAATGGCCATGATTTTGCCGACATTCGGCGTGCACTCGCTGAAGCAGCCGCCGATCCACGCCCTTCGCTGGTCGCTTGTAATACAACGATTGGTTATGGCGCGCCCAACAAGGCCGGTTCGCATAACGTGCATGGTTCTCCGCTGGGGGAAGATGAAATCGCGGCCGCGCGAGAACATCTGGAATGGCCGCATGAGGCTTTCCTGATCCCCGACGCGGTGGCCGCTGAATGGAAGAAGGCCGGTGAACGTTCTGCTGGAGCGCATGAGGCGTGGCAGGACAGACTTGCAAGTCATTCAAAGAATTCAGAATTTGAGCGGCGAATGGCAGGCGATCTGCCTGCCGACTTCTCGCTGTCCGACTATATCGACACTCTGCTGGCCGAACCGAAGAAGGTCGCTACCCGCAAGGCGAGCGAGATGGCATTGGAGGCGATCAACGTGCTCCTGCCCGAAACTGTTGGCGGTTCGGCCGACCTGACGGGATCGAACAATACCAAGACCAAATCTACCGCGCCATTCAGCAGGGACGATTATTCCGGCCGCTATGTCTATTATGGCATCCGGGAATTCGGCATGTCAGCGGCGATGAACGGCATGGCGCTGCATGGAGGGGTCATTCCCTATGGCGGCACCTTCCTGGTCTTCTCCGATTATTGTCGCGGGGCGATCCGCCTGTCCGCGCTCCAGCAGGCGCGGGTTGTTTATGTCATGACTCATGACAGCATTGGTCTTGGCGAGGATGGGCCTACCCACCAGCCCATCGAGCATGTGATGAGCCTCCGCATGATCCCCAATCTTGACGTCTATCGGCCTGCCGACGCGGTCGAAACCGCAGAATGTTGGGAGTTGGCCTTGCAAAAGCAGGATGGGCCCGGCTTATTGGCTCTGACTCGCCAGAACCTGCCGCAGCTCCGTCTGGAAAAAAGCGAAAATCTGTGCGCGAGGGGCGCGTATCGCCTGCGTGCCGCGACGGCGTCCCGCAATGTTGTTCTCCTCGCCAGCGGCTCGGAAGTCGAACTCGCGCTTGGTATCGCTGACGCCCTGGAAGCGCAGGGGATTGGCGCGGATGTGGTGTCCATGCCTTGCTGGTCGCTTTTCGATGCGCAGCAGGCTACTTACAAAGCCGACCTGCTTCCCTCCGATGCGCTCAAAGTATCCATTGAGGCGGGGACGACTTTCGGCTGGGAACGCTATACAGGTCTGGATGGTCTGCGTTTTGGCATCGACAGCTTTGGAGCATCCGCCCCGGCAGAAGCACTGTTCGACTATTTCGGCCTGACGGCCGGCAAGATTGCGCCGCAGATTGTTGCTGCGCTTGGCAAGTAAGGAGCTAGAAAAGATGGCAGTCAAAGTTGCAATCAATGGTTTTGGCCGCATCGGGCGTCTGGTCGCCCGCGCGATCCTTGAGCGGCCCGATTGCGGGCTGGAGCTGGTCAGTGTCAATGACTTGGCCGATGCCAAATCCAACGCGCTTCTGTTCAAGCGGGACAGCGTTCATGGCGCTTTCCCCGGCACTGTGGAAGTGGACGGCAATGATATCATCGTCAACGGCAACCGCATTGTCGTGACGGCGGAGCGTGATCCTGCCAATCTGCCACACAAGGCGAATGGGGTGGACATTGCTCTTGAATGCACAGGCTTCTTCACGGACAAGGAAAAGGCGAGCGCGCACCTGACTGCCGGTGCCCGTCGCGTCGTCATTTCCGCTCCGGCAAAAGGCGTGGACAAAACCGTCGTGTATGGCGTGAACCATGAGACGCTGACGGGTGACGACATCGTCATTTCCAATGCAAGCTGCACGACCAACTGCCTGGCGCCTGTTGCCAAGGTGCTGAACGACACGGTCGGCATCGAACGCGGCCTGATGACCACGGTGCACAGCTATACCAATGACCAGAAGATACTGGACCAGATCCACAGCGACATGCGCCGCGCTCGCGCCGCCGCTATGTCGATGATCCCGACCACCACTGGCGCGGCGCGCGCAGTGGGCGAGGTTCTGCCTGAACTGAAGGGCAAGCTGGACGGTTCAGCCATCCGCGTTCCGACGCCCAATGTGTCCATCGTTGACCTGACCTTCACGCCGAAGCGGGACACGAGCGTTGAGGAAATCAACAGCCTCCTGAAAGCTGCGTCTGAATCCGGTCCGCTGAAGGGTGTACTTGCCTATACTGACGAGCCGCTCGTTTCCATCGACTTCAACCACTGGCCGGCCAGCTCGACCGTGGACAGCCTGGAAACCGCAGTCATTGATGGCAAGCTCGTTCGCGTGCTGAGCTGGTATGACAATGAATGGGGCTTCTCCAACCGCATGGTCGATACGACCTGCGTCGTTGCCGGATTGCTGTAATTTCTTGTTCTGTTCTGCTGAGCGGCCAATAGCCGCTCAGCATGAGCGGAATTATCATATCATTCTAGAGGAACAGCCGTGAAGTCATTCAAAACACTGGACGATATGGGCGAAATCAGCGGCAAAGCCGTACTGGTTCGCGAAGATCTGAATGTGCCTATGAAAGATGACTTGGTGACGGATGATACGCGTTTGCGCGCGGCTGTTCCCACCGTTAACGAACTCTCCGATCGTGGTGCCAAGGTATTGATCCTGGCGCATTTCGGGCGGCCCAAAGGTCTGGTGAATCCCGACATGTCGCTGGCCCAGACGGTATCGGCATTGTCATCCGTCCTGGGCCGTCCTGTGACATTCATCCCTGATTGCCAGGGCGAAGAAGCGAAAGCTGCCATCGCTCGACTGGGCAATGGCGATATCGCGCTGCTCGAGAATACTCGCTTTCACGCGGGCGAGGAGAAGAACGATCCGGTATTGATCGAGGCTATGGCAGCATTAGGCGATCTGTACGTGAATGACGCCTTTTCCGCTGCGCATCGCGCCCATGTTTCGACCGAGGGCCTTGCCCACAAGCTGCCGGCCTTTGCGGGCCGGGCCATGGAGGCGGAACTTGACGCGCTGCAAAAGGCGCTCGGACAGCCCGAGCATCCCGTCGCTGCGGTCGTGGGCGGCGCAAAGGTGTCAACCAAGCTTGATGTGCTGAAGCATCTGGTGAGCAAGGTTGATCATCTCATCATTGGCGGTGGCATGGCCAACACTTTCCTCGCTGCGCGGGGAGTCGATGTCGGCAAATCCCTTTGCGAACATGATTTGACCGGCACGGCTGAAGAGATTCTGGAAGTCGCAGACGCTGCCAACTGCACGATCCACTTACCCTACGATGTCGTTGTGGCGAAGGAGTTCGCTCCCAATCCGCCGACGCGCACCGTCAATGTGCACGAAGTAGCCGCCGATGAGATGATCCTGGATGTTGGTCCTGCGGCTGTCGAGGCATTGTCCGATGTCCTTAAGACCTGCAAGACGCTCGTATGGAACGGCCCCCTGGGCGCTTTTGAGACACCGCCTTTCGATACAGCTACAGTTGCGTTAGCAAAGACGGCTGCTGCGCTTACCAAGGAAGGCTCTCTAGTGTCAGTCGCTGGAGGCGGGGACACAGTAGCAGCACTCAATCATGCCGGTGTCGCGGAAGATTTCAGCTTTGTGTCTACCGCAGGCGGCGCGTTTCTGGAGTGGATGGAAGGCAAGGAGCTTCCGGGCGTAAAGGCTCTTGAGCGCTGACATGCTGACGATCCAGAATATCGACCATGTCGTGTTCCGGGTCACCAATCTGGAAAAGATGATCGCCTTCTACACGGACGTGTTGGGTGCCCGTTTCGAAAAGCATAAGGCGGCTATCGGACTTTATCAGTTGCGGGTGGGCACTTGTCTCATCGACCTCGTTCCCGTGGACGGAAAACTCGGGCAGCAGGGCGGAGCGGGTCCCGGCAGAGAGGGGCGCAACGTGGACCATGTCTGCTTTCGCGTACTTCCGTGGAAAAGCGCCGACATTCTTGCCCATCTCAGCGCACATGGCATAAATGCGGAGGTCGCCTCCCGCTACGGAGCGGATGGAGAGGGGCCATCCGTTTACGTGCAGGATCCGGAAGGCAACCAACTGGAACTGAAAGGTCCACCTTGGCCGGAAACCTATCCGGAATCGCCAATACAATAGATTTCAAACCGCCGGCCCGTCCGGTAAGACCCTTTGTGCAGGAAGGAAAAGCATGACCATGACGCCAACCGTCAAAGCCATTCTCGATAAGTATGAGAGCGATAATCCCGGTGTGAAGGGCAAGCTTGCGGGCATGCTGATGCATGGCCGTCTGGGTGGTACTGGCAAGATGATCATCCTGCCGGTCGATCAGGGCTTCGAACATGGGCCAGCCCGCAGCTTTGCTCCCAATCCGCCTGCCTATGATCCCCATTACCACTATCAAATGGCCATTGATGCCGGGCTCAACGCCTACGCTGCGCCATTAGGCATGTTGGAGGCCGGGGCCGGCACCTTCGCCGGTCAAATCCCCACCATTCTCAAGGTCAACAGTTCCAATAGCTGGGCGGGGGGCGCGAACCAGGCACTAACGGGCAGCGTCGAGGATGCGCTGCGGCTCGGTTGCTCTGCTATCGGCTTCACCATCTATCCCGGCTCCGACGATTGCTTCGACATGATGGAAGAAATCAAGGAAATGTCGGCAGAAGCGAAATCGGTCGGCATCGCGACAGTGATCTGGTCTTATCCGCGCGGTGGCAGCCTGCCCAAATCTGGCGAGCTTGCCCTGGACGTCGGCGCATACGCCGCGCACATGGCGGCCCTGCTTGGCGCACACATCATCAAGGTGAAGCTACCCAGCGACCACATTGAGCAGCAGGACGCCAAGAAGTCCTATGAGGGTTTTGACTCGTCGACCCAGGCCAAACGCGTTGCCCATGTAGTTCAGGCGTGCTTCAACGGCCGCCGCATCGTCGTGTTCTCCGGCGGCGCGGCCAAGGGCGCTGACGCAGTATTCCAGGATGCCCGGGATATTCGCGATGGCGGCGGCAACGGTTCGATCATTGGCCGGAACACTTTCCAGCGTTCGCGGGAGGACGCCTTAGCCATGCTCGACCGGCTGGTGCGCATCTACAAGAGTGAGGAATGAATCACTCGATCAGGCCTTTTAGAGCCGTCGCGTCGGCGATAGCCTGCGCTTCTGTATCATTATTGAAATAGGCCCATACTTCGCGATCCTGGCGGGATTGGTCGATCATCCAGTCCCGCCATTCGCACAGCACCTCTTTGCTGTAGCGACCCCAATATTTGCCGCTGGCGCCGTGGAAGCGGACATAAGCGATCGGTCCGGTGGCCCAGCGGGGAGTGGGAACATTGGGCATGTCGTGCGCACAGAAAGACGCGCCTTTTTCTCCCAATAGCTCCAAAACCTCCTCGGTGATCCAGGTCGGATCTCGAAATTCGAACACGTGGCGCATATCGTCGGGCAGAAGCTCCAAAAACTGCACCAATCGCTCCCGATTGAAATGCCAATGCGGGGGAAGTTGGTAGAGAATGGGGCCTAAAGCCTTGCCAAGATGCCTGGCATTGCCGAGGAATAGCTCCATTGGCTCTGCCACATCCTTCAACTTATGCATGTGGGTGATGAAGCGGGGCGCCTTCACGGCATAGCAAAAGCCCGGTGGGGCCTGCTTGCACCAACCGGTGAAGGTCGCCGCTTTCGGTAAGCGATAGAAGCTAGCATTGATCTCTACCGTATCGAAATGGCTGGCATAATGCGAAAACCACTGCTTGACGGGCAGGCCTTCAGGATAGAAAGCCTTGCGCCAGTGATGGTAATTCCATCCTGAACAGCCGATACGGATCATATATGCCCAACGAAGATTTCGCCGTTCAGTTCGCTCCGGGAGCGCGTCGGGAGCCTTGCCAGCTTTATTTGATTTCACCACCGGCGATTGACGAAACTTTTGCAGGCAGGCTGGCTTCGGCCCTTGATGCCGGCGCGGTCGCGGCCTTCCAACTCCGTCTTAAAGGCATTGACGAGCATGTTATCACTCGCGCAGCCGAACCGTTGCAACGTATCTGCGCCGACCGCGATGTAGCGTTTATCATCAATGATAGCATGAACCTGGCCAAACGGCTTGGGGCAGATGGCGTCCATCTGGGCCAGGGGGATGGTGATCCACGGGAGGCGCGCCAGCTGCTTGGACCGTCCACACAGATCGGTGTCACGTGCCATGACAGCCGCCACCTAGCCATGGAAGCAGGGGAAGCGGGGGCCGACTATGTCGCTTTTGGCGCCTTTTTTCCTACGAATACAAAGGAAACTCTGCATCGTCCGGATCCTTCGATCCTGAGTTGGTGGTCAGCGCTCTTTGAACCACCCTGCGTTGCTATTGGCGGGATAACGGTCGAAAATGCGAGACCACTGGTCGAAGCTGGCGCAGATTTCCTGGCGGTTAGCGCTGCGATCTGGAATCATCCGGAAGGAGAGGCATTGGGTGTTCGTGCATTTTCGGCGGTGCTCAATCTTTAGCGGCTTTTTCTACTGATCCCCCATATACATCGCTTTGACGCATTTCGTGATTTTGCCCGTTTGTGCATTCGTTTCATGCTTGAACGACCGGGAGAAGAATATGCGAACTGTGTTGATTGGATTAACCATAGCGCTTGCCGGATGCGGGGGACAGTCGGACCACGGAGGCGGCAAGGATAAGGAGACTGCGACAATAGCTGAAACGCCACTGGGCCATTTTGAAGATGTAAAGGTGGCTACGGCGGCGGCACCCCAGGATCTTTCTATTCTTCAGGCGCAGGTGATGCTTGATCGTGCCGGTTTCTCGCCTGGTCTGCTGGATGGCAAACAGGGCCAATCCTTCGATACTGCACTACGCGGCTTTCAGGAGGCTCGCGATCTTCCCCAAACCGGGAAGCTCGACGAAAGCACGCGGAAAATCCTATATCAGAACGGTTCCTTACCGCCGACCCGCACGATCCGTTTACCCGAAAATTTTGTAAGCGGACCATTCACGCCTAACCTGCCATCCAAATTGTCGGATCAGGCGGACATGCCCTATCTGGGTTATCGCAATTCGCTGGAAAAATTGGCGGAGCGTTTCCATACAACCCCGGAGGTGCTGGCGAAGCTCAATACTCCGAACATGACTGTACGTGCCGGGGTCATTCTGCGTGTGCCAAACGTGCCAGACCCGGATGAGCCGATCTCAGAAGACGATGTAAAGTGGCGCTCCACGCTTGCGACCCTTGGCGTTTCGGCCCGTCAGCCTGCTGCCGATCATATCGAAGTGGACAAATCAGAAGGTGTCCTGAGAGTGCTCGACGATGCCGGCACGCTCATCGCGCAATTTCCCGCTACGATGGGCAGTGAGCACGATCCTCTTCCACTCGGCAGCTGGACCATAAAGGGCGTTAGCCACAATCCTAAGTTTCATTACAATCCCGATCTTTTCTGGGATGCGAGTTCCAGTGATTCCAAGGGTGTTCTGGGGCCGGGACCCAATGGGCCCGTCGGGGTCGTATGGATAGACCTTTCAAAGCCCCATTATGGCATTCATGGAACGCCAGAACCGGCATTGATAGGCCGAACCGAAAGCCATGGCTGCATACGTCTGACGAACTGGGATGCCGCCCGGCTCGCACAGATGGTTAAATCAGGCACGAAGGCCAGGTTCACGTCATAAGTCACTCGCTTGCCCGGATAAGACACTCGCTTGTCCGGGCGGGCTTGCGCAAAATGCCGAGGGCGATTAGAGGCGCAGGCCACGGCTCTTTAACATCCTTGAACAAGCGAGAAGCGCGATGAAGATCAGTGGCGTGGACATTCGTCCTGGCAACAATATTGAATATGAAGGCAGCCTTTGGCGCGCCGTGAAAATTCAGCACACTCAGCCTGGCAAGGGTGGCGCTTATATGCAGGTCGAATTGAAAAACCTGATCGATGGGCGCAAGAACAATGTACGGTTCCGGTCCGCTGAAACCGTTGAACGCATTCGTCTCGACACCAAGGATTTTCAGTATCTTTACGCCGAAGGCGACATGCTGGTTTTCATGGACAAGGAAACGTACGAGCAGATCAATCTTCCATCCGACCTGATTGGAGATGCGACAGCTTTCCTGGCCGACGGCATGGACGTTGTGCTGGAACTGTATGAAGATCGGCCGATTTCCGTTCAGCTTCCCGAACAGGTGGAGGCCACAGTCGTGGAGGCTGACGCCGTGGTCAAAGGCCAGACTGCATCGGCATCCTATAAGCCAGCGATACTGGACAATGGCGTGCGCGTGATGGTGCCGCCGCACATCACCACGGGAACGCGGATCGTTGTTGATGTTTATGAACGCGAATATGTGAAGCGGGCAGATTAACCCGATCATTCACGCCCGTGTCGAGCGAGACCGAGACACGCCGCACATAGCCATCGTCCGTCGAATTCGCTCAGGACGAACGGAGAAGATCATTGGTTAGCCATTCGGGCCTTATTACCGTCATGGAACGCGCCGCACGCAAGGCCGCGCCGCGCCTTCGTCGCGATTTCGGGGAAGTCGAGCATCTTCAGGTCTCCCGCAAGGGGCCTGCGGACTTTGTCTCGATGGCCGATCAGCGCGCCGAACGCACGCTGTTCGATGAACTAAAAAAAGCCCGCCCCGACTGGGGTTTCCTGTTGGAAGAGGCCGGTGAGATCGAAGGCGATCCGGCGAAGCCCCGTTGGGTTATCGATCCGCTGGATGGCACCAGCAATTTTCTGCACGGCATTCCGCACTTCGCTATTTCCATAGCGGTGCAGGAGCCGAAGCTTGGCGGCGGCTGGGGGGAGGTAACGACCGGCCTCATTTATCAACCGATCACTGACGAAAGCTATTGGGCGGAAAAAAACAGGGGGGCATGGCTACATGACCGGCGCTTGCGCGTGTCAGCCCGGCGCGATTTGGCAGACTCGCTGATCGCCACGGGCATTCCGTTTTTCGGACATGGCGATATGGCGCAATGGTCCCGGATATTTGGTGCAGTTGCTGGTCAGGTGGCTGGCATTCGCCGCTTCGGCTCGGCTGCGCTTGATCTGGCCCATGTGGCGGCAGGCCGCTATGAAGGTTTCTGGGAAAGTGATCTCCAGCCTTGGGACGTGGCGGCGGGTATGCTGCTGGTGCGGGAAGCGGGCGGTTTCGTCACCGATTTCCGTGGCGGAGATCAGTGCATTGCGCGGCGGGAATTCCTTGCCGGGAACGACACGATTCATAGCAAACTCCATAAACTGGTTGCCTCAGCGCTACGGTAGGAACATCGCGGGCGATTGCCGGATTTTTTTGCTTGGCGGCGGGGCTTGCCCCCACCGAAGCATCCGCCTAAAAGCCCGCCCAAGACGTCAAGCAAGCGAGAGTCTCTTTGGTCGATCTGTCTGAATATCTGCCGATACTGCTGTTCCTCGGCGTGGCGCTGGTGCTATCAAGCGCCTTCGTGTTTTTGCCGATGCTGGTATCCAGTCTTACCGGCACCCACAAACCCAATCCAGACAAGCTTGCCGAGTATGAATGCGGTTTCCCCGCATTTGAAGATCCGCGCAGCCAGTTTGACGTGCGTTTCTACCTGGTCGCCATTCTTTTCATCGTGTTCGATCTGGAAGCAGCCTTTCTCTTCCCCTGGGCCGTCAGCCTGGGTGAGATCGGCTGGACCGGCTGGGTGACGATGATGGTCTTCATTTTCGAGCTTGTGCTCGGTCTCATTTATGCATGGAAGAAGGGAGCGCTCGATTGGGAGTAATACTTGATCCGCGCACCGAAGGGCCTTTTCCGCCCGAAGGAACGCAGCCCGACCGGGCCTTTTTCGATGACCTCTCGGCGGAAGTCACGGACAAGGGCTTTCTCGTCACCTCAACAGAAGAATTGTTCCAATGGGCGCGTACCGGCTCGCTTTGGTGGATGACGTTCGGCCTTGCCTGTTGCGCGGTCGAAATGATTCATGTGAACATGCCGCGTTATGACATGGAGCGTTTCGGCGTCGCGCCGCGTGCTTCGCCGCGCCAGTCGGACGTCATGATCGTTGCTGGTACGCTCTGCAACAAGATGGCTCCTGCGCTGCGTAAGGTCTACGATCAGATGAGCGAGCCCAAATATGTCATTTCCATGGGCAGTTGCGCGAATGGCGGGGGTTATTACCACTATAGCTATAGCGTTGTGCGCGGCTGTGACCGGATCGTGCCGGTGGATATTTATGTGCCGGGTTGCCCGCCTACAGCAGAAGCGCTTCTTTACGGCGTGATGCAGCTCCAACGGAAAATTCGTCGCATTGGAACGATCGAACGCTGATATGAGCAGTCCCGCACCCAAATATGCCTCCAACGAAGGTGTGGCTGATGCCATCCACGCCTTGCTGACTGATGCTGTTGTCGAACTCGTTGAAGCTGTTGGTGAGATCAGCGTCACGGTCCAGCGCGAGACACTTCCTGCCGTCATGGTGAAGCTGCGCGACGATTTGGCTTATCAGCAACTCATGGAAATCGCGGGCGTCGATTACCCCGATCGTCCGGAACGGTTCGAAATCTGCTACCATCTGCTTAGCCTGACCAAGAACCACCGCATTCGGGTCAAAGTCGCGACGGACGAAGATCAGCCGGTGCCGAGCATCACTGACGTCTGGCCGGTGGCTGGCTGGCTGGAACGCGAAGTCTATGACATGTATGGCGTAGTCTTCTCCGGCAACCGCGACCTGCGCCGTATCCTGACGGACTATGGGTTCAAGGGTCATCCGCAGCGCAAGGACTTTCCGCTCACCGGTTATGTTGAGATGCGCTATTCCGAAGAAGCGAAGCGCGTAGTGTACGAGCCGGTCAAGCTCGCGCAAGACTTCCGTACCTTTGATTTCACGTCCCCATGGGAAGGCGCTGCCTATGTGCTGCCTGGCGATGAAAAGGCAAAGCCCGAGGCCCCTGGAGCGCCGTCGCCTGTCAAAGCGGACGAGGGGAAAAAATCATGACGACCGCAACGGAAGAACTGTCGCAGCGTGATCCCGCGGTTGCCGACGAAATCCAGATTCAGAATTACACCATCAACTTTGGCCCGCAACATCCGGCTGCCCATGGCGTGCTTCGCATGGTGATGGAGCTGGACGGTGAAATCGTCGAGCGCGTCGATCCACATGTGGGCTTGCTGCATCGCGGCACTGAAAAGCTGATTGAATACAAGACCTATTTGCAGGCGCTTCCTTATTTCGACCGGCTCGATTATTGCTCTCCGCTTGCAATGGAACACAGCTATGTGCTGGCCATCGAAAAGCTCCTCGGACTGGAGGTGCCGCTTCGCGCCCAATATCTGCGGGTGTTTTTCTCCGAGCTGACGCGCATCAGTAATCATATGCTGAATATTGGGTCGCACGTCATGGACGTTGGCGCGATGACACCCAATCTTTGGCTGTTCGAAATCCGCGAAGATTGTTTGAACTTCTTCGAGCGAGCGTCGGGTGCCCGCATGCACAGCGCTTATTACAGGCCCGGTGGCGTGCATCAGGATGTACCACTGAAGCTGCTCACGGATATTGGCGACTGGCTCGATACCAAACTGCCGAAATTGTTCGATGATGCGCTGAGTCTTGTAATCGACAATCGCATCTTCAAGCAACGCAACGTGGATATCGCGGTGGTCAGCAAGGAAGACGCGATCAAATGGGGCTTTTCCGGTCCAATGATCCGCGGCTCCGGCGTTCCCTGGGACCTTCGCCGGTCGCAGCCATACGATGTCTATGATCGCATGGACTTTGAAATCCCCGTCGGCACGAATGGCGACTGTTATGATCGCTTCATGGTTCGCGTTGAAGAAGTGCGCCAATCGGCGAAGATCATGAAGCAGTGCCTCCAGGAGATGCCGGAAGGTCCTGTTGCTAGCCTCGACCGCAAGGTTGTGCCGCCACGGCGTGGCGAGATGAAGCAGTCGATGGAGGCCCTCATCCATCACTTCAAGCTTTATACCGAAGGCTTCCATGTCCCTGCTGGCGAAGTTTATGTTGCCACTGAAAGCCCGAAAGGTGAGTTTGGTGTTTATCTGGTAAGCGACGGCTCCAACAAGCCTTATCGCTGCAAGATCCGCCCAACGGCCTTTTCACACCTGCAAGCGATGGATTTTATGTGCAAGGGCCACATGCTGGCCGATGCGACCGCAATTTTGGGCGCAATCGACGTGGTGTTTGGAGAATGTGACCGCTAATGGCTGATGCACCGCAAATTCCTGATGAAGCAGAGACGCGTGCCCGCTGGGGCGCTTTCGCCTGGACCGAAGAAAATGCCGCCGATGCTCGGGAACTGATTTCGCGCTATCCTCAAGGTCGTCAGGCCTCTGCGGTTATGGGATTGCTTGATCTTGCCCAGCGCCAGGTCGGCGCGGAAACCGGCACTCAGGGCTGGCTTCCTGTCCCGGTGATCGAGTTCGTCGCCCGGGAATTGGATATGCCCTATATGCGGGCTTATGAGGTCGCAACCTTCTACACCATGTATAATCTGGCGCCGGTGGGTCGCTATCATGTACAGGTTTGCGGCACGACGCCCTGTATGTTGCGCGGTTCGGACGATGTGCTCGCTGCCTGTAAGAACAAGGGACTGGTCAAGGGCCGGACGACACCCGATGGTCTTTTTACGCTTACTGAGGTCGAATGCCTCGGTGCCTGCGCCAATGCGCCCATGGTTCAGATCAACGACGATAATTATGAGGATCTGGATTATGACAAGACCGTCGCGATCCTCGATATTCTCGCCAGGGGCGAGCAGCCGAAGATCGGGCCGCAGATCGACCGTCAGGTAAGCTGTCCCGAAGGCGGTCCGACTACGCTCAAGGACATGGTCAGGGAAAATCATGACTATCGGGGAGCATGGTGATGCTTGAGGACAAGGATCGCATCTTTACCAATGTCTACGGATTCCAGCCTTGGAACCTGACTGCTGCGAAACAGCGCGGCGATTGGGACAATACCAAGAAACTGATGGAGTTAGGCCAGGACGGAATCATTGAAGAAGTCAAGGCATCCGGCTTGCGCGGGCGTGGAGGAGCAGGATTCCCCACCGGACTCAAATGGTCCTTCATGCCTAAGGAAAGCAAGGATGGTCGTCCAAGCTTCCTCGTCATCAACGCCGATGAATCGGAGCCTGGTTCCTGCAAGGATCGGGAGATCATCCGCCATGATCCGCACAAGCTCATCGAAGGCGCCCTGATCGCAGGTTTCGCAATGCGTGCTCGCGCCGCTTATATCTATATTCGCGGTGAGTATATTTATGAAGCGAAGGTTCTGGAAGCCGCAGTCAGGGAGGCTTACGAAGCCAAGCTGATCGGCCAGAACGCGTCTGGCTCGGGCTATGACTTCGATGTATTCGTTCATCGTGGCGCAGGCGCTTATATCTGCGGCGAAGAGACCGCGATGATCGAAAGCCTTGAGGGGAAGAAGGGGCAGCCGCGCCTGAAGCCGCCATTTCCGGCAGGCGCCGGTCTTTATGGTTGTCCAACCACCGTCAACAATGTTGAATCGATCGCTGTCGCGCCCACCATTCTCAGGCGTGGGGCGGCGTGGTTTTCCAGTTTTGGGCGCGATAATAACAAGGGCACAAAGCTCTTTCAGATCAGCGGGCATGTGAACCGGCCTTGCGTTGTGGAAGAGGCCATGAGCATTCCCTTCCGCGAACTCATTGAAAAACATTGCGGTGGCATTCGCGGCGGGTGGGACAATTTGCTCGCGGTCATTCCCGGTGGTTCTTCCGTTCCGCTAGTTCCAGCCGCTCAGATCATGGAAGCCCCCATGGATTTCGATGGCTTGAAGGAACTCGGTTCGGGGCTCGGTACTGCAGCCGTCATTGTCATGGACAAGTCCACTGATATTGTTCGCGCCATTTCGCGCCTGTCTTATTTCTACAAACATGAAAGCTGCGGTCAGTGCACGCCCTGCCGTGAAGGCACGGGCTGGATGTGGCGTGTGATGGAACGCCTGCGTACGGGCGAAGCTGAAATCAGCGAAATCGACACGCTATTCGAAGTCACCAAGCAGGTCGAGGGCCATACCATCTGCGCGCTCGGTGATGCTGCGGCGTGGCCGATTCAGGGTCTCATTCGACATTTCCGCCCCGAAATCGAACGACGCATTCAGGAAGCCAAGGGCGCGGCCCCGATGATGGAGGCTGCGGAGTAAATCATGCCTAAACTAACCGTCGATGGTGTAGAACTGGAAGTCCCCGCAGGCGCGACCGTGCTTCAGGCATGTGAGCTGGCGGGCAAGGAAATTCCGCGCTTCTGCTATCATGAGCGGCTGTCCATCGCGGGCAATTGCCGCATGTGTCTCGTTGAAGTGAAGCCGGGGCCACCCAAACCGCAGGCCAGCTGCGCACTCCCTGCGGCTGATGGACAGGAAATCCGCACGGACAGTCCAATGGTCAAGAAGGCGCGGGAGGGCGTGATGGAATTCCTCCTCATCAATCACCCGCTTGATTGTCCGATCTGCGACCAAGGAGGCGAATGCGATCTCCAAGACCAGTCTATTGCTTATGGCAAGGGCTATACCCGCTATGATGAGAATAAGCGGGCGGTGACGGAGAAATACATGGGTCCCATCGTGAAAACGGTAATGACCCGTTGCATCCAATGCACACGCTGCATTCGCTTCGCCGAAGAAGTAGCGGGCGTCCCGGAAATCGGGGCGATCTTCCGCGGTGAAAATATGCAGATCACCACTTATCTGGAACATGCCGCGCAGAGTGAGCTCTCCGGCAATGTGGTCGATCTCTGCCCGGTCGGCGCGCTTACCAGCAAGCCTTATGCTTTTGAAGCGCGTCCCTGGGAACTGAGAAAAACCCTCGCTATCGACGTCATGGATGCGGTGGGAACCAATATTCGTCTCGATAGCCGAGGGCGTCAGGTGCTGCGTGCGCTTCCCAGGATCAATGAGGATGTGAACGAGGAATGGGCGTCCGACAAGACGCGTCACGCCGTCGACGGACTCATTCGTCGCCGTCTGGACAAACCCTATATCCGCAAGGGCGGCAAGCTGGTTGAAGCAAACTGGGAAGACGCCTTCGGAGAGATCGCCAGCGTCGCCAGAAATGCTGGAAACAGTGTTGCAGCGGTCGCGGGTGATCTGCTGGACTGCGAAACCATGTTCGCTGCACGCCAACTTGTTAAAGCGCTGGGCGGCACCATGCTTGAAGGCCGCCAGACCGGGCTCAATTATGATGTTTCGAACCTGGCGGCAGTGAACTTCAATTCCACTATCGCCGGCATTGAAACGGCCGACGTTATTTTGCTCGTTGGCACCAATCTTCGCTGGGAAGCGCCGCTGGTCAATACCCGCATCCGTAAGGCGATCAAGAATGGCGCGAAGGTTTACGGCATAGGACCGGAAATTGATCTTACTTATAAGGTCGAATGGCTGGGTAATGATGCTGGCTTGTTAAGCAACGTGCCTGCGGGGCTGAACGATGCTTTCAAAAATGCCCAGCGTCCTGCAATGATCCTGGGCGGCGGCGCATTGGCCGTGGCCGGTGTTCATGGAGCGGCACTGGCTCTCGCGCAGGCAACCGGGCTGATAAAAGAAGGCTGGAACGGCTTTAACGTTCTTCACTTCTCCGCCGCGCGCATGGGAGGGTTGATGCTCGGCTATGCGATGGAAGGCGGCATCAAAGTCATGGCTGCGGCCAAGCCGAAGCTGCTCTTTGCGCTGGGGGCGGATGATGTGGATTATTCAGCCTTTAATGAGAGCTTCAAAGTGTTCATCGGACATCATGGTGATAAAGGCGCGCATGCGGCTGATGTAGTCCTGCCGGGTGCCGCCTACACCGAAAAGGCCGGGACTTATGTGAACCTGGAAGGCCGGGTGCAGCGTGGCGACAAGGCCGTATTCGCGCCTGGCGACGCTCGCGAGGACTGGACCATCTTCCGCGCTCTGTCGGACAAGCTTGGCTGTACGCTGCCGTTCGATAGTTTTGAAGGACTGCGTGCGGAAATGGTGAAGGCGGTTCCGGCGCTCGGAGAACTTGGTCTTGCGACATATGCTTGGGCACCACCCAAACTTTTCGCCGATCCGAAGGGTGATCTGGCCCATCCCATCAAGGATTTTTATCTTACCAACAGCATTTGCCGCGCCAGCCCGACCATGCAGCGCTGCTCGGCTGAACTGCTCCACGGCGAAGAGATTTTGGAGGCCGCAGAATGACGGATTTCTTCCAATCTTTTCTGGGGTTTGATTTTGGTTGGTTCGTGGCCACCCTGATCGGCATTTTGCTGATCGCGCTACCGCTCATGCTTGCCGTGGCGATGCTCATCTACGCTGACCGGAAAATCTGGGCAGCGATGGCACTGCGCCGGGGCCCCAATGTGGTCGGGCCTTTTGGTTTGCTTCAGAGTTTTGCTGATGGCGCGAAGGTATTCCTTCAGGAAACCATCATTCCAGCGGCGTCCAATCGGGCCTTGTTCCTGATTGCGCCGATCATCACTTTCACCGTTGCGCAGATCGCCTGGGCAGTTATTCCGTTCGGTGCAGGCGTTGTTCTGGCCGACATCAATGTGGGCCTGCTCTATATTCTTGCGGTCAGTTCCCTGGGCGTCTACGGCGTGATCATCGCTGGCTGGGCATCCAATTCCAAATATCCTTTCTATTCGGCGATGCGCGCTTCCGCGCAGATGATCAGCTATGAAGTTTCCATTGGCTTCATCTTGATTACAGTGGTCCTGTGGGCTGGGTCGTTTAATTTGTCGACTATCGTGGAAAGTCAGAAGGCATATTACGGCTTCATCAACGGCCATGGTTTCAACCCGCTGCTTTTCCCGATGGCGGTGGTGTTCCTGATCTCTTCCATGGCGGAAACAGCGCGAACCCCATTTGACCTTACCGAAGCGGAGTCTGAGCTGGTTGCCGGCTATCAGACCGAATATAGCTCCATGAGCTTCGCGCTTTATTGGCTCGGCGAATATGCGAACGTCATTCTCATGTGCGCATTGAATGCCGTACTGTTCTGGGGCGGCTATCTGCCCCCATTCGACTGGGCGCCGCTTTATTATATCCCGGGCATCATTTGGCTGTTCGCCAAGATATTCTTCTTCTTCTTTGTTTTCTCATGGGTGAAGGCGACTGTCCCGCGCTACCGTTATGACCAACTGATGCGGCTTGGCTGGAAAGTTTTTCTCCCACTTTCGCTTTTTTGGGTGTTCCTGGTGTCGGGCTTCCTCATGCTGACGCGCTTTGGAGGCGCATCATGATCCAGACAATCAAGTCCTTTCTCCTCATAGAGTTCATCACGGCTCATTGGTTGACGCTGAAATATTTCTTCAAACCAAAGGCCACGATCAACTATCCCTATGAGAAGAACCCGATCAGCCCACGTTTTCGGGGTGAACATGTGTTGCGCCGCTATCCCAATGGGGAAGAACGTTGCATTGCGTGCAAACTGTGTGAGGCGATTTGTCCTGCCCAGGCGATTACGATCGAGGCTGAACCGCGGGCAGACGGCAGCCGCCGCACAACGCGCTACGACATCGACATGACGAAGTGCATCTATTGTGGTTTCTGCCAGGAAGCCTGCCCGGTGGATGCGGTCGTCGAGGGCCCGAATTTCGAATTTTCGACTGAAACGCGCGAGGAGCTGATCTACGACAAGGCCAAGCTCCTTGAAAATGGCGACAAATGGGAACGGGCCATTGCGGCGAACCTTGCCGCCGACGCGCCCTATCGTTAAGCGCAAGCGCCACCAAAGGGGAAGATCTTAAAGTGATTCATGTCCTGGCCTTTTATCTGTTTGCCGCGTTGGTGATCGCCAGCGGTGCGCTGACGATATTCGCGCGTAATCCGGTGCACAGCGTGCTCTGGCTGATCATGGCGTTCTTCAATGCTGCGGGACTTATGGTTCTGTTGCAGGCGGAGTTCATCGCCATGCTGCTGGTCATCGTTTATGTTGGCGCGGTCGCGGTTCTCTTCCTCTTCGTAGTCATGATGTTGGACATCGACTTTGCCGAGCTTCGTGCCGGTTTTGTCGAGTATCTGCCCTTTGGGGCACTGGTCGCTATCCTCCTGGTCACGGAAATTGTGCTCGGGGTCGGCGCCTGGAAGGCTGGCGGAATCGAACTGGGGCACCGCATTGCGCCGCTCGCGGCGAATAAACCCAATGTTCAGGCGATTGGTGACCTTCTTTATACCCGGTACATTTTTCTTTTCGAAGCAGCTGGGCTCATTCTGCTGGTATCCATGATCGGTGCTATCGTGTTGACTCACCGCGCCCGCGGCGGGGTCCGGGCGCAAAATGTGGCAAAGCAGGTCCGTCGCCGTCCCGAAGAGGCCACGCGCAATATCAGTCAGCCAATTGGGCAGGGGGTCGAGCTGTGATCGGTATGCAGCATTATCTGGTGGTCAGCGCCGTCCTTTTCGTCCTGGGCGTGCTAGGCATCTTCATCAATCGCAAGAACATCATCATTATCCTGATGGCAATTGAGTTGATATTGCTTGCGGTGAACATCAATCTGGTCGCATTCAGCGCCTTTCTCGGCGATCTGGTCGGGCAGGTCTTCTCCATGTTCGTGCTGACCGTCGCGGCGGGCGAGGCGGCAATCGGTCTTGCCATATTGGTCATTTATTTCCGCGGCCGCGGCACCATCGCCGTCGACGACGCCAACCGGATGAAAGGCTGATCGGCCCCATGTCTATTGTGTTTATCGTCTTTCTCCCGTTGCTGGCGGCTGTCATCGCGGGTCTGGGCAACAAGGCTTTGGGCAAGGTCCCGGCCAAGCTGGTCACGACCGGCGCATTGTTCATCTCGTGTGCTTTAAGCTGGCCTATTTTCCTGTCCTATCTTGTTGGTGGCGCAGAAGCGCAGGTCGTTCCTGTTCTGACGTTCCTGCAATCCGGCACTCTGGACGTTGCCTGGGCGCTCCGCGTCGACACATTGACGGCGGTCATGCTCGTCGTGGTCACGACTGTATCCAGCGTGGTGCACCTCTATAGCTGGGGTTATATGGCGGAAGATCCGGACCAACCGCGCTTCTTCGCCTATCTATCGCTATTTACCTTCGCCATGCTGATGCTGGTGACGGCCAATAATCTGATCCAGATGTTTTTTGGGTGGGAAGGGGTCGGCCTGGCTTCCTATCTGCTTATCGGCTTCTGGTTCAAAAAGCCGAGTGCCAACGCCGCCGCCATCAAAGCCTTCGTCGTCAATCGCGTCGGCGATTTGGGCTTTATGCTAGGCATTTTCGGGACGTATCTGGTTTTTCAGACCGTCTCCATTCCCGAAATATTGCAAGCCGCTCCCGACATGGCGGGATCAACCATCGGCTTTTTGGGCATGCGCTGGGATACGATGACGATCCTCTGCCTGCTGCTGTTCGTCGGTGCCATGGGCAAGTCTGCGCAGATTGGTCTTCACACTTGGCTTCCGGACGCAATGGAGGGACCGACGCCGGTATCCGCTCTCATCCATGCTGCGACGATGGTGACGGCCGGCGTGTTTATGGTATGCCGCCTTTCTCCCATGTTTGAGACTAGCTCCACGGCGCTTGGCGTTGTGACTTTCATTGGTGCCGCGACCTGCCTCTTTGCCGCGACGGTCGGCACGGTGCAGAATGATATCAAGCGGGTTATTGCCTATTCCACCTGTTCACAGTTGGGCTACATGTTCTTTGCGGCCGGGGTGGGCGCTTATGGTGCGGCGATGTTCCACCTATTCACCCATGCCTTCTTCAAAGCACTACTGTTTCTCGGGGCGGGCTCGGTCATCCACGCCATGCATCATGAGCAGGACATGCGTTATTATGGGGCGTTGCGTAAGGAAATTCCATTCACCTTCTGGGCAATGATGGCCGGTACGCTTGCCATTACCGGCGTCGGCATCATCAACATTTTCGGCTTCGCTGGCTTTTATTCGAAGGACGCAATTCTGGAGGCGGCCTATGCTTCGGGGGGGGGCGGTGTAACAGCCTTTTATGTAGGTGCTTTCGCAGCGCTGCTCACCAGCTTTTATAGCTGGCGTCTGCTGTTCCTGACATTCTTTGGCAAAGCGCGCTGGGCCGCTTCAGAGCATGTACAGCATGCACTCCACGGTCATGAGGAACAGTCCGGCTCCGAATCTCCGGCGCATGAGCATGACGGACATGCCATAGCTGTAGGGACTGGCGGATATCACCCGCATGAAAGCCCTTGGAATATGCTCATTCCGCTGGGCGTACTGACATTCGGAGCCGTTTTTGCCGGCTTCATCTTCCATGACCAGTTTGTCGGCGCTCAAAGAGGGGCAGAGTTCTGGAACGGCAGTCTTGCCTTCGACGAGCATCTTATGCATGCGATGCACGACGTGCCGCTTCTGGTGAAACTTGCCCCAGGCATAGTGATGCTGATCGGCCTGTTCATCGCATTCATGGCTTATATGCGACCGACTGGCTGGCCCGAGAAATTTACCAGCCATTTCCGGCTGCTCTACAACTTCCTGCTCAATAAATGGTATTTCGACGAGCTTTACAATGTGCTGTTCGTAAAGCCTGCCTTCGCCTTGGGCCGCTTCTTCTGGAAGCGGGGCGACGAAGGAACGATCGATCGCTTCGGGCCGAATGGCGCCGCCGCGCTTGTGGTCATTGGCGGCAAATATACCCGCAGGATGCAGTCCGGTTATCTCTACACTTATGCTCTGGTGATGCTCATCGGCCTCTCCGCGGCAGTAACCTGGGCAATGGTGCGTTGACATGAACGAGTTCGATTTTCCCATCCTCACACTGATGCTCGGTGTGCCGATGGCTGCCGCAATATTGTGCCTTTTCACCGAGGCAAAACTGGCCCGGCAAATCGCGTTGTTGGCGACGCTGATCGATCTGATCCTTGGCATTGTCCTCTGGACGAATTTTCAGATCGCTGCAGACGCTCCGCAATGGCAGTTCACCGAATATGCGCCGATATTTGGCCGGTTCGCATGGGCGATGGGAATAGACGGCATTTCGCTCATGCTGATAATGCTGACCGTTTTCCTGATGCCCATCTGCATCGGCGCGAGTTGGGTCAGCATTGATAAGCGCGTCGGAGAATATATGGCGGCCTTTCTGCTGATGGAGGTGCTGATGATCGGCGTCTTCACCGCGCAGGATATTTTTCTCTTCTACATCTTTTTCGAAGCAGGCCTGATTCCGATGTATCTCATCATCGGCGTTTGGGGCGGCGCCAATCGCGTTTATGCAAGTTATAAGTTCTTTCTCTACACATTGCTTGGCTCAGTGTTGATGTTGATAGCAATGTTGTGGATGGCACGGGAAGCAGGAACGACTTCTATTCCCGTTCTGCTCGAGTATGATTTTCCTGCCGAGGCGCAAACTTGGCTCTGGCTTGCCTTTTTCGCCAGCTTCGCCGTCAAAATGCCGATGTGGCCGGTTCATACGTGGCTTCCGGACGCTCACGTTCAGGCACCTACCGCCGGATCAGTTATCCTGGCAGGTGTGCTACTGAAGATGGGCGGCTATGGTTTCATTCGGTTCTCACTCCCGATGTTCCCGGAAGCTTCGGCACAAATGGCTTGGCTGGTCTTCGGCCTATCGATGATTGCCGTGGTTTACACCTCGCTGGTTGCGCTGGTGCAGAACGACATGAAGAAGCTAATCGCTTATTCTTCAGTGGCGCATATGGCCATCGTTACCGCAGGCCTGTTTGCTTTCAATCAACAGGGCATTGAGGGCGCGATGATGGTTATGCTGGGCCACGGCCTGGTCTCCGGCGCGCTTTTCCTGTGTGTTGGCGTAATTTATGATCGACTGCACACCCGTGAGATCAGCCGTTATGGCGGTCTTTCGATCAATATGCCGCGTTATGCCGTGCTTTTCCTGCTCTTTACCATGGCTTCGATAGGTCTTCCGGGCACCAGCAATTTCGTGGGCGAACTGCTGGCGCTTATCGGCGTCTATCAGGCGGGGAGCTGGGTCGCATTCGTGTGCACGACCGGCATCATTCTGGGCGCTGCGTATATGCTCTATCTTTATCGTCGCATCTGTTATGGCGATCAGGTTAACAAGGACGCCGCCGCTATGCCGGATTTATCCAAGCGGGAAATGTGGCTGTTGGCACCTATTGCGGCAGTCGTGCTCTGGATGGGTGTGTATCCCGAAAGTTTCCTTGCGCCCATGAGGCAGGATGTGGTCGCCATCGCCGCTCGCATTGAACCAGCCAAGCCTGCAGGGGACGCCCATTTGAAAATGGGGCAGGCGAAGGCAGCCGAACCATTGGTCCATCACGGTGCTGAAGGGGAGGCACATTAATGACTGAAGCATCCTCTTTTCTGATGGCGATGCCGGAACTCGTTCTGACAGTAGCCGGTCTGATCCTTCTCATGGTCGCCGCATATGCCGGAGATCGTGCCACCCATGCTGTAAGCTGGCTTTCGGTGCTGGCGCTTGGAGCGGCAGGCATCACCTTGCTGTTGCCTACGACACATGGAACGGCCTTTGACGGTCTTTACCAAGCCGATGCATTCGCTGCTTTTGCGAAGCTGTTGATCTATATTGCAGCAGCGATATCCATCGTAATTGCGCCGCGCTTTTTCGCGGTGGGCGGTATTCCCCGGGCGGAATATCCTTTGTTGATTATCTTCGCATCGGTGGGAATGGGCATGATGGTTTCGGCCAGCGACCTGTTGACACTATATGTCGGTCTGGAACTCAACAGTCTTTCATCCTATGTGCTGGCAAGTTTCATGCGCAAGGATACGCGCTCGGCGGAAGCTGGACTTAAATATTTCGTCCTGGGCGCATTGGCCAGCGGGATTTTGCTTTATGGCATTTCCCTGCTCTACGGCTTTACCGGCACGACGGGCTTCGATAATATAGCTTTGGCCATGAAAGATGGCATTTCGAATGGTGAGCTGTTTGGCATCGTCTTCGTGCTCGCGGGGCTTGCCTTCAAAATCAGTGCCGTTCCTTTTCATATGTGGACGCCGGATGTTTACGAAGGCGCCCCCACCCCTGTCGCAGCCTTTTTCGCTACAGCGCCCAAGGTAGCTGCCATGGGCCTGATCGTCCGTGTCGCTGTGGAAGCGCTGGGTCCAGGCAGCGCCGCGTGGCAGCAAATCATTATCTTTCTGGCGTTGGCCTCGATCGTTCTGGGCGGGGTCGCGGCCATCAATCAGACCAACATCAAACGATTGCTTGCCTATAGCTCGATCAATAATGCCGGTTTCGCGCTTATTGGCCTTGCTGCGGGCACGAAAGAAGGCGTCGCCTCTGTCATGAGCTATCTGGCCATCTATATTGTGATGACCTTGGGCAGCTTCGTGTGCGTTCTTCAGATGCGCGACAAGGATGGCAATCCGGTTGAGGACATCGCAAGCCTGGCGGGCCTTTCGCAGTCCCGGAAAGGGCTGGCGGCCGCTTTTGCGATCTTCATGTTCAGCCTTGCAGGCATTCCGCCGCTCTTCGGCTTCTGGGCGAAATTCCTGGTGTTTGACGCAGCCGTGGGAGCGGGGCTGAGTGCACTTGCGGCAATCGGTATCGCCGCATCGGTCATCAGTGCCTTCTATTATCTGAAGATTGTTAAGACGATTTATATCGATGACCCAGCACCCGAATATGCGCGAGCAGGCAGCGTTGTGGAAAATGGGATCATAACCATCTGCGCGGCGATCATTGTGCTTGGTTATCTCCTGAATCCCGTTCTCGACAGCGCCACAGCGGCCGCTGCACAGGCGCTGTTCTGACGGTCGACATCCGAACCATCGCCGAAACGGGCTCTACCAATGCCGACCTGCTATCGCTGGCAGGTCAGCAGGCGATTGCAGAAGGTTTCTGGCTACGCGCCGAGCGACAAAGCGGCGGGCGCGGGCGGCTTGCACGACGCTGGGAAAGTCCCGCAGGCAATCTCTATTGCTCGACGCTTGTCCAGTTGCGTCCCCATGATCCGCCGCCGGGCACGCTGGCGCTGGTTACGGCAGTAGCAGTCCATGAGGCCGTAAGCCTATATATTCGGGCTGATGAGATATCGATAAAATGGCCCAACGACCTTCTGGTGGGGAGAGCAAAGCTTTCGGGCGTGTTGCTGGAGCGCACGGGAGATGCCATTGTCATCGGTATAGGACTTAACATCGCACACCATCCCGAGGGACTTGACCGACCCGTGACCAGCATGGCTGAATGTGGCGCGGGAGATGTTGAACCCGGGTATTTTCTCGAGACACTGGCTGATATCTTTGCCCGTTGGCTGGAAAGATGGCGAACATACGGACTGCCGCCGGTGCGTTCTCAATGGCTGAAATACGCACATCCCAAGGGAACGATGCTCAAGGCGCACCTGCCGGACGGAACCGCTATCGAGGGCACGTTAGCAGACCTTGGGCAGGACGGCGCGTTAATCCTTCGCTTGGTTGATGGGACCAGCCATGTCATTCATGCCGGCGATATTTTTCTGATCTGAGGAAGAGATCATGCTGCTTGCCATAGACGCAGGAAACACCAACGTCGTTTTTGCCTTGGTGGAACGCGGTCAAATTCGCTCTCGCTGGCGGATTGCCACAGACGCCCGGCGGACAGCCGACGAATATGCCGTGTGGCTTAACCAGCTGCTGATGCTCGAAGGTTTCGCAATGAAGGACATAAACGATGTCATCATTGCCACTGTGGTTCCGCGCGCGCTCCACAATCTGGAAGTACTGGCGAAAAAATATTTCAAGGTCGAACCGCTGATCGCGGGCGAGTCTTCAGCACCCTGGCGCATTACGCTTGATGTTGAAGAACCCGGCACAGTAGGCGCAGACCGGGTTGTCAATGCCATCGCGGCGCACCATCTCTACCCCGGCGACCTGATCATCATCGACTTCGGCACAGCGACCACCTATGATGTCATTGACTATAGCGGCGCCTACAAAGGCGGCATCATAACGCCCGGTATCAATCTCTCGCTGGACGCTTTGGTACTGGCTGCGGCGAAACTGCCGCGCATCGCCATCGAAGCGCCAGCAGGCGCGTCGGTGATTGGGCGGACTACAGAGGACCAGATGCATATTGGTGTCTTCTGGGGCTATGTGGCTATGATGGAAGGTCTTGTTGCAAAGCTGAGGGCGGAAATCGGCCGCCCAACGCGCACGATCGCGACCGGCGGCCTGGCCGTCCTGTTTGACGAACATACGGATATTTTTGATGCGATCGCACCTGACCTGATCATACAGGGTTTGGCGCTGATGCATGAGCGGAGTTCAAATAGATAAATGACAAAAGCTGGCAATGAACTGCTTTTCCTGGCCCTCGGCGGGTCGGGAGAGATTGGCATGAATGTCAATCTCTATGGAACCCAGGGAAAATGGGTCATGGTAGATCTGGGCCTTACCTTTTCCGATCCAAGCTATCCCGGCATCGACCTGGTCCTTCCCGATTTGAGATTCATTGAGGAGCGTCGCGACGATCTGCTCGGCATCGTTCTCACGCATGGGCATGAGGATCATATCGGCGCCATTCCCTATCTTGCTGCTGATCTTGATGTACCGCTTTACGCGACACCTTTCACCGCTGCTCTCATTCGGGGCAAGCTGGAAGAGGAGGGGCTGGCGAACGATATCAAGATCAATATCATCGACAATGAGGGCAGCTTCGCGCTTGGGCCCTTTGGCTTTCGTTATGTGCCCCTTGCCCATTCCATTCCGGAAGGTAATGCGCTCCTCATCGAAACGCCTTTTGGCAATGTCTTTCATACAGGTGACTGGAAGCTGGACGAGCGGCCGATGTTGGGAGAGCCGTCAACGCCCGAACACCTGACAGCTATCGGTGATGAGGGCGTGCTGGCGCTTGTGTGTGACAGCACCAACGTCTTCAACCCCGAAGAAAGCGGATCGGAGGGTGACGTCCACGCAGGTTTGCTGGAGGTGATAACGGGAGCGAAAAATCGAGTACTGGTAACTACCTTCGCCTCGAACGCCGCGCGCTTGCAGACGTTGGGCCAGGTGGCAAAAGAAATAGGCCGGACACTCTGCGTGGCGGGACGTTCCCTGGATCGGATCATAACCAATGCCAAGGCCGCGGGATATCTTAGAGATTTCCCGCATCTCGTCGATTTTGACGAAGCCATGCGCATGCCCCGCAGCAAGGTGATGATCATAGCCACGGGTGGGCAGGGTGAACCGCGCGCGGCGCTAGCGCGTATTGCTGGCGACACGCATTCAATCAAGCTCGATAAGGGAGACCTTGTCGTCTTCTCCTCAAAACAGATCCCCGGCAATGAGATCGCCATTGGCAAAATCCAGAATGCTTTGGCTGCCAAGCATGTGGACATGACTACCGACCGGCAAGCACATGTCCATGTCTCGGGCCATCCCGGGCGGCCGGAATTGTTGGCGATGTATGGCTGGATAAGACCGCAAGTGCTTGTTCCTGTCCATGGTGAGTTGCGGCATATGGCCGAGCAGGCGCGCCTGGGTCAGGAGGCAGGCATTCCCAACGCAATTTTTCAGAACAATGGCAGTCTCGTCCGCTTGGCTCCCGGCACGCCAGCTATAATCGGTCATGAGTCGACTGGCCGGCTGATTCTGGATGGCGACGTAATTTTACCAGCCGATGGCGCGACCATGAACGAGAGGCGGAAGATCGCGGCTAATGGCCATATCAGTGTCGCCGTTGCACTTGGACGAAATGGCCAAATCAATGGTAAACCTGCCATACGGATGCAGGGCGTCCCCGTAGAAGAGGAGCGCAATGCATTCCTCGACGAAGCCAGTGATGCGGCGCAAGAGGCGGTTAGCGACCGCTTTACCGATCTGGAGAAGCTACGGGAGAAAGTTCGCCTGGCCGTCCGTAGGACAGCCACGCGTTGGACGGGCAAAAAGCCAGTGGTCGACGTATTGCTGATTACGCAGTAGGATGGCGTCATGCAAATCACATCAATCATCGCTATTTATTCCCTTTTTTGGGTAATTTCCGCTTTCGTGGTTCTGCCCTTCGGCATCCAAACGCCGGACCAAAGCGGTGAAAAGGTTTTGCCAGGTCATGCCGACAGCGCGCCCACGAATTTTCGTCCGGGCAAAGTGGTGCTAAGAGCAACTCTGCTCGCGGCAATACTCTTCGGTGTTTTTTACATTAATTATCTGAATGGGTGGATTGGCACCGATGATCTTAATGTTTTCGGGGGCCCTCCGCGCTGATCTATTCCACCGGTCTCCGCCGGACCAATCCGATTGAAACAAAAGTCATGACCGGGATATTTTCCTGATTAAACACGGTCATGCGGCTACGAAAGCTGCCCATCTCGGGCCGACTGCGCGACGCGTTCTTCTCAAGAATCTCTGTCTCACAGCGTAGCGTATCGCCGGGGTAAACGGGTTTCAGCCAGCGAAGTTCGTCGATGCCCGGGGATCCGAGCCCAGCATGATCGTTATCCTTCAGGTGTGCGACCAACATCGACATCATCATGGCGCATGTATGCCATCCACTCGCGGATAAGCGACCAAAGTGCGTCTCCGCTGCGGCTTCATCGGACAAGTGAAAGGGCTGCGGATCATATTTTCCTGCAAATTCGATCACCTCACCCTGTGTAACCAGGTATTCCCCAAAACTGGCGCGGGCGCCAATTTCAATATCTTCAAAATACTGCATGAGCAGTCGTTTCGGACTGAAATCGGGAAATTACAAGGGGGAAGTCAAGGACTGGTGGTCGCATGACAAGATAGGTCCGGTTTGTGGTTGCCGCCCCTGTCTCAATCGCTGCCAAGTATTTGGATTTTTGGTCGGGGAGAGAGGATTCGAACCTCCGGCCCCTGCCTCCCGAAGGCGTATCTCCCCGCCGCATATGGCGGTTTTCCGTGACATAACAGGCGGGTTCCCGCGCATATCGTTGCGTTTGTTCCCGTTAGATTCACGGTTCCGAGGGTCAAAAGGTTCAAGCCTAACCTTGGAGCACTGTCTTAATGTTCGGGCCGGAAAGCTGCGTCAACAGCACCCGGCCCTTGTCACACGAAAGGAAGCTTCGCATGACTGGTAATGACATACTCCAAATCCCACGGCGAACGGAAGTGCCAAATGGCGCTGCGATGGTAGGCATTAAGCACGGCCCCGACCTGTTGGCTGTGTACAGTGCAGGCGGCAGGCTGATGTACATCTTCGACAGTGTCAGAGAGGTTGATATAATCGTCGAGGATCCTTTGAGCGACCAACCGGTGACAAGCGCTGATCTTTCAAGCGCCCGCACGGTCAATTTCGATGACTGCGAACTTGATGGGACGACGACTTATTTTATTGGTGGAGACACCGGCGCGATTAAGATTGGCCGCTCTGTCAACGCGGCTGTCAGGCTCAAGGACATTCAGGCGTGCAGCCCCATACCTGTTCGTTTGCTGGCAACCCGGAGGGGTGGAAGTCGCGAGAAGTTGTACCACAAGCTTTTCGCCGCCCACCGTCTGCATAACGAATGGTTCTCCCGCCACCCCGACATTCTCGCAGAGATAGACCGCCTCTCCCCCTCCACCGCACGGAGGGCGTGATGCGTATTATCCTTGAAGCTGAGACAGACTTCGGCGCATCGCTGGCCTTGCGTGCGGCACAATCTCTTCTCCGTGATGGCCACCAGGACTGCATCTATGCCTATGGGGACAAAGGTGAGTGGGCAGTTTATGCCAAGCGGACGAAGAGTGGCGTTTCGTCTCGCGTCGCCTCCACCCCCGGAACCCAGCCATGAGCGGGGAGAGGGGGAAGGCTCAGGGCACACTTCCACTCGATTGGGGTAAGGGCCGTCGCTTGCTGTGGGTCGATGGCGTCAACAGCGCTGTGATGGCCCACTTCGTTTTGATGGATGATCCCGATGCTATCCCGATCCATTGCGACCTAGGTGATAGCGTCCATGAGGACAGCCATCGATTCATCAACGATCTTGAGCAGTGGTATGGCAAGGAGATCATCCGCATCCGCAGTCATCGCTATGCCACGATTGATGAGGTGTTTGAGGACCGGAAATATCTCTCCGGCATGAACGGTGCCCCTTGCACTGGTGAAATGAAGTTCGCGCCACGGCTTGACTACCAGTTGCCGAGCGATACTCACTTCTGGGGGTACGCCGCCGATAAGCTGGATGCCGCGCGTTTTGACGGGATGCTTGCTGACTATCCTCTCCTGAAGCAGAGGTCGCCGCTGATCGAAATGGGCCTGACCAAGAAGAACACGCACGCGATCCTAAAGCAGCGAGGCGTTCGTCGGCCGTGGGTTTATGAGATCGGCATGCCAAATGGCAACTGTATAGGTTGCGTGAAGTCGAGCAGCCCGAACTATTGGGCGCTCATCCGCAAGTGGTTCCCGGAAGTGTTTGAGCGCCGCAACAACCAGGCTCGCCGCTTCGGTGCCCGTCCGGTTATTTTGCGGCGCGAGAAAGGCCCAGACGGCAAGTTGCGCAATGTTCGCGGCTTCCTGGACGAAATCCCTCTAGATCAACCGACCAAGGTTCGTGGCGCTGATTTCGGGGGCTGCGGCTTTCACTGCAATTCGGAAGGGGCGGCTGCATGAGCGGGGAGAGGGGGAAGTGCCCCGCCGACGAATACCAGGTTGAGGTTGTCGAAGATCGCCCGAACGGCGGCATGTGGCATTGCGGTCCTAATGCGGCTTGGGTGACGGTTACGCACCTGCCGACGATGATTAGCGCAAGGGCGTTCGATCAATCCCATCATCACGCAAAGCAAGCAGCAATGGCCTGCTGCCAAATGATGGTGGATCAATCTCGCCTGCTGAAATGCCAATTCCCGGAGAGGATAAACCAATGACCGATGATGAACTGATAGAGCGGCTGCGGGAACATGCGACGGACTGGAACGGCGATCAGATGCCCGGCATTGAACCAGCAAAGGGCTACCCTACCGCTGGCACTATGCGCCTCGCCGCCGACCGCATCAAAGCCCTGAGTGAGCGTGTCGCGGAGTTGGAAGCGGGGGTGGAGAAGTCTTATAACGCTATCCACGATTGGCTACATACCTATGCGGATGATCTTTGCTTGCCAGATGATGTAAAACGCGCTCGCCAGAGGATATTCGATAATGGAGGAACGCTTGCCTACATTGCCGACCTTCAATCTTTGAATCGCGCCCTCCTAAACAAGGGCGAAGCACAGAAGGGAGAGGTGCAATGAGCATAAGCCGCCTGACACTCGCCATTGCCGGAGCCACGATCTTCGCGTTCCTCGCGGTCAACATTATTAGGGGTCTGATGGGCCACGGTTGGAATTTTTAGCCATCTGCCGCCTAGCCAAGCCCAACGCCGCTTCGTTCAAGCGATCCTGCCCCGGAATAGGTTTGCGCTTCTTCGCGCCTCTCAGCCCATGATACAGAGCCTCCACGACAACGGCATTGGCTTTCAGGCGTTCTTCATCTGACGAATCGGGCATTATGAGAACATAGCATGAATCTTTTGCTTTCCTACAGCCTGCCGAATCGCTATCCGGGTCCCGCTCCTGAATCGAGCAATAGGTGGAAGGGTCGCTTACTTCACGGCGGGCGGCCCTTCTTTATTCCAGTCCTGCGAAGAAGTCCCTGAGCCATTCCACCCTCGAATGGCAATCAAACCATGCCGCACGCTGGGCAACCATATAGTCCCCCACTACCGCGTCAGTTATTGCACCTTCAGGAACGGGCGGTTCGCCAGCGCATGTCAGCTTTTCGGGCGGCGGCTTAATCGCCTCGACGCTGCTGTTCCCGCAGGCGCTCAAGCACAGCGCTGCTAACGGGGCCAGCAGGATTATTGCTTTCCGGTGATTGCTTGGCATTTTGTGCATCCTTTGCG
>DATCYF010000001.1:0-20643 GCA_036570425.1 Rhizorhapis sp. | reverse complement strand
ATATCGGCGGAAATCCTCAGGCGCTGTCCCGAGCATGTGCGTCAGTCCCACGGCCAGGGCATCCCCGATGGCCAGGCTGAGCGTTGTGGATGTCGTGGGGGCAAGGCCATTCGGGCAGACTTCAGTCACCTTGCCATAAGCGATGGTGGCCGTTGCATTGCGGGCAAGAGTGCTGTTGGGGTTCGCAGTCAATGCTATGGTAATGATCCCGTGGACTTGGCAATAGTGGATCAAATCGGAAAGCTCTGATGTCTCTCCGGAGTTGGAGAGAATTAAAACGGCGCAATTCGCCTGGACCAGACCCAAATCACCATGGCTGGCTTCTGCTGCATGAACGAATACAGAAGGCTTGCCTATGGAAGAAAAAGTAGAAGCGATTTTCTTTGCGATATGACCCGACTTGCCGATTCCGGCGACAATCAACGGTCCGGATGAAGCATGAATAATGTCCAACGCGTCTATAAATTCCTGCCCCAGTCGCTCGGCATAATCGAGAAGTGCGCCCGCTTCAGCGACAACGGCGTCGCGGCAGATTTTTTTTAAACTGTAAGGAGCAAGGGGAGTTACTTGCAAATGCGACGCGTCGGCAACGGCATTGCGGTGTGTTGCCGTAGAAGGCATGGGTACATTCATGAGTATTTTCTCCCTGGCTCAGTAACCAGCAGCAGCGCTAACCCTTAAATGGGCAGTCACTTGAGCAAAATTATTTGCTGTCGGTATGTATGTTGACGCTATTGCTCTGTAGATGGCGTCCCATATCACCCCTTAAGCTCCACATTACGCGCATGCTCCGGCAAGCGCGAAGGAGCGGTTTTTTAGAGCAACAAGGTAAACGGGTCAAACGGTTAGCGATCAAAAGATGATTTCGCACAGGCTGCATATTCAGGCAGGCGCAGCGGCGTGTTGATGATGCCTCTATTGCAACAGCGGGCATCCCATAATGTTCAGGCTACGAAGAAAGCGGCGGGCGTGACGAAAGAGAATGTGATCGTTCTAACATCTCGCGGAATTCTGCATATTCCCTATATCGGGGCAATTTTGGATGCTCATGTGTGTCCGGCCAAGCGGCGTTTCATCAGACATGCTGAAAAAATCGCAGGTTGGGGTGCGAAGCCTTCGGGGCAGCGTGCCCGTCGGCTGGGGCAGCGATATTCCCTGCCGGTGCTCAATCTGGAAGATGGCTTTCTCCGTTCCTTTGGCACCGGAGACAGGTTTCCCCCGCTCTCGCTCGTAATCGACGATATCGGCATCTACTATGATAGTACCCAGCCCAGTGCTTTGGAAAATCTGCTGAATTCCGGCAGTGACATTCTGGCAGGAATCGCGGACCAGGTTTCTTTGGCGAAACGGCTTATACTGGACCATCAACTCAGCAAATATAATCATGCGCCGCCATTGGACGAGGGTACCCTGCGCACGGGGGATCGCAGGCGCATACTCGTGGTGGATCAGACTTCTGGCGATCTGAGCGTGTCGCTGGGCGGAGCAGGCGCGGACAGCTTTGCGAACATGCTGGCGGCAGCACGGGCGGAGCACCCCGACGCGACCATTTATGTGAAAACCCATCCCGAGGTGAGTTCCGGACGCAAGGCTGGCTATCTGAGCCATATTCAGAATGACGAACGGACGGTTGTGCTGGGTGATGCGGTCAATCCGCTCAGCCTCATAGCTCAGATGGATCATGTTTATGTGGTAACCTCGACCATGGGATTTGAAGCATTGCTGGCTGGCAAACCTGTCACATGCTTTGGCCTTCCCTGGTACGCCGGATGGGGTGCGACCGATGATCGCCAGATTTGCAACAGGCGTGCCGCGACACGTTCCATTGATGAATTGTTTGCGGCTGCCTATTTTCATTACACCCGCTATATTGACCCGGTTACGCATCAGCGTGGCACAATATTTAATGTTGTCACGTGGTTGGTGCATCAAAAAGAAATGACTGCTCGCCTGATGAACCGTGCCGGTGCATCACGAATGATTGGCATTGGTTTCCGGCGTTGGAAGCAGGCGAACCTGGCGCCGATGCTGGCTTTGAACCCTAAACGTCTGATCTTCGTCCCGGATGCGCAGGCCGCTTCCCGGCTGGAGCTTGCTCCTGGGGATAATCTTGCATGGTGGGGTCGCGAAGCGCCGCGGGACGTGATCGACCTGGCGCAGAAGTGCGGCGCGGGCACGGTGCGGATTGAGGATGGCTTTGTCCGGTCGGTCGGTCTTGGCTCTGACCTGATCGCACCCTTGTCACTGGTCCTCGACAAGCAGGGGATCTATTTCGATCCCCGCCAATCGTCGGATCTTGAGGATATCCTCAACAATGCTGAAATCTCCGAAGAGGAGCTGAGGCGTGCGCGAGATGTACGGCAATTCATCGTCGCGCACGGCCTCACCAAATATAATATGGAGCCGCGAGCGGATACCCCATGGCGCCGCAGCGGCAAAACCGTGATATTAGTGCCAGGGCAGGTGGAGGATGATGCGTCGATCCGCTTTGGCTGCACCGATGTCCGCACCAATATCGCGCTGTTGAAAGCGGCTCGCGCGGCAAGGCCAGATGCATTTATCGTCTACAAGCCGCACCCTGACGTCGTATCCGGCAACCGGACGGGGAAAATCCAGCTGGCGGAGGCGCAGAAATGGGCGGACCATATCGAAATGGAGCTGTCGGTCACAAGCTGCATTGATGCATGTGCTGAGGTCCACACCATGACCTCTCTTACGGGATTCGACGCCCTTTTGCGCGGTAAGCATGTGGTGACATATGGTCAGCCTTTTTATGCCGGATGGGGGCTTACGGAAGACAAGATCAAAACCGGTATGGCCACTGGGCGGCGCAAGCGTCGTCTCACGCTTGAGCAGCTCGTTGCGGGCGTGTTGCTTCGCTATCCACTCTATTGGGATCCGATGCTGAAGGGCTACACCAGTTGCGAGGCCATTCTACGCAAGATCGTCGAAATACGGAGCACTCATGAGCGCGCCGGGACCTTGGAAAGATTGCGCGTGGGCTTCTTTCGTCGCCAATGGCGTAAAGGTAAAATCCTGGCGCGGAGCTGGTTTGCGGGTCACTGACTCGCTCTTCATGTTTAATGCGGATTTCCGGGAAGCGCCGGCTGTCCCGAAAATCCGCATTCGCGATCAGAGGCCAAGCACCACGCCCGCGCTGACTGCAATTTGATAGAGAATTTGCGTCATTTCCTTGAAAATCTGACGCGATTTGACGTCTATCTTTGGCAGCACCAGTATTTCATCACCTTGCTGAATAGGCGACTTCTTGCTCCCGAACTGCAACATTCGCGTGTCATCTTCCGCTCGTGCAAAACTGCCATCCTGCCGCTTTACTATAATCCGCGCGCCATTGGCATTGTTCGTAAAGCCGCCCGCCCGGTTAATATAGTCTCCGACACTCATATTATTATCAAAAGCGATCGCGTTCGGAAATAGCACCTCGCCACTCACGAGCACCAGTCCATCCTTGACGGGAACGCGGATGATGTCGCCGTTTTCCAGCAGCAAATCACCGATTTCGTCCGATTGTGAAATCACGACTTGTCCGCTGGGTTCGATCTTCTTGGCGCGGTCGACCCAGCGAAGAATAAGATCGGCCTCTTGCTGGCGCAGGCGCGCTTCGTCGCTGGTGCCCGAACGCGCTGTGAGGGCGGCGGTCTCCAGTGATCGCAATGACGTCTCAAGTAGCGCGCGCTGGCGCTCCTTCACGCTTTGGCGGAAGAGTTGGAGATTGGTACGCGCGGATCGCTCGGAATAGCTGATTTTACTCAGCAAGTCGCCAAGATGCGTACCATAAGGCAACACATATTCCTGGGGGCTTTCATGTTCACCCTCGACTCTGACGGTGATCGAACCCAGCCTCTTGTCGGCGGTGAACTCCAGTTCGTCTCCATCTTGCAAGATGACGTTCGCTGCTTGTGATAGAGGATAATATTCAACATTCCGGATTACACCGGTGTTGCGAATCACTCGGGCATGTGTCGCCAAAGCCAGCGGTTTGGCCAGTGCGATCAACTCGCTCATAGGCATTTGCCCGCCGGAAAACTCAAAACGTTTGGCATTTTCCGCCAGCCCGCTCACCTTTATGGTGCTTTCCCGCGGGCCGACGAAGATCACGTCTCCGTCCGAAAGCTGAATCTGGGGCATTTCGCCACGAAGCAGGAAATCATAGAGATTGAGCTTGGCGCGAACGGTGCTGCCGCGCTTTACCTCAATGTCGAGGAAGGAGCCCCTATCCGGATCGATGCCGCCGGCCTGATCAATATAGTGCAGGATACTGTCCATGCTGGTGCCGGCGTAGGCCCCAGGCCGGTGGACAAAACCGCCAACAAAAACCCGGACGGGTTGAGCGGACGCCAAACTGGCATAAGAAAATACATTCGACCGGAATACGCGGCTAACTGCGCCGTCCACGACCTTTTGCAACTCCTTGTTCCGAACCCCAAGAAGATGGATGGGACCAACATTGGGAAGGAATATGTTCCCTTGCGGATCGACGGTCAGAGAAGCCTGGAACTGGAATGCTCCCCATAGCCGCACCTGAATATTGTCACCGATGCTGATCATATAATCGGGATTGAACTGTGTCGCGGCTTGCCGGGCAAATGCGCCTGTGAAAAGGTTCGCGCCGAAAACATCGCTTTTCAGATTGGCGGAATAGTCGAAGGACTGAGGTGTTTCAGGCTGCACCTGGGCCACTGGCTCATCAATGACGGCGGAACGCTGCGGCGTCGGTCCCGATGCATCGAAATCTGGGTTGGTATCCTGTCCGGCGGACAATAGCGCGCGAAGCTCCGATGGCTCTGCCTGATCGGCAGGTGCTGCAATCGCTGTCGCAGAGCTCATCAATGCCGCCAAGAACACAAGGAGGGGTAACAAAAACCTGGAGAGCATTGATCGTTAGTCCTTGTGATCTCGAATAATCGCGACAAGCAAATGGCCCATCCCAGCGATCAGCATGGCAATGATGATATAGAGCAGACTGTTGTAAATACGGCGGGGCTTTTCCGCATGATCAGGCAAAGACGGTGTCTGGACTACCGACATTTTCTTGATTGTTCTTGTCGCTTCTATCCGTCCTTTTTCCAACGCAACCAATGCGGTTTTGTATACGTCCTGAGCGAAGGTCGCCTGCATTTCCAACCGTTGGAATTCCTCAATTTTGCTATTCAGCCTGTTACCGGAAGGAGAAGTCAGCTTGGCTCGTTCCTGATCGATCTGGTTATTGACCGCCTCGATCTGCTGCTCGATTTCCACGATATTGGGGTGATCAGGCACAAGGTACGATTGTAGAGCCCTCAGCCGCGTTTCGAGTTCGGTTCGTTGTGCCTCAAGCTGGGCAACAATGGTGCTGATCGTTTCCGTAGTCGCCTGGGGTGAGACCATGCCGTTCCGATTTTGGTAGCTTAGCACTGCCCGACGCGCCTTGATGGCCTCCTGAGCCAGTTGCGATACCTGCTTTTCCAGAAATTCTACCTGATCACGCGCCAAGGTATGCGCCATTTCGTTCATGAAAAGCTCGCCTTCGTGTACGAGCATCGAAGTAAGAGCCTGAGACATCTTTGGATCGAAGCCTTCAGACTTTATGATCAGAACCCCGGTATAATCATCATATTCTATGCTCACCCGAGACAGGTAATAGTCCCGTAGCTCCTCCATTGTCGCATCAGATGCCAGTCTTGAAAAAGGATCAATCTGATGATCGGAGTAATGGGCGCGAAGGTTGAGCTCCTTATCGAGCTTCTTCACCATGTCGACGGATCGCAAATAATCTCTCAGGATTAATTGGTCACCCCGATTGATGGAGGAACCCCCGGTCAATATTCCTGCAAAATCCGTCGGGGTCCCGCCGGTAAGCTCTGTACGCTGAATGATGACATGCGCTTCGGAAACGTAACGATCAGATGCAATGAAAAACCAGTAAATCGAAGCCAATAGAGAAAATAGGACCGCTGCTGTCAGCAACGGACTGTTCTTTGCGGCAGGGACCAATTTTTCCTTGAACCAAAGGGAACCGCGTGATGCCAGATCGGCCGATCGAAGTTCCAGAACATCATGCTTCATAGGGATAAGCTACCCTTATACGCTTCAAGTGCGTCCGCGACTTTGTCAAACCAATATGCCTTGCCTTCGTGAATCCAGATTCCGGCTTCGCAGAATTGACGGAGCGTCCCCTCGCCATGCGACACCATGATCAGACTGGATTTTCCAGTAAGATCAGCAAAGGCCTTTTGCGCCTTCTTCTTGAACTCGGCATCCCCGACGGCCGTGATTTCGTCGGAAATATACACGTCGAAATCGAATGCAAGCGAAAGGGCAAACTGGAGGCGAGCCTTCATGCCTGAAGAATAGGTTTTCACCGGCTCATCAAATGCATCTCCGATTTCGGCAAATTCCTGCACATAATCGATTTTCTCGGGAATGAGATGACCCTGTCCATGAATGCGGCACACAAATTTGGTATTTTGCCTTCCGGTCAAAGAGCCCTGCAGGCCTCCACCGAAACCCATTGGCCAAGACACGAGACAATGTCGTTTCACCACTCCCCTCGTAGGTTGGTCCACGCCGCCTATGATGCTGAGCAAGGTGGACTTGCCAGCGCCATTACGTCCTACCAGACCCACATTCAATTTAGGTGGGATGGTGAAGTTTATGCCTTCCAAGACCCACTTCCCGGGGCCGTGCTCGGTGCGGTATCTTTTGTAAACGTCATCGACGACAATCATCGGGTCACCATTCGCAGAGCGAAGCGGCGATGCAGAAGGAGGCCTATGAAGATACTAATGAAAGCGAACTCATAGATATAGGAAATGCTCACTCCGGGTGCCGCATGATAATAAGGAGCAAACCCTGATCGAGCCTCTTCTAATCCATGTGCTATGGGATTCAGCAAAAGCCACTCTCTATAGGGCTCGGGAATGCTGGCCAGAGGAAACATTACTCCTGATATAAAATATAGCGGCATCATCGCCATGTTGATTATCTGCCGAAATTCTTGAGCCAGTTCCGATAAGACGGAGATGAGTAGACCCAGGCTGACGCCCAGAAACCAAAGCCCAAAAAAGGCCGCGAGCACTCTCATGGGGTCGGCGGGCGTCACATTGTGTCCCAGGAGTGCCATTCCTGCGCCGACGATGGTGATGACCATTGCCATCAGCAGACCTTCGAGCACTCCACGCATCAACACGGTGTCCGTGGGCTTAACTTGCCGATAGGAAAACAACGCGCGATTTGAATCTATTGCACCCGCCATTTGACTGGCTGTCCTTCTGAACAGAAAAAAACCCTGCAGCCCCAGAACCAGCCATATGAGAGTGTCAATTCCTCCAATCGTGCGCTGTCTGATTCCGGCATATATATAGCCGAACATCGCCATGTGCAGGATAGGCTCGGCAATCAGCCAGAACCAACTCGCGCGACCGGAAAAGAGGCGCGCCAGAGCCTCGCGCAGCAAGAGCGCTTTCCATACAGAAAGCGTCACAACCAATGAATTGCGATAGGAGTCCAAAATCTTTCCTAAATGTCACAATGTCGGCGATTCGGGCCCCATCATCATCTGGCGGCTGTTAGCCTGCATGCCTCGCCTCGTCAAAAATCTTCGTTGATTGAGGCTCCAGCCCCTCGTCGCGCATATAGCCCTTGTTGTGGAGCCAATGAAACACAGGATTGAGCAGCGGATTAGACCAGCCGCAATTGGTGCTGAAATCCCGTCGGAGTGAGTCGTGGTGAAGCTGATGCGCCTCTGGCGTCATCAACAGGCCCAGCCGCCGCATCACAGGGATGATGGCGGGATTATCGGCGCGGTGGAGCGTGCCATGAAAATATTGCGCGAATGTGCCGCCAATGATGAAGGCGCAGAAGCCGGCGGCGATCCAGCCCGGAAAGGCGAAACCGTGGGCCATGCCATTGAACAGCAATGATGCGGGTAATGATCCGGCCACCACGGTCGAACCAATCTGGCGGCTGATGGACCTCCGTCCCAATGCATTGGGACGCGGATGATGGTTTTTGAAATCGTAGACCAGGCGCTGAAAAGGATTGATTGTCTTCATCGTGGCGCGGAAGAGCGTTTGATATTCCTGCGACGCCCTGGAATCCTGATAGAAATAGAGCCGGTCCAGTCCCTTACCTTTCGGGCAAGGATGATAATCCATGAACATGTGAACCATGCCTGAGGCGAGGTCCGCCAGATACCAGCCCGCGAGAACGGCCGGAATCGCAAGCCATTGAGGATCCCGCAACGCCAACCATAGATTGGCCGCAAAACTCAACGCGAACAATACATAGGCGGCGCGCAACGCCATCGGCCGAAATTCCCCATCAGATCAGCGAACTTGCCGCCCTCTGTACCGGCTGGAGAAGAAAGGGCAACAAAAGACGACAAAGCGGGGGGATATTGCGGTGTGCCGGAGCCCTTTACCGAGCGGCAGCTATGTGATGGGCTGAAGCTGAACGAGCATATGCCGCCCCGTTTTCGGGACGATAGTATCGACGGAGCATTTCGGCGCAGAAATCGGCAAATTCCTGCGGCACTAGCGGAGCGCTGCTGTGGTGGGCTTCTATGCCGCGATGCTCAGGCGTGAAGCAGAAGGTCAAGGTGACGTCGAACTCCTCCAGCGCTTCCATCTGCCGGTCGAACCACTCAAGAGCGCCCGGCCGGAACCAGTCGGCCCAGGAAAGACCGGTACGTAATTTACGCACCCCTAGTCGTCGGAGCCAATTCACTGCATCGTCGAGACGGGGATCTTCGAAATGGAACCATTGGCAAATCCCCATCTGCCCCTCCAGTTGAGCAAAAACAGGCAGAGCGGCCTTGGGGCTCCCGTCGGCGCGCAAGAGTCCCATGTGAAAATGGCGGTAATAAGAGGAACCCTCGGCTTCCTTATGCCGTGTGGTCGCTCCCCACGCCTGCGGCAGATCATAGAGGCTGTACCAGTGCACAGGTGCTTTCCGCCCTGCCAGCAACTGCGCGGTCTTTGCAACTCCCCAAGCCTGCACCTCCTCCGATCCGAAGGAGGACACACCAACTTCGGTGACCCAGACGGGTTTGTCCGTCACCGCCTCGATTTCAGCGATCCGGGCAGGCCATTCGTCGATTGACCAAAGATTCCAGTCGAGCGGGAACCCGTGCACGGCCACGGCATCAACACAGTCCAGCACGCCCATATTTGCCAGCCGCTGGATAAAGGCGGGGTCGATAGGGGAAATACCCCCCAGCACCCGGGTGAGACCCGGAGCCGCATCTGCCATGGCGTCTCCGGTCAGTTTCGCCATTTCCGCGAAAAGCGACCATTCAGGGTCTATCTCTGGATCCCAGTGCGACTTATTATTCGGCTCATTCCAAATTTTGGCTGCTTCGATCATGCAGTGGCTCCCGGACGGGGGTAGACAGGTTCAGCGCCCCAAGGGCGCTCGGCGACTTGGCAAAGATAAACTTCATCTTCGGGATGGGCCGCGATTCTGAAACCCGATGACCGGAGCATGGCCTGGGTGCAGGCCGCATTCGGAATCCACCAGTTGCTGGGATCTCCAGCGTAGTTGCGTTCGACGAAATGAAGGATCGGATATCCAGCGGTGTCAAAATGCGCGGCTACGGAAAAATCATAATCGCTGGCAACTTCAGCAATGTCAGTGCTGCCCCGCTGCATTGATTGGAACAGCATAAGATCCTTCACGACATGCTCGCGAATAAGATCAAGCGCGAGCAGCGGGTGACGCAAATGGTAGAGAACGCCCATGAACAGCACCAGGTCGAAGCGTTCGCCCAGTCCCGCAACATCGTAGACGGACATCTGCCGAAACTCGATATCGGCGTCGTAGACCTCCGCCACCAGCTCCGCTTGCGCCAGATAGCGGGGATCGCTGTCGATGGCCACGACCCGGGATGCGCCCCGGCGTTTCATCTCCAGCGAGTAGAAGCCAGCATTGCAGCCAATGTCGAGCACGCTCTTGCCCTGCAGATTCGACGGCAGGACATCGGCAAAGGTGCTGAACTTGTTGGCCGGATAGTCGTGCAGGAAATGATCAGGCGCGGTGGCAATGCCGTCCAGTTCGATATTGTGAAACCAGGGCGCCAAAGATTCCACGCGCGCGCGCAGGGCGGCATTATTCTTGTTCATAACCAAACCTCATTCAAGGAAAGAAGGCGGTAGCCCTCCGCCTCCGCCGCGATCCGGCTGATGGAACCGGGCGTTATTTCGAATCGCTGCCAATTATCGGGCGAGAGACCAAGAACATGGCAAACGGCGGCACGGATGACATCGGCATGGCTCACCATCACCACGGTGCCTTCCGGCACCGTTCTTCGCATTTCATCGAAATGGTCAGCGATTCTGCTTTGCACCTCGATTATTCTCTCTCCCCCCGGCGGACGGCTCTGACCGCGCGTTTCGTTCCAGCGCCGCCAATCATCGCGGTCTTTCAGGCTTTCAAAGGCCCGTCCCGACCATTCGCCGAAATCAATTTCATCCAGCGCGGGGATGATTTCCGGATCGCTGCCGCAACTTTGGGCAATATACATGGCTGTTTCATGCGTTCTCCGCCGCGGGCTGCACTGCAGGACGGGTTCGTCCTCTGCCAGAGCCGCACCAAGCAGTTCCGCTTGGCGCCTGCCGATTGCATTGAGGGAAACATCCAGTGTCCGGCCACACAGCACGCGCTCAACAGCATCATTCACGCAATGCCGAATCAGAACAATCTGCATTCTCGTCCTCCAAATTTCACGGTGGAAGCGGAGCCACATGCGACAGGAAGAGCGAATTTACGCTTCGAATTTAACATATCCATATGACCGCCTGAACTTTCTCTCGCAAGCTATGACAAAGATGAAGCTTCACCACCAACATATGTGAAGGACCGGGCGAGTGCACATGCTCTTAAATAACCGGGAAGATCAATGGAAGTTCACTTGTTTGTCTACCGATAACATAGGTTAATATTTATGAGCGAACGCATTTTGATTACGGGTGGCGCGGGTTTTATTGGCCGTATCGTTGGACGGGAACTTCTCGACAGGGGTTATGAGGTCCGGGTCCTCGATTCCCTGATTGAGCAGGTTCACGGCGGAGGCGAACGGCCGGAAGGCCTCGACGACATGGAACTGTTAGTGGGCGACATATGCGATGCATCATGTGTGCGGCGCGCCCTCGCCAACGTCGACGCCGTCATTCACCTGGCCGCGGAGGTAGGGGTGGGGCAGAGCATGTACGCGATCACGCGCTATACCGCCACGAACGAACTGGGCACCGCTACACTGTTCGAACAATTGCTGGAGCAGCCGGTGCGGCGCGTGGTCACTGCGTCGTCCATGAGCATCTATGGCGAAGGGCTTTATCGATCGGCGGACGGCAGGCTGTTCGAGGATGTCCAGCGGCAGCGGACGACCGGGGGGTCGTGGGACCCGGTGGATGAGGAAGGTCGTCCTTTGACGCCACTTCCGACGCCGGAAAGTAAAAGGCCCGCGCTGGCGTCAGTCTATGCAATCAACAAATATGTGCAGGAACGCATGACGCTGACCCTCACAGCCGCTTATGGGATGGAGGGCGTGGCGCTGCGGCTATGGAATGTGTATGGGCCGGGGCAGGCGCTATCCAACCCCTATACGGGCGTTCTGGCGATCTTTGCGTCCCGTTTGGCCAGCGGCCATTCCCCGCTCGTGTTCGAGGATGGGCGGCAGCAACGCGATTTCGTTCAGGTGCGCGACGTTGCGCGGGCGTTTGCCCAGGCGCTGGAGCAACCTGCGGCGGCAGGCGGCGTATTCAACATTGCGAGCGGTCAGCCGCGGACGATTGAGAGTGTCGCCCGGGATATTGGCCGAGCCATGGGACAGGAAATCGAACCTTCCATCACGGGGGAGCGGCGCGCTGGCGACATACGCCACTGCCTGGCTGATATCGACCTTGCCCGTTCAGTGCTGGATTACGCGCCCCGGGAGAATTTTGATAAGGGGCTCGCCGAATTGGCGGATTGGGTCGCGCGGCAGAGCTGTGAAGACCGGGTCGTAACGGCATGGGACGAACTGGCCGTCCGGGGCCTCGTAGCATGAGCGGGGGCGGCCATGTCCTTGTGACGGGTGGGGCCGGTTTCATCGGCAGCAATCTGGTGGAGCGGCTTGCGTCAGGCGGCGAAAAGGTTCTCATCTATGACTCGCTCGCTCGCGCGGGAGTAGAGGATAATCTGAAGCGCCTGACAGAGCGCTATCCCGACCGGGTCAGCCTGGTTGTGGCCGATGTGCGGGATCACCAAGCCTTGGGCGAAGCAGCCGCTGGAGCGAGCGCGGTCTTTCATCTTGCCGCGCAGGTGGCCGTCACGACAAGCATGGTGGCGCCGGAGGAGGATTTTGACGTCAACTGCCATGCGACCGTCAAGCTGTTGGAAGCACTCCGGCGCAGTGGGCGCGGCACGCCGCTGGTCTTCGCAAGCACAAACAAGGTCTATGGCGACCTGACAGGCGTCGAACTGGCCATGCATGAGGCGTCCTGGCAACCGGTGGATGCCGGCCTTGCCGCAGCGGGCGTGAATGAAAGCCAGCCGCTTGCCTTCTGTACGCCATACGGATGCTCAAAGGGGGCGGCCGACCAATATGTGCTGGACTATGCACATCATTTAGGTGTGCCCGCCTGCGTGTTCCGGATGAGCTGCATCTATGGTCCGCATCAGATGGGCACGGAAGAGCAGGGCTGGGTTGCCCATTTTGTGCGCTCGGCATTGCGGGATGAGGAAATCACGCTGTTCGGTGATGGGCGGCAGGTGCGTGACGTCATGCATGTGCGCGACGTCGCCGCTGCTTATATATCGGCCATGCGCGCTATGCCCCGCGTGGCGGGTGAGGCGTTCAATCTGGGCGGCGGTTCGGCCAATGCGGTCAGTCTGATTCAGATCCTGCACGAGATAGAGCTATTGACCGGACGCGCAGTGCGGTTGCGTCATGGAGAATGGCGGCCGGGGGATCAGCGCTGGTTCGTATCCGATGCAAGCAAAGCGCGCCTTCATCTTCAACTGGATGAACCCATGCCCTGGCGTGAGGGTTTGGCAGATCTGGCGGCGTGGATGGGCTGGGATGGCAACGCCAGCGCGGGCAACAGGATGAGGATTCCGGCATGAGAGTAGCGCTCGTAAATCCCCACTGGAGCTTTGAAGGCAGCATATATTTCGGCTGCAGGGAGCCGCATTTGCCGCTGGAACTCGGCTGTGCGGCTGCGTTGCTGGAAGCGGCGGGACATGAATCGCTGCTGCTCGATGGGGCGCTGATGGGACTGGATAACCAGCAACTTGCCGCCCGGGTAGCGGACTACGAACCCGAGATGACGGTGGTGACGACGGCTCCTACTTATCTATTCTGGCGCTGCGCTCAACCGGAACTGCGGGTGCCGCGATATTTTCTGGAGCAGCTGGGCGAAAGAGGCGGCGTCAAAGTGGCAATCGGCCCGCACGGATCAGCGACGCCACGCGCAGCGCTTCAGAAGCTGGGGTGCGATGCCCTGGTGCTCGGCGAAGCGGAGGAAGCCATTGTCGAACTTGCGGATTCCACGGACTGGACCGGCGTATCTGGACTGGCCCTGCATCGAAACGGCAATATTCAGGTGAGCGGTAAGCCGCGAGCCACGCGCTTTACTGACCTCCCCGTCCTGCGCTGGCCCAGCGAATGGTTGGGCCGCCATCAGCATCACCATCACCGCTTCGGCACGGAGGCACCCGGCCCTGGCGCGGAGGTGGAAGCTTCACGCGGCTGCCCCTATCATTGCAGCTTCTGCGCCAAGATCGATTTTCGCGACAGCTACAGGCGGCGGGATCTGGACATCGTGTTGCAGGAGATCGACGGCCTGATCGCCGCGGGCGTCACTTATATATATTTTGTAGACGAAATATTCCTGCCCAACCGCCCGCTTCTTGAAGCGCTTGTAGAACGAAAAGTGGAATTCGGCGTCCAGACGCGCATCGATCTCTGGAAGCCGGACATGCTCGATCTGCTGGGGCAGGCAGGATGCGTTTCGATCGAGGCCGGAATCGAAAGTTTCACTGAAGAAGGCCGTGCCGAGCTAAGCAAGCAATGTCGGGCCGACACGCCGTCCCTGGTCGAAAAGCTGGTCCATGCGCGGCGGAGCGTACCGTTTGTGCAAGGCAATCTGATCGCGACCGCAGGCGATGACCCCGCATTGGTGGCGCACTGGCGCGGCGTGCTGAACAAAGCGGGGGTATGGACCAACGATCCGGTGCCGCTCTACCCCTATCCATCCTCACCGGATTACCGAAAGCTCTGGGGAGAGCCCGACGAACATGCGTGGGAACGCGCGCATGATCATTATCTGCAGCAATTTGATCACTTCAGCGACATCCAGGACGAGCGCCCGGTCCCTCTTGAGCGACTGGAGGCGGCATGCGGGTGCTGATGACCACAGATGCCGTGGGCGGTGTATGGACATATAGTCTTGCCCTTGCGCGCGGCCTCTGTAGCGAGGGATGGAGCGTGACGCTGGTGGTGCTGGGACCATCGCCCGACGTTGCGCAAAGGCAGGACGTTGCAGCGATTGACGGTTGCACGCTGATGATCACGGACTTGCCGCTCGATTGGACGGCCAATGGCGATGAAGCAGTCGCACAGGCAGGCCAGACGATCGCCGAACTTGCCGACGAGTGTGATGCAAACATCATCCATTTGAACAGCCCAGCGCTCGCGGCCGATGTGCGATTCAACCAGCCAGTGATCGGCGCATGCCATAGCTGCCTTGCAAGCTGGTGGCGGACCATGCGGAACGGACCATTGCCGCCCGAATTTGAAAGACATGAGGCTTTATTGCGCCGCGGCTATGCCCGATGCTCCGCGCTCCTTGCTCCAAGCCGGAGTTTTGCCGAACTGACGGCGGAGATATACGGCATCGCTGCGCCAACCGTGGTGTATAATGGCTGGAAAGCACCGCCCGCGTCGGGGATTGAACGTCAGCCCAATATGATATTCACCGCTGGTCGGCTCTGGGATGAAGCGAAGGGCATGGCGGTGCTGGCCGGGGCAGCGGAACAGATGTGGCTGCCGGTCCATGCTGCTGGCCCGTCCCGAGGACCCGGCGGCGAAAGTATCGATCTGGGCGAGATCAAGCAACTGGGCGTTTTGGGAGAGGCTTCCATGGCCGCTTGGCGGGAGCGCGCGGGCATTTTCGTTTCCCCGTCTCTGTACGAACCGTTCGGGCTCGCCGTGCTGGAAGCGGCGATGTCGGGATGCGCGCTGCTGCTTTCGGATATTCCGACCTTTCGCGAGCTCTGGGATGGCGCAGCGGTTTTCACACCGGCTGGCGACAGTGACGCGCTGGCCGACAGGCTGCAGGCCATGGCTGCCAGTCCTGATCTGGTGTCGCGCATGAGTCATGCCGCTCGGGAGCGCGCCTGCCGCTATAGCTTGACCAGCATGGCTGCGGAAACAGCGCGCCTTTACCGGGCTCATCTACCTATGAAAATTCATCGGCTGGCGGGAGCGTTGGCATGAAAATCCTCTATTTCACCCATTCGCTGCTGTCCTGCTGGAACCACGGCAACGCTCATTTCCAGCGCGGGCTGCTGCGCGAGTTGAAGGCCCTGGGGCATCAGGCGAGTGCCATGGAGCCGGTGAATAGCTGGAGCCTTTCCAATCTGATGGCTGACCACGGCGAGGCTGGGCTGTCGGCTTTCCGCAATGCCTATCCGGAGCTTTCCACCAGCAGCTATGACCCCGCCCGTTTCGACGCGGAGCAGGTGGTAGAGGATGCGGATCTGGTCATCGTGCACGAATGGACCGATCCCGCCATCGTTGCCGCTCTTGGTGCTCTTCGCAAGCGGCGCGGAGCTATGACCCTGCTCTTCCATGATACGCATCATCGAATGGTCAGTGACCCTGAAGCGATGAGCCGTTTCGACCTGTCGGGCTATGATGGCATCTTGGCCTTCGGTGCAACACTGGCGGAGATATATCGCAAGTCGGGATGGGACGGTCGGACCTTCGTCTGGCATGAGGCCGCCGACCTGCATCTCTTCCGACCACCGGAAGAGGAAACCGAACGGCATGGCGTCGTTTGGATCGGCAATTGGGGCGATGACGAGCGCAGCGCGGAACTGCGCAATTATCTGCTTGTTCCATGCCAGTCGACCGGTTTGGACCTGGACATTCGGGGCGTGCGTTATCCCGCCCATGCCTTGATGGCTCTTCGCCTGGCGGGCGCCCGCTATCATGGCTGGATTGCCAACGCGATGGCTCCGGCTATTTTTGCCAGGGGGCTGGCGACTGTCCATGTACCCCGCCGATTTTATGTTCAATCGCTTCCGGGCATCCCAACCATCAGGGTTTTCGAAGCGCTTGCCTGCGGCATTCCACTGGTCTGCGCACCCTGGGATGATTGCGAGGGGCTTTTCCGCCCGGGCGAGGATTATCTGGTCGCCCAGAATCCGGGGCAGATGCGCCGCTGGCTCGCCGCGTTGCGCGATGATCCCGCCATGCGCGCTGAATTATCGGCGAAAGGACTGGAGCAAGTTCGCAATCGCCATGGCTGCTCGCATCGCGCGGCGGAATTGATGGACATCCATGCACAACTAACGCGCCAAACCGCGTCAAGGGAGGAAGCGGCATGAAGATTGCCTTTTTCGGATCAAGCCTGCTTTCCGCCTATTGGAACGGCGCAGCCACATATTACCGCGGCATGTTGCGCGCGCTGGCGGCCCTTGGTCATGAGATCAGCTTCTTTGAGCCCGACGCCTATGACAGGCAGGCGAACCGCGACATTGATCCGCCCCAATGGGCAGATGTGCAGGTTTATGCCGCAACCGTAGACGCCGCCCGCCAGATGATCGCTCGCGCCGCCGATGCGGACGTGGTCGTAAAGGCAAGCGGCGTAGGTATATTCGACGACCTGCTGCTGGAGGTATGGCAAGCTGCACGGCCGGGCGCGCTCAAGATTTTCTGGGACGTGGACGCGCCCGCCACCTTGGCGGAACTCGCGGCCCAGCCCGACCATCCACTGCGGCGGTCATTGCCTGACCTTGACCTGGTGCTGACCTATGGCGGCGGTCCGCCGGTGGTGTCGGCTTATCGCGCGCTTGGTACGCAACGTTGTGTGCCCATCTATAACGCGCTTGATCCCGATACCCACCATCCCGTGGCACCGGAACCACGTTTTGCGTGCGATCTCGCCTTTCTGGGTAACCGCCTGCCCGATCGGGAAGCGCGTGTGGAGGAATTTTTCGCGCTGCCTGCACAGCATTTGTCCGATCGGACTTTCCTGATCGGCGGATCCGGGTGGGACAGCAAATATTTCCCCGCCAATGTGCGGAAGCTGGGCCATGTCCCGACTGCTGATCACAACGCCTTTAACACGACGCCGCTGGCCGTGCTGAACATCGCCCGGGACAGCATGGCGGCGACAGGATATTCGCCTGCCACCCGGGTATTCGAAGCGGCCGGAGCAGCGGCGTGCATTATCACCGATGCCTGGGAGGGCATTGATCTTTTCCTTGATCCCGGAAGCGAAATCCTGGTGGCCCGGGACGGCATGGACGTGGCGGAGATCCTGGAGGATCTCACACCTGAAAAGGCCGCCGCAATCGGATCGGCAGCGCAGGCGAAGGTGCTTGCCCGTCATTGCTATTCCAGCAGGGCCAGGGAGGTAGATGGCCTGCTGCGCGGAGTTCATGCGGAGAAGCAGGCGGGAGGCGGGAAATGAGCGGCATGCGGATCGTGATCCTTGGCCTCAGCCTCTCCTCTTCCTGGGGTAATGGGCATGCCACGACCTGGCGGGCCTTGATCCGCGGACTGGCGGCGCGAGGGCATCATGTCACTTTCCTTGAGCGGGATCAGCCATGGTACGCGGACCATCGCGATTTGGCGGAGCCTGACTATTGCCAGCTTATCCTCTATGATTCGCTGGACGCGCTGGCTCCCTTCGCTGAGGCTATCCGCGACGCTGACGCTGTCATCGTCGGGTCCTATGTACCCGATGGCATAGCGGTCGGAAAAATGGTGCAGGATAATGCCCGGGGCGTGGTCGCTTTTTACGACATCGATACGCCCGTAACGCTGGCGCAACTCGACAAAGGCGAATGCGATTATCTAAGCCCCGAACGCATTCCCGGATATGATTATTATTTCAGCTTCTCGGGCGGGCCCGTTCCCTCCATCATCGAACAGACCTATGGCGCGCCGGTAGCCGCGCCCCTCTATTGTTCGGTCGATGCTGACCGTTATGCGCCCACCGGCGCGCGATTGCGTTGGGATCTGGGCTACCTTGGAACATACAGCGCGGACCGGCAGCCCGCATTGGAGCGGCTGTTGCTCGAACCGGCGCGCGCGGCGCCGGAATTGCGTTTCGTCGTTGCTGGCCCGCAATATCCCGACATTGACTGGCCGGACAATGTCGAGCGGATCGATCATGTCCCGCCCGCCGCTCATGCTGATTTTTATTCCTCCTGCCGTTTTTCGTTGAATCTGACGCGGCAGGACATGGTGAGGACGGGCTATTCGCCCAGCGTCCGCCTGTTCGAAGCAGCGGCCTGCGGTTCTCCCATCATTTCCGATCCATGGGCCGGGCTGGAAGGCTTGTTCATGCCGGAAGCCGAGATTCTGATCGCCGAAAATAGCGGTGACATTCTGAGAGCTCTGCTCGACATCCCCGAAACCCGTCGCCTCGCTATTGCGGCGGCCGGACGCAGCCGGGTTCTGGCGGAGCATAGCTCCGAGCGGCGGGCGGCGGAACTGGAGACGTGGCTCAGCGGCGGGAAATGGCCCTCCTCCGCATCGGATTCAACGAAAGCAGAACAGAGGAAAATATTGTGAAAAACGGTGGCAGGAAAAGCGCATTGGTGGCCGGTGGCGCTGGCTTTATCGGCTCGCACCTCTGTGACGCGCTATTGGCGCAGGGCATGGACGTGGTGTGTCTGGATAATTTCCTCACCGGATGCCGAACCAACCTTAAGGAGATGCAGTGTAATCCTGCTTTCGAACTGGTCGAAGCTGATATCGTCAATCCTCTGCCTCGCTCGCTCAGTCGCCGAAAGTTCGATGAGGTCTACAACCTTGCCTGTGCGGCGTCCCCGCCTTCATACCAGGCCGATCCAGAACATACGTTGATGACCAGCGTGGTCGGCACGCAGCACCTGTTGGCCTTGGCTGAACGCTGTGGAGCGGACTTCCTCTTCGCATCCACCAGCGAGGTTTATGGCGATCCGCAGGTCCATCCGCAGCGGGAGGATTATTTCGGCAATGTCAATCCAACCGGTCCGCGCGCCTGCTACGATGAAGGCAAACGAGCGGCGGAATCGCTCGCTTTCGATTATGACCGCGCGGCGCGAGGCACTGTTCGTGTGGCCCGCATTTTCAACACTTATGGCCCGCGGCTTTCGGCCGTGGATGGTCGGGTGGTGTCGAACGTCGTGGTGCAGGCATTGGTCAGGGACACGATCACTGTATATGGCGATGGAAGCCAGACGCGCTCCTTCTGCTATGTGTCCGATCTGGTAGATGGCCTTGTTCGACTGACCCGGCATCGCGGAGCGCAGCCGGGGCCCGTCAACCTTGGCAATCCGCAAGAGATCACCGTCAATGATCTGGTGTCCAACGTCCTGCATCTTACCGGATCATCCTCTGAAATCGCCCGGCATCCCTTGCCCGTGGATGATCCGCAGCGGCGAAAGCCGGACATACGCAAGGCGCGGGAATTGCTGGGCTGGGAGCCGAAAGTCCCCCTGATGGAGGGATTGCGCCGGACCATCGCCTGGTTTGAACAGGAACAGGACGGTCGGGCCAAGCCTCAGTCCGTCCCGCTTCAGGCAGCGGAGTGACGTCATGGCTCAGAACAATATACCCATAGGCCTGGTGGGCGTCGGTAATTGCGCCAGTTCGCTGGTGCAGGGCATCCATTATTATGCAAACGGAGCGAACGATCTCGCTGGTCTCAGCCATTGGGAGATGGGGGGCTACCGTCCGGCCGATATACAGGTTGTATCGGCCTGGGATATCGACCGGCGCAAGGTCGGCCGCGATGTGGCGGAGGCGATTTTCGCCCCACCCAATTGCACCGCCCGCTTTTGCGAAGCTGTCGGGCCGACCGGAGCAGTGGTGCAAATGGCTCCTGTGCTTGACGGGTATCCCGCTCATATGGCGGAGATGACGCCTGATCGCCGGTTCGAGCCCGCCGACCTGCCAGAGCCATCTTCCGACGATGTCATTCGGCATCTGGACCAGACAGGGACGGAAGTCCTTGTGAATTATCTGCCGGTCGGCAGTCAGCAGGCGACAGAATTTTTCGCTGAATGCGCGTTGCGGGCCGGTGTGGCCTTCGTCAATGCCATGCCCGTGTTCATTGCCAGCGATCCTGAGTGGGGGCGGCGCTTTGCCGAAGCTGGCGTGCCGGTAATTGGCGACGATATCAAGGCTCAGCTGGGCGCAACGATCGTGCATCGAGTGCTGACCGATCTTTTCGCCCGGCGCGGAGTACCGCTGGACCGCACGTATCAGCTCAATACCGGAGGAAATACGGATTTCCTCAATATGCTGAACCGCTCACGATTGGCGTCGAAGAAAATTTCCAAGACCGAAGCCGTGCAATCTGTGGCGGCCCGGCGGTTGGACGCGGAGAATATCCATATCGGCCCGTCAGATTATGTGGCGTGGCAGAATGATAACAAGGT